>NZ_JBFAOH010000001.1:0-678376 GCF_040675175.1 Nonomuraea sp. NPDC049649
CCGGGGTCGTGCACGGCCCGGGCCGGCCGCCAGCGCTGCAGCTGGGTGGATAACGCTTGGTCCAGGCCGGTGACGCGCAGGGTGTGGAGCAGCAGCAGGGAGCCTGCGTGGGAGACGAGCCCCGAACCGTCCGCGGACGCCTCGATCTTGCGCTGGGACGCGATAGTCTTCACGTGGAAAGTGCCTTCTGATCTGGCGTGGGCAGGACTCTGGACAAGCCCCATCCTCCCAGCTCAGAGGCACTTTTCTCATGTAAACGATCAGCCCGGCTCAAATTCCCCGTGAAAGCCCGAGGCTAGCCCGGCGACCTGGCTCGGAAGAGCCGTTCCCCAAGGACAAGGAGCCGATCAGCCAGCGGTGGGTGATCATTATCGTCGCATCCGTGTTCGGCGGTACCTGGGTCGGCAGCGAGACCGGGGCGCTCGCGACGACGTTCGGGATCGTCTTGGTCCTGCACTCGGTGATGCGGTAGTCAGGGCAGGCGGGCGACGAGGGACTTGGGGGCGATCTGCCGGTAGGCGTCGGTGACCAGTTCGGCGATCTCGTCCCAGTCGACGCCGTCGACGTCGAGGTAGACGCCGAGCCAGCCCCGGTGGCCCACGTACGGCGGGCGGAAGAAGCGCGCCGGGTCCTGCGCGACGAGTTCCTGCTGGGCGCCGGGCGGGGCGGCGCACCAGAAGGCCAGCCGGTCGTCGTGGTGGTGGTCGGCGTACATGACGAACGTCTTCTTGCCGCGGACGAACCAGGTGGGCTCGCCGTGGCTGAGCCGCTCGGTCACCTCGGGCAGGGCCAGGCAGAGGCCGCGCAGTCGTTCCAGCGGGTCCATGACGTCACCCCGTGAGGCGGAGCGGGTTGATCAGGTCGGCGTAGACGAGCAGCCCGGCCATGACGATCATGACGATGGCCAGCGCGTAGGTGAGCGGCAGCACCTTGGCGATGTCGACGTAGGACGGTTCGGGGCGGCGCATGATCCGTGCCCAGCCCCGTTTGATGCCCTCCCAGAGCCCGCCGGCGATGTGGCCGCCGTCGAGCGGCAGCAGCGGGATCAGGTTGAACATGCCGATCGCCAGGTTGAACCCGGCCAGCAGGTTGACGAAGACGTACAGCTTCTGCACGCCGGTCAGGTCGGAGGCGAGGATCTCGCCGCCCATCCGCCCGGCCCCGACGACGCCCACCGGGCCCTCGGGGTCGCGTTCGGCGCCGGAGAACGCGGCCTCCCAGACGCCGACCATCTTCTCCGGCAGGTTGACCAGGGCGACCGCGACGCGGCCGGTGAGGTCGGCCATGTACGGGAAGACCGCGCCGAAGCTCTGCTGCTCCATGACCTCGGTCGGCAGCACGCCGAGGAAGCCGACGTTCTTCTCGATCACGTCGGGTTCGCCGGGCTTGGGCCGGTCCTGCGTGATGAGCGAGACCTCCAGCGTCATGGGCCGGCCGTCGCGGACGATGCCGAGGTCGACGGGGCCGGCGGGCTGGGAGCGGATGATGCGCTGGGCGTCCTCCCACTTCTCGATCTTCTGCCCGCCGAGGGAGACGAGCCTGTCACCGGCCTTGAGCCCGGCCTGGGAGGCGGGTGTGGGCAGGTCGCCGGGGCGGCATTCGTTGCGCTGCTCGCTGATCGGGATCACGCAGGTGTGGGTGTCGGGCGAGACGATCGGCGCGTAGGTGGGCACGCCGATGCCGACCAGCAGCAAGGCGTAGAGGAGGAAGGCCAGCACGAAGTTCATCGCAGGCCCGCCGGACATGACGATGACCTTCTGCCACCACTTCTTGCGGTAGAAGACGCGGTTCTCGTCGCCGGGCCTGACCTCCTCCAGGGCCACCTCCCTGGCCTGTTCGATCAGGGCCTGGAACGGGCCGGTGGAGGTGCGGCGGACTTTGCCCGGGTCGTCGCCGGGCTTGGGCGGCAGCATGCCGATCATGCGGACGTATCCGCCCAGCGGCAGCCATTTGACGCCGTACTCGGTCTCGCCGCGGCGCCGCGACCACAGGGTGGGCCCGAACCCGACCATGTACTGGGTCACCTTGACGCCGAAGAGCTTGGCGGGCAGGAGGTGGCCGATCTCGTGCAACCCGATGGACGCCATCAGCCCGATGAAGAAGATGGCGATCCCCAGGAGGAAGAGCCAGTCCATAAACGCGTGCTCCAGGCCGGATCGATTGAACGTCCCAAGACTAGTCGAACTCGAACGACGCGGCGGCTTACGCGACTTTTGCGGTATACGGCGGACGCCTACGGGCGCCAGATGAGGACGAGCGCGCAGTCGTCGTTGTGGCCCGAGGCCATCGCGTTGACCAGGGCCCGCGCCCCGTCGCGGAACCCGGAGGGCAGCAGCCGCTCGGCCTCGCCGAGCAGCCGGTCGAGCCCGGCGTCGATGTCGCGCCCGGGCTGCTCGATCAGCCCGTCGGTGTAGAGCAGCAGGGCGTCGCCCTTGTGGAGGGTGCCGGTCTCGGGCTCGCAGTGGAGGTCGGGGACGACGCCGAGGACCACGCCCTTGGCGGCGGCGACCTCCCAGTTGCCGGTGCCGGCGTCGAACTTCACCACCGGCGGATGGCCGGCGGAGGTGATGGTGTAGTCGCCGGTGGCCAGGTCGAGCCGGACGTGCACGGCGGTGACGAACCCCTCATCGCCGCGCTGCCGGTGGAGGTAGGCGTTGCAGGCGGGCAGGAAGTCGTCGACCGAGCCGAGCAGCCCGCCGAACGTCCCCGACAGCAGCAGCGCTCTGGTGCCGGCGTCGACGCCCTTGCCGGAGACGTCGACGAGCGCGATGTCGACCCGGTCGCCGTCGCGCATGGACACCATGAAGTCGCCGCCGAAGGAGGAGCCCCCGGCCTGTTTGAGCACGACCTTGCCGCCCCAGTCCTTGGGCAGCGGCGGCAGTTCGCCCTGGCCTCTCAGCCGGTCGCGCAGCTCCAGCAGCATGGCGTCGCCGCGCAGGCCCTGGACGCCGAGCTTGCCGCGGGTGCGGGCCATGAGCAGGGCCAGGACGGTGGTGAACCCGATCGTCACGATGAGGCCCACCCCGATGCTGCCCGCGCCGAGCATGACGGCGAGGTAGCCGAGCGTGAGCGCCACCGCCACCAGCAGCACGACCAGGCTGCGCAGCCGGAGCTGCAGCCCGCCGACGAGGGTGATCAGGATGAACAGCGAGGGCGAGAACCACTCGGTGGACACCTGCGCGCCGAGCAGCCCGACGATGACGGTGAGCACGGTCAGCGTGATCAGCAGGTTGCGGTCTCTGGCCAGCGGCCCGCGCTTGACGAACCGGACGAGCTGCACCAGAAGCGGCACCCGCACAAGGATCGCGCGGAGCCGTGGCGGGATCAGCGGCGCCGGTCGGGTACTCATGATGCGCTCGACTGTAGCGCTCCGGATCCGGTTTGGGCAGCCGACTTGACCAGAGGCTTGATCGTTAAACGCCGATATTCGGTGGCCCGCCGCCACCCCGCGCTCTTACCGTGGACGGATGACGTACCCGATCCGTCCTGTGGACGAGAGCGAGTGGCCGGCGTACGCCGCCGTGCTCGCCGAGGGTTTCAACTGGACACCGCATCCGAAGCAGGAGGAGCGGTGGAAGGCGCAGACGGAGTTCGACCGTACGCTCGCCGCCTTCGACGGCGAGACGCTGGTGGGCTCCACCGCGGCGTACAGCCTGACCATGACCGTGCCCGGCGGGCGGCTTCCGGTGGCGGGGGTGACGGCCGTCGCCGTGCTTCCGTCGCACCGCCGCCGGGGCGTGCTGTCGTCGCTGATGCGCCGGCAGCTCGCCGACGTGCGGGAACGCGGCGAGTGCGTGGCCGCCCTGTACGCGTCGGAGGTGCCGATCTACGGCCGGTTCGGATACGGCCGCGCGGCGGGCCTGATGTCGTTCACGATCTCCAGGCACGGCGGGGCGTTCGTCCGCGGGGCCCCGGCGGATCCGTCGCTGCGGCTGCGGGTGGTCAAGCCGGCGGAGGAGCGCGACGCGTACGAGAGCGTGTTCGCCGCCGTCGCGGGATCGCGGCCGGGCCTGTACGACCGGACGCCGGCGTTCTGGGACGAGGTCCTGGCCGACGAGGAGTTCGACCAGGGCGGCATGGGCGTGCTGCGGTCGCTGCTGGCCGAGGACGACGGCGGGGTGCGCGGCTACGCGCTGTTCCGGGTCAAGGGCGGCTGGGACGAGAACGGGGTGCCCGACGGCGAGGTGCGGCTGCAGGAGCTGTTCGCCGCCGATCCGGCCGCGTACGCGCTGCTGTGGCGCGGGGTGCTCGACCGCGACCTGGTGACGAGGGTGGTGGCCCGCGCCAGGCCGGTGGACGACCCGCTGTTCTCGCTGATCGCCGACACCCGGCAGCTCCGCGCCGCCTGGTCCGACGAGCTGTGGGTGCGGCTGGTGGAGGTCGACAGGGCGCTGGAGTCGCGCGCCTACGCGGCGCCGGTGGACCTGGTGCTGGAGGTCGCCGACGAGGTGTGCCCGTGGAACGCGGGCCGCTGGCGGCTGCGCGCCGACACCGCGGGGGCCGAGTGCAAGCAGGTGGACGAGGAGCCGGACGTCACGCTGGACGTGGCCGCGCTGGGCTCGGCCTATCTCGGCGACGGGGCGCTGGGCACGCTGCACGCGGCCGGCATGGTAGGCGAGCGCACGCCGGGCGCGGTGCGGGCGCTGGCCACGGCTCTGGCGTGGCAGCCGAAGCCGTGGGCCGGTCTCGTCTTCTGACGTACAGTCGTCGCATGGCCCTGCAGAGCTTGCAGATCACCGCGGTCACCGCGATGCGCGCGCGTGACGTGTCGCGCCCGTCCAAGGAGCAGCAGGAGGCCGCCGACCGGCGGCCCCTGCGCGACGAGATGCCCAGACGGGAGGGCAGGCGGCGTAATTAGCCCGGGAGTGAGGGCAGCTGCCCTATGGTCTCGTAGGCCTCGACCTGGGCGATGCGCCGGCTGTGGCGCTCGCTGCCGGAGAACGCGGTGGTCAGGAAGACCTCGACGAACCGCGTCGCCTCCTCGATGGAGTGCATGCGCGCGCCGACCGAGATGATGTTGGCGTTGTTGTGCTCGCGGGCGAGCGCGGCGGTCTCCTCGCTCCAGACCAGCGCGGCGCGGATGCCGCGCACCTTGTTGGCGGCTATCTGCTCGCCGTTGCCCGACCCGCCGATGACCACGCCCAGGCTGCCGGGGTCGCCCGCGACGCCTTCGGCGGCGCGCAGGCAGAAGACGGGATAGTCGTCCTCCGCGTCGTAGACGAAGGGGCCGCAGTCGGTCACCTCGTGACCGTGGTCCTTCAACCACGACGCCAGGTGGTTCTTCAGCTCATAGCCGGCATGGTCGGCACCGATGTAGACACGCACGCGTCCAGTCTTCCACAGCGTGGCCGAGGCGGCTCCGGCCCCTTCCCGGATCGCTAGAGTAAGCGACGCCAACCGCTGCCGGTCCTTACTTGGAGGAGCTCTCATGCGCGAGATCCGCGTGCTCGGCGATCCTGTCCTGCGCACCCCCGCCGAGCCCGTCGAGAGCTTCGACCGCGAGCTGCGGCGGCTGATCGACGAGATGTTCGAGGCGATGTACGCGGTCGGCGGGGTCGGCCTGGCCGGGCCGCAGATCGGGGTTTCGCGGCGGCTGTTCGTCTACGACATCAGCGGGCGCAAGGGCCACGTGATCAACCCGGTGCTGACGGTGGACGACCCGGCGGAGGTCGTCGAGGAGGAGGGCTGCCTGTCCGTGCCCGACCGCCGCACGGGCAGTCCCGCCTACGCGCCGCTGGCCCGCGCGGCGGGAGTGACCGTGGCGGGCGTGGATCGGCTGGAGCGTCCCGTACGGATCAGCGCGCGCGGCTCGCTGGCCCGCTGCTTCCAGCACGAGACCGACCACCTCGACGGCCGGCTGTTCGTGGACCGGCTGCCGAAGAACGACGCGCGGGAGATCATGCTGCGCACCTAGGGTGAGCGCATGACTGTGCTCACCGGGAAGGGTGCGCTGGTGACCGGGGGTTCGCGCGGCATCGGCAGGGCCGTGGTGGAGCGGCTGGCGGCCGACGGGGCCGCGGTGGTCTTCGGCTACCGGCGGGACGAGCGGGCCGCCGCGCAGGTCGCCGAGGCGACGGGCGCCGTGGCGGTGCGGGCCGACCTGGCGAGCGAACAGGACGTCCGCCGGTTGCTCGCCACCGCGGAGGAGCGGCTGCCCGGCGTCGACATCCTGGTCAACAACGCGGCCGAGACCGGGCAGGCGCCCATCGCCGACGTGACGCCCGAGCTGTACGAGCGGGTCTTCGCGGTGAACGTCAGGGCGGTCTTCCTGGCCGTCCAGTGGGCGGGGCGGGTGATGCGCGACGGCGGCCGGATCGTCAACGTCTCGACGCTCAACACCCGGATGCCCGCCTCCGCCAGCGCGCTCTACCAGGCCTCGAAGGCGGCGGCGGAGCAGTTCGCCAAGGTGGCGGCGCGGGAGCTGGGCGGGCGCGGCATCACCGCCAACAACGTGCTGCCGGGCGCCACCGACACCGGGATGCTCCGCGCCGCCAACCCGCCGGAGGCGCTGGCCACGGTCCCGTCGTACACCGCGCTCCAGCGCCTGGGCAGGCCGGAGGACGTGGCGGCCGTCGTGGCGTTCCTGGCGGGCCCCGACGGCGGGTGGGTCACCGGCGAGAGCATCCGCGCCACCGGCGGGCTGGTGCTGTGAGCGCGGGCCCTACAGCTGGATGGCCTTGATCTCGAAGAACTCCTCCAGGCCGTGCTCGCCCAGCTCGCGGCCGACGCCGGAGCGCTTGTAGCCGCCGAAGGGGGCCATCGGGTTGAAGTCGCCGCCGTTGACGGAGACCTGGCCGGTGCGGAGCCTGCGCGCCACCGCGACGGCGCGCTCCTCGGTCGCCGCCCAGACCGCGCCCGCCAGCCCGTACGGGGTGCCGTTGGCGATCTCGACGGCCTGGTCCTCGGTCGTGTACGGGATGATCGTCAGCACCGGGCCGAAGATCTCCTCCTGCTCGATCACCATGCCCGGCTCGACCCCGGCGAAGACGGTCGGCTCGACGTAGTAGCCGCGCGGCAGCGGCCGTTCGGTGCCGCCCGCGACCAGCCTGGCGCCCTCCTCCTGGCCCCGGTTGATGTAGCGGACCACCCGGTCGCGCTGCGCCGCCGACACCAGCGGGCCGACCCGGGTCGCCTCGTCGAACGGGTCGCCGACGGTGTACTTGGCGGTCGCGGCCACGGCCAGGCGGACCGCCTCGTCGTACTGGTCGCGGTGGACGATCATGCGGGTCAGCGCCGAGCAGGTCTGCCCGGCGTTGATGAAGCAGTTGGCGACGCCCACCTTGACGGCCGTGCCCAGGTCGGCGTCGGGCAGGATCACGTTGGCGGACTTGCCGCCGAGCTCCAGCGCCACCTTCTTGACGCCGTCGGAGGCCAGCGCGGCCACCCGGCGGCCCGCCACGGTGGAGCCGGTGAAGGAGACCATGTCGACCTCGGGATGGCTCGCCAGCGCCTCGCCGACGACCGGCCCGCGCCCGCTCACCAGGTTGAACACCCCGGCGGGCAGGCCGACCTCGTGGAAGATCTCGGCCAGCGCGTAGGCGGCCAGCGGCGCCACCTCGCTCGGCTTGAGCACGACCGTGCAGCCCGCCGCGAGCGCCGGGGCGACCTTGGCGACGATCTGGTGGAGCGGATAGTTCCACGGCGTGATCGCGCCCACCACGCCGACCGGCTCCTTGACCACCAGCGAGTTGCCCACGCGGCTCTCGCGCGGGTGGGTCTCGGCCAGCTGCGCGTAGGAGGCCAGCACCCCGGCGGGCATCAGCGTCTGCACCTTCAGCGCGAACCGCAGCGGCGAGCCCATGTCGGTGGCGATCGTCCTGGCCACCTCGTCGGCCCGCCGCCTCAGCGACTCGGCGGCGGCGGCCAGGAGCTTGCCCCGCTCGGCGGCCGGCATCGCCGACCACCCGGGGAAGGCGCGCCGGGCGGCGGCCACCGCGGCCTGGACGTCGGCCGGCGTCCCCGCCGGCACCCGGTCGATGACCTCCTCGGTGGCCGGATTGACGACATCGATGGCCTCTCCCGAGGCGGAGGCGGCCCACGCACCGCCGATATAGAGCTGACGCATACTCTCATCCTGGCGTGCTTCCGGTCACAACGCGAGACCGGGAGCCGCCTCAGAGTGAGCTGCGTCAACCGGAAGGACAGCTTCTTCTACCGGCGCGGAGAGAAAATCAGTCGAAGCTCGGCTCGATCGTACGAGAGCGCTTGAGCTCGAAGAACTCGCCGAATTCGGTGACGAGCAGGACGCCGTCCCAGAGCCGGCCGGCCTCCTCGCCGCGCGGGATCGAGGTGATGACGGGGCCGAAGAAGGCGTTCTCGCCGACCCGGATGACCGGCGTGCCGACCTCCTGGCCGACCAGCGTGATGCCCCGCTCGTGGGAGCGGCGCACGGCCTCGTCGTACTCCGTGGAATCCATGGCGGCCACCAGCTCGGGGTCGAGACCGGCGGCGGAGAGCGCGTCGCGGACCGTTTCGTACAGGTCGTCCAGACGCCCGAGCGCGCCCTGGTTGTGGAAGCGGGTGCCGAGCTCGGTGTAGAGCGGGCCGGCGACGTGCTCGCCGTACTTGGCGACGGCGGCGGCCACGACCCGGACCGGGCCGATGGCGCGGGCGATCGCCTCGCGGTACTCCTCGGGGACGTCCTTGCCCTCGTTCAGCACGTTCAGGCTCATGATGTGCCAGCGCGGCTCGATCGGGCGGACCTTCTCGACTTCGAGAAGCCATCGTGATGTCACCCAGGCGTACGGGCAGAAAGGATCGAACCACAGATCCACAGGAGTCTTCTCGCTCATGTGGGCCATAACCTGGGGAGGCTCGAATCCTATTCCGGGATCCGGCGTACCCCGAAGAAGTGGTGGAAAAGGAGCGCAATTTGGCAGGCAACCTGACCCGGGAAGAGGCACGCGAGCGCGCTCGCCTGCTGAATGTCGATTCTTACGCGGTCGCGCTCGACCTGACCCAGGGCGGCGAACGCTTCGAGAGCGTGACCACGGTGCGCTTCTCCTGCGCCAGGCCGGGCGCCGACACGTTCATCGACCTGCACGGCGCGCGCGTGCGCAAGGTGACGCTCAACGGCGCGGACCTCGACGTGTCCGCCTACGACGCCGAGCGGGGCCGCTTCCCGCTCCCCTCGCTCGCCGCCTCCAACGAGCTGGTCGTCGACGCCGAATGCGCCTACATGCGCACCGGCGAGGGCCTGCACCGCTTCGTCGACCCCGTCGACCAGAAGGTCTACCTGCACAGCCAGTTCGAGACCGCCGACGCCCACCGCATGTACGCCTGCTTCGACCAGCCGGACCTCAAGGCCACCTTCGAGCTGGCCGTGCTCGCGCCGGGCGACTGGGAGGTCGTCTCCAACGCGGCGGCCTCCGGCGTGGAGGAGCGGGGCGAGGCGAAACTGTGGACGTTCCCGCCCACGCCGGTGATGTCCACCTACATCACCGCCCTGGTCGCCGGGCCGTACCACAAGGTGACGTCCGAGCACGACGGCATCCCGCTGGGCGTCTACTGCCGGGCCTCGCTGGCCGAGCACCTCGACGCCGACAACATCCTGGAGGTCACCCGCCAGGGGTTCGACTTCTTCCACAAGGTGTTCGGGGTGCGCTACCCGTTCGGCAAGTACGACCAGCTGTTCGTGCCCGAGTTCAACGCGGGCGCGATGGAGAACGCCGGCTGCGTGACGTACCTGGAGGACTACGTCTTCCGGTCCCGGGTCACCGACGCGGTGGTGGAGCGGCGCGCCGAGACGATCCTGCACGAGATGGCCCACATGTGGTTCGGCAACCTCGTCACCATGCGCTGGTGGGACGACCTGTGGCTCAACGAGTCGTTCGCCACCTACATGTCGGTGCTCGCCCAGGCCGAGGCGACCCGGTGGGGCAAGGGCGCGTGGACCACGTTCGCCAACGTCGAGAAGGCCTGGGCCTACCGCCAGGACCAGCTCCCCTCCACCCACCCGATCGCCGCCGACATGCCCGACATGCAGGCGGTCGAGGTCAACTTCGACGGCATCACGTACGCCAAGGGCGCCTCGGTGCTCAAGCAGCTCGTCGCCTACGTCGGGCTCGACAACTTCCTGGCGGGGGTGCGCGACTACTTCGACGAGCACGCCTGGGGCAACACCGAGCTGAAGGACCTGCTCGCCGCGCTGGAGCGGACCTCCGGCCGTGACCTGTCGTCGTGGTCGAAGGAGTGGCTGGAGACCTCCTGGGTCAACACGCTGCGGCCGTCGTTCGAGGTGAGCGACGGGAAGTTCACCCGGTTCGAGGTGCTGCAGGAGGCGCCGGCCGACTACCCGACGCTCCGCTCCCACCGGGTCGCGATCGGCCTCTACTCGCTGGCCGGCGGGAAGCTGACCCGCACCAAGCGAGTCGAGCTGGACGTGGTGGGCGCCCGCACCACGGTGGCCGAACTGGCCGGCGAGGAGCAGCCCGACCTGGTGCTGATCAACGACGACGATCTCACGTACGCGAAGATCCGGCTGGACGAGCGGTCGCTGCGCACGCTCGTCGACGGCGGGATCGCGGCGTTCACCGAGTCGCTGCCGCGGGCGCTGTGCTGGTCGGCGACCTGGGACATGACCCGCGACGGCGAGATGTCCACCCGCGACTACGTCAAGCTGGTCGTCTCCGGCGTGAGCTCGGTGCGGGACCTGACCGTGCTCCAGACCATCCTGCGGCAGGCGCGCCAGGCCGTGCAGCAGTACGCCGACCCGGCCTGGCAGGCGGAGGGGCTGGCGCTGCTGGCCCGCGAGCTGCGCACGCGGCTGGCGGAGGCCGAGCCGGGCTCCGACCAGCAGCTCGCCTACCTCCAGGCGTTCGCGCCCGTCGCGATCACCGGCGAGGACCTGGCGGTGCTGCGCGCCATCCTCGACGGCACCGACGTGCCCGAGGGGCTGAGCGTGGACGCCGACCTGCGCTGGACCCTCACCGCCGCCCTGGTCAGCGGCGGCGAGCTGGGCGAGGACGACATCGAGGCCGAGCTGCGGCGCGACCCGACGGCCACCGGCGAGCGGTCGGCGGCACTGTGCCGGGCCGCCATCCCGACGCCCGAGGCCAAGGCGGCGGCGTGGGAGCGCATCACCGGCGGCGAACTGCCCAACCATCTGGCCCGCACCACGATCGCCGGATTCCAGGACCCGCACCACCCCGAGCTGCTGGTGCCCTTCCGGGACAAGTACTTCGCCGAGGTGGGGCGGATCTACAAGGAGTGGACGTTCGAGAAGGCGTCCACGTTCGCGGTGGGGTGCTTCCCGTCGCTGCTGATCGAGGAGGAGACGGTCCGGGCGGCCCAGGCGTACCTGGACGAGGAGCAGCCGCCGCAGGCGCTGCGCCGGCTCATCCTGGAGGGCGCCGACGGCGTGAGCCGCGCCCTGCGCAACCGCGCCCGCGACGCCGCCTAGAGGTTCTCCGCGACGGCCCCCTTCGTCCGCTGAAGGGGGCCTCTGGACCGGTCCTGCCTCGGCAAACGACCCGATCATTCTGAGCACGCGCACCACCGCCCCGGTGTTAGCGTGGAGGACGTGCTTGAATCCGGGACTACGCTCAACGACCGCTACCAGCTGACCGAACGGGTCGGCGGCGGCGGCATGGGCGAGGTCTGGCGGGCCACCGACACGGTGCTCGGCCGGACGGTCGCGGTCAAGGTGCTGATGCCCGCGCTGAGCGAGGACACCGCCTTCCAGCGCCGGTTCCAGAACGAGGCCAGGGCCATGGCCACGCTCAGCCACCCGGGCGTCGTCGACGTCTACGACTACGGCCGCTGCGAGGTCGGCGGGCGCCGGGTGACGTTCCTGGTGATGGAGTTCGTCGAGGGCGAGTCGCTCGACAAGCGGCTGCGCCGGGCCGCGCTCACGCCCGAGGCCACCATGCGGCTGATCGCCGAGGTGGCCGACGCGCTGGCCGCCGCCCACGCCCAGGGCATCGTCCACCGCGACGTCAAGCCCGCCAACCTCATCGTGCGGGCCAGCGGCTCGGTGGCGCTGACCGACTTCGGCATCGCCCACTCGGCGTCGGCCGGCCAGCTCACCGCCACCGGGTCGATGCTCTGCTCGGCGGGCTACTGCGCGCCCGAGATGGCCACCTCCAGCGAGGTCACCCCGGCGGTCGACGTCTACGCGCTCGGCGTGGTGGCCTACGAATGCCTGACCGGCCGCCTGCCCTTCCAGGGCGAGACCCCTGTCCAGATCATCTACAAGCACCTGCACGCGCCCGTCCCGCCGCTGCCGCCCGAGGTTCCGCGCGGGCCGCGCGAGGTCGTCGCCAAGGCGCTGGAGAAGGCGCCCGACCGGCGTTTCGCCTCGGCCGAGGAGATGGCGCGGGCCGCCCGCGCCGCCGCGGACTCCCCCGGCTCCGGGCAGGCGCCGCGCCGCCGCCGCGCGCTCTCGGCCGCGCTCGCGATGACGGTCGCGGTGCTGGTCACCGTGGGAGTGGCCGCCGCCGTGTGGATGCGGCCCGCGCAGACCGCGCAGCACGTGCCGGTGCCCCCGCCCGAGACCTCGTCGGAGCCGCGCGTCTCCGTCTCCGAGACCGTACGGCCGACGCACGCGAGCGAGCGGCCCCGCGCGCCCGAGCCGACGCCGACCCCCACCGTGACCGGCTCCAGCACGCCCACCCCGTCCGTCACCCCGACGGTGACCAACCCTCCGAGCACCCCGCCGACGACCACGCCGCCCACCACCCCGACCACCGAGCCGGAGCCGGACCCGACCGAGGAGCCGTCGGACGAGCCCTCCGAGCCCGACCCGCACGAGCCGACCCAGGAGCCCACCGGCACCAAGCCGACCCCGGAGCTCCAGTGCGTCACCTCCCCCTGCAACTGACGCACCGTCCGGCCATGATCGGTTATCGTCACAGGTAGCCCACCCCCCGGAGGCCCGGTTGAAACGGACGGACCGGAAGAAGCAGTCGGTCATCGTCGATCCCGTCCTGATCATCGGCACGGTCCTGTCGGTCCTGCTGGCCGTGATCTTCTACGTCCGCGAGGACACCGCGCAGGCCCTCGGCACCGTGGCCGGCCTCCTCGGCGGCGTCATCACCCTCCAGGTCCAGACACTGCTCAAGGAGCGGCGCCGGATCGACCACGAGACCCGGGTCGGCACGATGGTCTCCACCATCGAGAAGATCCCCTGGCTGCCCGACCTCATGGAGCCGATGCTGCGGGCCGCCAAACACGTCGAACGCCAGTACAAGGGCACCCCCGCCGAGGACGCCTGCCGCGACGCCTTCGAGGAGTGCCTGCGCACCCTCGCCGACCTGGAGCGCGGCCACTTCCGCACCCCCTACGGCGACAACGGCGTGTTCCTGCGGCTCATCCGGCAGGCCCGGAGGCAGATCTGCGTCACCAGCGTGCCCTCCGTCGACCTGGACTGGTGGCGGGAGCCGATCGGCCGCGAATACTGGCGGGCGCAGGTCGACGCGCTGGCGCGGGGCGTGGTGATCAGGCGGGTCTTCATCTACCGGGAGTGGACCCCCGACCTCGACGCGCTCGCCCGCGAGCAGGCCGACGCGGGCGTGAAGGTACGGCGCATCCACGCCGACCGGCTCTCACCCGCGCTGCGGGTCATCAGCGGCCTGTGGGACGACAGCTGCGGCCACGAGCTGAGCTACACGGCGGGCGGCGAGGCGGTGTACGACACGTTCACCGTGTCCCCTCCGGATATCGAACGTCTGATGCGGCAGTTCGAGATGATCGAGCGGATAGCGGTGGGGCTGGACGATCCGCTCTCTCCCGATCCCGTCGCCTGAGTCCGTCTGCCCCCAGCACCGCGAGCGCCGCCCACAGCACTCCGAACGCCAGCCACCGGGTCAGCGGCATCGGCTCCCGGAACACCAGCAGCCCGATGAGGAACTGCACGATCGGCTCGATGTACTGCAGCATGCCGGTCAGGCTCAGCGGGATCTTCGGGGCGGCGGCGCTGAACAGCAGCATCGGCACGATCATCACGAACCCCGCCCCGATGCCGAGCAGCGTGTTCGCGACGGACACGTGCCCGAACGTCGCCTGCCCGCTCACTTGCAGCACCACCGTGTACACCAGCGCGAACGGGAACAGCACGGCGGTCTCCACCATCAGCCCCTCCACGGCGCCGACGCCCACCCGCTTCTTGATCAGCCCGTACGTGCCGAACGTGACGGCCAGGCCGAGCGCTATCCACGGCGGCCCGCCGTACTCGGCGGTGAGCACCACCACGCTGAGGGCCGCCAGGCCGATGGCCGTCCACTGCGAGGCGCGCAGCCGCTCCCTGAACACCACCACCCCGAACGCGATGCTGACCAGAGGGGTGATGAAGTAGCCCAGCGAGGCGTCGACCACGTGCCCGTTCATCGTCGCCCAGATGAACATCGCCCAGTTGACCGTGGTCAGCACGCTGGCGGCGGTGAGCAGGGCCAGGTGGCGCGGCCGGCGCAGGATGGCCACCACCTGACGGCGCCGGCCGAGCGCCAGCACCAGCAGGCCGATCGCCACCGGCGACCAGAGCACCCGCAGCGCCAGGATCTCCACCGGCCCGGTCGGCTCCACCAGCGGCCAATAGAGAGCCGAAAGCCCCCAGAGCACGTACGCCGCGACGCCCAGCAGGACCCCACGACGCGCAACAGACATCGCCCCACCCTAACCCGCCCCGCCTCCCGACCCGGACCGGCCCCTACCAGCGAGAACAGCCGCCCCACCAGTCAACGGAGGTCTCCGGCCAACCGGCCAGGCGGGCGGCTGCCTCCTACGAGCAGGGAGACCGCGTGATGTCCCGGTGCGGGCTGGTCTGAGTAGGGTGATCAGGTGGAGACGACACGTGATCTGTTCGTGGCGCTGGCCCGGCGCTACGCGTTCGCCGACCTCGGGGCGCTGACGCCCGACCCCCGGATCGCGGAGGCCTGTGAGTTCGGGCAGCGGCTGCTGTCGCTGGACGCCGAGGACTTCGCCGTCGACACCAAGGCGGTGCCCGCCGGGCTCAGGCGGCAGGCGCGGGCCTGTCACATGCCGCAGACCCCGCGCGAGCAGCCGCGCGGGGCGCTGGAGTCGCTGCGCCCGCCGTTCGGTCTGTTGCTGGAGGTGATCGCGATCCGCTGGCATCGGCGTGAGCTGAGCCCGATGATCGCCGCCGTGCACATCGCCTCCGAGTATCTGCCGCTGCTGGCGTTCGAGCCGCATCTGGGTCACGCGGGCGATCCGGCGCGCTGGCCGGAGGGCCTGAGCGCGGTCGGCAGCCGGTTCGGGGTGATCGGCGACCGCGAGTGCGACCACACCAAGTCGGAGCAGTCGGCCACCAACCGGACGCTGCGGGTGGCGGCCGAGCCCGCGGAGGGCTGGCGCGCGTACTTCGACCGGCAGCACAGTCAGGTGGCGGGTGCGCTCGCGGTGTGCGTGTCCACCTGCCGCAACCCGTGCACGGCCATGGATTGGATCGCTCCGGAGGAGCGCGCCGACCTTCAGGTGCGGGCCCGCACGGCGCTGGCGTTCGCGGAGACTCCGCTGGTACGGCTGAGGCACGCGGCGCCGGTCGGCCACGGTTTCGGCGTGCCGTCGGCTGAGGAGGTGCTCGACGCGTGGGAGCGCAGCCGGAACACGCTCGGCAAGAGCCCGGTGGGCGCGGCCGCCTCGCGTGACGACGGTTTCCCGCTGCCGGGCCTGCCGTCGTTCTTCGCCGCCGTCGCCGCCGCGCCCATCGAGCCGTCCACTCTGCTCAAGGGCGTGAGCGAGCACGTGTCGGCGCTGATCACCGCCTAGCGGCGGTCTGCGCGGCCAGGGCGGCGATCCCGTACAGGAGGCCGCCCGCGAGGTCTCCGGCGCCGAACGCGGTGGCCATCGAGATGGCCGTCGACCGGCAGGAGGCGTCGGTGAGCCTGCTCCTGGCCTGCTCGCCGGTCACGATCTCCAGACCGCGACCCCGTACATCGACCATGATCAGGACGGCGTCGTCCGCCTCGTCGCCGAGGGCGGCGTGCAGCCGTTCGGCGAAGTGCCGCCGGCCGCCGACGGGCGGGCCGAGGAAGAGCGCGAAGCGCAGGAAGGTGCGGTGCTCGGCCGCGTGCAGGGCGTGCCGGACGTCGCCGGCCTCGGCGGCGGTGAGGGTTCTCACGGCCCGGTCACCATCCCGCCGACGCGCCGCCGACCCACCTGCCGGGTTCGGCGGTCTCGGCCGCGGCGACCCAGTCGGCCGCGCCGGGCGGCGCCCAGTGGAGGGGGCGGTCGACCAGCACCATCCCGGTCGCGCGCACGCCGCGGTCGGTGCGGCCGGGCCCGCCGATCCACACCGGCCCGGCCTCGGCCCTGCGCGCGGCCCCGCGTCCTGGGATCAGTACGAGCAGGCTGATCAGCACGAACAGCCCCAGCGACATCCCGATGAGGAAGAGCAGGATCTCCAGCGCGCCGTTCACATCACGAACGTAATCCGGGGCCGCCGCCCCGGCCAGGCACGTGGACGAGAGTCTTCACAGAAGATGGCCAAAACCGCGTCAACATGATCGCGGATCGCCTCGTCGTCGCTAGGATCGGAGTCCGGCGCCCTGCGACCTCTCTAGAGAAGAGCGATATAGATACCCGGAAATCGGGCGAAAGACACAGTGAGCTGGGCCATAAAAGTATGGACAAGGCAGCACTAGGAATGCATCAGAACCGCGGGCTACGGTGATTGGCGTGGACCCTCAGCGTGAAGACGGTCACGACACGTCCCCGATCTGGGTGAGCGACAGATCGGAGAACGAGCAGACCGCCAAGCCCTCGGCGCCCACCACCACCTACGCGCCGGTCGAGCGCGCCTCCCTGCGCGTGCTGCTGGAGCAACCCCGCTTCCGCCGCATCCGCAACCGCGCCCTGCTGGCTCTCGCCGTCGCCGTCGCCGCGGGCCTGCTGTTCATGGACTGGCGGATCGGCGTGACCGCGGGTGTGCTCGCCGCCATCGGCGAGGCCGTCTACCGCGCCCGTTCCAAGTCCTCGGTGCCGGCCTGGCGCCGGTCCTCGGTGGCCGAGCGGCGCACCGAGGCGCAGCTGCGCCAGTTGGAGCGCCGCGGCTACCGCACCCTCCACGCCCGCGCCATCCCGGGCACGGAGGCGCAGATCGACCACCTGGTCGTCGGGCCGACGGGGGTGTACGCGGTCGACTCGGAGAAGTGGGACAAGCGGCTTCCGGTGCGCGTCCAGATGGGCAAGAAGCTTTTCCACGGCCCCTTCGACAAGAAGGAGCGGCTCACCGAGGCCATGGGTGAGGCGAGCCGGGCCAGCGAGCTGATCAGCGAGGCCTACGGACACCAGGTGTCGGTGGTGCCGTCGCTGGCCATCTACGGCCCGCCGGTGCCCTGGAAGATCATGACGATCAAGGGTGTGGACGTCTACGAGGGCGGCCGGGCCCGGCGGTGGATCACCAAGCGCGAGCGCGCGCTCACCGACGTGGAGATCGACAAGATCTTCGAGATCGCCGCCCAGGTCCTCCCCCCGCGCTACGGCGAGGACTGACCAGGCCGAAGCTCCCTCTCCTCGCGCTCCGCGGCGGCTTCTCCTGCGCGCCTGTACGTGTCGGCAGCAGTCCTCCGGTACGTGACGGACACGGCTAATCGTGCCCCGGCGGGGAAGCGGGATCCGGATGACGGGGCCGTGCGGCCCCGGTTGCCGGATCCGGAGAAGGAGCGTCCCCCATGGCCAGAATCGGTTTCCACGCCTCGCACGAGCAGCTTCCGCCGAGCGCCCTGCTGGAGGCGGCGCGCCGGGCCGAGGAGGCGGGTTTCGCCGACGCGATGTGCTCCGACCACTTCGCGCCCTGGAGTCACGCCCAGGGCCACTCCGGGTACGCCTGGACCTGGCTGGGAGCGGCGCTCGCCCGTACAGGACTGCCGTTAGGGGTCGTCACCGCGCCCGGCCAGCGCTACCACCCGGCGGTGGCCGCGCAGAAGGCCGCCACGCTCTGCGAGATGTTCCCCGGCCGGTTCTGGATGGCGCTGGGCAGCGGCCAGGCGCTGAACGAGCACATCACCGGTGACAGGTGGCCCGCCAAGGCGGAGCGCAAAGCGCGGCTGAGGGAGTGCGTCGATGTCATGCGGGCGCTGTTCGCCGGGGAGTGCGTCTCGCACCGCGGGCTCGTCACTGTGGACCGGGCCCAGTTGTACACCCTTCCGGAGACGCCGCCCCCGCTGATCGGCGCGGCCGTCACGGCCGAGACGGCGCGCTGGGCCGGTTCCTGGGCCGACGGGCTCATCACCGTCAACCAGGACCTGCCGAAGCTGCGCCGGGTGGTCGAGGCCTTCCGCGAGGGAGGCGGCGCGGGCAAGCCGCTCTATCTGCAGGTTCACGTGTCGTGGGCGGAGGACGAGGAGACGGCGCTGCGGGTCGCCCACGAGCAGTGGCGCACCGGGGTGCTCGGCGGCGACGTGGCCTGGAACCTGTCGACGCCGGAGGAGTTCGAGCAGGCCTCCACCAGCGTCAGGCCGGACGACGTGCGGCAGGCCGTGCTGGTCTCCGCCGATCTGGGGCGCCAGGCGGACTGGCTCGCCGAGTACGCGGCCCTGGGCTTCGACGAGCTGTACGTGCACCACGTGGGCCAGGAGCAGCGCGGCTTCATCGACGCCTTCGGCGAGAAGGTGCTGCCCCGGCTGGGCGAATCGTCCTGACGTTTCCCGCCGGTGACCCGGGGCTCCTATGATCTCGGCCAGCCGGGCCGGGGCTGCGACGCCCCGGCTCGCCGCGGTCCGCGTCCCGGCCCCGTATCGGGTTCTGGACAGCTGTCTCAACTACCGGGCGGCGGGCCGTACCATGAAGGGACGCACGACGATGGGAGAAGCTCCATGCCCGCCCTCAGGTCACGTACGGTCACCCATGGCAGGAACATGGTCGGTGCCCGGGCCCTGCTCCGGGCGACCGGTGTAGCCGGGAGCGACTTCGGCAAGCCCATCATCGCGGTGGCCAACAGCTTCACCCAGTTCGTCCCCGGCCACGTCCACCTGCGCGACGTCGGTGACGTGGTGGCCCGGGCGATCCGCGAGGCGGGGGCCATCCCCCGGGAGTTCAACACGATCGCGGTCGACGACGGCATCGCCATGGGCCACGGCGGCATGCTCTACTCGCTGCCGTCGCGCGAGCTCATCGCCGACGCCGTCGAGTACATGGTCAACGCCCACTGCGCGGACGCGATGATCTGCGTCTCCAACTGCGACAAGATCACCCCGGGCATGCTGCTGGCCGCGTTCCGGCTCAACATCCCGACGGTCTTCGTCTCCGGCGGGCCGATGGAGGCCGGCAAGACGCCCGGCCGCAAGCTCGACCTGATCGACCCGATGATCGCCTCCGCCGACGAGTCCGTGAGCGACGCCGAGCTGCTGGAGATGGAGGAGAGCGCCTGCCCGACCTGCGGCTCCTGCTCTGGCATGTTCACCGCCAACTCGATGAACTGCCTGGCCGAGGCCATCGGCCTGGCGCTGCCCGGCAACGGCACGATCCTGGCCACCCACAAGGCCCGCAAGGACCTGTACGAGGAGGCCGGCCGGACGCTCGTCGAGATCACCCGGCGCTACTACGAGGAGGACGACGAGTCGGTGCTGCCGCGCTCGATCGCCACCCGTGAGGCGTTCGAGAACGCGATGGCGCTCGACGTGGCGATGGGCGGCTCCACCAACACGATCCTCCACATCCTGGCCGCGGCCCGCGAGGCGGAGGTCGACTTCGGGCTCAAGGAGATCAACGAGATCTCGCAGCGGGTGCCCTGCCTGTGCAAGGTCGCCCCGGCCACCAGCGAGTACCACGTCGAGGACGTCCACCGGGCGGGCGGCATCCCGGCCATCCTGGGCGAGCTCGACCGGGCCGGGCTGCTCCACCGCGACGTCCCGACGGTCAACGGCGGCACGCTCGGCGACCTGCTGGCCGACTGGGACCCGATGTCGCCCACGGTCAAGCCGGAGGCCATCGAGCTGTGGCACGCCGCCCCCGGCAACATCCGCACGGTCAAGCCCTACTCGCAGGACAACCGCTGGGACTCCCTCGACCTCGACCGCGCCACCGGGTGCGTGCGCGACCTGGAGCACGCCTACACCGCCGACGGCGGCCTGGCCGTGCTCTACGGCAACATCGCCCGCGACGGCGCCGTGGTGAAGACCGCCGGCGTCGACGAGTCGATCTGGAAGTTCACCGGTCCGGCCGTGGTGTTCGAGTCGCAGGAGCAGGCGGTCGAGGGCATCCTCAACAACCGGGTCAAGGAGGGCGACGTGGTGATCGTCCGCTACGAAGGCCCCAAGGGCGGCCCCGGCATGCAGGAGATGCTCTACCCGACCTCGTTCCTCAAGGGCAAGGGCCTGGGCAAGGCGTGCGCGCTGGTCACCGACGGCCGCTTCTCCGGCGGCACGTCCGGGCTGTCGATCGGCCACGCCTCCCCCGAGGCGGCCGAGGGCGGCATGATCGCGCTCGTCGAGGACGGCGACATCATCGAGATCGACATCCCGGCCCGCAAGCTGGAGCTGCGCGTCCCCGAGGCCGAGCTGGCGGCCCGCCGCGAGCGGCTGCTGGCCGAGCTGGGCGGCTTCCGCCCGCGCGACCGCGAGCGGCCGGTGAGCGCGGCGCTCCAGGCGTACGCGGCGATGACGACCTCGGCCTCGACCGGCGCCTCGCGCGACCTGTCCCAGCTGTCCAAGTGACCCTGTACGGCAGGCGACACTCCTGTCGCCTGCCGTACATACTTTCGAAAACTGTCGGTGGCTTTACCTAGACTTGGGGTATGGCTCAAGTCGTGAAGCCCCAGACCCAACCGCTGACGACCGCCGAGATCGCCGCCCTCGCACTGTCCCTGGCTCACCTGGGGTCGGGCCCGCAAGCCGTCACCGCCCGGCGCGGCCTGCAGCACGCCCTCGACCACCTCGACCTCGACGACGAGGTCGTCGCCGCCACCCTCGCCACCCTGACCGAGCCGCTGCCGGTCGACGTGGCCGCCCGCGCCCGCCTCATCGCCGACGCCATCACCGGCCGCATGATGGTCCGGCTCCACTACCGCGACGCCGCGGGCACCGTCACCAGTCGCGACGTCGAGCCGGTCACCTGCCTGGTCCACCGCGACCACTGGTACCTGGTCGGCGTCTGCCGGCTGCGCCGCGGCATCAGAGCCTTCCGCTTCGACCGGATCATCGCGGTCGAGCCCAGCCTCACCCCGTCCCGGCCCCACCTGGCCGACCGTTTCCTGCCCTTCCAGCGCCGCAAGCGCACCAGGGCCGCCTGACCTTCCCCCGGGGCGGCGTGCTCACCCCACCGGGGCACGCCGCCCACCCCGGGGCAGAACGCTCCGGCTCCGCCCAAATCTGGCGCGAGCGGATGCGGCCGGTGACATCGCGTTCAGCTTGGTCTTTGAAGACAAGACCCCCGGCAGCGCCTCTGTGCGTGGGCCGATGTCGCCCGCCGATTTGCGCCGATCACTCACCGTACGAAGGAGCAGCCGACCTGCTGGCGGCTACGGCGCGTACAGAAGAAGGACTCAGCCGCAGCATCCCCCGCCACAGCAGCCGCCGCCGGAGGGCTGGCGGGGGGCGGAGGCGGATCCGGTCATACCGACGGTCGTGAGCAGCTTGACGGTGTCCTCGTGGCCTTCGGGGCAGGTCGCCGGGTCGTTGGACGCCGACATCGGCCGGGTCACCTCGAACGTGGAACCGCAGGCGCGGCAGCGAAAATCGTAACGCGGCATGCCACCAGGGTACCGTCACCCTACGGAAGGCAACCTGGGCGTAATCGGCGGACCAGGTCACCCCCGGTAGGTCGCCTGAGCGTAATCGGCGACCGGCTCGTACCCGATGGACCGGTAGACGCGGTTGCTCACCGGGTTCGCCAGATCTGTGAACAGCACGACCTGGTCACAGCGTTCCTCCAGGCCGGCCCGGCTCACGTGCGCGGTGATCGCGGCCCCGTACCCTCGGCGTCGCCGCGCGGGCGGAGTGTAGACCGTGGAGACCCGGCAGACGCCTCCGGCCGCGACCGACAGGCCCGCCATGGCGACCGGCTCGCCGTCCACCCACAGGAACATCTCGCCTGCCGCGACCCGCCGGGCGGTGCGGTCGGCGACGTCACCGCCGTAGAGCCCCAGCTCGGCGAAGTACGCCCGTGTCCACTCGGCGAGGAGCGGCAGGTCGCCGGCGGAGGCGAGGCGCCCGGAGCCGGGCACCTCGGGGACGGCGAGCACGCCGAGCCGGTGGAGTCGCTCGGACACGACCCGGGAGGGCGCGCCGAGCTTGCGCCGCATCTCGTGGATGAGCTCCACCGGCCCCATGACCTCGGAGATCCGGCCCCGCACGGCGTCCACGAAGGGCGCGACGGCCTCGACCGGCATACAGGCCAGCACGATGGGACACGTCCCGGGTGATCGTCCACATGTGGGGAGTCTCCCGGGCGAGGTTTGGCCGGGGCAGAGCAGAAGGGCCCGGCACCAGGTGCCGGGCCCGGGTCAGGCAGCCGTTTCCAGGTAGGGCGCCCATTGGGGATCGCCGACGAACGAGGCGCCGATCAACCGCCAGTGGGCGCCGCGTGGGACCGACGGAGCGACCCGCAGGGTCCACCCCAGTTCCTCCAGGTACTTGTCGGCCTTGCGGTGGTTGCACGGCGAGCACGAGGCGACGCAGTTCTCCCAGGTGTGGGTGCCGCCCCGGGATCGGGGGATGACGTGGTCGATGGTTTCGGCCCGCTGCCCGCAGTAGGCGCACCGGTAGTCGTCGCGCCGCATGAGGGCCGCCCGGGTCAGGGGGATGCGGGACCGGTACGGGATGCGGACATATCTCCGGAGCCGGATGACCGACGGCACCTCCAGGGTGCGGCTGGCGGAGCGCAGCACTGCTCCGCGGCCGTCCCGGTGGATGATGTCGGCCTTCTCCCGCAGCACGAGCACGATGGCGCGGTGCAGGGACAGCGTGGTGAGCGGTTCGTAGGTGGCGTTGAGCAGCAGGACCTGGCGTATCATCGGGCCTCTCCCTGCTGCACCCGTATCAAGGGGGACATGCCGCGGCATGTCCCGGCTATTCGCCCCTCCCGGGGCTTGGACACATGCTTCACGTGGACCTCCGCCGGACGGGCCAGCGGATGGAACACCACGGCACCGTCCTGTCAGCAGTCTGGCCTTAACCGCGGCGTCCCCGCCACTCCTTAACCTCCGGTCCGGAATGACCAGAGGGACGCACGTTACGGTTTATTCCCGTATCACCAGGCCTTTACGCCCGCCGCCGGACCTCGGGCTTTGCCGTAGGGTGCGGAGCATGACGCGAGAGTCCTACCCGACGGCGCCACGCGAGGAAACCGCCGACGTGCTGCATGGCATCACCGTACCCGACCCGTACCGATGGCTGGAGGATCCCGACAGCCCGGAGACGCAGCGCTGGCTGGCCGCGCAGGCCGAGCTGTTCAAGCGGGCGAGCGAGCCGCAGCGGTTCAAGTCGCGCATCGCCGAGCTGCTGAGGTCGGGATCGGTGGGCGCGCCCGCGTGGCGGGGCGAGCGCTACTTCTTCAGCCGCCGCACGCCGGACCAGGAGCACGCGGTCTACTACGTGGCCGAGCCGGACGGCACCGAGCGGGCGCTGGTCGACCCGATGGCGCTGGACCCGTCGGGCCTGACCACGCTCGACGCGGTGCAGCCCGACAAGGAGGGGCGGCTGCTCGCCTACCAGATCTCGGTCGGCGGCAACGAGGAGTCGGTCCTGTACGTGATCGACGTGGCGACGGGCGAGCGGGTCGAGGGCCCGATCGACCGCTGCCGTTACTCGCCGATCGCGTGGCTGCCGGGCGGCGAGGCGTTCTACTACGTGCGCCGGCTGCCGGGCACGGAGGTGCCGGAGGACGAGCGGCAGTTCCACCGCCGCGTCTACCTGCACCGGGTCGGCACGTCCACCGAGGACGACGTGATGATCTTCGGTGACGGCATGAAGATGACGAACTACTACGGGGTGTCGGTCTCGCGCGACGGCCGCTGGCTGCAGATCTCCGCCAGCGAGGGCACGGCGCCGCGCAACGACCTGTGGGTCGCCGACCTGACCGCCTCCTCGCCCGAGCGTCCGGACCTGCGGGTGGTGCAGGAGGGCGTGGACGCGCAGACCGGGCTGGTGTTCGGCCGCGACGGCAGGCTGTACGTGCACACCGACCGCGACGCGCCGCGCGCCCGGGTCTGCGTCACCGACCCGTCCCGGCCGGAGTTCGAGGCGTGGCGTGACCTGATCCCGCAGGACCCGGAGGCGGTGCTGTCCGACTTCGCGATCCTCGACGACCTGGAGCGCCCGGTGATGCTGGTGGGCTGGACCCGCCACGCGATCAGTGAGATCACCGTGCACGACCTGGCGACGGGTGAGCGGATCGGCGAGGTGCCGACGCCGGGCCTGGGCACCATCGGCGGCATCTCGGAGCGGCCCGAGGGCGGCCACGAGGCGTGGTTCGGCTACACCGACAACACCACCCCGCCGACCATCCAGCGCTACGACGCGCGTACGGGCGAGACGACGCTCTGGGCGGCCTCGCCGGGCGCGGTGGAGGTGCCGCCGGTCCGCACCGAGCAGGTGGTGTACCGGTCGAAGGACGGCACCGACGTGCGCATGCTCATCATCGCGCCGGTCGGCGGCGAGGGGCCGCGGCCGACGATCCTGTACGGGTACGGCGGGTTCGGCATCTCGATGACCCCGGGCTACTCGGCGTCGATCCTGGCCTGGGTCGAGGCGGGCGGCGTGTACGCGATCGCCAACCTGCGCGGCGGCGGCGAGGAGGGCGAGGACTGGCACCGGGCGGGCATGCTCGGCGACAAGCAGAACGTGTTCGACGACTTCCACGCGGCGGCCGAGTACCTCATCGAGAGGGGCGTGACCACGGCGGAGCAGCTCGGCATCTCGGGCGGCTCCAACGGCGGCCTGCTGGTGGGGGCGGCGCTCACCCAGCGTCCCGAGCTCTACCGGGCGGTGGTCTGCTCGGCGCCGCTGCTCGACATGGTCCGTTACGAGAAGTTCGGGCTGGGCGCGACGTGGAACGTCGAGTACGGTTCGGCCGACGATCCGGAGCAGTTCGCCTGGCTGCACGCCTACTCGCCCTACCACCACGTCAAGGAGGGCGTGCGCTACCCGGCGACGCTGTTCACGGTCTTCCAGTCCGACACGCGGGTGCATCCGCTGCACGCGTGGAAGATGTGCGCGGCGCTGCAGCACGCGACCGCCGGCGACGGGCCGATCCTGCTGCGCAACGAGACCGAGGTGGGTCACGGCGCCCGGTCGGTCAGCCGCTCGGTCGATCTGGCGGCCGACACGCTGACGTTCATGGCCGGGCAACTCGGTCTATAGTCGAACGTATGAGCGGACGGGGGCTGACCATGACCGGGGCGGCCCCCGATCCTGCCCTCCGGCCGTACGTACGCCGCCTGTGCGCCTACCGCGAGGATCACGGCAGGCCGCTGACGCGGGCCGAGCCGGCGGAGACGGGCGCGGTGCTGATCCTGGGGTTCGGCGGGCCGATGGAGGTGGGCGGCGAGCGGCTGACCTCGTTCGCGGCGGGGCCGTCCGACCGGTTCGTGCTCACCCGGATGACCGTCCCCACCGAGGGGGTGCAGGTCGAGCTGACCCCGTTCGGGGCCCGGCGGCTGTTCGGGATGCCGCTCGGGCAGGTGGTCAACCTGGCCGTGCCCGCCGGTGAGCTGCTCGGCCCGTGGGCGCAGGAGGCGGCCGGGCGGCTGGCCGAGGCGCCGTCCCATCCGGAGCGGCTGGCGCTGGCCGAGCGGCTGCTCGCCGGCCGGATCGCCTCGGGGCCCGAGCCCGACCCGGAGGTGCGCTGGGCGTGGGCGCGGCTGCTGGAGTCGGGCGGCGCCGTCCCGGTCTCGTCGCTGGCCGCGTCGCTGGGGCGCAGCCACCGGCATCTGGTGTCGCGCTTCCGCGACCAGGTGGGGCTGACGCCGAAGGCGGCCGCCCGGGTGATCCGTTTCCACCGGGCGGTGCCGCTGCTGCGTTCGGGCGCGCCGCTCGCCGAGGTGGCGGCCGCGTGCGGCTTCTACGACCAGGCCCACATGAACCGCGAGTTCCGCGCGCTCGCCGCGATCACGCCCGGTCAGATTTCTCCAAGACCCCGTCCTCCGGCCGACGCCACACTCGCCTCTTGAGCAGGGAGTTCCAGAACCGTTCACGGTGGTTCCCTCTCCTGCCGACCTGCTCTGAGCTGGAGGTATGTGATGAAGGTCTATCCACTGGTCCGTTACCGGGATTGCGCGGCGGCCGTCGACTTCCTCACCGCGGCCTTCGGGTTCGAGACGCACGAGGTGTCCAAGAACGACGAGGGCGTGGTCGACCATGCCGAGCTGCGTGCCGGTGACGACATCATCATGCTCGGCCAGGGCGTCCCGGGCGGTCCGGGCGTGTACGTCGCGGTCGCCGACGCCGACGCCCATCACGACCGCGCCAGGGCGGCCGGCGCCCGGATCACGATGGAGCTGACGGATCAGCCGTACGGGTCGCGCGAGTACGCGGCCGCCGACCCGGAGGACAACTTCTGGTTCTTCGGCACCTACCGGCCGTGAGCCGGGCGCTCAGTTCGGGGTGGTTCTGAAGTAGCGGCGCATCACCCGGTGCCAGGGGTTGGCCGGGACGCCCAGCAGGGTGGCCACGCCGAGGCAGTACTTGCTGACGCTGACCGGCCGGATGCCCAGGCGGCGTAGCACCCGGTCGGCCGCCGCGTCGCCGCCGGCGGACTTCGACTCCAGCAGGACGAGGTCGCGCCGGGCCGGGAGCTCCTGCCGCATGTCGTGGCAGACGAGGTTGCTGTCGCAGGTAAGCCGGGCGGACCCGGACCGGTCGACGAGGGTGACCCGGCGGTAGTCGGTGGACAGCACCGGCCCGAGCGACGCCGGGCGCGGCAGCATCAGGCCGGAGGCCAGGGTGGTGTCGAGGTAGTCGAGCGCCTCGGGGGTGAGCGCGTGGGCGGGCGCGCCGTCGTAGGGGATGCGGTGCTTGTCGGTGCCGCCGCGCGCGCCCTTCAGCTTCACCTCCAGCCACCGGCCGCCGCCGTCCAGGTACGTCCGCGTACGGATCTTGAATCGGCGGCGGCGCCGCTGGCGGTGCTGCCGGTACGTGAGCAGGTCGGGCGTGTCGAAGTAGGTGGAGGTGTAGCGGAACTGGCGCCGGCCGCCGATCTCCAGCACCGCGAACCGGTCGCCGAGCTCGTCGGCCAGGCGGGTCATGACGGGGGCGGGCACCAGATACTTGCGGTCCATCCGGCTCATCAGCTTGGAGCGGGCGGTGATCTCCTCCAGCGTGACGGGGTTCAGGCCGGCGGCGACGCCGGCGAGCAGGACTCCCGCGTCGGGCCACTCGGTCATCGCCACGCCACCTCCCGCCGCTCCGCCGGGATCTCGTAGCGGACGTCCACCACGGTGATGTCCCGCACGTAGTCGACGTGGGTGACGACGAACCGCAGCACCCGCCCGCCGAGCCTGCTCTCCAGGTCCGCGCGGAGCAGCGCCGGGTCGGTGTGCACCACGTCCAGGGTCACGAGCTGCTGTTGGGTACGGCCGAGCAGCCGCGGATGGTCGGCCACGTACAGCACGGCCAGCAGCGCCACGTCGAGGAAGAGCGCGGTCAGCGGCCAGGAGGCGCCGATGCCGTTCACAAGGCCGAGCGCGATGGCGATGAAGTAGTACGCGATCTCCTGCTGGGTGATCTCGGCCGAGCGGAGCCGGATGATGGCCAGCACGCCGAACAGGCCGAACCCGACGGCGAGGTCCACCCGCTGGACCAGCATGAGCGAGACCACGGCGAAGATGCCGGTGTTCAGCGCCACGTAGGCGAAGAGCAGGTCGCGGCGGCGATGGCGACGGTAGTACAGGCCGTAGGCGAGCGTGACGATCGCGGCCAGGTCGATCGCGAAGGCGAGGAGCGTGGTCGGTCTCAAGGGGTCCTCCAGGGGATGTCGCTGTCATGAACAGCGTCTCGCCCGGTGGTGAACCGCTGGTGAGCCGATCGTGAGGACGTTCTCATCAAGGCTCGGGCCGGCCCGCCCGCAGCCGGTAGCCCGTCCCCCGGACGGTCTCGATGCGGTCGGCGCCGAGCTTGCGGCGCAGGTAGCGCACGTACACGTCCACCACGTTCGAGCCGGGGTCGAAGTCGAAGCCCCACACGTGGCTCAGCAGCTGCTCCCGGGTCAGCACCTGGTCGGGGTGGCGGCAGAACGCCTCGGCGAGCGAGAACTCCCGCGTCGACAGGTCCACCGCCCGGTCTCCCACGTAGGCGCGGCGGGTACGCAGGTCGAGCGCCAGGTCGCCGACCCGCAGCACGGTCACCTCGGGGGTCCGGTCGGCGCGCAGCCGCAGCCGCACCCGCGCCAGCAGCTCCTCGAACGCGAACGGCTTGGCTATGTAGTCGTCGGCGCCGCCCTCCAGCCCGGCCACCTTGTCGGTGACGCTGTCGCGGGCGGTCAGGATGATCACCGGGATGCCGATCCGGGCCTCCCTGAGCCGCCGCAGCACCGTGAAGCCGTCGCTGAGCGGCAGCCCGATGTCCAGGATGAGCAGGTCGAACGCGCCGCTGGCCGCCAGGTCGAAGGCGGCCGGGCCGTCGCTCACCACGGCGGTGACGAAGCCGTTGCCGCGCAGCCCCTTCTCCACGAAGGAGGCGATCCGCGCCTCGTCCTCGGCGATCAGGATCCGGTTCAACGAACCTCCCGCATCGGAATGGTGATCACAAAACACGCCCCGCCGCCGGGGGCGTCCTCCACCGCGACGGTACCGCCGTGGGCTTCGGCGATGGACCTGACGATGGCCAGGCCGAGCCCGGCGCCTTCGTGCCCGCCGCTCCGGCCGCGCAGGAACCGGCGGAAGATCTTCTCCCGGTCGGCGGGCGGCACCCCGGGGCCGTCGTCGCGTACCCACAACCGTACGAACCCGTCCTGGACGGCGGAGCCCACCGCGATCTGCCCGTCGTCGGCGGTGTGGCGCACGGCGTTGGAGGCGAGCTGCATGAGCGCCTGCGTGAGCCGCTGCCGGTCGGCGGGGATGCGCGCCTCGGCGACCTCGTCCACCCGCCACCGCCGCTCGCCGAGGGCCCGCGCCTTGGCCACGACGCTGACGGTCAGGTCGGCCAGCTCCACCTCCTCGATGTTGAGGAAGCCGGGCTGCTCGGCCTTGGCCAGCGTGAGCAGGTCGTCGACCATGCGGTTCATCCGGTCCAGCTCGTCGGTGACCAGGGCGAGGGTCTCGGCCCGGTCCTGGGGGTCGTCGCCCATGAGTTCGAGGTGGCCGCGGATCACCGTGATGGGGGTGCGCAGCTCGTGGCCGGCGTCGTCGACGAAGTCGCGCTGCACGGCGAAGGCCTGTTCGAGCCGGTCGAGCATGTGGTTGAAGGTGGCGGCCAGTGCGGCCACGTCGTCGTCGCCCGGCACGTCGAGCCGTCTGGTCAGGTCGGACGAGTCGCTGATCCGGGCGGCGGTCTGCCGCACCAGCCGGATCGGGGCCAGCACCCGCCCCGCCACGAACCAGCCCGCCGCGCCCGCCAGCGCGAGCGCGGCCAGCGAGGTCAGGGCGAGGACGCGGATCGCGTCCATCACCTCCGAGCGGTAGTGGTCGTAGAAGAGCACGATGACCAGCTGCCCGCGGCGGGGGTCGCCGGCGACCTCGACCGGGACGACGGCGTAGCGGACGGTGCCGGCGGTGCTCTCGGTCTGGCCGCTGACCGGCTCGGTGGCGCTCGCGACGCGGGCGACGAACGCCTCGTCGGTGTCCAGCCGGGCCAGCGGCGGGATTCCGGTGATCTTGTGGGCCTGCCCGTCCACGACCGTGAAGAACGTCTCCCACTCGTCGGGCGGGTTGTAGGAGAGATATCCGGACAGCAGCGTGTCCACGTCCCGGGTGTCGACGGCGGTGGCGGCGTAGCGGCGCAGCTTCTCCGCCTCGTTGCCGAGCTCGGCGTCGACCCGATCGTCGATCAGCCTGCTGAGGATGGCCCAGGTCGCGAAGATGGCGACGGCGAGGGCGAGGGCGACGACCGCCAGCATCCAGCCGACGATCCGGCTGCGGGCGGTCATCCGCATGCCGGTGACCGATCAGTCATCGTCATCGTCGTCATCGTCGTCATCATCATCGTCGTCGTCATCGTCATCATCATCGTCGTCCCCGCCCGGCTTGGGTGACGGGGGCCTGACGGGTTCGGCGTTCGCCTTACGTGGCGACGACTTCATCTCGGCGCCGGCGGTCTCGGCGTCCGCGGTCTCGGGGGTCCGGCTCTCAGCGGCCCGGGTGTCGGGGGCCTGGGTGTCGGGGGCCTGGGTCTCGGGTGCCTGGTCGTCGGGGGTTCCGGGGCTCTCCGCGGATACCGGGCCCGCGGACGGCTGGTTCGAGACCACGACGGGCCCGCCCAGCTCGGGCCCGCCGGCCGCGGCCCGGATGAACCCGATCGTCACGACGGCGGCCACGACCAGCCCGGCCAGGACGGCGAGGATAGGCAGTCGGCTCTTCACGGGCACCACCGTGCCGGATCCCGAGGAGACCCCTCTGAGCCCAGGATGAGAGAACTCTCATCTTCGGTGCTCAGCCGGGCAGCGTCTCCCCGCCGATCGGGGCCAGCACCTCTCCGGTGTAGTACGACGACATCAGGTTCGAGGCGAAGAACACGTACGAGGGAGCGATCTCGTCGGGGTCGGCCGCCCGCTTCATCGGCACCTGCTTGCCGAACTGCTCGACCTTCTCCTCGGGGAAGGTGGCGGGGATGAGCGGGGTCCAGACCGGCCCCGGGGCCACGGCGTTGACCCGGATGCCCCGGTCGACCAGGTTCTGCGCCATCGCGTAGGTGAAGGCGTTGATCGCGCCCTTGGTCGCGGAGTAGTCCAGGAGGGTCTTGTTGCCGCGCAGGCCGTTGATCGAGGAGGTGTTGACGATCGCCGCGCCCTCGCGCAGGTGCGGCAGCGCGGCCCTGGTGACGCGGTAGTAGCTGTGGATGTTGACCGCGAAGGTGTGCTCCCACTGCTCGTCGGTCAGCTCCTCCAGCGAGTCGACCGGCTGCTGGTAGGCGACGTTGTTCACCACGACGTCGAGGCCGCCGAGTTCGGCGACGGCCCGCTCGACGACCTGGACGCAGTGGTCGCGGTCGGCCAGGTCGCCGGGGAGCAGCACGCAGCGCCGGCCTTCGGCCTCGACCAGCTTCCGGGTGTGGCCGGCGTCCTCGTGCTCGCTCAGGTAGGCGATCGCGACGTCGGCGCCCTCCTTGGCGAAGGCGACGGAGACGGCACGGCCGATGCCGGAGTCGCCGCCGGTGACGAGCGCCCGCTTGCCGGACAGCAGGTCTCTGCCCTGGTAGCCGCGCATCTCATCGCGCGGCTGCGGGGTCATCTCGCCGGTGCCGCCGGGGTAGCGCTGGGTCTGCGGCGGTGGTGTGGTGTTCGGTTCTTCAGGCATGCCCAGCGCCGTGCCCTCACCGGGGCACGGCTAACACCGGGGCCTCAGCGCGGGAACACGATGGTCTTGTGGCCGTCGAGCAGGACGCGCTGCTCGGCGTGCCACTTGACCGCCCGGGCCAGGGTCAGGCTCTCGACGTCGCGGCCGATCGCGGCCAGGTCCTCGGGAGAGTGGCTGTGGTTGACCCGGGCCACCTCCTGCTCGATGATCGGCCCCTCGTCGAGGTCGGACGTGACGTAGTGGGCGGTCGCGCCGATCAGCTTGACGCCCCGGTCGTGGGCCTGGTGGTACGGCTTGGCGCCCTTGAACGACGGCAGGAACGAGTGGTGGATGTTGATCACCCGCCCGCTCAGCTTGGCGCACAGCTCCTCCGACAGCACCTGCATGTAGCGGGCCAGCACCACGAAGTCGACCTGGTAGCGCTCGACCAGCGCGAGCACCTCGGCCTCCTGCTTCGGCTTGGTCTCGGGCGTGACCGGCAGGTGGTGGTAGTCGATACCGTGGGACTGGGTGAGCGGGCGCAGGTCGGGGTGGTTGGAGACGACCGCGACGACCTCGATGTCGAGCGAGCCGCTCCGGACGCGGTAGAGCAGGTCGTTGAGGCAGTGGTCGAACCTGCTCACCATGATGAGCACCTTGGGCTTCCTGGCCACGTCGCGGAGCTGGAACTCCATGGCGAACTCGGGGGCCAGGGCGGCGAAGGCGGCCCGTACCTCGTCCTCGCCGAGCGAGGTGGCGAACTGCACCCGCATGAAGAACCGGGCTCTCTCGCGGTCGCCGAACTGCTGGCTCTCCGTGATGTTGCACCCATGACGGGACAGCAGGCTCGACACGGCGGCCACGACACCGGGCCGGTCAGGACAGGACAGCGTGAGGACGTACTCGGCAACACTCATGGATCGCTCTCGGGTGAGATCTGCGCGGCGGATTCATCGAGATTACCGCGCCCCGCACCGGGGTCCCACTTGGCTTATCCACCTGCGCACGGGTAGATAACCCGTATACATCGCTTTTCCGGAGGTTGCCCGTGCCAGTGGACGTCGTCGTGCTCGTCGCGGTCGCCGGGCTGTTCGCCCTGGTGTCGGGCATGAACGACGGCGGGGCGCTGCTGGCCACCGGGCTCAAGCTGCCGTCCATCCGGCCGATGACCGGCATCCTGGCCCTGGTCGTGATGCTGGCGCTGGTGCCGCTCGCCACCCACCAGGTGGCGCTGACGCTGGTGGAGCGGCTGGCCACCTTCGAGGGGCCGGGCGGCCGGACGGCTACCGCGATCGCCGTGCTGAGCGCGCTTGCCGTGGTCGCGTTCCTGACCGCGAAGGGCCGCCCGACCAGCCTCACGCTGGCGCTGGTCGGCGGGCTCACCGGGGCGGGCCTGGGCTGGGGGCTGCCGGTCTCGCTGCCGTACGTGGCGCTGGTGCTGGGCTTCGGCCTGGCCGCGCCGATCGTCGGCGGCCTGGTGGCGTGGGCGGTGACGACGCTGCTGGTCCGCTTCTCCAGCACCGGCGGGCTGCGCAGGTGGCACCGGGTGGGGTTCCTGCTCCAGACCGTCGCGTACGCGGCCAACGACGGGCAGAAGATGCTCGCCATCTTCATGATCGCGCTGGGCTTCTCGGACGCGCCGCCGCGGTACACGATCCTCGTGGCCGTGCTGTTCGGGCTCGGCGCCATGTACGGGCTGCCGAAGGCGGGCCGCACGCTGAGCCGGGAGATCATCGCCTTCCGCCCGCTGCACGGGGTGGCGGCGGAGCTGTCGGCCGGGAGCGCGGTGCTGGGCTGCTCGGCGGTGGGCATGCCGGTGAGCATGACGCAGGCCATCGCGGGCGCGCTGGTCGGCGCGGGGGTGGTGCGCGGCGGCGGCCGGGTCCGCTGGTACGCGGCGGTCAAGATCGTTCTTGCCTGGCTGCTCACTCTGCCGGCCAGCGGGGTGCTGTCCGCGGTGGCGGCCTTCATCGGAAGGGGGATGGTGTGAAGGGCGGCAGGCTGATGCGGCGGTTCCGCAGGATCCGCGACTTGATGACCGGACGCATGGACACCGCGCTGTCGGACGCCCTGCTCGGCCAGCTGAAGGCCACCAAGGAGGGCGCGTGGCTGGCCATGGCGATGATCGGCGGCGAGGTCGGCAGGACGGGCGCGCACGAGCAGATGCGCACCATCGAGCACCTCGGCGACGAGGAGCGCCGCCTGCTGGTCGAGGAGCTGGAGTCGGCCCTGATCACCCCCATCGACCGGGAGGACCTGTTCAGGCTGTCGCGCTCGATCGACGACGTGCTGGACTCGCTGCGCGACTTCGTCCGCGAGTCGCACCTCTACCGGGTGCCCGACCAGATCCGCTTCACCCCGCTGCTCGACCAGGTGATCGTCGGCATCGACGCGCTGGAGACCGCGGTCAAGGACCTCGTCTCCAGCCCGTCGGCCGTGGCGCACGACGCGCTGGAGGCCAAGAAGGCGGGCAGCGCGATCCGCCGGATGTACCAGTACGAGATCTCGCGCATCTTCTCGGGCGAGCCGACGGCCGAACGCATGAAGGAACGCGAGCTCGTACGGCGCCTGGAGATCGTCGGCATCGCCATCAGCGAGGCGGCCGACGCGATCGCCGACGGCGCCATGAAGCGCTGACTGCCTACGACGAGAGGCCGAGCGCGGGGGCGAGCAGGGCGAGCTGGCGCAGCGCGTCGTCGAGGTCGAAGCCCTTGGGCGCGAGCGGCTGGATGACCACGTGGTCGGCGCCGGCGTCGAGGTGGGCGCGCACCCGCGCGGCCACCTCCTCCGGCCCGCCCCAGCCCACGATCGCGTCCGCGAGCCGGTCGCTGCCGCCACCCGCGACGTCGTCGTCCGTGTAGCCGAGGTGGCGCAGGTTGTCGACGTAGTTGGGCAGGCGCAGGTACATGGACATGTGCTTGCGGGCGATCTCACGGGCGCGCGCCGGGTCGGTCTCGACGACGACCGCCTGCTCCGGGATGAGCAGCTTGCCCGCGCCGAGGACCTCCCTGGCCCGCGTGGTGTGCTCGGGCGGCACGAAGTACGGGTGAGCGCCGGCGGCGCGGTCCCTGGCCAGCTCCAGCATGCGGGGGCGGAGGGCGGCGAGCAGCCGGGGCGGGTGCACGCCCCGCTGGGACTTCGCCGCCTCGTCCATGCCGTCGAGATAGCGGCGCATCGCCGTCAGCGGCTTGGCGTACTCGTGGCCGCGCGCGTTGACCAGCGGCGCGTGGCTGACACCGAGCCCGGCGACGAACCGGCCGGGGAACGCGTCGCCCACCGCCAGCAGGCTGCCCGCCATCGCGGCGGCGTCGCGCGACCAGATGCTGGCGATGCCGGTGCCGACGGCGATCCGGCTGGTGCCCGCGAGCAGGAGCGCCGCGGCCACGAACGGGTCCTTGCCGCCCGGGCCCTCGCTCACCCAGACCGACCCGTACCCGAGCTCCTCGGCCCGGACGGCCGCCTGGACTCCGGTCGTGCCCGGCGCGTTGCCGAAGAGGGGGTGCCAGACCCCTACATGGCCGATGGCGTGAGTAAACTGTTCGATCACGATGGAACAGTACTCCGGTGTTCGATCTTCTTCGAACACGACACGCGGGCCCGCCCGCTCCTCCCCCGCCGAGGCGGCCCTCCAGGACGCGCTCGACGCGCTGGGCGACCCCATCCGCCGCCGCATCGTCCGCGAGTTCGCCGCCGAGCCCGGCTGGAGCCGTGCCTGCGGCGGCTTCGGCCACCTGCCGGTCGCCGAGTCCACGCTCAGCCACCACTTCGCGGTGCTGCGCGGCGCCGGGCTGCTGGAGCAGCGTGAGCAGGGGGCGCGGCGGCTCAACCGGCTGCGCGGGCCCGAGTTCGAGGCCCGCTTCCCCGGCCTGCTGACGCTGGTCCTGCGGGAGGAGGGGTCGTGAAGGTCGTCTCCCGCCCCACCGCCAGAGTGGTCTGCCTGGACCGGGACGGCCGGGTGCTGCTCATGCACTGGCACGACACGGTCAGCGGCGCCGACGTGTGGGAGCCGCCGGGCGGCGGCATCGACCCCGGCGAGACGCCCCTGACGGCGGCCCGGCGCGAGCTGACCGAGGAGACCGGCCTGCCGGGCTCGGCCGTCGAGGACCGCTGGGTGGCGGTCGACCGCGACTTCCCGTGGCTTGGCGTGCGGTACGTCCAGACCGAGCGGTTCTACCTGGCCCGTTTCGGCGAGGCCCGCCCGCCGGTGGACCCCGGCGAGCTCACGGAGGAGGAGCGTAAGACCTACCGGGGTTACGTGTGGGCGGAGGAACTGCCCTCGTACGTGGACCCGCCGGGGCTGGCGCAGGTGATCGAGGAGCTGACCTCGTAGTCAGCCGGTCTCCCAGCGGCCTTCGTACCATTCGAGAGACGGCGGGCCGCCCGGCAGCGGGGTGGTGCCGGGAGCGCGCAGGCCGTCGAGCGCGACGGCCAGCAGCCGCTGCTTGATCTCGTCGTGCCGCTCGTCGCGCGGCCCCGGCGCGGGCCGGCTGAACTGCTCGATCAGCAGCGACACGTCCAGCTCCGTCACGTCCGGCCGCAGCACCCCCGCCTCCTGCGCCCGGGCGACGAGCCGCCCCGCCAGCTCGGTGGCCTGCCGCGCGGTGCGCGCCATCTCGTCGGTGACCGCGATGGTGCCCGCCACCGGCGCCAGCGCCCCGGACCCGAACCCGACGCAGGCGCGCACGTAGCCGGCGAACCCCTGCCACGGGTCGTCCTCCGCCAGCCCGGCCGTGGCGGCGTCCACGACCCGCTCCATGGCGATTATGCAGAGCCGCTGCAGCAGCTCCTCCTTGGTGCGGTAGCGGCGGTAGAGGCTGCCCATGCCCAGCCCGGCCTGTTTCGCGATGGCCGAGACGGGGGCGTCGAAGCCCTGCGTGGTGAACACCTCGTGCGCGGCCCGCAGCAGCTTCAGATCGTTCCGCGCCGCCTCCGCCTGCCTGCCGCGCCTGCTCATGCGTACAGGATATTGCGGAGCGGAGCGCTCCGATATACGGTTTTCAACCGGAGCAGAGCGCTCCGGTTGAGGAGGAGCTATGAGAGCGGTGGTACTGAGGGCGTACGGCGGCCCGGAGGCTCTGGTGGTAGAGGAGGTGCCCGACCCCGTGCCGGGCCCCGGGCAGGTGCTGATCGAGGTGGCGGTCGCGGGCGTCACGTTCGTGGAGACGCAGGTACGGGCCGACCGCGGGCCGCGCAGGGCCGAGCTGCCCGCGATCCTCGGCAACGGCGTGGCCGGCACGGTGACGGCGGTGGGCGCAGGGGTGGCGGGCTCGCTGGCAGGCTCCCGCGTGGTGAGCACGCTGGGCGGCTACGGCGGCTACGCCGAGCTGGCCGTGGCGTCCGCGGACGACCTGATCCCCATCCCCGACGGCGTCTCGCCCGAGCACGCGGTGGCGCTGCTGGCCGACGGCCGCACCGCACTCGGCCTGGTCCGCGCCGCCGAGCCCAAGCCGGGCGAGTGGGTGCTGGTGGAGGCGGCGGGCGGCGGCGTCGGCAGCCTCCTCGTCCAGCTCGCGGCGGCGGCCGGGGCCCGGGTGATCGGCGCGGCGAGCAGCCCGGCCAAGCGCGCACTCGCCGCCGAGCTGGGGGCGGAGCTGACCGTGGACTACACCGAGCCGGGTTGGGCTGAGCGGGTCCGCGACGCGGCGGGCGCGCTGGACCTGGTCTTCGACGGTGTGGGCGGCGAGATCGGCGCCACCGCCGAGACCCTGCTGCGCGACGGCGGCCGCATGAGCGTCTACGGCATGGCGAGCGGCACCATGACCACCCCCGGCACCCGCGTGACGAAGGTCCCCTGGCCTTCCACCGACCTGCGCGAGCTGTCCCGGGCCGCACTGGAAGAGGCCGCCGCCGGCCGGCTCCGCCCCGCGATCGGCCTGACCCTGCCCCTGGAGTCGGCCGCCGAAGCCCACGCCGCCATCGAAGCCCGCCGCGTAACAGGAAAAACCCTGCTCGTCCCCCGGCCTTAGGAGAAGGGTCCGTACTACGGCTCGTGGCCCAGTTCGGGGAGGGATGTGGTCGCGGCGCCGCCCTCAGGAGACGGGCCCGTACTACGGCTCGTGACCCAGTTCGGCGAGGGACGTAGTGAGGAGAGAGCGGAGGAGGGGGCCCGACAGGCGCTCGTGCTCGGCCTCGACGGACAGCCCCGCCAGGATGTCGGCGCGGTAGGAGGCGCGCTGGGCCGCGTCGGTGTAGGGCTGGGCGGTCAGGGCGACCACGACCGTGGCGCGGGTGCCCTCCGACGGCAGCACCGCCACGGCGTGGGTGCGCAGGCAGGTCTCGTCCGGCTCGCCGAACCAGCCGCACTTGACGCCCGACTCCGGCGCGCCCAGCGCCTCGCGGACGCCGAACGTCTGCTCGCCGTCCACCCGCCGCATCCACTCCAGCACGTCGCTCGCCACCGGGTCACCGGCCAGCGCCGCCTGGGCGAGCGCGGCGTACGCGGTCGCCACCTCCTCGGCGGCCACCTCGATCGAGCCGAACCTGGACGGGTCGCCGTTGTGCATCGGCCACAGGACCCCGGTGCGCTGGTAGATGTCGTCCAGGATGACCAGCGGCCCGACGGCCAGCCACAGGCTGCGGGTGTCGGAGTTGGACGAGACGAGAACGGCGGGCTCGGCGTGGCGCCGCCACCGCTCGGCGTCGGGGATGCGGCCCGCCGTCACCCACGCGTACAGCGGCTTGAGCAGGGAGGCGCAGCGCAGCCGGTGCGGGCCGGAGCGCACGGCCACGGTCCGCGCGGGCGGCCCGCCGTGTCCCCGGCTCACGCCGGCCGCCTGGGCGCTCGCGCCGGGCTGAAGATCGCGGAGCAGCTCGTTGAAGCCCACGCGCCCACGCTAGTGCCCGAGCCACCCCCGGGCGAGGCTATTCGCACCGAACCCCGCCCGCTTCAGGCCGCATCGCCGTCGGCACAGGGCCTTGTCAACGCGTCCGAGGCTGTACGCCCCTCTCGCGATAGGGCCCCCGCCCCATCGGATGGACGTACTTCAGGGGCCGGTGGCGCGGGCTTCGTCGGCTTCGGCTTCGGCGGTACGGCCGAGGGCGCGCAGGGCGACCGCCCGGTTGGCGTACAGGTCGGGTTCGGCGCCCAGGTCGATCGCCCGGGTCAGGTCGGCGACCGCGCCCTCGGGGTCCCCGGCCTCGTAGCGGAGCACGCCCCGGTTGCCCCAGGCGGCGGCCAGGGCGGGGGCGTGTTCGATCGCCAGGTCCAGCGCCCGGCGCGCCTCCGGCAACCGGCCCGCCGCGGTGTCGAGCTGGCCGAGGACCGTCAGCAGGTGCGGGTTGTCCGGCGCGAGCGCGAGCCCGGCCTCGGCCGCCGCGCGCGCCTCCGCGTCCCGTTCCAGCGCGGCGAGGAGCCCGGCGCGGTTGATGTAGGCGTCCACGTACGAGGGATCCAGCTCGATCACCCGGGCCAGGTCCGCCAGTGCGCCCTCATGGTCGCCCTGGACGACGCGCACCTCGGCCCGGTTGTAGTGCGCCTCCGGCAGCGGCGGCCCCACCTGCAGCGCCGACTCGTAGTCGGCCAGCGCCTCGGTGTGCCGGCCGAGCTTGACCAGCAGGTTGCCACGTTCCAGGTACGAGTCGGGGAACATCGGGTCGACGGCGATGGCGGCGGAGAAGTCCTCCAGCGCCTCCTTGGCCCGGCCCATCGCGGCGAGCAGCTGGGCGCGGTTGGCCAGCAGCACCATGCGGTGGATCGGGTGCCGGTCGCCCAGCTCCCCGGCCAGCTCGATGGCGGACTCCACCAGCGTCAGCGCCTCGGCCAGGCGGCCTTCCCGCAGCTCGACCAGGGCCAGGGCGTTGCGGTCGAAGCCCAGCTTGAACGCCCGCTGCCCCGGGTCGGGCAGCAGCGACGAGATGGCGATCGCCTGGTTGATCCAGCCGCGCGCCCTGCCCAGGTCGCGCCGGTCCGGGTCGGGGTCGCGGGCGTCCAGCATGGCCAGCCCGTACGCGCAGGCGGCGTGCACGGCGGGGTCCAGGCCGGCCCGGCGCGCCCGCTCCCACACGGCGCGGGCCTCGGCCCGCCGGCCGAGCCCGCCGAGCGCGGTCGCGGTGCGCTGGGCGAACCGCCACCACGGCGCGCCACCCGGCTCGACCAGCGTCAGCGCGCGCTCGCCCAGCTCCGCCACCGCGTGCAGGAAGCCCTCCCGGACACCCCGGTCCACGAGCGCCCACAGCTCGTCGGCGTCGCGGGTGTCGAGGGGCGGTTCGGGGCCGTCCGCGTACACGGCGATGGTCAGGACGTCCGGCGGGATCCTGCGCATGAGCACGTCGAGCAGCTCGGCGTCGGTGGGGTCGGCCTCGTCGCCGTTGCAGACGGCCAGGACGTGGCCCGGCTCCACAGCCTCCCGGACGAACTCGGCGACGCCGTTGGCCAGCCGGAGCGTGCGGCGGGGCGCGGGGACGAGGATGCGCTCGTCGTCGGGGAGCCGCGCGTCGAGGCAGACCCGCCTGGCGGGTACGAGGTCCGCGAGCGCGGGCGCGACGGCCCTGATCTCGATGTCGTACGCGGCCACCAGCTCGGGGCGCCGGTCGAGGGCCTGCGGTACCAGCCTGCCCAGGAGGGCCGCGCCCACGGTGTACGGTCCGTGCGGCTGCCGATGTCCGTCGATGACGGGCATGAGCAGCCGCGTGTTCCCGAACGTGGAGGGCGGGCCGCCCTGGGCTCTGAGGTGTTTCACCCCTTGTGAATGACGCTGGAGGTCCCCCCGAGCCGCGCGGTGCCGGGCTTGCGGACGACGATGCGCTTCATCTTGCACCTCTTCATTGGGGTAATCTTAATTATTCGGACATTCGGCCGAATATCAAGATTTATAGCCAATTAGTAAGAGTGCAATTACTAAGAAGCGCTCGTAATTTCTGTGGCTCGACGCCCTATTTTGCCCGAAACCGGCAGGGGAACATCACCCCCGCCCCCTTCTCTCCCGAGATGTTCATGAGCTCACACAGGCACGGGCCCCGCTGCGCCGCCGGCCGGCAGTGCCCCTCCCCGGCCTCGTTCCCGGCACGGACGATCCGGCTGGCCCGCTCAAGGAGCCGCTCCAGGCTCGGCTCCCCCGCGCCTTTGACGGCCCGCACCTGCCACGGGCACACCTCGCGATCGGGGCACAGGCTCGCCAGGGGCGCGGACGGCCCCTGGTTGCCCAGCTTCAGCGGGTCGTCGCTTTTGACCTTCAGCTCGCCCAGCACCCGCGACGCCCGTTTCGAGACCATGAGCAGGTCATGGCGGCGCGTCCGCGGCTCGTCCAGCACCGCGTTCCGCGACGGCACCGCGAGCAGCATCGCCGCGGCCATCAGCCCGCCGCCGAGCATCATGCTCCAGCCCACCTGCTCGCCGAACCAGATCACCGCGATGGCCGCCACCCAGAAGGGCTGCGACGACATCAGCACGGCGCTGGGCACCGCGGGCACGTGCGCCTGACCGTACGAGCGAGCCAGGAAACCCAGCGCGCACGACACGACGGACAGGTGGCCGAGCACCACCCAGTCGGAGACGGTGCCGGGCAGCGTGATGCCGTCGCGCACGGCCAGGCCGCCGGTGAGCACGCCGATGGCCGCGAGCTGGATGACCGTCAGCGCGTAGGCGTTGAACTGCTCGCCTTTCCTGGACAGGCGGGCCAGCAGCAGCGTGTGCCCCGAGTACAGCGCCGCGGCGAGGAGCGTCACCACCAGGGCCGGCACCGAGAAGCCGCCGTCCTCGACGCCGCGCAGCAGCGTGAACGCGGTCATGCCGAACAGCGCCAGCACCACCCCGATCCACACCCGGAAGGGCACCTTGGCCTTGAACAGCGCCAGCGCCATGATCGGCGTGATCACGACACTGCACCCGACGGCGAACCCCGAGACCGCCGCGGGCAGGCTGTACAGAGCCACGGCCTGTGCGCTCTGCCCCACTCCGAACATGACCCCCAGGACGAGCCCTTCGATCCACGTGGACCGGGAGAGACCCCGCAGGCAGCCGGGCCGGAGCAGGAACAGCGTCAGGGCCGCGAGCGTGTAACGCTCGGCGAGCAGGTCCTCGACCGGTAACCGATGGATGAGATCCTGCATCAGCGGGAAAGCCGACCCCCACGCGGCGCTCACGAACAACAGAAGCACGGCTCCCAGAAGGGGGCGGGGAGCGGGCACGACTGCCATGCACGGAAGCATCTCACCGCGATCACCTGCGGCCGGATCGTCGACGGTCTGCGGTGATGCTCCTGTACCACCGGGAGTGAAGAGCCTCATTCGCAGGACCGGACATCCTTATCCTCTGAACCCGGCGATCCGGCAATTGCCCACATATCGCGGCCATCTCTTCGGCCGTATCTGCCAACCACCAAGGAGACCCCTAAAAAGGAAAAAGCGCCCGAAATGGGCGCTTTTGACGACATATCCTCAAATTTCAGCAGGTGCGGGCGTCAGTCGCTTCTCCCCGTACACGACCGTGAGCCCGCCCACCCGCTCCCGGCCGATCTCCCGCCACCCGTGCCGCTCGTACAGCGCCAGCGCGGCCCCCTGGTTGAGCGTGGTGTCGCCGCGGAGCCGCTCGAAGCCCAGCTCGGCCGCGCGCTCTTCGAGCGCGGCGAGCATGGCCGAGCCGAAGCCCCGCCGCTGGTAGTCGGGGTGCACGCGGAGCCGGCACAGCTCCGCGCTCGCGCTGTCGACCGGTTTCAGCCCGCCCATCGCGACGACCTTCCGGTCGGCCTCGCCGACCAGGAAGTCGCCCCCGCACGCCAGGTAGATCTCCTGGATACGGGGGAAGTCGTCGTCGTAGTAGACCCCGTCGCCCGGCACCAGCCCCACCTCGGCCAGGCAGATCTGGTGGAGGGTGAGGATGGTGTCGAGGTCAGACCACCGGTAGCGGCGGATTCTCAGCTTCATGCACCGCCAGCCCCTTCGCCCGCGGTGACCTGCTTGGGCCGGAGCTGCGCCCGGTAGGCGTCAAGCGCGGGGTGGTCGGGGTCGCGGGCCATGACCGCCTGCTCCAGCGCCACGGCGGGGCGCATGATGAAGTCGGTGCGGTATTCGGCGCCGAGCAGGCGTAGCGCCTCGGTGCCGATCCGCAGCGCCTCGCCGATCTCGCCCTCGATCAGCCTGCACTGGGCCTGGTCCAGCCTGATCAGCGTCTGGTCGAGGATGTGGTCCTGGTACTGGTGGAGCGCCTGGTCGAGGATGAGGTCGGCCTCCAGCGTCTGCCCCAGCTTGGTCAGCACGTCGCCCTGGTAGAAGTAGAGCTGCTTCTCGGTGTAGCCGAAGGCCATGTCCTCGCGGTCCTGGCCCTTGATGTGGGAGAAGGCGTTGCGGGCCCGGGCGAGCGCGCGTTTGGCCTGGTCGACGACCTCCTTGCGGCTGTCGGGGCCGGAGAGCATGGCCAGCGCCCTGGCCTCGACGACCGGGGCCATCGCCTGCGCCACGCAGGGCGTCTGACCGGCCAGGTCGCGGCTCTTCTTGGCGAGGTTGAGGGCCTCGCGGGCGTCGCCGTAGTAGAGCGGGACGAGCGCCTCGCGCGCGGTCACCCACGCGCGCAGCGCCCGGTCGCCGGTCTCGTCGGCGGCGGTGCGGCCGGTGCGGAAGAACGACCGGGCGAGCCGGTGGTCGCCCAGGTTGATCATGATCATCCCGCTCAGCCCGGAGAGCTGGGCGGCCATCCGGCACAGGCGCTCCTGCAAGTCCATCGGCTGACGCCGGGTCATGGCGTTGCGCACCGCGCTCAGCTCCAGCAGCACGTCGCAGAGCAGCCGGAGCGGCGCCGTCGTCGTGTACTGCCGGCCGAAGGAGAGCGTGGACTCCTCCCACTGGTCGAGCATCGAGGGCGAGACCGAGGACGACACGAGCGTGTAGTCCATCCGCCGCCGGATGCCCTCGCAGGCGCCGAGCACCGGGCCGGTGAGCTTGGCCGCGTCCGGGTCGTTGGCCAGCAGCTTTAAGAGCGTCCGGCGGAGGATGTTCTCGTCTTCCTCGCTGTCGGGGTTCTTGTCGGGATGCAGCGACGGGGTGCGCAGCTCGGTGGGCTCGGGCAGCGCCGCGCCGTGGCGGCCGTTGAGGTCGGCGCCGCTGGGGGCGAGCACGCCGGGCATCCGGTGCCCGTGGCCGCAGATGCACGGTCCGTCGTAGCCGAGAGAGGGGGGCTCGACACGGTAGACGGTGCACAGATAGTGGAGGTACTCGGGGCCGGGGCGTTTCAGCCCGCTCTCGTACGCCGAGAGCAAGGTCTCCCCGATGCCCGGCGCCGGCTTCTCATCACGGTCGAACAGCGCTCTGACCTGTTCGATCACGTCGGCGAGCGCGATCCCATGGGACAGACGGTGGCTTTTGATCTTCGTCGTGCCGAACTGCGCGCCACACGCTTCGTGGATCTCCTCAGCGATCTGGGCCGCGGTCCGGCCGGCGGCGAGGCCCTTGGCCCTGATGCGCCGCGCCATTTCCGTTTCCCTGTGCTGTCTGCCGGACATCCCGGCCCCTCTCGACATGTGTCCCGACTGGCTTTAGCACCCTAGTCACTGAGAGTAGCGTCCAGGTTGCAGTCCGCCTAGCCCCGACTATGAATCAATGATGAGGCGTTGAGAACGCCTTCTTGAAGGCTACGGATAAGGATCGTCCTCCGGCGGACTGTTTCTTACATTCCAGGAGTGACAAGGCGACTCCTCAGGGGTGTGGGGGCTGATTGCGCCCGCCGCCGACATGAGTCATCTTTGGCGCACCAGCAACGACGCGAGGGAGGACGAAAGGTGGGGGACGACAACTTCGGGCATCTTGAGCGCCTGGTCGCAGAGCTCGACGCCCGCGGGTTGCTCGCACGAGTGGTCCGGACCCAGAAGGGCAGGCTCTTCGTCAGGGTGATCAACCCGAAAGCGACCAGCCTGTCGGAGAACGTCACCTGTCGAGCGGCGGCCGACCTCGCGGACCGGTGGTACTGCTGGTCCTGGGGGGAGCGGCTGCACACCGCCGACGACCCGGCTGGTGCGGCGACGAAGGTCGCCCGAGTGCTCGCCGCGGTGCAAGAGTGACCAGGCGGTGATCCGGGTGGAGCGCAGCCACCCCGGCTCACCGTGCTCACCGCGGCTCCACGGAGCCGGCGGGGCGGCCGGTGCGGAGAGTCCCGCGCAGGCGCGGGCTCTGGCCGCCCCGCCGGTTCCCGTTACGCAGAGTAACCATCGAGACCCGCTCTCCGGCTCTCCGGAGGGCGTTCGGGGTCCCCTCCCCGGAAACGGAACGGGACACGCTTCCGGGTGCGTGATCCGTCCGAGCCGCACGTCATCGGAGCGTCAGGCACCTCCCTCCGCGGCCCTGGTCCTGACGACCCCGTCTTCCCCGGCGTGATGTGACGGCGGCCGGTTCGGTCGGCGGTAGATTCTGGGTCGAAACCGGCCCATGCCGCCGGCCGAACCGCTTCCGGAGAGGACCCCTCTGTGTTCCTGCTGTCGCCTCCATCGCCCGAACCGACCTCGTCGATCATTCCCGACGTCGACGAGGTGAGCTCGAAGATGGTGGAGGGCTGCAAACAGGACACACTCCTCTGCTCGGTCCTGGCGGACTGGATGGACAACTCGCCCTGGGCCTCGCTGGTCGCCACCTTGATCACGATCGGGCTGATCCTGATCCTCGGCTTCGTGGTGCGCCACCTCGTCCACCGCCTCATCACGCGGGTCATCCACCGTGCCGCCACCCGCCCGGTGGGCCGCTTCCGCAAGGGCACGCTCACGGCCGGCGTGGACGCCCTGCTGCACGAGCGCCGCAAGCAGCGGGCGGAGACGATGGGCACCGTGCTCAAGCACGTCGCCACCGTGGTCATCATCGGCACGACCGTCCTGACCGTGCTCGACCGGCTGACGATCCCCATCGCGCCGCTGCTCACCAGCGTCGGCATCCTCGGCGTGGCCGTCGGCTTCGGCGCCCAGGAGCTGGTCAAGGACTTCATCGCGGGCATGTTCATGCTGCTGGAGGACCAGTACGGGGTGGGCGACGTGATCGACGCCGGCGCCGCCGTCGGCACCGTCGAGGCGGTCACCCTGCGCGTCACGCGGCTGCGCGACGAGGACGGCCGGGTGTGGTACGTCCGCAACGGCACCATCAGCCGGGTCGGCAACGAGTCGCAGGGCTGGTCGCGGGCCTACCAGGACGTGCCGGTCCCCTACGACAGCGACGTCACCACCGTGCGGGTGCTGCTGGAGAACGTCGCCGAGGAGATGTGGGCCGACGCCGATCTGCGCGACTCCGCGATCGTGGAGCCGCCCCAGGTGTTCGGCGTGGAGCAGCTCTCCGACAGCAGCATGGTCTTCCGCCTGTCGGCCAAGGCGCTGCCGGCCAAGCAGGAGGATGTCGCCCGCGAGCTGCGGCTGCGGGTCAAGGCGGCGCTCGACGCGGCGGGCATCAGCATGACCGGCTGAGCATAGGCTGGAGGCGTGACTGAGACCTCCTTCTACGAAGCCGTCGGTGGCGAGGAGACGTTCCGCCGGCTCGTGCGCCGTTTCTACGAAGGGGTGGCGGACGATCCCCTGCTGCGCCCGATGTACCCCGAGGCCGACCTCGAAGGCGCGGAGGAGCGGCTACGCATGTTCCTCGTCCAGTACTGGGGCGGGCCGACCACCTACAGCCAGCAGCGCGGCCACCCGAGGCTGCGGATGCGCCACGTGCCGTTCGTGATCGGCCAGGCGGAGCGCGACGCCTGGCTCAAGCACATGCGCGACGCCCTCGACGACCTCGACCTCACCGACGAGCAGGAAGACCGGCTCTGGACCTACCTCGTCAACGCCGCCCACAGCCTGGTGAACTCCCCTACATAGCGGGCATGACACGCCACATGGACATCCCCTGGTGGCGTGATGCCGTCGTCTATGAGATCTACGTCCGCAGCTTCGCCGACGCCTCCGGAGACGGCGTCGGCGACCTGGCCGGAGTACGCGAGCGCCTCCCCTACCTCCGCGACCTCGGGGTCGACGCCGTCTGGCTGACCCCTTTCTACCCCTCCCCGATGGCCGACGGCGGCTACGACGTGGCCGACTACCGCGGCGTCGACCCGCTGTTCGGCACGCACGACGACTTCGACGCGCTGGTGGCCGAGGCGCACGGGCTCGGGCTGCGGGTGCTGGTCGACATCGTGCCCAACCACAGCTCCTCCGAGCACCCGTGGTTCCAGGCCGCGCTGCGGGGCGAGGGCCGCGACCGCTACATCTTCCGCGACCGGCCGAACAACTGGCAGTCCACCTTCAGCGGCCCGGCCTGGACCCAGGTGGACGACGGCTCGTGGTACCTCCACCTGTTCGCGCCCGAGCAGCCGGACTTCGACTGGCGCAACCCGGAGGTCCGCGCGGAGTTCCTCGACATCCTGCGGTTCTGGCTGGACAAGGGCGTCGACGGGTTCCGCATCGACGTGGCGATGGGGCTGTTCAAGGCGGAGGGCCTGCCGGACGTGGACGACCAGTCGTTCATGTCGGTGTCGCCGATCTGGGGCCAGCCGGAGGTGCACGACGTCTACCGCGACTGGCGCGCGCTGCTCGACTCCTACCCGGGCCAGCGGATGGCGGTGGGCGAGGTGTGGACCGACTCGCTGGACGACCTGGCGCTGTACGTACGCCCGGACGAGCTGCACCAGAGCTTCAACTTCGCCTGGCTGGAGGCGCCCTGGTCGGCGACCGCGTTCCGGAAGGTGATCAACGATACGGTGGCGACGGTCCCGTTCGCGACCTGGGTGCTGTCCAACCACGACGTCGTACGGCACCGCACCCGCTACGGCACGGCCGACCCCGGCACCGGCCTGGCGCGGGCCAAGGCCGCTCTGTTGACGACGCTGGCCCTCCCCGGGTCGACATATCTCTACCAAGGGGAGGAACTAGGACTCCCCGAGGTGGAGAATCTTCCCCCGGAGGTGCGGCAGGACCCGGTGTTCAAGCGCTCCGGCGGCCGGCTGCCCGGCCGCGACGGCTGCCGGGTGCCGATCCCGTGGTCGGGCAAGGGCGACTCGTACGGGTTCGCGCCCGAAGGGGTGAAGCCGTGGCTGCCACAGCCTCCGGAGTTCGCCGGGCTGAGCGTGGCGGCCCAGGCCGGTGACCCCTCCTCGACGCTGGAGTTCTACCGCCGCGCGCTGGCCTGCCGCCGCGAGCTGGTGCCTGCCGTCCCGTACGAGCTGGAATGGCTGGAGCCGGCCGGGGACGTGCTCGTGTTCGCGCGCGGCCCGCTCGTCTGCGCGCTCAACTGCGGCACCGGACCGGCCCCGCTGCCGCCGCACGAGGACGTGCTGCTCGCCAGTGGCCCGCTGGACGGCGGCGCCCTGCCGCCGGACACCGCCGTCTGGCTCCGGCGCCCGGTCAGCCAGCCCGCGCGCGGCGCTCGTGGCGGACCGGGATGACCGGCACCGAGATCAGCAGGCACGCCAGCCCCGCCGCGAACGCCGCCCAGTAGCCGGACTGGGTGATCAGCAGCCCGGCGAGGGGCGTGACGGCCAGCGCCACCACGTTCTGGACCGTGTTGTGCGTGCCGAGCACCCGCCCCGCCGCCGCGGGCCCGGCCAGCTCCCCGGCGGCCAGGTAGGCCAGCCCGTTCCCGGCCACGGTGATCACCGCGGCGAGTGCGAGCATGGCCACGCCGAGCGTGGATCCGTCGTACGTACCGAGCACGAGCAGGGCGAGGGTGGCGAGCGCGGCGAAGGTGAGCAGGCGCAGCGGCGCCATCCGCAGCCCGGTCAGGTCGGACCAGCGGCCCGCCGCGACCCGGGTGACGGCCCCGGCGACGGCGGCTCCGGCGAACAGCCGCCCGGCCGCGACGCCGTCCCAGCCGTACACCTCCACCAGGCAGGCCACCCCGTACGTGCCGACGACGAACTGCGGCACCACGTGCAGCCCGCTCGTGGCGTGCACGCGCCAGAGCGCGGGCTGCCGGTACGGGGACCCGGCGGGCTCCCGGGCGCCCCCGGCGACCGCGTGCGGCGGCTCGGCCAGGAACGCGGCCGCCAGCACGGCCGCCAGCAGGCTCACGCCCGCGCAGACCAGCATGACGCCGGAGATGCCGTACGCCTGCGCCACCGGCGGGAGCGTGAACCCGGCCACGGCCATGCCGAGCGTGTACGAGACCTGCCGGACGCCCATCGCCACGCCGCGCTCGGGCGGATCGAACCAGCGCAGCACGATCCGGCCGCCGCCGACCAGCGCCGCGCAGCCCGCCGCCCCGGCCGGCGCCAGCAGCCCGACCATCGCCCACGCGTTCTCCGCCAGGGACGCCGCCGCGAACAGCAGGGCGGCCGTGCCGACGCCCAGGCCGAGCACCAGCCGCTCGCCGTACCGGTCGGCCAGCGCGCCCCAGGCGACCAGCGCGAACAGGATGCCGATCGCGGGCGCGTTGCCGATGATCGCGGCCACCGGCAGGGAGACACCGAAGTGGCGCTGGAGGTCGGGGATGACCAGGGGCAGCCCGGCCAGGCCGAGGGTGACGCTCGCGTGCGCGTTGACCCCGAGGGCCAGCATGAGCCAGCGCCTGCGGTGCCGGGCGGTCACGTGAAGCGCTTGAGGTACGCCATCTCGTCCGGAGTGAGCCGGCGGGGCGCCGCGCGCTCGACGTCGTAGGCCACCATCACCGAGGAGGCCGTCACGTACAGCTCGTCGTCGTCGCGGATCTCGTACTTCAGCGTGAAGCGCACCGGCCTGATCTCGGTCACCCACGTCTCGACCCGGACGGGTTCGGCGCTCCAGCCGAGCGGACGCCGGTAGTCGATCTCATGGCGGGACACGACCAGCCCCTTGAACAGGGTCTCGCCCGCCTTGTACGGGTCGACGTGCAGCATGCCCCAGCGGGCGTCCTCCAGATAGTCGAGGAAGCGGACGTTGTTCACATGTCCTTGAGAGTCGATGTCCGCGAATCGCACCATGCGGGGGAAGACGTGCCGTTGCGCCAGGGAGTGTTGAACCACGAGGCAACGGTACCCGTTCGGCCGTCTGGGCTGGACAGGGCCCTCACCGGATGCTGAGCGGGTCGAGGCGGCGGATCAGCGTCATCGCCGCCTCTATCACCTCGCGGGCCTCCTCCTCGGAGTCGCTGGTGGCGACCTCGCGGGCGGCCTCGCCGATGATGCTCGTCAGCACCGTCACGGTGAACCGGTCGAGCGGGTCGCCGCCGGAGCCGAGCAGCGCGGCGTTCTGCCGTACCCACTCGCGGTTGCGGGTGCGGCGGATCAGCTCGAAGCCGGGCGGCCCGTCGCCGTCGATGAACAGCCGGACCAGGTCGCGGCGCGCCCACGCGCCGTCGAGGTAGGCCCGGGCCCCGGCGATGAGCAGCTCGACCGGGTCGGTGACGCCTTCCTCCTTGGCCCGCGCCACGCTGGCGCCGGCCGCCTGCTCGTGGGCCGCCTGATGGTCCTCGTAGAGGGCGAGGAACAGCTCGGTCTTGCCGCCGAAGTGGTGGTAGAGGCTGCCGACGCTGGAGCCGGCCCGGGCGACGACCTCCGAGACCCCGGCCTCGGCGAAGCCGTGCTCGGCGAACACCTCCCGGGCGGCCTGGAGCATGCTCTTGCGGGTCTGCGCCGTACGGCTCCACTCCCACGAGGTCCTGCGTGCCATGCGGTCATCCTACGGTTCTAGAATCATGTTCTTGCCGCGGGGTTCAGGGACTGGGGACTCCGTTGCCGGACCGGCCGTTCCCGGCCAGGACCTCCTCCAGCGTCGGCCTGGGGCCGTCGGGCCGCGGGCCCACCTGGGCGAGCTGGATGAGCACGCCGTGCGCCTCCTTCGGGTGGAGGAAGACCTCGCGCCACCGGGGGTCGGACAGGTCCAGCCCGTGCAGCCGGTAGCCGCGCCGGGTCAGCTCGGCCACGGCGGCGTCGATGTCGCTCACGTGGAAGTTGAGGTGGTGCACGCCGCCCCGGCCCCGGGTCAGCTCGAAGAAGCTGTCGAAGAACGTCGAGCCGGCCAGCGGCTCCATCAGCTCGATCTTGCTGCCGTTGGCGTAGGTGAGCTGCAAGGTGCGGTATCCGGCGGTCAGGTTGTCTCCCCCGCCTCCGAGGTGCCGCCCGCCGAGCAGGTCGCGATAGATGGGCAGCAGGTCCCTGATGCGCGGCGCGGCCACGGCCGTGTGATCGAAGGCCACCTCGACGCCGTCCAGTTCGAGCTCCACCCGGACTCCTTCCGCTGCGTGAATCTAGAATGTGATTCTAGACAGGCTCGCGCGGCCGGGGGCACGCGGGGACCCCGCACGGAGCGCACGTCCGTGCGGGGTCCGGTGAAGACCTCAGTCGCGGTGGAGCTTGCGGTAGGTCACCCGGTGCGGGCGGGCCGCCTCGGCGCCCAGGCGCTCGATCTTGTTCTTCTCGTAGTCGGCGAAGTTGCCCTCGAACCAGAACCAGTTCGAGCCTTCCTCCCACGCCAGGATGTGGGTGGCGATCCGGTCGAGGAACCACCGGTCGTGGGAGGTGACGACGGCGCAGCCCGGGAACTCCAGCAGCGCGTTCTCCAGCGACGACAGCGTCTCGGTGTCGAGGTCGTTGGTGGGCTCGTCCAGCAGCAGCACGTTGCCGCCCTGCTTGAGCGTGAGCGCGAGGTTGAGCCGGTTGCGCTCGCCGCCGGACAGCACGCCCGCCTTCTTCTGCTGGTCGGGGCCGCGGAACCCGAACGCGGCGATGTAGGCGCGCGACGGCATCTCGACGTTGCCGACCTTGATGTGGTCGAGCCCGTCGGAGACGACCTCCCACACGTTCTTGTTCGGGTCGATGCCGCCGCGGGTCTGGTCGGCGTACGAGATCTTGACGGTGTCGCCGACCACGATGGACCCGCTGTCGGGCTTCTCGCTGCCCGTGATCATGCGGAAGAGCGTGGTCTTGCCGACGCCGTTGGGGCCGATGATGCCGACGATGCCGTTACGCGGCAGGTCGAACGTGAGGTTCTCCATCAGCAGCCGGTCGCCGAAGCCCTTGGTGAGGTTGTCGGCCTTGATCACCGTGGTGCCGAGACGGGGGCCCGGCGGGATCTGGATCTCGTCGAAGTCGAGCTTGCGGTGCTTCTCCGCCTCGGCCGCCATCTCCTCGTAGCGCTGGAGCCGGGCCTTGCTCTTGGTCTGGCGGGCCTTCGGGTTGGAGCGGACCCACTCCAGCTCGTCCTCCAGGCGCTTCTTGCGCTTGGCGTCCTTCTGGCCCTCGATCTTGAGCCGGGCCGCCTTGGCCTCCAGGTAGGTCGAGTAGTTGCCCTCGTAGGCGTGGGCGCGGCCGCGGTCGAGCTCGAGGATCCAGCCCGCGACGTTGTCGAGGAAGTAACGGTCGTGGGTGACGGCCAGGACGGTGCCCGGGTACTTCTCCAGGTGCTGCTCCAGCCACTGGACACTCTCGGCGTCGAGGTGGTTGGTCGGCTCGTCGAGCAGCAGCAGGTCGGGCGCCTCCAGCAGCAGCTTGCAGAGCGCCACACGGCGGCGCTCACCACCGGACAGCTTGGTCACCTCGGCGTCGGGCGGCGGACAGCGCAGCGCGTCCATCGCCTGCTCCAGCTGGCTGTCGAGATCCCAGGCGTTGCGGTGCTCCAGCTGCTCCTGCAGCTTGCCCATCTCGTCGAGCAGCTCGTCGCTGTAGTCGGTCGCCATCTTCTCGGCGATCTCGTTGTAGCGCTCGAGCATCGCCATCGTCTCGGCGACGCCCTCCTGCACGTTGCCGAGCACGGTCTTCTCCTCGTTGAGAGGAGGCTCCTGCTGGAGCATGCCCACCGTGTAGCCCGGCATCAGCCGCGCCTCGCCGTTGGACGGCTGCTCCAGGCCGGCCATCATGCGGAGCAGCGTCGACTTGCCCGTGCCGTTGGGGCCCAGGACACCGATCTTGGCCCCTGGCAGGAACGACAGGGTGACGTCGTCGAGGACGACCTTGTCGCCATGCGCCTTGCGCACGCGCTGCAACGTGTAGATGTACTCCGCCATGCCTCCTAGCTTAGGGGCTCCTGCCCGCGCTTCCGCCGGTCTCTCCCTGCCGTCCGGGCCAGGATCCGGTACGCGCGAGCCATTACTCCGAGTCGGCCGCGTCGTCGCGGAAGCGGGGCGGGGTGGCGGGGACGCAGACGCGGTTTCTGCCCAGCTCCTTGGCGCGGTAGAGGGCCAGGTCGGCGGCTGCCAGGAGTTCGATGAGGTCGTCGCCGTGCTCGGTCATCAGGGCGACCCCCGCCGACACCGTGACCGAGATGGTCTCCTCCTCGGCCGGGACCGCCATGCGGCCGATCCGGGCGCGCAGCCGCTCGGCGACCCGGCGGGCCTCTTGGAGGTCGGCCCCCGGCAGCAGCACGACGAACTCCTCGCCGCCGAACCGGCCCACCAGGTCGTAGTCGCGGAGCTGGCCGCGGAGCACCTCCGCCACGGCGGCCAGCACCTGGTCGCCCGCCAGGTGCCCGTAGGCGTCGTTGACCCGTTTGAAGTGGTCGATGTCGATGATCAGGAGCGCGAGGGTGTCGCCTGTGCGGCGGGCGCGGACGATCTCGGTGTCGGCCTCCCGCTGCCAGGCGGCGGCGTTGAGGAGGCCGGTCTTCGCGTCGGTGCGGGCCGCCGCCTGCAGCTGGGCGTGCAGGAGGCTGCGCTGGAGCAGCACGACCGGGGGCAGGGCGACCACGAGCAGGATGGGATGCAGGCCGCACCCGACGGTCACCGTGACGCCGAGGCAGAGCTCCACCACGTCCAGCGTGACGCTCTCCCGGTCCCACAGCACGGCCCGCCAGCCGGAGTCGGGGTTGGCGGTGTGCGCGGCGATCGCGATCAGGGCGGTGTTGAGCAGCGCGAACACCACGGCGGCCAGGATCGCCAGCATGATGGTGGCGCTGTCGCTCCCGGACAGCGGCCAGGCCTCGGGGGCGAGCGCGTGGAACATCAGGGACGCCGCGCACCCGGCCAGCCCGATCGCGGCCGCGCTGAACACCCGCCGGTGCAGCACCGCCGCCCTTACCCGCCACTGCAGCAGCGTCTGCAGCACGATCGGCGCGAGCAGCGCGTAGACCGGCGGCAGCAGCAGCGCGACCGGCAGCCACCAGGCCGACAGCAGGTCGCGGGAGACCCCGGACGGCATGCCGAGCCGCCGGGTGGCCTCGATGCAGACGGCGCCGCAGCCCATCAGCGCGGCGAAGATCAGCAGGTGGTGCCAGCGGAAAGGGGTCGCGGCGGCCGTGCCGGCCATCGCGGCCAGGTCGGCGATCACGATCACCGCGATATACGCGACCAGGGCACGACGTTGGCCGAGAAATGGCCAGCGGGCGGCCAGAGCGGACAGACCGTCACGACGCTTTATCGAGGTGTGACTGGTCGCCGCCATCCGGTCTCCCCTCTCACTAACGATGTGTAACACAATAGTTGCGGAGTGTGCGGTGCGCGACGGTAAACGATAGCTTTGCCAGAGAATCCGCAGAGGTTATGTGGTTGGCTAGATGCGGACACGGTTCGCTTCCGCGAACAAGCCACTGCGAAGGGAGCACATCATGATGCGGGGCGTCATCTGGACCTGACGGATGCCCTGACCCCCCTTGCGGGTGACCCATCGGCCCCGGCGCACCAGCGGCCGATGCCCCCTCCCCCCGTCTTTCCGGGTCGTCCGCCTTCCTCCTCCATCCGTACCTAAGGCCCGCGCTGCCCTCCCCTCCACCCGTAGGGTCTGCGCTCCCTCCCCCTCCACCCGTACCTATGGGCTCGCGCGCTGCCCTCCCTCCACCCCGTGCACACGGTCTGCGCTGCTCCCCCACCACCCCGTACTCGCGGTCCGCGCCCCTCCCCCTCCCTCCGTACCTACGGCCCGCGCTGCCCCCTGCCGTCCGTACTTACGGGAAGCGGCGAGCGGGACGCCGTGGAAGCGCCCCGCCCCCACCGGCGTCACGCCGCCGCCCGCTCCGCGTCGCCCGGCTCCTTCTCCCCGTCGGCGCCGATGACGCGGACCGCCGCCTCGTCGGCCGCCGGGATCTGCCTCACCACCACCCCGGGCCCCTTCCGCGCCGCGCTCATCGCCCAGTCGCGCGTCTCCTCGTCGAGGCGGTCGCGGATCTCCTTGCTGACCTGGCCGGCGCCGGTCCGCTCGGGCTTGACGAAGGTGCCGGTGCCCCAGCGCAGGTCGTGGCCCACGGCCGAGGCCTCGATCTCGGGCATGAAGCGCCGCTCTCCCTCGGGGCCGAACTCGCGGATGCGGAGCTTGCCCGACACCACGACCGGCTGCCCGACCCGTACGGACTGGGCGACGTTGTCGCCGAGCGTGCGCCAGCAGCGCACGGCGAAGCAGACCTTCTCGCCGTCGGCCCACTGGCCGGACTTCCTGTCGAAGTAGCGGTGGGCGGTGAGCACCCGGAGCGAGGTGACCTTGGAGCCGTCGTCGAAGGTGTGCTGACGCGGCTCGGCTGCGACGTTTCCGGTGAGCGTGACGTAGATGTCGTTCATCCGATTGCCTCCCATGCGGCGGGCCGGGCGCCCGCGACCTGGGGACTACGGTGCCGCCCCGCGCCCGGCCGCACGCTCACCGAGCGCGGTTCTGTGGATGACGGCCGGGCGGCGGCGCAGGGTGTGGAAGGTCAGCTCGACAGGCTGCGCATGGCGGTGTAGAAGCCGTGGTGGCGGGCGAGTTCGCGCTCGACCGGCTCCACGACCATCTTCTCGGCGATCGACGCCACCCGCCGCCGCATCTCCCGCTCCAGCCGTTCGCGCTCGCGGGAGGCGCCCAGCTCGACGAAGTTGCGCGAGGCGATGCCCGACAGCGCACCCAGCCCGAGGACGGAGACCGTCATCAGCGCCGCCCACGGCAGCGCCGCGGTGTCGCCCATCAGCTCCAGCGCGGGCGGCAGCGCGCCCGGCACGAGCAGCCCCAGCAGGATCCAGAGCACGCCGAAGCCGAACGCCGCCACCAGGAGGTACTGCCACGCCCTGAGCAGCCGCCACCAGCCGGGCACCCGGTCGAGCTGCGGCGCGATCTCGCTGAGTTCCTTGGTGAGCGCCGACGGCAGCTTGGCCAGCTTGGAGCGGGCCGCGTGGTGGAGCGCCGAGCGCCAGACGGGATGCATGGTGGCCGAGAGCCCTTCGGCCAGCGCCTGCACGGCGTTGGTGACCTCGGCCGCCTGCGCGCTCACGGCGCCGTTCGCGATGCCCTTGATCTCGTCGCCGACGTCCTCCAGGCGCAGGCTCTTGATCGGGTCGGGGCGGAACCGCTCGATCCAGCGCGGGATCGGCCAGCCCACCCACTGGTTGGACCGCTCGACGTAGACGTTCTCCATGGCGTCGCCCACGGCGGGCACGCCGACGGCGTCGCAGAGCGCGTCCACCAGGCCCATCTTGCGGGCCTCGTCGACCGCGGCCGGGATGGCGAGCGCCTCCCCCACCGGCATGGCGGCCGTCATCCGCCGCTCCAGCTTGCGGAGGTCGGCCTCCAGCCTCTGGAGCGCGGCCCGGCGGCGGGAGACGGCCCCGGCGATGACGCTCTTGAGGCTCTCGACACCGCGGCCGGTGACCGCCGAGGTGGGCACCACCGTCGGATGCTCGACGCCTTCGCGGCGGAGCAGGTCGTTCAGGTCGATGACCAGCTCGGCCAGCTCCTCGGTGGACAGCCGGTCGGCCTGGTTGAGCGCGAACACCGTCACCGCCTCGTGCCCGGCCAGCTCGGTGACGTAGCGGCGGTGGGTGGAGGCGTCGGCGTACTTCTGCGGGTCGAGCACCCACACCACCATGTCGGCCAGCCCGATGAGCCGGTCGGCCTCGTTGTCGGTGAGCGCCCTGATCGAGTCGTGGTCGGGCAGGTCGAGCAGGATGAGCCCGTGCAGCTGGCTCTCGCCCTTGTCCAGCGCGCTGGCCCGGGCGAACCGGTGACGCCACTGGATCTGCAGCCAGTCGAGCAGCGGCGCGGCGCCTTCGAGCCCCCACACGCAGGCGTGGGTGCGGGCGGTGGTGGGCCGCCGCACGCCGGTCGGCGACAGCTCCAGCCCCGAGACGGCGTTGAACAGCGACGACTTGCCGCTGCCCGTGCCGCCCGCGAGGGCGACCACGGTGTGCTCCGACGACAGCTTGAGCCGGTCGCCGGCGCGCAGCAGCAGCGACTCGGCGTCCGACATCAGCTTCGGGTCGAGCCGGCCGGGGCCGAGCTCCACGACCTTGGACAGCGCGGACAGCCGCGCCCCGAGCCCGGACCTGGGAGGGGTCATGGTGGTCATCGGGCCACCTCCAGGTTGTAGGTGGCCTGGTAGAGCCGTGTCGCGGCGGACTCGTCGGGGACTCCGGCCGAGTCGAGCGCTTGCACGTAACGCATGGACTCCTCGTCGAACAGCAGGCTGATCCTCGCCCTCAGGTCGCTCAGCGCCTTGGCGCCGATCGCGCGCAGGGACTCCGCGCCCAGCAGCGCCTTGACCAGCCGGGCCGGCACCCCCTCCACCTGGCCGCCGCTGAACATGGCGACCATGAAGATCAGCGAGAGCGCGTCGGCGTCGAACGACACCAGCCTCGACACCGTGCGCTTGGCGATGCCCTCGGTGCGGACCAGCTCGGTGACGTGTTCCTGCCAGGCGGCGACGGCGCGGCTCGCGTGCCGTACGAGGTCGTCGGAGGGCCGTTCCAGCCCCGCCGCGAGCGCCGCACCGGCCTCGGCGCGGTGCCGCCAGCGGGCGGTCACCTCCTCCGCGGCGCGGGTGGCGGCGGCGACGATCACCGACTCCAGGCCGCTGCGGAGCGCGGCCCGGAACGCGATGATCCGCTCCGTCGTCTGCCTGCTGTTCCTGGCGCGCTTGCGCAGCTGGATCGAGCGGAGCAGGTCGCCGGAGCCGGCGAAGTCCTGCCAGCGGGCGAGCACCTCGCCGTGGATCAGGGCGCCGCTCCGGAACGCCTTGTCGAGGTCGGTGAGCGCGCCCACGTAGGCGCCGTCCACGTCGGCGCGGAGCTCGCCGCGGAAGGCGACCTGCTTCTCCAGGTGCTTGGCCAGCGCCGGCACGCGGGTGCGGAAGCTGTCGAGCACGCCGTTCAGCGTCTCCCTGACGGCCTGGGCGCGGCGGGCCTCGTCGACGGACAGCTCGGCGAGCCACATCCGCAGCTCGGTCATCTCGCTGTCGGGCAGCCGCCCGTCGACCACCTTCGACTCACCGATGACGAACCGGTCGATCTCGCCCAGCCCGTACTCGGTGAGCATGCGGACGAAGTGCTTGAGCACCACGTCGCGCGCCTTGTCCTGGACCCGGGAGAGCACGATGGCCAGCCGGGCGCCGCGCTCCTTGGCCAGGCGGAGCAGGTTCCACGCCGGGGCGTCGGCGTAGCGGGCGGCGGTGGTGACGAAGATCCACAGGTCGGCGGCGTCGAGCATGCGGTGGGCGATCGCATGGTGCTCCTCGACGACCGAGTCGATGTCGGGGGTGTCGAGCAGCGCCACGCCCTGCGGCAGCTTCTCCGTCGCGTGGATCACGATGGCCCGCCGGTCGGGGTCGGCCCCCGCCTGGTCGATCCGGCGCAGCCCGCCCAGCAGCTCGCCCTCGGCGAACCACTCGCGGTCCTCGGGATGGCAGACCAGGACGGGCATGCCGGTGGTCGGCCGCCGCACCCCGGTGCGCGAGACGTTCTTCTCCGCCAGCGAGTTGACCAGCGTCGACTTGCCCGCGCCGGTCGAACCGGCGACCACGATCAGGGCGGGGGCGGTGCTCATCCGCACCCTGGGCAGCACGTAGTCCTCAAGCTGGGCGAGCAGTTCGGCGCTCGCCTTGCGCGCCTCGCCGGCGCCCGGCAGGTCGAGCCCGAACCGCAGCGACGCCACGCTCTCGCGCAGCGTCCCGAGCGCCGCCGCCACCGCCTCCGCGGTCTCGGGCGGCAGCGCCTCCACGCGCTCCCGCGGCTTCTCGTCCTCGTTTTCCTCTGGTACGTCGTCGGTATCGGTTTTCTCCGGTACGTCTCCCGCATCGGGCTTTTCCGATACGTCCTCCGCACCGGACTCTTCAGATACGGCGCCCGTACTGGATTCTTCCGATGCGTCCTCCGCGTCGGACGTTTCTGACACGTCCTCCGCGCGGGACGTGTCCGATACGATCTCTGTTTCGGACTTGTCCGGCACGGCCTCCGCAGGGGGCTCCTCCGGCGCGGCCTTCGCTTCGGGCTTCCCGGCTTCAGCAGGGGTTTCTTCCGGCTCGGGCTCCTGCGATGCGGCCTTCGCGGGGGTTTCCTCCGCTTCGGGCTTCTGCGGTACGGCGTCCGCGGGGGTCTTCTCCGGTACGGCTCCCGTATCGGGTTCGCCGGGCACGTCCGCTGGCTTCTTCGCGTCGGCCTCGGCGCCGGGGCCGGGCGTCGCGGGGCGTTCCTCGGTCTCGCGGGCAGGGGCGGGCGGACCCGCCACCACCTTGTCAGGCTTGGGCTCCTGCACGGGGGAGCCCGGGGGATCGTCGGTGATCGCGGGCATGCTCAGGGTCTGCTCCCCCGCCCACTCTCCGCGCCCGTCATCCATGGCGGTGTTCAAGGCAAGCGCTCCGCTCGAACCATCTCGACCTCCTGGCCGACCCTGACGACGTCGCCGACGACGACGATCGCCGGTGGCCGTATCCCAGCCGCGGACACGCGGTCGGCCACGGTGGAAAGCGAAGCGGTGACCGCCCGCTGGGTCGGAAGGGTACCGTCCTGCACCACCATTACGGGAGTCTCCGGCGGACGTCCGTATCGGATGAGGGCCTCCGCGACCGCGGTAAGCCGCTCGACGGCCATCATGAGCACCAGGGTGCCACGGGACCGCGCCATCGCGGGCCAGTCGACCGTGGACCGCGGATCACCGGGCGGAACATGCACGGAGATCACGTGGAACTCCTGGCTCACGCCACGGTGCGTGACCGGGACGTCCGCCGCGGCGGGCACCGAGACGGCGCTGGTGATGCCGGGCACGACCAGCACCGGGATGCCGGCCTGGGCGCAGGCGATCATCTCCTCGCCGCCGCGCCCGAACACGAACGGGTCGCCGCCCTTGAGCCGGACCACGAACTTGCCCTCCCGGGCCCGCTCCACGAGCAGTTCGTTGATCCTGTCCTGGGACAGGGACCGGCCGTAGGGCACCTTGGCCGCGTCGATCAGCTCGACGTCGGGGGCCAGCTCGTCGAGGAGCGCGCGCGGGGCCAGCCGGTCGGCGACGACGACGTCGGCCTGCGCGAGAAGCTGGCGGCCCCGTACGGTGATCAGGCCGGGATCGCCGGGCCCGCCGCCGACGAGCGCGACGCCCACCGGTTTGGTGCGGTTGCGGCGGGCGTCGACGGTGCCGTCGCGCAGCGCGTTCACCACGGCGTCGCGGATGCCGGCCGCCCGGCGCGGGTCGCCGCCGGCGGTGACGGCCACGCTGATCTCGGCGACCCGGCCGGAGGCCGGGGTCCAGGCGGCGGAGGCGTCCCGGTCGTCGGCGCGCACACACCAGATGCGCTTCGCCTCCGCCTCGGCCGCCACCGCGGCGTTGACCGTCCTGTCGTCGGTGCAGGCCTGGACGAGCCAGGCGCCGTCGCAGTCGCCCACCTCGTACGGGCGGGCGTGCCAGGTGACGCGACCGGCGGCGATGAGGTCGTCCAGAGCGGGAGTGACGGACGGCGAGACCACGCTCACCTCCGCTCCCGCCTCGATCAGCGCGGGCACCCGCCGCTGGGCGACCCGCCCGCCGCCCACGACGAGGACCCTGCGGCCGGAAAGCCGCAGGCCGAGGAGGTAGGGACCCATGGTGGGGGAATCTCCCGTTCGCGAACGTTGTGTGCTAGGTGGATAAACCTACCGGCTTCCACGCGTCATTTGAGGTGCGGGCGTCAACGTCCGTCAAGCAGCGGCTGGCGAGGGTCCCAGCGCGGCCCTCCGGCGTCGTCCGCACGCCGCCTGGCCAGCGCCGAAAGCGCCTCCAGGATAACCCTGTTGCCGAGGAGTGCCGTGATGTCGGCGTGATCGTACGGGGGCGCGACCTCGACGATCTCCAGCCCGGCGACGGGCAGCTCGTAGCAGATGCGCCGCACCGCGTCGAGCAGTTGCCGGGCGGAGAGGCCGCCGGGCTCGGGCGTGCCGGTGCCCGGGGCGTGGCCGGGGTCGCAGACGTCGATGTCGACCGACAGGAAGATCTGGTCGCACTCGTCCAGCGCGATCGTGAACGCCTCCGTCAGGCACTCGTCCAGGCCCCGGGCGACGATCTCGGTCATCTCGTACGAGCGCATGTTCTGCCGGGCCATCCACTCCAGCGTCTCCGGCTCCGGCCAGTAGCCGCGCAGCCCGATCTGCAGGAACCGGTCGCCGCGGATCGCACCGGACTCGATGAGGCGGCGCATCGGCTGGCCGTGGCCGTACAGGTGGCCGAAGCTGATGTTCCCGGTGTCGGCGTGCGCGTCGAAGTGGATCATCGAGGTGCGGCCGGGCGCTTGCGCGCGGGCGGTGCCGCGGGCGTCCGGCAGCGCGATCGTGTGGTCGCCGCCCAGGATCACCGGGATGGCGCCCGAGGAGGCGATCCGGTACACGGCCGACTCGATGGCCTCCAGGGAGCTCTCCACGTCGCCCGAGTAGCACTCGACGTCGCCGGCGTCGAGCACCCGCAGGTCCTTGAGGGCGTCCACGCGGAGCGCGAGGCTGGGCCGGGAGCCGTCGATCGGCAGGTAGCAGGCCTGGCGCAGGGCCATCGGGCCGAACCGGGCGCCGGGACGGTGCGAGGTCCCGCCGTCGAAGGGCGCGCCGATGATGACGACGTCCGCGCCCTCGTAGGTCGCGGGGTCGTTCACGTCGCAACGCTCGACGCCGAGGAATGTGATGTCCGGGCCGTACATCGGTCCGTATCTGGGCACTGGTCACCTCACGTGCTGGCTTCCTGTCCCGTTTATCATCACATGGGCTTTTCCGTCACCCCTGCCGAGTCGAACGTGGCCACTTCGTGCATCACCCGTACGGCGGCGCACACGATCGGGTGGGCCAGCAGCCCGCCGGTGCCCTCGCCGAGCCGCAGCTCCAGATCGACCAGTGGCCGGAGACCGAGATGCTCCAGCGCGGCGGCATGACCCGGCTCGGCGGAACGGTGACCCGCGACGCAGTGGTCCACGACGGCGGGCGCGAGAGCCGCGGCGGCCAGCGCGGCGGCCCCGGCGATCACCCCGTCCAGGATCACGGGCACCCGCGCCGCCGCCCCGCCCAGGATGAACCCGGCGATCGCGGCATGCTCGAACCCCCCGACCCCCGCCAGCACCCGCACGGCCTCCTCCCGGAACCCACCGTCCGGGCTCTCCCCGGACCCGCGGTGCGGAGCCGGTGCCTGGAGCCCGCTCTCCTCTCGAGGTTGCGCCGCGCCGTCAGCCGGGTGGATGTCGTTGATTCTCAGGGAGTCGCGGACGGTCTCGATCTTGAGGGCGTGGGTCTCCGGGGAGATGCCGGTGCCGAGGCCGGTGACCTCTGCCGGGTCGCGGCCGGTGAAGGCCGCGATGAGCGCCGCCGACGACGTGGTGTTGGCGATGCCCATGTCGCCGGTGATCAGGCAGCGGGCGCCGGACGCCACCAGGTCGCGGGCCACGCCGATGCCTGCCTCCAGCGCCTGCACGGCTTGGCTGGGGGTCATCGCGGGCCCACGTGAAAGGTCTGCTGTCCCGTACGCGATCTTGCGGTTGATCAGGCGGGGGTGGGCGGGAAGGTCGGCGGCGACGCCGACGTCCACGACCGTGACCGACACCCCGGCCTGGGCGGCGAAGGCGTTGGCCACCGCGCCGCCCGCCAGGAAGTTGCCCACCATCTGGACCGTGACCTCCTGCGGCCACGGGCTGACCCCGCGCGCGTGCACGCCGTGGTCGGCGGCGAAGATGGCCAGCGCGGCGGGGGCCGGCATGGGCGGCGGGCTGACCCCGGCCGCTCCGGCGAGCCGTACGGCCACCTCCTCCAGCGCGCCCAGCGAACCGCGCGGCTTGGTGAGCCGGTCCTGGTGGGCACGGGCGGCGGCGAGCGCGTCCGGGTCCGCCGGACGGAGCGCGGCCAGCGTCTCGGCCAGCAGTTCGCTCTCCGGAAGCGGGCTGTGTGAAGCCGTCTCGCCAGGCGTTCCAGCGGACGTTCCGGCGGGCCCTTCGGCGGGGGTTTCGCCAGACGTTCCAGCGGGGGTTGCGGGTGATGTTCCAGACGGTGTGTCGGGGGACAGGGGAACCTCCGGGGATCAGCGGACCAGGTGGAGCGCTTCCTCGTAGCGGTCGATGACCACATCGGCCAGCGTCTCACAGTCGCCGATCACCTCGGCGCAGCGGATGTCCAGCTCGGGGTGGCCCGCGCCGTACGCGAGCGCCTGCGCCCAGACGCGCTCCAGCGTGCCGCCCGCGAACAGCAGGTAGGGCACGACTATGACGCGCTTGGCGCCGAGGCGGCGGCAGCGTTCCAGCCCGCCGGGCACGCCGGGCGGGGTGAGGGAGACGAACGCGGTCTCCACGGTCATGAAGTCGTACGCGTGCGTCTCCCAGAACAGCCGGGACACGCGGTGCACGTCGGCGTTGGCGGCCGGGTCGGTGGAGCCCTCGCCGACCAGCACGACGGCGGTCTCGCCCGGCTCGACGTGCGGCGGGACGCCATCGGCGGCGCCGTCGACGGCACGCAGCCGGGGCCGGTCGCCGACCAGTTCGAGGGCGCGCGGCCTGGGCATCTCGGCGGCGGCGTCGGTGAGCCGCTCGGCCAGGAGCGCGAGGACGCGCGGGTCGGGGCCGACGGGACGGCCGTAGTCGTACTTGAGTGTGGGGTGTTTCTGCTGCGCCTGGGCCATGGCGGCGGGCAGTTCCTCGGAGACCCGGCTCAGGCTGAGCGGCAGCGCCACCACCCGGTGGTGGCCGCGGGCGACCAGGGAGGCGACGGACTCGCTCAGCAAGGGCGTGGCCCGCTCAAGGTAGCCACCCGAGACGTCGGCGGCGGTCTGGTCGAGCCGGCAGCGGAGCCGGTGGACGAACCTGCCGAACTCGGCGGAGTCGGCGTCGTCGTTCGAGCCCTGCCCGACAAGCAGGAGCGGCGGCTTCATGGGGAAGGTACTCCGGTGCGTAGAAGAGGACACGCGAGGATAACCGATCCGCGGCACTGAGCGACAGGTCAGGAGGTGTGAGCGGGCTTCACGGCCCACGTGAGGATAACCGGTCCGGGACGCTGAGCGACAGGTCAGGAGGTGTCGGCGGGGGTGGCGTGCACCACGAAGACCGGGTCGGCCGAGTTGAGGCTGTGCCCGCCGTCGGGTTCGATGACCAGCCCGGAGGCCAGGATCTGGGTGCCTTCGGCCCGGTAGCCGTGCTCCCGCAGCAGGTCGAGCACGGCGGTGACGTTCTCGACGGTCTTGAGCGCGCACACCAGCGACCGAGGCCGGCGGGCGGCGCAGGCGACGATCACGTCGGGGCCGCCGCCGCCCACGAAGACGGCGTCGGGGTCGGGCAGCGGTTCGAGCGAGGGCGGCGCGAGCCCCCGGGTGAGCGCCACCTTGACGCCGTGTCTCAGGACGTTGTCGCGCAGCCGGTCGCAGGCCTCGGGGTCGCGTTCCACGGCCATCACGGCGGCGCCGAACCTGGCGCACTCGACCGCGATCTCGCCGTCGCCCGCGCCCACGTCCCAGATCAGGTCGCCGAGCCGGGGGCCGAGCCTGGCGAGAACGAACGCGCGCACCTCGGGGGGCAGCCCGGACTCGGACGGCAGCGCCCAGCCGGCCGGTCCCGGCTGGGCCCCGGCCACCCAGGCGGGCTCCTTCGGGCGGTACAGCGGGTCGATGACGAGCACCACGTCGGGGTCCTTCCACGGGCGGGTGGTGGCTTCGCCCATGCGGCTGTGGGTGACACGCTCGTCGGGGCCGCCGACGTCCTCGCAGACGATCAGCGTGCGCGGGGTGGTGGGCGCGAGCTCCCTGGCGATCTCGGCGGGGCCGACGCCGGGGGCCACGACCACCGCCACCTTGGGGTGCGCGCGGCAGGCGTTGACGACGCGGGCGAGCTGGTGCCGGCCCGCCGGGGCGACGACGAGGGCGTCCTCCCAGTTGAGCGCGGCGCGGGCGAAGGCCCGGGTGACGATCGACGTGGCGGGCAGCACCTCCGGCTCCAGCCCGCGGCTGCGCAGCGTACGGACCACGCCGAAGAAGCCGGGATCCCCCTCGGCGACCACCACAGCAGGGCCCTCCCCCCGCTCAAGATGGTGATCAAGAGTCTCGACCAAGCCGTCGGGCGGAGCCGTGGTGACGGATGGAGCAAGCTGCCCGGTCAATTCGTCAGGGCCGATGATCAGTTTGGCATTCTTCAGCCGGTCGATCGCCTTGGCCGAGAGCTCGGATCCGTCCCACCCGACAACTGTGATCATTCGCCTCACCGTCCTCACACACCAGACTGACGGCTGACCCGCACTTTCACCAAAGATCGGACGGGATCAGGCTGAAGACGACAAGGTCCTCACCCCGCAGCGCGTTCCGTTCGACGCCTTCACGGACGAAACCCGCCTTCTCGGCGACCCGCAGGGAGGCGTGGTTGGAGACCGAGGCGCGGAGTTTGAGCCGTTCGAAGCGCTGCTCGCGCAGGAGCCAGCGGGCGATGGCCGCGACCGCCTCGGCGGTGTAGCCCTTGCCGCGCGCCCACGGGGCGGCCATGTAGCCGAGCTCGCACGTACGGTTCGCCCAGTCCACGTCCCGGATGTCGACGTTGGCCGCGAACCGGCCGCCGGTCAGCTCCACGGCGGCCCAGGCCATGCCGTCGCCGCGCAGCCGCATCCGCTCCGAGGCGGCGACGAACGCGCGGGCGTGCGCCTCGCTGTAGTCGCGCGGCACGCCGGTCATGGCCTGGGTGAGCGGGTCGGCGCCGGTCGCGGCCAGGTCGGGCACGTCCTGCTCGCTGAGCGGGCGGACGAGCAGGCGGGCGGTACGGAGCTGGGTCCGGGGCAGCATGTCGCCCGGGGCGCGGCTGTCACCCCGCAGCATGCCGAAGACCACCAGGTCGTGCGGCCCGTCGTCGTCGAGCACGGCGGCCCGCAGCACGCCTTCCCAGGTGAAGCCGGCTTTCCTGGCGACGCTGAGGGACGCCGGGTTGTCCAGGTTGGCCGTCAGGTCGATGCGGCGCAGCAGCGTCTCCGCGAAGACGTACGCGACCAGCCCGCGCAGCGCCTCGGTGGCGAAGCCGCGTCCCCGGTAGAGCGGGTGCACGCCGTAGCCGACCTCGGTCGTACCGGCGCCCCACGCGGTCTTGAACAGGCTGATCGCGCCGACGATCACGCCGTCGCCGTCCGCCATCGCCAGGTGGATGCCCTGGCCGGAGCGCTGCAGTTCGTGCACGCCGTTGGCGAGCCACTGCGAGACGGACGCCACGTGGCCGGGGGCGCCGGGCGGCAGGAACCGGGCGCCGGACCGCACGACTGACCTGATCCGTTCCGCGTCGTGAAGTCCGAAAGGGCGCAGCACGAGCCGTTCCGTGGTGATTTCCAGGCGCGGATCGAACACGTCCGCAGCGTACAAGATTCACCATGTTTGCCGACGAAAGCCGGGGTAGGAGGCCGCAACGGGGAGGAGTGACGATGAAAGAGCACAGCCGTCGCATGAAGGAACAGCGAAGGCATGGGCCGGAGGAAACGGACGTTCCCGACGGCGATCCGCGTGGCGTCGGCACCGTGCCTGCCCAGGAGTGGCGCGAGCCCGAGCCCGGCGAGCTGGAGCGGGTGCACCGCTACACGCCGAGCCGGGACTCCCGCGCCGGGGTGACCGCGTGGCTGACCGGCGCCGACTTTCCCGCGACCCCCTACGACCTCATGCGGCACGCCGAGAGGATGGGCGCCCCCGACGAGGTGATCACCGTCCTCCGCGCGCTGCCGGCCCGCCGCTACATGACCGTGCCCGAGGTCAGCCGCGCTGTGCGGCTCGGCTCCACGATCCGGAGGTGGTGACCGGTGCGACTCGACTTCATCCGGCCGCTGTACGAGCGTCCTGGACCGTACGCGTCGGTCTACCTGGGCGCGCTCACCGCGCGGGAGCGGGCCACCCTGTGGACGAGCCTCCGCGACGAGCTGGAGCGGGCCGGCGGCGCCGCCTTCGACGAGCTGGAGGAGGAGGTGCGGAGCCCGGGGCCGGGGCGGGCGGTGTTCGCCGCGGGCGGCGAGGTCGTGCTGTCGAAGGTGCTGCCCGGCGTGCCCAGGCCGCTGGTGGCGTTCACGCCGCTGCCGCACGTCACGCCCCTGCTGACGCAGCTGGGCGAGAGCGTGCCGCACCTGCGGGTGATCATCGACCACGCGGGCGCGGAGGTCGGCGTGTACGGGGACGGCTCGCCTCGTACGAGGACCGTCGAAGCCGAGGAATGGCCGCTGCAGAAGACGGCGCAGGGAGGGTTCTCACAGCGGCGCTACGAGAGGGCGGTCGAGGAGACCTGGGAGAAGAACGCGGTGGCCGTCGCCCAGGAGGTGGACGAGCAGGTGCGGCGCGTCGACGCCCAGCTCGTGCTGGTGGCGGGCGAGCCGCATTCGCGGGCGATGCTCTGCGACCACCTCGGCACCAAGTCCACCGACCGCGTCCAGATGGTGGAACGCGGGCACCGCAACGCCACCAGCGGGTTCGAGCAGGACGTGGAGGACGCGCTCGGCAGCTGGCTGGACGACCGCAGGGCCGAGCTGCTGGAACGCCTGGGCGAGCAGGGCGGGCCGACCGGGGTGGCGCGGGTCGCGCAGGCGCTGCGCGAGGGGCGGGTGCACGCGCTGCTGATGCCCGGCGAGCTGCCGCGGCCCGTCTGGATCGGTGAGGGCGCGACGCAGCTGTCGCCCGACGCCGGGGAGCTCCGCACGTGGGGGGTGGAGCAGCCGGTGCAGGAGAGGGCCGACTCGGCGCTCGCCAGGGCTGCGGCGATGACCGGCGCCGAGATGTGGTTCACCGACCAGGTCCAGGACGTGGCGGCGGTGCTCAGGTACTGACGATCACTTCGAGGGTCCGGGGGCCGTGCACGCCCTCGACCCGGTTCAGCTCGATGTCGCTGGTGGCGGAGGGGCCGCTGATCCAGGTGAGCGGGCGGGACGGGTCGAGCCGCGCCACGGCCTCGGGCACGCCCGCCACGATCTGGTCCTGCCGCACCACGCACAGGTGGTAGTCGGGGACGAGGGTCTGGGCGCGGGTGCCCTGGCCGGGGCCGGTGTCCAGGACGATGGTCCCCGTCTCGGCGATGGCGACGGCGCAACCGGTCACCACGCCGTCGGCTTCGTCCAGCTCGGCCAGTGACTTCCCGGCCGGTTCGGCGCCTCCCGACCATTCCGCGGGGAGGCCGTCGGGGATCACCATGCGGCGACCCCGTACCAGCTCCTCGATCACGGCGGGCACCTCGGCGGCGGGCAGCACGCGGACGACGGCGCGGTAGTCGCGCACCCGCTCGGCGAAGAGCCCGACCAGGTCGTCCACCTGCGGCGCGGTCCGGTAGGCGCGCGGGATCTCCACCTCGGGCGCGCCGCGCACGGCCTGCCGGATCCTGCCGAGAATCTCCTCACGCGCGCCCATCCCGCTCCTCACACTCATCGCTCTTCAGACCCACCGCGCTGGGTCCGTTCCCACCAGTCTTTGAAGGGTGGTTCCGGTCCCGCTCACGACACTCACCGCTCTTCGCCTTCGCCGCGTTGCGTGCGCTCCCACCAGTCTCTGAAGGGTTCTTCCGGGATGGCGGGCAGGTCGCGGGTGTCGGTCCAGGCCGACAGGGGGCCGGGCAGCCGCTTCGGGATCAGGTTGCGCAGGCGGGAGGCGAGCCGCTGGGCCGTGGCCAGGCGGGCCTGGTCGCCGAAGACCCAGCCCGCCGCCCGCATGCCGGCGCGCTCGGCGGCGCCGTGCGGCGCCTCGGCCCGCAGGTGGACCAGGACTTCGGGGATGTCGATCGCCACCGGGCAGGCCTCGAAGCACGCGCCGCACAGGCTGGAGGCGTACGGGAGCGAGGCGTCCAGGTCGGAGCCCATGCCGCGCAGCTGCGGGGTGAGGATGGCGCCGATCGGCCCGGGGTAGACCGAGCCGTACGCGTGGCCGCCCGCCCGCTCGTAGACCGGGCACACGTTGAGGCAGGCGGAGCAGCGGATGCAGCGCAGCGCCTGGCGGCCCACCTCGTCGGCGAGCACGTCGGTGCGGCCGTTGTCGAGCAGGACGAGGTGGAACTCCTGGCCCTCGGCCGAGCCCGTCCACGTGCTGGTGTACGGGTTCATCCGCTCGCCGGTGGAGTTGCGCGGCAGCAGTTGCAGGAAGACTTCCAGGTCGCGCCAGGTCGGCACCAGCTTCTCGATGCCGACCACGCTGATCAGCGTCTCGGGCAGGCTGAGGCACATCCGGCCGTTGCCCTCGGACTCCAGCACCACGAGCGTGCCGGTCTCGGCGACCATGAAGTTCGCGCCGGAGATCGCGACCTTGCTCCTGAGGAAGCGTTCGCGCAGGTGGAGCCGGGCGGCCTCGGCCAGTGCGGCGGGCTCGTCGGTGAGCCCTTCGGGGGCGTCGTCCATCCGGTCCAGGAAGATCTCACGGATCTCGGCCCGGTTGCGGTGGATCGCGGGCACCAGGATGTGGCTGGGGAAGTCGTCGCCGAGCTGGACGATCAGCTCGGCGAGGTCGGTCTCGTAGGCGGTGATGCCGTGCCCGGCCAGGGCCTCGTTCAGCCCGATCTCCTGGGTGGCCATCGACTTGACCTTGACGACCTCGGTCTCGCCGGTGGCCTTGACCAGGCCGGTGACGATGCGGTTGGCCTCGGCGGCGTCGCGGGCCCAGTGGACGTGGCCGCCCGCGTCCGTGACGGCCTCCTCCAGCTGGAGGAGGTAGCGGTCGAGGTGGCGCAGCGTCTCGTCCTTGATGGCCTTGCCGGCCGCGCGCAGTTCCGCCCAGTCGGGGAGCTCGGCGAGGACGCTCGCGCGCTTGTCGCGGATGGTGTGGGTGGCTTTGCGGAGGTTGTAGCGGAGATGCGAGTCTTGTACGGCTTTCTCAGCGTTTTTCGGGAAATTTCCGGGCATTCCGAGGAACGTGGCGCTCATCCGTCCGCCTCCGTACTGGCCAGGATCTCCGCGAGGTGCATCACCCGTACCCCCGTGTTCTGGCGGCGCAGCGTGCCGCCGATGTGCATGAGGCAGGAGTTGTCCGCCGCGCACAGCACCTCGGCGCCGGTGCCGAGCACGTTGCGCGCCTTGTCGGCGCCCATCGCGGCCGATACGGCCGCGTTCTTGACGGCGAACGTCCCGCCGAAGCCGCAGCACTCCTCCGCGGCCGGGAGCTGGACCAGCTCCAGCCCGCGCACCCGGCTCAGCAGCCGGACGGGCCGGTCGCCGAGGTGGAGCCCGCGGAGCGAGTGGCAGGTCGGGTGGTAGGTCACCCGGTGCGGGAAGTAGGCACCCACGTCCTCGACCTTGAGCACGTCCAGCAGGAACTCGGTCAGCTCGTGGACCCGCGGCACCACCCGGGAGACGGCCGCCGCGCCCCGGCTGCCGGGTTTGACCAGCTTCGGGTACTGCTCGCGGACCATCGCGGCGCAGGACCCGGAGGGCACCACCACCGCCTCGTACCCGGCGAAGACCTCGGTGAAGTGGCGCGCGAGCCGCACGCCGTCCTGCGGGTAGCCGGAGTTGACGTGCATCTGCCCGCAGCAGGTCTGCGCGGCCGGGAAGTCGACCTCGCACCCCAGCCGGCGCAGCAGCGACACGACGGCCTTGCCGGTGCCGGGGAAGAGCGTGTCGTTCACGCAGGTGAGGAAGAGGGCGACGCGCACGCTTCTCCTTCCGGGGTATGGTCGGACCACACAGTATGGTCAGACCATACAGGACCGCAATCCCCTCGACGGAGGACTCGTTGCCTGATACCCGCCCGAAGCGGACTCGCACGTTCGAGGACGTGCTCGCCCAGCTGGAGCGCCGGATCGCGGAGGACGGACTGACCGCGGGCGACCGGCTGCCCGCCGAGCGGCAGCTCGCCGAGGAGCTCGGGGTGAGCCGGTCGTCGGTGCGCGAGGCGATGCGGGTGCTGGAGACACTCGGTGTGGTGACGTCCCAGGTGGGGCGGGGGCCGGACGCGGGCGCGGTGCTGGTCTCCCGGCCCGACCACGCGCTGACCGGCCTGCTCAGGCTGCACCTCGGGCTGACCGGGCTGGAGCCGCGCGAGGTGATCGACACCCGGCTGATGATCGAGCGCTGGGCCGCCACCCACGCCGCCGCCACGGGGGCCGGGACGTCCGCGCTCGCCGCCGCCTTGGAGGGGATGGACGCCGCCCGGTCGGCGGAGGAGTTCGTCGAGCACGACACGGCCTTCCACTGCGCGCTCGCGGACGCGTCCGGCAACCGGCTGATCGCCGCGTTCATGCGCTCGCTCCGCGACGCCATGCGGGTGTACGCGGTCGAGGCGGTGGAACGGCTGGGCGACACGACGGTGCTGAGGGCAGGCCACGAGCGCATCCTGGCCGCCATCCGGGCCGGCGACCCGGAGGAGGCGTCCCGGGCGGTGACCGACCACCTCGCCGACGCGTACCCGTCCCTCTTCTGACTCAGCCGGGCACCAGCATGTCGGCGGTCAGGCACTCGGCGCCGGAGCAGGAGCGCATCGCCTCCAGGCGGGTGCGCAGGTCCTTGAGGAGCGCCGGGTCCGCGCTCTGGGCGAGGTTGTCGAGCTGGTAGGGGTCGGCGCGCAGGTCGTAGAGCTGCTCCTCCCCCGTCTGGTACACGACGTAGGTGTAGCGGTCGGTGCGCAGCGCGGCGTAGCCCGTCACCGGCGTCTGCGCGGCCGACTTGCGGTTGGACGGCCGGGCGAACTCGACGAGCACGTTCTCCCGCCACCCCTTGGTCGGCTCGCCGCGGAGCAGCGGCGTCATCGACCGCCCCTCGGCGAACGGCGGCAGCGCCGCCCCGGCCAGCTCGGCGATCGTGGGCGCCAGGTCGACGGTGGCGCTCAGCTCCTCGATTGTCTTCCCCGCGGGCACGCCCGGCCCGCGCACCACCAGCGGCACCCTGATCGCCTCCTCGAACGGGGTGGTCTTGCCCTGCCGCAGCCGGTGCGTGCCCAGGTGGAAGCCGTTGTCGGAGGTGAAGAAGAGGTACGTGTCGCGCAGCCGCCCCGCCTCGCCCAGCACGTCGACCACCGCGCCGACCAGGTCGTCCACCCCCAGCATGGACCGCATCCTGGCGCGGTACAGCTCGTCGGCCCGCTCCACCCCGGCCTGGCCGAGCCGGGGCAGCTCACGCAGCCAGGCGGGCTCCCGGCTCACGTCCTCCTGGTCGAACGAGGGCGTCCGGGGCGCGGTGGCCCCGGCGAACGCCTCCGCGTGCCGCACCGGCGGGTTGGCGGGCAGGTGCGGCCCGACGGGCGCCAGGAAGAGGAAGAACGGCCCGCCGCCCGCGGTGATGAACTCGCGCGCCTTGCCGGCCAGCACGTCGGCGAGGTGGTCGTGCTCGCCCCAGCCGTAGTCGACCAGGCGGCCGTCGCTGTTGAGCCGGTAGCCGTACTCCCGGTAGAGGCGGCGCACGGGCACGTGCCAGGTGTCCCAGCCGGGCGGCACGTACGTCGCCTCCACCGGGCCGGGATAGTGGTTGAGATATTTGCCCATGTATCCGGTGCGGTAGCCGGCGTCCCGCATCCACGTCCCAATGGTGGAGCGTTCCAGGCCCAGGTTGTGGAAGCGCGCGAATCCCCCCTCCGGGGCGGTGTTGGTCCACACGCTGTGGCTGTGCACGTACTGGGAGCGCAGGATCGACGAGCGCGACGGGCAGCACCAGGGGTCGGCCGTGAAGAACCGGTCGAACGACGCCCCCTGCCTCACCAGATCATCGGTGATCCGGGGAAAGTGGGCCAGCGTCCCCGCGTCCAGGTCGTCGGCCATGATGACCACGATGTTCGGCGGCGGCGGCCGGGAGGCCCCCGTGGGCTCGGCGGCGAGCAACGACAGGAGCAGGACGCACACGAGACAGCGCAGGACCAGCACAGCTCAGGCGTCCCCGGAGGATCACGCATTGACACCCCCGCCCCGTCCGGCGGTAATGGAACTACCTTCCGGAGGTGTCGATGAAGCTCGGCCTGAACCTCGGCTACTGGCAGCGCCACGCCGACGACGCGACGGAGTCGGTGCTCGCCGCCGAGCGGCTCGGCTACGACTCGGTCTGGACCGCGGAGGCGTACGGCACCGACGCGTTCACCCCGCTCGCCTGGTACGGCGCACGCACGAAACGGATCAAACTCGGCACCTCGGTCGCCCAGATCTCCGCCCGCCCGCCGGTCACCACCGCCATGACCGCCATGACGCTCGACCACCTGACGGGCGGCCGGCTGCTGCTCGGCATCGGCGCGTCCGGCCCGCAGGTGGTGGAGGGCTGGTACGGCCAGCCGTTCGCCAGACCGCTCGCCCGTACCCGCGAATACGTCGAGATCATGCGCAAGGTGTGGCGCCGCGAGGAGCCCGTGACCAGCGACGGCCCGCACTACCCGCTCCCCCTGCCCGGCGGCCTCGGCAAGCCGCTCAAGCTCATCACCCACCCGCGCCGCGCCGGCATCCCGGTCTACCTGGGGGCGGAGGGCCCGAAGAACGTCGCCCTGGCCGCCGAGATCGGCCAGGGCTGGCTCCCGCTCTTCGCGTTCCCGTCCAAGATCGAGGAGATGTACGGGGACGCGCTCGCCTCGCGTGACCCGGGCTTCGACATCGCGGCGATGGTCATGGTGGTCATCTCCGACGACGTCCGGGCCGCGCTCGACGGGGTCAAGCTGATGCTCACCCTCTACATCGGCGGCATGGGGGCCCGGCACCGCAACTTCCACGCCGACATCATCGGCCGGATGGGCTACGCCCAGGCCGCCGAGCACATCCAGGCCCTCTACCTGGCGGGCCGGAAGGACGAGGCGTTCCGCGCCATCCCGGACGAGCTGGCCGACGGCATCTCCCTGGTCGGCCCGCCGGGCCGGATCAAGGAACGGCTGGAGCTCTGGCGCAAGTCCCCCGTCACGTCCCTGCTGGTCATGGGCCCCCGCGACGAGCCGTCCCTGCGGACCATCCGCGACCTGGTCTTCGGCTAGCCGGCGGGGCTCGGCTAGTCGGGGCGGGGTGACGGGTCGGTGGTGACCGCCACCAGCAGCGGCCTGCTCAGCGCGCCCGCCCCGATCACGCCCGCGAAGCCCACCAGCACGCAGATGCCGAGCATGACCGCCCCGCTCAGGTTCGGCGCGCCCAGCATGAACGGCGTCGCGCAGAACACCCCGGCCGCGATCGTACCGCCGCCCATCACGGTGAGCGGGATCAGTGTCTCCGCCCGCCGCGCCCGGTCCAGCACCTCCAGCGGGGTGCCGGCCAGCCGGAGCAGCCCGTACGTCTGACGCCGGTCCAGCACCGAGGAGGCCGCGGTGATGCCCGCGCTGGCGATGGCCACCAGGAACGACACCGACAGCACCACCACCGTCCCCACCCCGACGTCGGCGAGCAGCTGGAACCCGAACCGCTGGTCGTCGGCCTCACTGGTCGGCGTCCGCCCCGGCACGAGCCCGGCCAGCGCCGTCCGCGCCCGATCGAGAGTCGCCGGATCGACGGCGGCGGAGCCCGCTGCAGAGTCAGCCGCGCCGTCAGGAGTGCCGGAGTCAGACCTGCCGGAGCCAGACCTGCCGGTGTCAGAGCTGCCAGTGTCAGAGTTGCCGGAGTCGGCGGCCGGGCCGGGGCTCCCGGTCAGCCTGACGGTGACCAGTTTGCCGGAGTGCTCCACCTGGGCGGGGAGCCCGGCGTCCCGCATCCGCTCGCGCGCCTGCTCGGCCACCACGGCGGGCCGCCCCTCCGGCACGGCCAGCCGGAGCGCCGCCTGCGACGCCGAGCTCTCGAACAACCCCGGACTGAGCATCCCGAGGAACCCGGCGACGAACCCGGTGAGCGCCACCCCGCTGACCGTCCGCCAGGCCGAGCGCGGATCGTCCACGAGCCTGCGCCCCGCCAGCAGCCGGGCCGGTGTGCGGGCGAGCCCGGCGGTGATCCGCCCGATGATGCCGACCACCCAGGGCCCGGCCAGGTTGAGCGAGAACAGGACCAGCGCGATCGCCACCGCGATGACCGTCACGCTGGTCTCCACCCCCACCAGCGGGAAAGCGGCCAGCACCGCCAGCAGCACGAGCACGCGCAGCACCCGCATGCCGGGCGGCGTCTCCCGCCGGGCCACCCCCAGCGGGCTCACCACGACCCGCCTGAGCCCGACGATCGCCGACAGCCCGACCAGCAGCGGCACCACGACGAGCGCGCCCGCCAGCACCAGCGGATGCGGCAGCAGGTCCCCGGCGAACCACGGCCCGCCGCCGATCTCGATGCGCGTCAGCAGCGGCACGGCCACCACGTACGCCACCGTCCCGGCGACCGCGCCGGCGAAGGCCACGATGACCGCCTCGGCCACCGTCATCCCCACCACCTGGCCGGGCGTCGCCCCCACCAGCCGCAGCGCGGCCAGCCGCTGGTCGCGCCGGGCCACCGTGAGCCGGGCCGCGGCCCCGCCGAACACCAGCAGCGGCACCACCATCAGCACGCTCGCGATCATCGCCAGGACCTGGTACCCCTCCGAGTCCTCCGACACCCTGCCGGTGAAGTCCGCGATCCGGGTGGGCGGCCGGCCGGAGATCCAGTCGTCGCTCCGCTCGGCGGTCATGACGGCCGCGTCCGGCGCGTGCCCGACGACGGCCACCAGCTCACTGGGGTGGACCAGCGCCTCCTCGCCCAGCACCCCGGCCACGGCGGGGAAGCGGGCCGCGAGCTGGTCCGCGGGCAGCTCCTCCGCCAGCTCGGCCAGCGCGGGCGAGAGCCACGCCTCTCCCGGCGCGGGGAAGCGCTCCAGCCCGGGCGGCGGCTCGGGCGACCTGCCCGGCAGCGCCGCCACGTCCACGACCGTCATGCGTTCGTCTCGTACGTAGTCGAACCGGGCCGCCTCCACGGCCGTGGCGTCGGCGCCGACGGCCACCGGGTTCCGCCAGGCGTCCCGGTCGCCCCTGGCCTGGAAAGCGAAGTTGGCCGTCACCGCGAACAGCAGCAGCGCCGTGGACACCGCGACCGCCCCCAGCGTCAGCCAGGTGCCGAGCAGCCCGCGCCGGCCGCCGCCCTTGAGCAGCCGCCACGTCAGATCGAGGTTCACGCCGACACCCCGCCCGTCATTCCGCCTTCCACTCCGCCGGACGTTCCGCCCGCTACCCCGCCGGACGTTCCGCCCGGCACCCCACCAAACGTCCCGCCGGACCTTCCGTCCGGCACCCAACCGGGCACCCCGCCCGACATTCCGCCCGGCACCCCACCGGACACCCCGCCCGTCAGCAGTCTGCCGTCGCGGACCTCGACCGTGCGGTCGCACCAGCCCGCCACGCCCGGGTCGTGGGTGACCACGATCAGGGAGGCGCCGTTGTGCTTGGTGGCCTCCACCAGCAGCCGCATCGTGTCGTGGCCGGTCGCCTGGTCGAGCGCACCGGTGGGCTCGTCGGCGAAGACCACGGCAGGCTTGGTCACCAGCGCCCGGGCGATGGCCACCCGCTGCGCCTGCCCGCCGGACAGCTCTCCCGGCCGCCGCCGCTCCATGCCGCCGAGCCCGAGGGGGCCGAACCACTGCCGTGCCGTCCGTACCGCGTCCTGGCGGGAGACGCCGCCGAGCATGAGCGGGAGCGCCACGTTCTCCTCGGCGGGCAGCTCCGGCAGGAGCTGGCCGAACTGGAACACGAACCCGAACCGGGTACGGCGCAGCGCGCTGCGCTTCCGCTCCCCCAGGTCGTCGATGCGCTGGCCGAGCAGGTGGACCTCGCCCGCGTCCGGCTTCATGATCCCGGCCAGGCAGTGGAGCAGCGTCGATTTGCCGGAGCCGCTCGGCCCCATGATCGCCACCGCCTCCGCGGCGTGCACCGTGAGGTCCACCCCGGCCAGCGCCACCGTCTGCCCGAACCGTTTGGCGAGTCCTCGCCCGACAAGCACCTCGTTCATGGCTTCGAGCGTGCCGGGGCGGGCCGGTGCGGCGGATCGGCCATGTGTACGGTCCGCATCGGCCGTTCGGTTGATCCTAGAGTTTGGGTCGTGACTATTCGGGTTCTCATCGCCGATGATCAGGAACTGGTGCGTACCGGATTTCAGATGATTCTGGATGCGCAACCGGACATGAAGGTGGTGGCCGCCGTCGCGGACGGCGCCGAGGCGGTCGCCGAGGCCCGGCGGCTGCGGCCGGACGTGTGCCTGCTCGACATCCGGATGCCCCGCCTCGACGGCCTGGAGGCGACCCGCCTGCTGGCCGGGCCCGGTGTGGAGAGTCCGATGCGGGTGGTCATCGTCACCACCTTCGACCTGGACGAGTACGTGTACGGGGCGCTGCGGGCGGGCGCGACCGGGTTCCTGCTCAAGGACAGCGGGCCGACGCTGCTGGTGGAGGCGGTCAAGGCGGCGGCCTCCGGCGAGTCGCTGGTGTCGCCGTCGGTGACGGTCCGGCTGCTGAAGCACCTGTCGCAGCCCAAGCGCTCCCCCGCGCCGCTGCCGGAGCCGCTGACGGACCGCGAGCTGGACGTGGTGCGCCTGGTCGCCAGAGGGCGTACGAACCAGGAGGTGGCGGCCGAGCTGTTCGTGTCGCTGTCGACGGTGAAGACCCACCTCGGCAGCATCTTCACCAAGCTGGGCACCCGGAACCGGGTGGAGATCGCCGCGTGGGCCTGGGAATCGGGCATCGTGGGCTGATTAGCGAGTCAGCCTCCGGGATACAAGTGAATCAGAACCTCAGCACCTGGCCCGGGGGGAGAACATCGTGCGCGTCGCCCACGCACCCACCAAGCCCACCGGCGTCAGCAGGGCCGCCCGCGCCGTCTACGTGACGTTCGCCGCGCAGACCCTCTCCCTGGCCGCTCTCGTGATCTTCGAAGAGGTCCGCGGCAGGCAGCTCGCCACCGAACTGGCCGCGTTCGGCGGCCGGCCGTCGGGCGCCGACGCCGAGGCGCTGGCGGGCCCGGCGACGGCCTTCGCGGTCCTGCTGCTGCTCGCCGTCGCCGCCACGGTCGCCGCCGCCGCCGCGTACACCACCTGGCTGCTCCGCATCCGCCAGGCCTGCTCCCTGCCCGCCGCCCGGAGCGCGGTGGCCGCCGCCTGGCTCATCCCGGGCGTCAACCTGCTGGCGCCCGCGGTCCTGCTGTCCGAGACCTGGCGGCTGGCCACACCCCAGGAGAGCAGGCGCACCCGGCTGGCCCTGGTGACGGCCTGGTGGCTGAGCTGGCTGACGACGCTGGCGGTGTTCACCCTCGTCCTCCCGCACGACGCCTCCGACGGCCTCACCGGCCTGGGCCTCCTGGAGCTCGCCTGCCTGACCCTGTCGGCCGCCCTCTGCGCGGCCACGGTCCACCGCATCACCGTCCTCCAGCCCGCCCCCGCCCTCCACACCCAATCCCCCACCCCGAAGGTCACCCCCACCACCTCCCTGGGCCGCGCGACCTGACCGCCTGTCACGCAGCGGCGGGGCCGCAACACCACCTCCCAGACCGCACGACCTCACCTCCCGAAGCACCCGTGCAGGGGCGGGTGCGCGGTCTGTCACGCGGCGGTGGGGCCGGAGCTGCCGGGGCTGGCGTGCCAGAGGAGGCGGGGCGGGGTGGTGATCGCCGGGCCGATGTCGGCGTAGGGCGACAGCCGGAAGCCGTTGGCGTACTCGATGGCGCGCCCGCCCACCGGCCCCCGGTCCGCAGAGGGACGGGCGAGGGCGGCGCGGACGGCGTCGAGGCCGCGGGTGCGCCAGAGCGCGTCGAGGTCGGCCAGGTTCCAGCAGTCGAGGGCGCGTATCGAGACCGCGCGGGCGCCGGTGCGGCGGACCACGCCGCGCGCCAGCAGCAGCCACGACCCGAAGACGGTGGCCGCGCAGCGTCCCTGCACGGACTCGAAGAAGGTCAGGTCCACCGGCCCGGTCGAGTCGTCCAGGGTGGCGAAGATGATGCGCTGGCCGGAGCGGATGGCGGGCGTCTGGGTGGCCACCTTGACCCCGGCCACCAGCACTTCGGCGCCGTTGCGGGGGCGCAGCAGGTCCTTGGCGCGGATCACGCCGAGCGCGTCCAGCAGTTCGTCGTGGAAGCTGATGACGTGGCGGCTGATGTCCATGCCGAGGATCTCCAGCTCGGCCTCGACCATCTCCGTCTCGGTCATCTCGGGCAGTTCGCCGGGGGTGACGTGTTCGGTGAAGCCGAGGGGCAGTTGCACCGCGGCCTGGTGGCTGGTCTCGGGGGGCGGTGCGGGTGCGTACCGTCTGCTGCGGCGCGGCCCGGCCCGCACGCCGCTCGACGAGGCGCGCTCCAGCGCGCCGACCTGGGCGATGAGGTCGCGCCTGGTCAGTTCGCCGGGCCGCCAGCGCTCGCCGTGGCCGGGCCGCAGCCCGTGCAGCGCGTCCAGCCCGCCGACCTGCACGATCCGCTCCAGCGTGGGGCGGGAGGGGCGGGCCCGGTCCCAGAAGTCGGCGAGCGAGGTGTACGGCTGGCCCGCCACCATGCGCTCCACCTCGGCCTCGCTCACTCCCTTGACGGCCGAGAACGGCACCCGCAGCGCGTAGCCCGCGCCGATCTCACTGGCCTTGAACTCGCCGCGCCGGGGCCGGTCGGCGCCTTCCAGCCGGGCCGGGTCGACGCGGACTCCGAGCCGTTCCACCCGCCAGTGCCTGGCCGACCTGTTGACGTCGAGCGGGAGGATCCGCACGCCGCACTGCCGCGCCTCATCGATGATCACCCGTGACGGGTACATGCCGGGTTCGTGGGTGAGCACTCCGGCGAAGAACGCCGCCGCGTGGTGCCGTTTGAGCCAGGCAGACTGGTAGGTGGGCAGCGCGAACGCCGCCGCGTGCGCCTTGCAGAACCCGAACCCGCCGAACGCGTCCAGCACCTTCCAGGCCCGTTCCACCTCCTCGTCGGAGAACCCGTTGGCCTTGGCGAGCGGCACGAAGTGGCCGCGCACCTTCTCCCGTCCCTCGGGCGTGCCGAGGCTGCGGCGGAGCATCTCGGCGAACGACAGGTCGCGGCCGGTCATCACCTGGATGACCTTCAGCACCTGCTCGTGGAAGACGATCACGCCGTGCGTCTCCTTGAGCGCCTCGCGCAGCCGCTCGTGCGGGTAGGACGGCTGCCGCCAGCCGTGCCTGGCCTCCAGGTACGGGGTCACCATGTCGGAGTTGACCGGCCCCGGCCGGAACAGCGAGATGTCCACGATCAGGTCGTGTATCGTGCGCGGCTCCAGTTTGGAGACCAGTTCGCGCTGGCCGGGCGACTCGATCTGGAAGCAGCCGAGCGTCCGCCCGGCGCCGATCATGTCGTAGGTCTCCTGGTCGTCGTGCGGGACGTACTGGACGCCGGGGTCGTCGCCGCGCTGGGCGTCGAGGTCGACCTCGACGCCGTCGACCCGCTTGATCTCGCCGAGGGCGTACGCGAGAGCGGACTGCATCCGGACCCCGAGCACATCCAGTTTGAGCAGCCCGGCCTCCTCCACGTCCTCCTTGTCGAACTGCGACATGGGGAACTCCAGCAGGCTGCGCTCGACCGGGGTGCGGTCGCGCAGCCCGGCGTTGCCGACGAGCACCCCGCACGGGTGGAGCGCGATGTGCCGGGGCAGCCCGTCGAGCTTCTCCGCCAGCCGGAACACCCGCTCCAGCCCGGCCTCGCCGAGCCGGCTCTCGCGCAGCTCGGGCAGGTCGTGCAGGGACGCGGTGATCTGCCTGGCCCGGATGTGCGGGAACGCCTTGGCGATGGCGTCGATCTCGTGCGGCGGCAGCCCCATCGCGCCCGCCACGTCGCGGATGGCGCTGCGCGCCCGGTAGGTCTCCATCATGGACACGCAGGCCACCCGCGACTCGCCGTACCGGTCGAAGATCGCCTTGTAGCAGTCGAGCCGGCGCGCGGACTCCACGTCCACGTCGATGTCGGGCAGTCCGACGCGCCCCTCCGACAGGAACCGCTCCATGAGCAGGCCGTGGTCGAGCGGGTTCACCTCGCCGACGCCGATGAGGTAGTTGACCAGGCTGCCCGCGCCGGAGCCGCGAATGGCGCAGCGCACCCCCATCTCGCGGATCATGTCGGTGATGCCGGCCACCACGATGAAGTAGCCCGACAGCCGTTTGCGCTCGATGATGGCGAGCTCGTCCGCCGCCCGTTCCCTGGCCTCGCGGGAGCGGTGCAGGCCGCGCCGGGCCAGCCCGTCCTCGACGCGGCCGCGCAGCAGCGGCACCGGGTCCTCGTCTATCTCCGGCAGGTGGAGGCCGGGCGGGCTCTGGCGGAGCGCGAGCAGCTCCAGCGGGTCGGCGGCGCACGCCTCGGCGAGCCGCCGGGTGGTGCGCAGCAGGCGGGCGATCCGGCTCTCGTCGTGGCCGCAGATCTTGGCGGCGACCTGGGCCATCTCCTTGCCGCTCTTGAGGTAGGCGTGGGAGGTGGTGCGTTCCAGGTGGCGCGGGTGCAGCGGGACGAGCTGGCGGGCCGCGTCGAGCACGTCGCCGATCTGGTGGTCGGCCGGGTCGAGGTAGCGGACGGCGTTGGTGAGCACGGCGGGCACGCCCATCGACTCGGCCAGCGCGAGCATCCGCAGCGCCGTGGCGGCGTCGTGGAAGCCGTACTGGTCGACCAGCTCGATCGCCACGCCGGGCAGCGCGTCGCGCCACCGGCCGAGCAGCGTCCGGGCGTGGTCGTCGCGCCGTTCGGCGACCGCGCGGCCGACGTCGGAGCGGGGGCCGAGCAGCACCACCAGCCCGCCGTCGCCGCCGGCGTCCCACTCGGCGGCCAGTTCGCGGGTGAGGCGGGGGTCGCCGCGCTCGCCGGTGTAGTGGGCGGCCGTGACCAGCCGCGCCAGCCGGGACCAGCCGCGCGACCGGGCCAGCACGGTCACCCTGTCCTGCGCGCCGGGCCCGGTCCGCGGCCGGGCCGCGGCCCTCCGGGCGCCACGTCCGGCACCGGGCGGCTCGCCGTAGCCGGGCAGCGGATGCTGGTCCAGCGCGGGGTCGGCGAGTGCCAGGTCGACTCCGTACACCGGGGAGATCCCGGCGTCGGCGCACGCCCGCGCGTGCTTGACCGCCCCGTACAGCCCGTCACGGTCGGTCAGCGCCAGGATGTCCATCCCGTGCTCGAAGGCCCGCTCGGCCAGCTGCTCCGGGAACGCGGTCCCGTAACGCATCGAGTAGGCGGAGCTCACGTGAAGGTGCGGGAACGGGGCACCCATCAGTCCCACGCCCTCAGGAGCAGCCAGCCCCCGCTGGCGGTGTCGTACCTCAGCTCGTACGTGCCGGTCTCCCGGCCGGGAGTGGCCTCCACCCTCCAGAACCGGCGCTCTCCGGGGTCGCTCTCGCTGATCTTCCACCATTCGCGCGCCACCACCCAGTGGTCGAGCACCCTGCGGACGAGGTAGAGCCGGTCACGCCAGACGAACTGGGACGGCTCCCCGTCTCGGGTCCACACCTCTACCGGATCGCCATAGAGTCTGCTCAAGACGATTCTCCCCGCGGCTCTCGTACCTATGCATGAGCCACCCGGGGGAAGGCGGGCGCTACGACTCGAACATATGTTCAAACGCGCTGAAGCGCAAGTCGGCCCTGCCGTCGCACGCCGCCGATCCGTTCACAGCGAGCAGCCGTCCCCGACCGATCCCGTTCACGAAAGAGCAACGGAGATGGGACTAACTGGTGCCCGCTTGGTTGTCCAAGCGCACCTACATTCCTCGCACATCCCCGGAGTGGAGGCGACGTGTTCACACCTCGCGCTCGTACGGCAGGCGCCATCGCGGCCCTGACAGTGATCACCGCGGCCTGCGGCGCCGCACCAGGAACCCAGGGAACCACGGCCGAAGGCGGGGTCGACGCGCGCACCGCCACCTCGGCCGCCGACTTCGGCGGCTTCGACGCGCTCGTCGAGGCGGCCAAGAAGGAGGGCAGACTGCACGTCATCGCCCTCCCGCCCGACTGGGCGAACTACGGCGAGATCATCAAGACCTTCGAGAGCACGTACGGCATCACGATCGAGAGCGAGGACCCGGACGCGTCCAGCGCCGACGAGATCAACGCCGTCAAGACCCGCAAGGGCCAGGACCGCGCCCCCGACGTGCTCGACCTGGGCCAGTCGTTCGCGCTCAGCGGCGCCGCCGAGGGCCTGTTCGCCCCGTACAAGGTCCAGGCCTTCGACAAGATCCCCGAGGGGCAGAAGGAGCCGACCGGGCTCTGGGTGAACGACTACGGCGGCTACATCTCCATCGGCTGCGACGCCAACAAGATCAACCCCTGCCCGACGAGCTTCGCCGACCTGCTCAGGCCCGGGTACAAGGGCAAGGTCGCGCTCAACGGCAACCCGACCAAGGCGGGCGCGGCCTTCGCCGGCGTGTACGCCGCCGCGATCGCCGAGGGCGGCTCCTTCGACGACATCCAGCCCGGCATCGACTTCTTCAAGAAGCTGAAGGACGTCGGCAACTTCAACCCCGTCGAGACCACCCCGGCCACGATCGAGAAGGGCGAGACCCCGATCAGCATCGACTGGGACTACAACAACGCCGCCTACGCCCCGCAGCTGGCCCCCAAGGGCCTCGACTGGCAGGTCAACGTGCCGACCGACGGCAAGTACTTCCAGATGTACGCGCAGGCCATCAACAAGGACGCCCCGCACCCGGCGGCGGCCCGCCTCTGGATGGAGTTCCTCTACAGCCCCGAGGGCCAGAACCTCTACCTGAAGGGCTTCGCCCGGCCCGTACTCATGCCCGTGATGCAGGAGGACGGCACCATCGACGAGACGGCCGCCGCGGCGCTGCCCGAGGTCGAGGGCGAACCGGCCTTCCCGACCACGGAGCAGGTCGACGCGGCCAAGGAGAAGCTGGTGAGCGGCTGGGACGCCGCGATCTCCGGATGAGGCGGCCCGCGGGGTGGCTGGGCGCGCTGCCCCTGCTCGTCTTCTACGCGTTCGTGTTCGGCATCCCGCTGGCCGCGCTGCTGGCGGGGGCGTTCACCTCGCGCGGCGAACCGACGCTGGCCAACCTGAGGCAGAGCCTGGAGGGCGGCAACCTGACCGCCATGATCGGCAGCGTCCAGGTCTCGGCCGTGGTGGCGCTGTCGGGGGCCGTGCTCGGCACGTTCCTCGCGTACGCGGTCGTCACCTCCCGCTCGGCCGCGCTGCGCGGCGCGGTGCTGACCGCCTCCGGCGTGCTGGCCAACTTCGGCGGAGTGCCGCTGGCCTTCTTCTGGGTGGCCACGCTGGGCAACTCCGGCGTGGTGAGCGGGCTGCTGGGGCTGCCGTCGGGGTCGCTGTACTCGTTCTGGGGCCTGGTGATCGTCTACCTGTACTTCAGCGTGCCGCTGATGGTGCTGGTGATGGCGCCGGCCCTGGACGGGCTCCGGCCGCAGTGGCGGGAGGCGGCGGCGAACAGCGGCGCCACCGCCTGGCACTACTGGCGCCACGTCGGCCTGCCGGTGCTGACGCCCGCCCTGCTCGGCGGGGTGGTGCTGCTGTTCGGCGCGGCCTTCGCCGCCTACGCCACGGCGGCGGCGATGGGCGCGGGCACGGTCGTCCCGCTGGTCACCCTGAAGATCGCGAACGCGCTCACCAGCGACGTGCTGGTGGGCCAGGAGAACGTGGCGCTCGCGCTCAGCCTCGACATGATCGTCATCGCCGGCCTGGTCATGGCCGTCTACCTGCCGCTGCAGAGGAGGAGCACCCGATGGCTGCGGTGACCGGCCTGGAGCGGCCGCTGTCTCCCGGCCCCGCCCGGCCGGGGCGGTCGCGCGCCTGGCGTGCCGTCGTGTTCGCGCTGGCCGGGCTCTACTTCCTGGTGCCGCTCGGGGCGTCGCTCTGGTACACGATTCATACGCCCACGACGGGCGTGTCCTTCGCCCCGTACGCCGAACTGCTGACGGCGGAGGGCTTCATCTCCAGCCTGGCGCTGTCACTGGCGCTCGCGCTGGCCACCATCGCGCTGGTGCTGCTGCTGACGCTGCCCGCGATGCTGGCCGTCCGGCTGTTCGCGCCCGGGCTGCGGCCCCTGATGGAGGTGCTCTGCACGCTCCCGCTCGTGGTGCCGCCGATCACGTTCGTCGCCGGGCTGAGCACCTCGCTGCGGGTCGGGGCCGACGTGCTCGCGCCCACCCCGTTCTGGGCCACGCTCATCGCCATCCAGGACCCGGGCTTCCCCGTCGTGCTCGTGCTCGCGTACGTGGTCCTCGTGCTGCCGTTCGTCTACCGTTCGCTCGACGCGGGGCTGCGCACCATGGACGTGCGGACGCTGGTGGAGGCCGGGCGCAACCTCGGCGCGTCCTGGCCGCAGGTGCTGCTCCGGGTCGTCGTCCCCAACCTGCGCTCGGCGCTGGCCAGCGCGTCTTTCCTCACGCTCGCCCTGGTGTTCGGCGAGTACACCGTGTCCAGGCTGCTCGGCTACCAGCCGTTCGCGGTGTGGATCGTGACCGTCTCCGGCTCGCGCGGGCAGCTGTCGGTCGCGGTCTCGATCCTCAGCCTGCTGCTCGTCTGGCTGCTGCTGCTCGCGGTCTCCACCGCCTTCGGAAGGGAGAAGAAGTGACGTCCAAGGTGGAGTTCCGCGCCCTGCGGCGGGTCTTCGGCAGGACGGTGGCGCTCGACGGCCTCGACCTCACCATCGAGCCCGGCCGGCTCGTCGCCCTGCTCGGCCCGTCCGGCTGCGGCAAGACGACGGCGCTGCGCTGCGTGGCCGGGTTCGAGCGCCCCGACTCGGGGGCCGTGCTGATCGACGGCGAGGACGTCACCGATGTGCCCGCGAACAAGCGCGACGCCGGCATGGTGTTCCAGTCGTACTCGCTCTTCCCCAACCTGAACGCCCGCGACAACGTCGCCTTCGGCCCGCGCGTGCGCAAGGTGCCGGCCGCAGTCCGGCGGGCCCGGGCGGACGAGCTGCTGGAGCTGGTCGGCCTGCCCGGCCTCGCCGGCCGCTACCCGCACCAGCTCTCCGGCGGCCAGCAGCAGCGGGTCGCGCTGGCCCGCGCGCTCGCCCTGGAGCCGCGCGTGCTGCTGCTCGACGAGCCGCTGTCGGCGCTGGACGCCAAGGTACGGGTCGCGCTCCGTGAGGAGATCCGCCGCCTCCAGCTCGACCTCGGCATCACCACGATCTTCGTCACGCACGACCAGGAGGAGGCGCTGTCGATCGCCGACCAGGTGGCGGTGCTCCGCGACGGCCGCCTGGAGCAGGCGGGCCCGCCGGCCGAGGTGTACGACCGGCCCGCCACTCCTTTCGTGGCCGAGTTCGTCGGCACCATGAACCACCTGCCCGGCCGGCTCGCCGGTGACGGCAAGGTGACTGTCCTCGGCCAGGCGCTGCCCGTCGACGGCCCGGCCCCCTCCGGGCCCGAGGTGGACGTCCTCGTCCGTCCCGAAGCCGTCCAGGTCAGCCTCTCCCCCGGCGCCGATCCCGGCTCAGGCTCGGGTGAGGTGGTGGCGGCGTCGTTCCGGGGCTCCTCCGTCCGCCTGCGGCTGCTGCTGGACGGGCAGGAGATCCTGGCCGACGTGCCCGGCCACGAGGCGGCCCGGCTCGCGCCCGGCACCCGCGTCGACGTCCGGCTCGTGGAGCGTCCCGTCCTGGTGGCCGCCCGTTAGTCGACCGCGAGCCGTACACCGAAACCGACGATCACCACGCCCGTCACGCGGTCGAGCAGGCGGCGCACGGACGGATGGCGCAGCAGGCCGCTCATCGCGGCGGCGAACGCGATCAGGCCCGTGCTCCACACCAGCCCCTCGGCCGCGTGCACGGCCGCCAGCAGCAGTCCCACCGCGGCGGCCGGCGCGTCCGGCGGGATGAACTGCGGCAGCATCGCCACGTAGAAGGCGCCCACCTTCGGGTTGAGCAGGTTCGTCACCAGCCCGCGCCGGAAACCGGTGCGGAAGCGGACCTCCCGCGTGTCCGGCGTGTCCGCGTGCTCCCGCCTGCTCGCCAGCAGCATGCGCAGCCCCAGCCACACCAGGTAGGCGGCCCCGGCGTAACGGAGGACGTCGTAGGCGAGCGGCGCGGCGGCCAGCAGCGTGGCCAGCCCGGCGGCCGTCACCACGCCCCAGACGAGCAGCCCGAGCTGGATCCCGAGCGCCACCCCCCACGCGGGCCGCCTGCCCGAGAGCAGCGAGGTGCGGAGGATGAGCGCGGTGTCCAGCCCCGGCGTGATCGTCAGCAGCGCGACGACGGCGGCGAACGACACGACCGAGGTGGTCAGGTCCATGCGCGGCTACGGGATCAGCAGCAGCTTGCCGGTGGTCCGCCGGGCGGCCAGGTCCTCGTGCGCCCGGCGCGCCTCCGCCAGCGGGTAACGCTGCGACACGTTCACGCGCAGCTTGCCCGAGCGGATCCAGCCGAACAGGTCGGCCGCCCGCCACAGCAGCTCGTCGCGCTCGGCCACGTAGTCGGCCAGGGTCGGCCTGGTGAGGTAGAGCGACCCGGCCCGGTTCAGCCGCATCGGGTCCACCGGCGGCACCGGGCCGCTGGCCGCCCCGTACAGCGCCATCAGCCCGCGCCGGCGCAGCGACTCCAGCCCGCCGTCGAATGTGGCGGCGCCCACGCCGTCGTAGACCACGTCCACCTTGCCGCGCAGCGCCTCGGCGAAGTTCTCGTAGGACAGCACCTCGTCGGCGCCCGCCTCCCTGGCCAGCTTCTCCTTCGCCGGGGTGGACGCCGTCCCGTACACGGTCGCGCCGAGCATCTTGCACACCTGGACGAGCAGCTGCCCCATCCCGCCCGCCGCGGCGTGCACCAGCACCACGTCGCCCTCCTGCACCCGGTTCGTCGAGTGGGTGAGGTAGTGGGCGGTCATGCCCTGCAGCATCGCCGCGGCGGCCAGGTCGGGCGCCACCTCCTCCGGCACCGGCACCACCAGGCGCGCGGGCACGACCGCCTTCTCGGCGTAGCTGCCGAGCGACATCGCCCACGCAACCGTCTCGCCCACCACGAGGTCCTCGACGCCGGGGCCGATCGCCGACACCACGCCCGCGCCCTCGGACCCGATCGTGGCGGGCAGCTCCAGCGGGTAGACGCCGGAACGGTGGTAGATGTCGAGGAAGTTGACCCCGCTCGCCGCGACGTCGACCACCACCTCGCCCTCGCCCGGCTCCGGATCCGGCCGCTCGGTGTATTCGAGCACTTCGGGACCGCCCTGGGCGGCCAGCACTATCGCACGCATACCCCTAGTCAACTACGCCCCGCCCGCCACGCGACGGAGGGGCCCGGCGGTGGGTGGTTCCCGTGTGTCAGTACGGGAATCGCGCCGGACTCCGGCCGAGGTGATGTCAGGGGGTCACCCGGGCGAGGGCGCCGGATTCCAGGGCCACCCAGATGGCGCCGTCGGGGCCGGTGGTGAGGCCGTGCGGCTCCGCGCCGGGCAGGTCGAGCTCCCGGATCGCGCCGCCGGTGGTGATGCGGCCGAGCCGGGAGGTCGCCCACGCGGTGTACCAGAGCGCCCCGTCCGGGCCGGTGATGATCGCGTGGGGGCGGCAGGCGCGGTCCGGCAGCGGGTACTCGGTGATCTTCCCCTCCGGGGTGACACGGCCGATCTGGCCCGCGCCGATCTCCGCGAACCAGAGCGCGCCGTCCGGCCCCGCCGTGATGTGCACCGGCGCCGCCCCCTCGGTGGGCAGCGGGTGGAGGGTCGTCTCGCCGTCCACGGTGATCCTGCCGACGGTCCCGGCCTGGTTGAGCGTGAACCAGAGCGCGCCGTCGTCCCCGGCCGCGATCCCCGACGGCATCCCGCCGACGACCGGCAGCGTGAACTCCGCCCGCCGCCCGTCGGCGGCGATCCGGCCGATCCGGTCCGAGCGCATGCTCGCGTACCACATCGCGCCATCGGGACCGGCCACGATCCCGTACGGGGAATCCGCTTCGTACGAGGTCACCTCGGAGTCCGGCGTGATCCGCCCGACCCGGTTCCCCCGGAACTCGGTGAACCACATCGCCCCGTCAGGCCCCGGTGCGATCACGGTCGGGCCGCCGTCCGCCGGGTCCAGCCGGTGCACCACGGGCTCCTCGCCGGGGACCAGCCGGCCGATCGCGCCCGGCTCCGTCAGCGTGAACCAGAGCGCGCCGTCGGCCCCGGTCGCCACCCCGTACGGGGCGCCCTGCGTAATCTTGATCAACATGCGGGTCCTCCCGTGAGTTCCAGTACCGTCCCGCGGAAGCGGTCCCGCAGCGCCCGGTCGTGTGTGGCGATCACCAGCGCCCCGGGAAAGCGGTCGAGAGCCTCCTCCAGCTCCTCCACCAGGGCGGGCGACAGATGGTTGGTCGGTTCGTCCAGCACCAGCAGGTCGTGCTCCCCGGCCATCAGCGCGGCCAGCGCGAGCCTGCGCCGCTGCCCGGCCGACAGCTCGCCGACCCGCTGGTCCAGCGTCTCCGCTCGGAACAGCCCGGTGCCCAGCAACGCCGCCCGCCGCTCATGCCGCGGCCCATGCGGATAGGCGTCCAGCACGTACTGGTTCGCCTCGTACGCAACCTCCTGCGGCAGATAACCCACCCGGCACCTGGCCCGCTCGGCGACGGCCCGCAGCAACGTCGACTTCCCGGCCCCGTTGGCCCCCGTCACCAGCACCCGATCCCCGGCCCGCACCACCAGCCCGGAAGCGGCCGCACAGCCGTCCGCGTCACGAACCGAAGTGACGGACGACCGCGAAGTACGGCCGTTGTGCCCAGAAGCAGCGGGCTCCTGGGAAGTCCGGCCGTCCACGCACTCGGGGGCAGCCACCTCCCCGGCCGGACGACCCGCCACCCGCACGGACTCCCGTGGAGCCTGCTCGATGGCGAGTTCCACCAGCACACCCTGGCGGCCGGTGGCGGTGAAGGTGCCGTGGAAGCGGAGCGGGGCCGGGGGCGGGGGCACCGGGTCGGCTTCCAGGCGGCGGAGGCGTTCGCGGGCGTTGCGGACCCGGGAGGCGACCGAGCTCTGCACCCGTCCGGCGTTGCGGTCGTAGGCCATCTTGTTGTTGTCGCGCATGGCCCGCCCGGCGGCGACCCGGTGCGCGGTGGTGGCGGCGTGCTCGCGTACCTGCCGTACCTCCTCGCGCCAGGCGGCGTGGGCCTGCTCCTGCCGGGCCCGGGCCGCCGCCTTCTCCGCCAGGAACCCGGAGTAGCCGCCGCCGAACCGGGTCACGCCGCCCGCCTCGACCTCCACCACCGACGTGACGACCCGGTCGAGGAAGACACGGTCGTGCGAGACCACGACGACGCTGCCGCGGTGGCCGCGCAGCCGGTCTTCCAGCCAGGTCAGGGCGGACTCGTCGAGGTGGTTGGTCGGCTCGTCGAGCAGCAGCGTCTCGGGTGAGGCCGCCAGCAGGCAGGCGAGGCCGAGCCGGGCCTGTTCGCCGCCGGACAGGCTTTCGAGTACGCGGTCGCGCCCGAGGTGGCTCAGCCCCAGGCCGTGCAGGGATTTGTCGACCCGGGCGTCGGCTTCGTAGCCGCCCCTGGCCTCGAACTCCGTGAGCAGGTCACCGTACTCCTCCATGGTCGAGGCGTCGAGCGCGGTCTCCAGCTCGCGCATCCGCCGTTCGATCGCCCGCAGGCCGGCCAGCGCCGCGTCGATGGCCTGCTGGACGGTGTGGCCGGGCGGCAGGTCGAGCGTCTGGCTCAGGTAGCCGCCGCGGGCGGGCGGCACGGCCTCGCCGTCGTCCGGCTGTTCGACGCCGGCCAGCAGCCGGAGCAGGGTGGATTTGCCGCAGCCGTTGTCGCCCACGACGCCGAGCCGTTCGCCGGGCCGCACGGTCAGGGACACGCCGTCCAGCACCCGGTGCGGGCCGTAGGACTTCGAGACTCCTCGCAGAATGGTCAGGACAGCACTCCAATCGCAACTCTTGTTGCATTAGCATGACACAGAGGCGGAAGCTAACGCAACTGAAATAGCTTTAGGAGTGATCAGTGGAGCCGATCAAGCGGCCCGGCGGGCGCAGCGCCCGCGTCCGCGACGCGGTACGCCAGGCGACCCTCGCCGAGCTGGCCGAGAAGGGGTACGGCGGGCTGACCGTGGAGAACGTCGCCGAGCGGTCCGGGGTCCACAAGACCACCGTCTACCGGCGGTGGGGAAGCGTCGAAGGGCTGATCTCCGACGCGCTGGAGCTGGCCCGCGAGGAGCCCTGGCCCATCCCCGACACCGGCACCGTCGAGGGCGACCTGCGCGGGGTGGCCCGGCTCGTGCAGAGCGGGTTCGCCGATCCGGAGGAGGGGCCGGTGTCGTCGGCGTTCGTGGCGGCGGCCATGCAGAGCCCGGACGCGGCCGCCGCCCTGCACGGCTTCTTCCAGGCCCGTCACGAGCAGTCGGCCCTGGTGGTGCGCCGCGCCGTCGACCGCGGCGAGCTGCCCGGCACGGTCGACGCCCACGAACTGATCAGAGCGGCGGTGGCCCCGATCTACTACCGCCTGTTCGTCACCCACGAGCCGGTCACGGAGGCGGACGCCGACCGCGCCGCCGACGCCGCCCTGGCCGCCGCCCGCGCCGGCGTCCTCTGAGCCGGGGCCTACTGCTGGTCCTGGACGCCGCGGAGCTCGAAGTCGTCGTAGGTCATCTTGAGCACCGACTTGTCGTCCTTCGGGGTGCGGGCGAACAGGCCGACCGAGCCGTTGCCGATGCCGTTCGGGTCGTCGGCCGAGACGGCCTTGGAGCCGTTGACCCACATGGTGAGCCGGACCGCCTTGCCGTTCTGCTCGCAGGCGGCCTCGATGCGGACCTTGCCCTTCAGCTCGCCGAGCTGGGCGGGCTGCGACATGGTGCCGCCCGCGCCGCCCTGGATGCGGCGGATGCGGGCGTTGCCGGAGGTGTCGAGGCCGAACTCGTAGTAGGAGTCGTCGTCGGCCGCGTGGCAGTAGACGCCGTACTCGCCGGAGCCCGACACCTCCCGGACCTCGGCGGTCACCGCGACCACGACGGTCTCGGGGAGCATCGGCTTGGGCGTGGCCGACGGGTCGGGGCTGGCCGTCGGCGTCTCGGTCAGGAACGGGATGGCCGCCTGCGCCCACCGCTCCTCGCGGTACGGGCCCGCGTCCAGCCCGTAGGTGCCGTCGCTGCGGTAGCCGTCGCTGGCGTCGGAGTTCTCGTTGTACCGGCCGTTCCAGCCGCTGGAGGTCGAGGTGAAGTCCTCCCGGTGGAGGACGTCCATCTCGGGCGGCCCGCCGGGCATCAGCGCCCACGCGGTGACGCCCAGCGCCACCACCACCGCGCCCGCCGCGGTGAGGCCCGCGAGGAGCTTCCCCCTGGCGGGGCGGGGCTGGGGAGGGTACGGGGCGGCGGCGAGCGGCGTGGTCGCCTGCTGCCAGGCCACCTGGACGGTCTGCGCCACCTGCTCCGGCCCGGCCGCCCGCCCCACGAGGTGGTCGAGGAGCTGCTGCGCGGTCGGGCGCATGGCGGGGTTCTTGTGCAGCGCGGCCCGGACCAGCTCGCGCAGGCCCGGCTCGACCTCGTCGAGGCTCGGCTCGGTGTTGAGGACCTGGTAGACGATCGAGGGCAGCGTCTCGCCGGGGAACGGCGCCCGCCCGCTCGCGGCGTAGGCCACCAGGCAGCCCCACGAGAACACGTCGCAGGCCGGTGAGACGGGCTCGCCGCGCAGCACCTCCGGCGCCATGTAGCGGGGCGTGCCGACCAGCTCGCCGGTGCCGGTGACGCCGCCCAGGGTGTCGAGCGCCCGGGCGATCCCGAAGTCGATCACCCGCGGCCCGACGGGCGACAGCAGCACGTTGGACGGCTTCAGGTCGCGGTGGACCACCCCCGCCCCGTGGATGGCGGTCAGCGCGGTCGCCACGCTCACGGCCAGCGCGTCGAGGCTGGACCCGCGGAGCGGGCCGGACTGCCGCACCGCCTCTTCGAGGTTCGGGCCCGGCACGTACTCGGTGACCACGTAGAGCTGGTCGCCGTCGAGCGCGGCCTCCAGCACGGCGGCGGTGCAGAATCGCCGCACCCGGCGCGCCGCGTCGGCCTCCCTGCGGAAGCGCATGCGGAACTGCTCGTGCTGGGTGAGATCCGGGTTGATCACCTTGATGGCGACCTGCTGCCCGGACGGGTCCTCGGCCAGATGGACCGTCCCCATCCCACCCCTGCCCAGCACGCGCACCAGCCTGTAGCGCCCGATGTGGGAGGTTTCACCGCTCACGGCGCGTAAGCTTACCCATTTCGGCCCCGCCGTCGAACGGCATCGACCGGCGCGGCTCGTCCCGGGGCCAGTCGAGCAGCCGGGCGCCGAGCACCGCCGTCTCCAGCGTGAACCGCTGTGTGGGGTCGTCTGTGTGGGGTCGTCCGGCGAGAAGCCGGTGAGGCGGTGGACGCGCTGCAGCCGGTAGGTGACCGCGCGGGTGCTGACGCCCAGCCGGCGCGCGGCGGCGGTCTGGTTGCCCTGCGCGGCGAAGACCGCCTCCAGCGTCTCCAGCAGCGGCTCGTGCCCGCCGCGCGCGCCCAGCAGCGGGCTGAGCACGCTGGTCACGAGGTCCTCCATCGCGCTTCTGTCGCGCAGCAGTACGGGGAAGACCAGCAGGTCGGCGGCCTTGACCACATCGCGTTTCAGGCCGAACCGGGCGGTCAGGTCGCGCTCTATGCGGTCGGGTGAGGCGTCGCCCAGCCCGCGGGCGACGGCCACCAGATACGACTCGGCCAGGCGCAGCCCGAACTGCTCGGACCGGCCCTGCCGCAGCGTGCGGAGGTGCCCGTCGAGCAGTTCGGCGGGCACCCGCGGCGGCATCACACCCCCACGTCGCGCCGGTCGAAGGCGAGCACCGCGGTGAGCGCCAGCACCGCGGTGGCCCCGGCCAGCACCAGGTAGTCGCCCACCGGCAGCCCGTTGTAGAGCGGCTGCCCGGAGCCGTAGTAGTGGAACGGCGACAGCCACTTCAGCCAGGCGAGGGCGTCCACGCTCTGCCCGGCGGTGACGGCCACGTAGCCGAGCACCGCCCACACCCCGGTGACGGCCATTCCGGGCCCCTTGCGGCCGGTGGCGGCGCCGACGGCCATGGTGACGGTGCCGAAGAACAGCCCGAGCAGCAGCACTCCGGTGTGCGCGGCGAGGATCCGGCCGAACGGCACCTCCATCTCCACGGCCTCGGCCATCGCCCAGGTGACCAGCAGCGTGACGGCGGCCACCGCGGCCAGCCCGATCACCAGGGCGGCGTACCGGCGCAGGAGGAGCCGCCCGCGGCTGACCGGCAGCGTGACGAGCAGCTCCAGCGTCCCGGCCTCCTCGGGCTGGGCGAGCGCCCGGTTTGCGACGATCATGGCGCACGCCAGGAACAGGAAGGGCAGGAAGAGCTGGTAGACGGTCGTCTGGAGGTAGCCGGGGCCGCTGGTGAAGTCCTGCAGCCCGCCCAGCAGATCGCGCATGCCCTCGGGGAACTTCGCCAGCGCGGCGGGCCCGTACACTTCAGGACTCTCCTTGACGCTGGCGTACACGCTGACGTACAGCACCATGTACGCGCCGATCCCGGCCGTCCAGCCGATGAGAGCCCGCCGGTACTCACGGAGCGTCTTGGCGATCATCGTGCCTCCCCTCGTCGCTGTAGTAGGTGAGGAAGATCTCCTCCAGGTCGGGCGGCGCGCTGGCCAGGTGCACCACGGTGAACTTGGCGGCGGCCTTGATGAGCGCGTCCGGCCGGCCGTCGACGGTGCCGCGCACGCTCGCGCCCTCCACCCGCAGGTCCCGCACGCCCGGCAGCCCGTGGAAGGCCTCCGGCGGCACGGGCGCGTCGAAGTGCAGCTCCACCCGCCGCACCGCCTTCTCGCGGAGCGCGGACACGTCCTCCACCGCGACGAGCCGTCCGGCCCGCACGATGCCGACCCGGTCGGAGACGTCCTCCACCTCGGCGAGTACGTGCGAGGACATGAGCACGGTCCGCCCCGAGGCGCGCACCTCCCGCACCATGGCCAGGAACTCCTGCTGCATGAGCGGGTCGAGGCCGCTGGTGGGCTCGTCCAGGATGAGGAGCTCGGGCTCGTGCATGAACGCCTGGATGAGCCCGACCTTCTGCCGGTTGCCCTTGGAGAGCCGGCCCATCGGCACGCCGAGGTCGGCGTCGAGCCGTTCGGCCAGCGCCTCGATCCGGCCGGGGGGCACCCCGCCGCGTGCCTTGCCGAGGAAGCGCGGGTAGTCGCCGGCCTTCTCCCGGCCTTCGAGGGCGAGCTCGCCCGGCAGGTAGCCGATCCTCGCCCGTACGGAGGGATCGCGCGAGGGGGCGCCCAGGACGTGGACCTGGCCCCGGGTGGGCCGGATGACGTCCAGGACGAGCCGGATGGTGGTGGTCTTGCCGGCGCCGTTCGGCCCGAGGTAGCCGAAGATCTCGCCGGGGCGGATCTCCAGGTCCAGGTCCTCCAGGCCGCGGCGCCTGCCGTAGTACTTGGTCAGCCCTTCGGCCCGTACCACTGCTGTCATGCCCGTCATGGTGCCGCCTGGGGCGGCCGTCGTCACCGGGTGGCTCCGGCAAGGTGGGCGGCGATTCGCTTCCGGTTCCCGGCAATCCGTTAACTCTGGAATTCCGGTTTTCCGGGTACTGTTCGTCTGTGGAGACGATCGAGGAGCGCGTGGCGGCGCTGGAGGCCCGGGTCGCCGCTCTGGAGGGGCGGGCGCCGGAGACCGGCGGCGACGCCGAGGAGTCGGGCCGGCTGGTGTACGGGGGGCACGCCAGGTTCGGCGGCTACCGGTGGAGCTGGGAGATGGCCCGCCCGCCCGGCTGGCTGGTGGAGCAGTCGCCCGGCCCGCTGGCGGCCGTGCTGGCGGCGGCCGGTCATCCCGCGCGCCTCCGCGTCCTGCAGCTGCTCGTCCGGGGCCCGCGGCCGATCGCCGAGCTGCAGACCGAGCTGTCGCCGGCCTCGCAGGGGCAGCTCTACCACCATCTCAAGACGCTCGGCGCGGCCGGGCTGATCGAGCAGCCGGAGCGCGGCGTCTACCGGGTGCCGCCGCACGCGATCTTCCCGGTGCTGGCCATGATCGCCGCGGCCACGGACGTGGTCCACCCCCGCTGAGACTCCGCCCGGGACGGCGCGGCGTCGGCGAAATCGCCCATTTACGAATCATGTGATCTCTGCCACCCTTACTAGAACACGATTCTAGAGTTGTCTACGGGAAGGTAGGGCATGCTCGGAACGTTGGGCTCGCCTCGCGCCGGCAGGATCGACGCCTCATCCCCGGCGCCGTTCGGCTGGGCGCCGCTCGTCGTGCTCTTCATCGTCGGCCTCGTGGACCGCATCGAGGCCAACCTCCTGTCCGGGGTCCTCCCGCACATCATCAGTGAGTGGGGCATCAGCGACGTGGCGGCGGGCGCCATCCCCACCGCCGCCGCGATCGCCGGCGCCGTCGTGGCCATCCCCGCCGGATACCTGGCCGACCGCCGCAGCCGCACCCGCATCATCGCCGTCGTCGTCTTCATCTGGGCGATCGCCACCGCGGGCTCCGGCCTGGCGACCGGCTTCGCCATGTTCTTCGCCATGCGGGTGCTGCTCGCCGCCGCCGAGAACATCGACAACCCCGCCTCGGGCAGCCTGCTCGCCGACTGGTACCCGCCCGTCAGCCGGGCCAAGGCCTACGGCCTGGTCCGCGTCACCACCTACCTCGGCGGCATCGGCACGCTCATCGGCGGCGTGCTGGCGGCCAACGTCGGCTGGCGCAACACGTTCCTCATCATGGTCATCCCCGGCGTGCTCACGGCCCTGCTGGTGTGGCTCCTGCGCGAGCCGCGCCGGGGCGAGCTGGACCGGGTCATCGCCGGCGGCTCCGGCACCGAGAACCAGGTGACCGTCACCCCCGAACCCACCCCCGACAGCGTGCCCGTGACCGACAAGGTGCCGTTCGGCACCCAGTTCGGCCAGGTGATCCGCATCCCCACGCTGATCTTCGTCTGCGTCGGCCTCGGCCTGCTCACCCTGGGCCTGGCGGGCGTCTTCTACTGGATGACGACGCTCATGGTGCGCTCGTTCGGCGTCGGCACCGACGCCGCCGGGTCGCTGAGCGGCCTCATCACCGTCGTCGGCACGCTGAGCGGCACCCTCATCGGCTCCTGGCTGGGCCGCCGGTGGCACGGCACCCGCAAGGGCGGCCGCCTGCTCGCCGGCGGCGGAGGCATCACGATCGGCGCGCTCATCCTGGCCGTCGCGCTCTCCATGGACACGCTGGCCGGGCTGACCGTGCTGACCATTCTCGCCAGCACCTCGATGTCGATCGCCATCCCCAACATGACCGCCTGCCTGGCGGACGTGGTGCCGGCGAGCGCCCGCGGGCTCGGCTTCGCCGTGCTGCAACTGCTGATCACCGGCTTCGGCGCGTTCGGCTCGCTGATCGTCGGCATCGTCTCCGAACGGACCGGCTCGCTGCTCACCGGCATGTACGCGCTGGTGCCCGTCATGGTGATCGGCGGCCTGCTCACCCTCGGCGCCCGCGCCTCGTTCGAGCGGGACGCCCAGAAGGTGCTGGACGCGGCCCGCACCTCCTGACCGCCCCGGCGCAGGGGGCGGGCCGGGCGCCCGCCCCCTGGTCAGTGGCCGTCCACGACGCCCGTCACCTCGTTCGGGGACGCCGGGAGCGTGGCCGTGCGCAGCGTGCGCCCCGACTCGACGTCCACCGCGTACACCCGCTTCCCGGCCGGGTCGGTCACGTAGGCGACGTGGCCGCGCACGAACAGGGCCGGGCGGGGCCGCTGCCAGTCGAGCGGCTCCCGCCACTCCCCGACCACCGCGTGCCGGGCCACGACCTCGCCCTTCTCCGCGTCGATGACGTGGATCGCGCCGTCGGTGCCGAGGACCAGCGCCTCACCGTGCGGGCCGCGGGCCAGCGAGCGGAAGCTGTAGCTGGTGCCGAGGTCGACCAGCCGCAGCTCGCCCGTACGGGTGTCGATCAGGGAGACCTGCTCGGGCCGCTCCAGCTCGGCGTCCGGGTCCTTCTTGTAGTCGCCGAGCACGATCGGCGAGTTGCCGGTGCCCGCCTGGTTGCCGATCCGCCCGTACCTGTCGGGGCTCTCGACCTTGGTGATCTTCCCGTCGCGGTAGACGAGGACGCCGTCCTCGCAGCCGACGACCACGGCCTCCCCCTCGGCGGTGGCCTCGCCGTGCACGCCGGGGCAGTCCTCGCTCCGGGTGATCTCCTTGCGGTCGCGGTCGAGGACGAGGATGCCTTTCCGTTCCTCCTCCGTACCGAGGGTGACCACCAGCTCGCCGTCCGCGAGCTGCAGGGCCACGCCGTGGTGCGGCGCGGCGGCCTGGTACGTCTCGCCCTCGGGAAGTCCATCGGCCAGGTCGTGCGGGTCGAAGACGGTGACCTGGCCGGTGCCGTCGGAGAACAGCACCGTCTTGCCCGCGTGGCGGACGACGTGGCCGGGCTTGTCCCCCGTGAACTCGTCGTCCTTCAGCTCCGGCGTGACCGCGTCGAGCACGCGGAACCCCGTGGCGGTCGAGACGAGCACGTGCCGGTCGTCGCCGGCCGGGTTGACCCGGTTGAACCCCGGCAGCGGGATGTCCTCCGCCACCTTCAGCGTGTCGCCGTCGAGCACGTACAGCCCGCCGTCGTACGTGAGGACCAGCGGCTCCTTGACCGGGGCGGCCTGCGTCTGGACGGCCCCGGCGGGGGCGGCGGCCGGCTGGGCCGTGCCGCACCCGCCGGCCAGCAGCGCGGCGGCGAGAAGCAGGAGAGAGGTGCGCTTCATGAGGCGTTCCTTTCGGTGAGGGCGTCGACGATGGCGCCGGTGTTGGCGCGCATCAGGGTGAGATAGGTGTCCGCGCCCTTGCCCGGCGCGGTCAGGGACTCGGTGAACAGGTGGACCACCCGCACCCGCACCCCGGCCTCCTCGGCGAGGACGCGGGCGAGCCGGTCGGGCTGGGACGAGCCGGCGAAGATCGCGGGCACGTCGTGCTCGCGGATGGTCCCAGCCAGTTGCTCCAGGTCGGCGGCGCTGGGCGAGGCGAGCGTGGTGCCGCCGGGGATGACGGCGCCGACGACGCGGAACCCGTACCGATCGGCGAAGTAGCCGAACACGTGATGGTCGGTGACCAGGTCGCGGCGGTGCGGCGGGATCGCGGCGAGGCTCCGCTCCATCCAGGCGTCCAGCCGCTCGACCTCCCGCCGGTACGCGGCGGCGTTCGCCCGGACGGCGGCCGGGTCGGCGCCCGCCACCCGCTGCACCGCGGCGGAGATCGCGTCGACGGCCTTGAGCATGCGGCGCGGGTCCGTCCAGAAGTGCGGGTCCGCCTGGCCGCCGGGGTGGCGGAGCGGGTCGGCGGCCTCGGCGACGGCCAGCGCCGGCACGCCCGCCTCCCGGGCCGCGCCGACGTGGCGGAGCACGCCCTCCTCCAGGCCGAGGCCGTTGTAGACGATCAGCGCGGCCCGTTCGAGCGCGGCGGCCTGCCGGGCGGAGACGCCGAAGGAGTGGGGGTCGGCGCCGGGCCGCATCAGCACGGTCACCTCGGCCTCGTCGCCGGCGATCATGCGGGTGACATCGCCGAGGATGTTCGTGGTGACGACCACCTCCGGGCGGCGCGGCCCGCCGTCCGCGCAGCCGGTCAGCACCAGGGCGAGGACGAGCAGCAGCACTCTCATCGGCCGGTCTCCACCAGGTGGGCGGGCGTGAACCCGAGAGGGAAGGTGCGGGCGCGGCGCAGGCCGTCGCGGTAGTCGATCTCGTGCACGGCCCGCCCGGCGGGGTCGCTGACGTAGGCGCGCGCCTGGTCGGCCTGGATGACGGCCCGCTCGTCGGGTCTCGTCAGCAGGCGCCGCTCGCTCACCTGTCTGCCGCTCGCGTAGTCCCAGCCCCGCAACACCCCGTCCGGGGTGAGGACGAGCACCGGCTCCTCCGGCCCCGCGGCGGCGACCGCGGTGACGGGCCCGGTGTCCAGGAAGCGCCACTCCCCGGCGTCGGCGTCGAGCACCCACACCCCGCCGTTCCGCGCCGGACCGGCCAGCACACTGCTCCCGGGCCGCCCGTGAAGCCCTCCGGCCCTTCCCGCCGGCCCCCACTCCAGCTCCGGGTGGATCGTGCGTACGTCGTCACGGCCGATGAGAAGGGCACCGCTGGAACAGGTGAAGACGGCGCCCCGGCCCGTGACCGCCGCGCCGCGCGGCTCCCGGCACTCTCCCGCCCGCCCGGCGGGCGAGCCCTCACGGGTGAGGACCTCGATGCCACCGTCCACCGGCACGTAGAGCCGGTCCCGGAAGGGCAGCGCGCTCTCGTACGGGACGGACCCGAGCCACGAGATGTCCCCCTTCTCCAGCCGCGCCCGATCCAGCAGCCGCGTGCCGCCGTCACCGGACACCGCCACCACGCCGTCACCGGAGAGCACCCGCCGCCCGTCCACCGAGCCGAGGTCCCGGGGCGCGGCGCGGTAGTAGTGCACGTGGTCCCCGTGGTCGACGGTCCACGCCCCGCTGTCGACGACGCGCAGCGCCCCCGCGCCGTGCGCGACGTACGCGAACCGCCCGTCCCCTTCGACCCCGGTGATCCCCCCGAGCCGCGCGACCTCGGTCACGTCTTCGGTGATCAGGTCGAGCACGTACACGGCGGAGTCGTCCGCCAGCACCAGCCGGTGCTGCGGCTCGGCCGTCTCCTCGGCCCCGGCCACGTACCCGTGCGGCTGCGGTTCCGCGGCGTCGGGGCCGCACCCGGCGAGCGCGATCAGCGCGGCCAGCGCCGCGCCCCACCGCCTCACCGGGCCACCCGGTACGCCAGCGCCGAGACGAAGAACTCGGCCACGGCCACCGCCGCGATGGTCGCCCCGGCGGCCGTCCCCAGATGCCAGGACAGGAGCAGCCCCAGCACGGCGGCGACGATGCCCAGCAGCGCCGCCCCCGCCATGATCATCGGGATGCGCCGGGCCCACAGCGCCATCGCCGCGGGCGGCGCGACCAGGAGACCGAACACCAGCAGCGTGCCGACCACGTGGAACGACGCCACGATGGCCAGCGTCACCAGCCCGACGAGCAGCGCCTGCGCCAGCCGGGGCCGCAGCCCGAGCGTGCTCGCCTTGCGCGGGTCGAAGGCCAGCGCCACGAACATCCGGTGCCCGAGCGCCGCCACCAGCGCCGCCACCGCCAGCGCCCCGGCCAGATAGCCCAGGTCCCGGCCCCGTACCGCCAGCACGTCGCCGAACAGGAACCCGGTCAGATCCACCGCGAACGACCGCGAGTGCGACACGATGATCACGCCGAGCGCGAGCATGCCCGCGAACAGCAGCCCGATGCTCGTGTCCTGCGACAGCCGCCGCGAGCGGCCCAGCACGCTCACCCCGGCCGCCATCGCGATCGCCGCCGTCGCCCCGCCCGCCACCACGTCACCGCCGAGCAGCGAGGCCAGCGCGACGCCCGGCAGCATCCCGTGGGACATCGCGTCGCCGAGGAACGCCATCCCGCGCAGCACCACCCAGGTGCCCGCCAAGGCGCACACGAGCGACACGAGGACCGACGCCCACAGCGCGTTCCGTACGAAGGACACCTCGAAAGGCCCGTACCACCATTCCATGACCCGCACCTTACAATGAAAACCGTTATCACTTTCAAGTGAGAGGTGGCGGAATGACGGCCATAGAGGTGACCGATCTGGTGGCGGGCTATCCGGGCCGCACGGTGTTGCACGAGGTCACAGCCCGATTCCCGGCAGGCATGGTGACGGCCGTGACAGGCCCGAACGGATCGGGAAAATCCACGCTGCTCGCCGTCCTGGCGGGCGTGATCGCCCCGTCGTCCGGCTCGGTGACGCGGCGGCACGCGCACCGCCCGGCGTTCGTGACCCAGCGCAGCGAGGCCCCCGACACCCTGCCCATCACGGTCGGCGAGACCGTCGCGATGGGCCGCTGGGCGCACCTCGGCCCGTGGCGGCGCCCGTCAGCCCACGACCGCGCGGTGGTCGACGCCTGCCTGACCCGCCTGGACATCGCCGGCCTGGCCGCCCGCCCGCTCGGCGCCCTGTCCGGCGGGCAGCGCCAGCGCGTCCTGGTCGCCCAGGGCCTCGCCCAGGAGTCGGACCTGCTCCTCCTGGACGAGCCCGCCACCGGCTTCGACGCCGCCGCCCGCGACCATGTGGCGGCGGCGATCAGAGAAGCGGGCGTGACGGTGGTGCTGGCGACCCACGACATGCGCCCCGCCCTCGCCGCCGACCACTGCCTCCTCCTGGACGCCGGCCGGGTGATGAGCGAGGGCCCGCCCGCCCGCGTCCTGAGATAGGTCTCGCCGGTCAGCTACCACCAGCGCGGGCCAGCCGCACATGCACCGTCAAGCAGTACGACCGCTATCTCCATCGGCCCGCGAGCCTCGTCCCCCGCTCCTTCAGCGGGCCTGACGCCGCACGGCCCACGCGGCCAGCACCGCCGCGCCGGCCGCCGCCAGGCCCACCGCCCGGGTCAGCCGGACCGCCCGCCGGATGTCGCGGGTCTCGGGCTGAGGTCCGTCGCCCATGGCCGGCCGATGTTCGACCCTGCCCCCGTACACGTTCGTGCCGCCGAGCGTGACGCCCAGCGCGCCCGCGAACGCGGCCTCGCACCGCCCGGCGTTCGGGCTCGGATGGCGGTGCCCGTCCCGCCGCAGCACGTCCAGCGCCTTCCTCCGGTCGGACGCGGCCAGCACGGTGAGGAGCCCCGTGAGCCGGGCGGGCACGTAGTTCGCCACGTCGTCCAGCCGCGCCGCCGCCCACCCGAAGCGCTCGTACCGCGGCGACCGGTGACCCACCATCGCGTCCAGCGTGTTGATCGCCCGGTAGGCCAGCAGCCCCGGCACCCCCGCCACCGCGCCCCAGAACAGCGGCGCCACCACCGCGTCGGAGGTGTTCTCGGCCAGCGACTCCACCGTCGCCCTGGCCAGGCCCGGCGCCTCCAGCTCCGACGGGTCGCGCCCGCACAGGTGCGGCAGCCGCTCCCGGGCCGCCCGCAGATCATCCGCCTCCAGGGCCGACGCCATGAGGGCGCCCTCCCGGGCCAGGGACGTCCCGCCCAGCACCGCCCAGGTGGCGGCCGCGGTCAGCGCCGTACGCGCCAGCGGATTCCGTACCCGCTCCGCCAGCAGCCCCGCCCCGGCCGCCGCCCCCACGCAGACCGTCACATACGCGGCGCCCTTCGCCCGCGCGTCCCCGTACATCCAGCGCTCCAGCCACGACGCCGCCCGCCCGAACAGCGCGACCGGATGCCCCCTCCTGGGGTCGGCGAACACGGCGTCGAGCGCCACCCCCAGCGCCAGCCCGGCGGCCCGATCAGCTCTCATGACACCAGGTAGGCATGGAGCCCGTCCTCGGAGGCGTCCAGCCAGGCGGACGCCCGCCGGATCCGCTCGCCCGCGCCGTCGGCCCACATCCGCGCCCAGTTCCCGCCGCCCGCCGCCCTCGCCTTCATGACCTCGTACGAGCGATGGAACCGCAACCGCGCCACCTCCAGCAGCCGCCGCCGATCCCGCGGCCGCACCCCGTACGCGTCGCAGAACAGCCGCAGCCGCTCCCCCACGTTCACCTCGCGCAGCAGCGGATGCCGATCGACCGGATCCGCGATCGGCGCCCAGTGGCGCAGCGTCGTCACCACGTCGAACAGCCGCGTCGTCGGCCGCGCCTGATCGAAGTCGATCATCGCGTACGGGACCCCGTCCGCGAACACCACGTTGGCCGGGGTCAGGTCGCAGTGACCGATCACCTCCGGCGGCGCGTCCTCGTTCGACCCGGCGACCCACCCGCCGCCGTCGAGCGGAAACCCCCGGGTCGCGTCGTGGAACCCGTGCAGCAACCGCGCCAGATCAGCCAGCGCACCGTCCGAGACGGAGACGGCGTTCACCCCCGTGGTGCCCGGCAGGTAGGTGAGCATCTCCCGCCCCAGCTCGTCGAACCCGAGTACGCGCGGCGCTCCCCCGAAGCCGGCGGCTTCCAGGTGGCGGAGCAGGGCATGCACAGCAGGCGTCGTCGACCTCACCGGCCTGCGCACCGTGTCACCGACGCGCACCACGCCATCGGTCACATCCCCGCCCTGCAGCGGAACCTCATGCAGGAGCGTCGCGAACATGGCACGACAGCATAGGGCCTCCCCCGGCCCGCCCGCCGGGAGTTTTGTTGCCGTTTGGGGGGATGTGCGGGGAGAACTGTGGCAGACAGGGGGGACGAGGGCGGTGAGGCGGGGCTGACACGGTGAAAACGTGTGCATGACACGTCGCCGGATCATGCACAATAAGGCGAGAGCGCCCTTAGCTCAGCTGGATAGAGCACCGGACTTCTAATCCGACGGTCGCAGGTTCGAATCCTGCAGGGCGCGCCGCCGAGACCAGCGGTGACCTGGTCTTTTGCATGATCGGCCCAGCTGGCCCGTAGGCAGCGGGAAGCGAGCGGCTGCGGACCCGGTACACGATCGCGACCAGTCAGCACTTCCGCCCCGTCCACACCCTGCATGCCTACTCCGGCAGCGCCACCCGTCCCTTGCCGGTGACCGAGGCCGCCGCCCGGCAGTTGTCGCTGCCCTGCTACCCCGCCATGACAGACGACCAGGTCAAAGGAGTGATCACAGCCGTCCGGGCACTGTGGGCACAGTGACCATGCCAGGTGCCGGCCAGGTGGTGCACCGCCGTCTGGCCGGCACCTGGCGCGATCGATTCCTCCTCTGCATCTGATGACGGCCGTGACGTGCGGTAGCCTCATGCCCTTCCCTTCCTCTCGGGAGGGCATACCTGGAGAACCACGTCCTCCAGCCCAGGGGCAGAAAGGGCGAAGCGACCGCATGGCCGACCGATTCAGCACCCATAACATCGAACTCGGCGACGACGTCGTAACCAAGCGATACGCGTCATGGGGTCGAGGAGAACCCCACCGGGAATGGGCCGCGCTGACGCTCTTGGCCGAATACGCACCCGGTCTTGCCCCCGCCCCGGTGGAAGCCGCGCTCGACGCCGATCCGCCCATGATCGTGATGACCAGGCTGCCCGGTCGTGTCCTGCGCGGCCAAGACGCCACTGACGAGCAGATCAGGGCGATGGCCGCTGCTTTGAACTGGCTGCACCAGGCCATCCCTACCCGGGTGGTGGAGACGGTCGAGCCCGCCCCGTGGAACCCTGCTCTAGCCGTGGACAAATACCGTGCATGGGCCGACAAGCAGCCCAACCTCGGCGAAGACCCCCTTGTGCGCAAGGCTTATCAAGCGGGAGCCGCCTGGCTGGCGTCCACGGACCCCGACAAGCTCGTGACAAACCCGCATCCGCCCGTCCTCGGGCTGGCAGACGGGAACCGCGCGAACTACCTGTGCGATGACCAGGAGTGCCGGGTGCGGCTCATCGACTGGGAAGACTCCGGCCGTAATGATCGCGCATTCGAGATCGGCGAGGTAGCCGAGCATATCTCTCGCGTCGACGGCCATCTCGACGGCGACGAGCTCCTGGCCCATCTCGACATCGCCCCCAATGAGGCCGAGCGGGTGCGGGGTTTTCGCCGCCTGATCGCGCTGGGCTGGTTTCTTCAGCTCGGCCCGGATGGACCGGCGACACCTCACAATCCGATCGGCACCACCGAACGCCAGGCCGAGCGAGTACTGCACCTGCTCGGCTGACGCTCTCAGCTCGCAGCCGCGCACACGGCTTGGCCGCCTCGGGACGATCGGCCTCTCCCCTCTTTGTCAGTCTGCTGTCAGACATGGGACGCGGCTGCACGGCCACTTGGCCGACCTCAAACTGAACTCCGCCCCACCGCGCTGCTCGAACTGCTGGACGCCGCCCGCCAGGAGAACCTGTCCGTCCTGGAAGCCCTGGAGCGGCTGCTGGGCCTGCAAGCCAGCGCCAGCGCAGCCCGCCGGGCCGACAACGACCTACGCTTCGCCAGCCTGCCCGCACCCTGGAGCCTTGAGGACTACGACTTGTCCGCCCAGCCCGGCTTGGAGGAAGCTGTCATCCGTGAGCTGGCCTCGTTGCGTTTCCTGGACGACGCCATCAACGTGATCTTCATCGGCAGCCCGGCGTCGGCAAGGCTACGCTCGCCATCGGCCTGGCCCACGCCAGCCAGTGCGCTTTCGACGCCCCGCACGGACAGGCCGCGCACGAAGGAGGCGATCACCAGGGCGTGGGTGCGGGTGACGCCGGTGTCGAACAGGCGGGCGGCGAACTTGTCGGTGGTGCCCCGCAGTTGGGGCGGGCGATGGTGGTCGGCACCCACAACCTGCACAACGTCCTGACCCTGCGCATGTTCAACCGCGGCATGACCGGCGACGAGATCGCCGAAGCCATCCAGCTGCCGCCCGCCCTGGAGCATGCCTGGCACGCCCACGGCTCCTACGGTTCGGTCAGCCATAACGTCGAGGCGATCTACCAGCGCTACCTCGGCTGGTTCGACGGCAACCCCGCCCACCTGTGGGAGCACCCGCCGGTCGAGCTGGCCCGCCGCTACGTCGAGCTTCTCGGCGGCATCTCCGCCGTCGTCGCCCTGGCCGACCGCTACCTCAACGAAGGCGACCTGCGTTTCGCCGCCACCCTGCTCAACCACGCCGTCTTCGCCGACCCCGGCGACTCCGCCGCCGTCTGCTGGCTCAGGCCTACACCCGCCTCAGCCACGGCGCCGAGAACGCCCTGCAGCGGCTGACCGCTGTCCTGGAGCAACCCACGCCGGACTTCGCCATCGTCACATCTTGATCAACACAGCAGTGCAGGGCGGCCAGTACGTGCGCGGGGGCGGCGGACAGCGAGTCCTCGCGAAGGGTCCCCGATGCGCCATAGCGTCACCTGATCGCCGCCGCCTCCGGGTGGGTGTAGCGGTCGCGGCCCGCCAGGAGCGCCACGTACACCTGCGCGAGCGCGAGTACGGCGACGAGCACGAGGACAGGCGTCCAGGTGCCGCTGTAGTCGGCGAGCCAGCCCGCGGCGACCGGGCCGATGGCGGCGAGCACGTACCCCACCGACAGGGCCATGCCCGACAGGCGGGTCGTGTGCAGATGCGTCCTGGTGCGCAGGCCGATGAGGGCGAGCGCGACGACGATGGCGCTCCCCGCGCTGATCCCCGCCAGGACGGCCCACACCACCGCCCAGCCCGGCACCCACAGCATGCCCGCCATCGCGGCCACCATCGGGACGCTGACCAGCACGCTGGCCGCCCGCTGGTCCGCCTTCCGGCCCATGACGGCGATCACCGCCAGCCCTGAGGCGATGCCGACGGCGTGGTAGAGGAAGAGGTGCCAGCCGGCCGTGCCCGCGTCCACCCCGTGTTCGGCTTCGATCGCGGGCAGCCAGGTGGCCAGCAGGTAGAACGTCGTGGACTGCAGTCCCATGAACAGCGTCACCTGCCACGCGGTGGCCGACTTCCACATCGGCCTGTCCCGCGGGGCGGCCTCCGTTTCGACGCTGAGAGCCGTGGGGGTGTACGAGTCGCGCATGCGCATCGCCCAGACCGCCGCCGCCACCAGCGCAAGACCGGCCCAGACCGCCAGCGACCAGCGCCAGCCGCCCCCGGTCGCGGCGGCGATCGGCACGGCGACGCCTGACGCCAGCGCCGCGAAACCCGTCATGACAGCCGTGTAGATGCCGGTGACGCGCGAGAGGTCGCCGGGATGGTCACGTTTCACGACTGCGGGGACGAGCACGTTGCCGACGGCGATCGCCCCGCCGACCACGACGGTTCCGGCCCACAGCCATGCGAGGCCCGGCAGCGAACGCAGGGCGGTACCGGCCGCCAGCGCCGCCATCGCCCACAAGATCACCGGGTCGGCGCCGAAGCGGCGGCTGAGCAGGTGGACGAGTGGCGACAGGAGCGCGAAGGCCAGCAGAGGCAGGGCGCCGAGGACGCCCAGCGCGGTGTTGCCCAGCCCGGCGTCAGCGCCGATCAGGTCGAGGACCGGCCCGACGGAGGTCAGGGCCGGACGCAGGCAACTGGCCACCAGCAGGACGGCGACGAGCTTGAGCGCAGCACGCCCGGCGGTAGCCGGGACCGTCGAACGGGCGGGGACGCCGGTCGTCATGAGGATTCTCCCAACCCTGCGATGCAGCCGCCGCCGTCCCGCGCATGCGCGAGCAGGCCAGCGCTGTTCAGCACGCGCAGGGACAGATGAGCTGATTGGTCATCGTACGTACCAGAGCATGGTTACGGCATGTGGGTGCCGCCGTTGACGTGGAGCGTCTGACCTGTCATGAACCCACTGCTGTCACCGAGGAGGAACATCACCGCGTCGGCCACGTCGCCGGCTTCGGCGACCCGGCCCAGCGGGGTGTTCGCCTCCCGCTGCCGGACGTCCTCGTCACTGAACAGGCCGGTGTTCAAGTCTGTCCTGGTGAAGCCCGGCGCCACCGCGTTGACACGGATGGCGTACGGTCCGAGCTCGCGCGCCACGGCCCGAACCAAGCCGAGCGCCCCGGCCTTGGCCGCGACGTAGTGCGCCTGGCGCAGCGGACCCAGCCCGGCGGCGACCGATGAGGCGATGTACACCAGCGACCCGCCCTGTCTCTGCCGGACCAGGATCCGGGCGGTCTCCCGGAGGCAGAGGAAACCTCCGGTGAGATGCACCTCCAGCATCTGCTCCCACTGCTCCCGGCTCATCTCCAGGAACGGCACCTGCCGGGCGATTCCGGCGGCCAGCACGGCGCCGTCCAGACGACCGAAACGCTCGCAGGCCGCCGTCGCGAGCCGCGCGCACTGGGACTCCTCGGTCACGTCGGTGACCACCGTGCAGGCCTCGGCACTCATGCTCTCGATCTCTGCGGCGGTCGCCGCGAGCCCTGCCTCGTCCCGGTCGGCAAGGGTCACCGTCGCGCCGTGCCGCGCCGCCTCGATGGCGCACGCCCTGCCGATGCCGTTGGCGGCGCCGGTCACGATGAAGCAGCGGCCGGCCAGCGACACCCCGGAGCCAGCGTCCTGCTCAGACACAGAGATAGCCGCCGTCCACGTAGACGACCTGCCCCGTCATGTAGGCAGACGCGCTGGAGGCGAGGAAGACGGCCACCCCGCCCAGCTCGTACGGCCGGCCGAACCGTCCCATGGGGATGTGGCTCAGCAGCCGGGACATGCGCTCCGGGTCCTCCTGCAGCGGTGCGGTCATGGGGGTGTCGATCATTCCCGGACCGATCGCGTTGACCCTGATGCCCTTGCCGGCCCACTCGAGAGCAAGGCTTTTGGTGAGCTGGACGACACCACCCTTACTCGCCGCGTAGCTCGCCGCCCAGGCGTTGCCGACGACCCCGTTGAGGGATGCGACGTTGATGATCGAGCCGCCGTCCTCCTGCTCACCCATCACCCGCGCCGCCGCCTGCGAGGTGAAGAACGTGGATTTCAGGTTCAGCGTCTGGATCGCGTCCCAGCTCGCCTCCGTGACGTCCAGGGCGGGGCCGCGAAGTGTGCCGCCGGCGGCGTTCACGAGGATGTCCAGCCGGCCGAACCGCTCGACGGTCTCCTGTACGAGGCGGCGGCAGGTGGCGGTGTCGGTCACGTCGCCCTCGAGCACCTCGACGTGGGTGCCACCGCACCGCACCTGCTCGGCGGATTCCGCCAGGGACGCCCTGTCCCTGCCCGCGATGGCGACGTGCGCGCCGGCCACCGCGAGCGCCGACGCGATCGCCGCCCCGATCCCCCGGGAGGCGCCGGTCACGAGCGCGACCCGCTGGACCAGTGGCCTGAACCGTTTCACGGTGTCGAACAGGTCCTTGTTCGGCAGGGCGCCGATCTTGTAGAGCGCGTCGACCGGATTCACGTGCACGATCTCTCCGCCGAGCAGCCCGTCCTCCGCGATGGGGAACTGCGCGAGCGAGGTGGTGCGGAACTGGCGGCCGGTCGGGGAGAAGGACCGCCACATCCCCTCGTGGGTCCGCCGGGTCACGATCTCGACGAAGACCGCCCGCTCCGAGACGTGATAGGTCTCCGACTCGTTCACGAAATCCGGAAACGACTGGAACATCGACGTGTAGAACTCGCCGATCTCCTTCTTGCCCCGCAGATCCAGGTCGTAGGCCGGGATCCGGTAGACGCAGTCGTCCGTGAAGGTCGCGAGCACGGCCTCGACGTCCCGCTCGTCCTCCGCGCGGAGATGCGCTTTCACCAGTTCCAGGGGGTCCATTGGCACCCTCCCTACCCAACCGGCCCGACGGGCCCGGACGACCCGGCCGACGTGATCGCGGCCCAGACGCGCTCGGGGGTCAGCGGCATGTCCAGATGTTCCACGCCGACCTGGCGCAGCGCGTCCATGACGGCGTTGACGACCGCGGGCGTCGAGCCGATGGCCCCGCTCTCGCCGATCCCCTTGACCCCGATGGGGTTGACGGGCGTCGGCGAAGAGACGCTCGCCGTACGGATTGCGGGCATCTGGCGCGCGTTCGGCACCGCGTAGTCCATCAGCGACGCGGTCATCGGCTGACCGTCGGGGGCGTAGACGATGCGTTCGTACAGCGCCTGGGCGATGCCCTGGGCGACCCCGCCGTGCACCTGTCCCTCGGCCACCAGCGGGTTGATCACCGTGCCACAGTCGTCCACGGCCACGAAGTCCGTGATCTCGATCTTTCCGGTTTCGCGATCAACCTCCACCACGCAGGCGTGCGTGCCCGAGGAGAACGTGTAGTTGGGCGGGTCGAAGTAGGCGATGGCGTCCAGCCCCGGATCCTCGCCGTCCGGCAGCGGCTTGGTCAGCATGAGCGCCTTGGCGGCCAGTTCGGCGAACGAGATCCTCGTCGAGGGCATGCCCTTGATCTGGAACCCGCCCGGCACCTGTTCGACATCCTCCTCGTCCGCCTCCAGCAGATACGCCATGCGGCGGCGCGCCTTCTCGATCACCTTCCGGCAGGCCATCAGGATCGCGGTTCCGCCGACCGCGGCGCTGCGCGAGCCGAAGGTGCCGAAGCCAAACGGCGACGTTTCCGTGTCCCCGTAGATGATCGCGATGTCGTCGTAGGGCAGCCCGAGGGCGTCGGCCGCGATCTGGGCGAACGTCGTCTCATGACCCTGGCCGTGGCCGCACGTGCCGAGCGAGATGGCCACCTTGCCGGATGGATGCACCTTGACGTGCGCGCTCTCCCACAGCCCCGGCGAGCCTTCGAGCGGGGCGAGGGCCGACGGTGTCACACCGCCGATCTCGACGTACGATCCGATGCCCACGCCGATGAGGCGGCCGTCTCCGGCGCCGGTCCGCTGCAGCTCGCGCACCGTCTGGTAACCGATCTCCGCCAGGGCCAGGTCCAGCGCCTTGGCGTAGTCGCCGCTGTCGTATTCGAGACCGGTGGGGGTGCGCCACGGCATCGCCTCGACCGGGACGTAGTTGCGCCGGCGCACCTCGGCCGGGTCCAGGCCCAGTTCCGCGGCCACCTCGTCGATGAGCCGCTCGGTGTAGTACGTGGCCTCGGGGCGTCCCGCGCCGCGGTAGGGCCCGGTCGGCGTGGTGTTGGTGAAGACGCCCACCACTTCCACGTCGATGCTGCCCATCCGGTAGCTCTGCGGCAGCAGCGGGCCGGTCCGGCCACTGATAGTGCCGTAGCTGTTCGGATAGAGGTAGGCGCCCATGTTGCCGAACACCCGGCCCCGCATAGCGGTGATCACACCGTCGTCGTCGAAGGCCACTTCGAGGTCGGCGACCTGGTCCCGGCCATGGGTGGTGGCCAGGAAGTGCTCGGTTCGATCCTCGACCCACTTCACCGGCCGGCCCACCGCCTTGGACGCGAACGCCACGACGGCCTCGTCCGGATACATCGGCTCCTTGGCTCCGAAGGCGCCTCCGACGTCGCCCGCGCTGACCCGGATCTTGTGCTCGGGCAGCCCCAGCACCTGGCCGTACATCAACCGGGAGTGGTGCGGCCGCTGGGTGCTGATCCAGATGTCCAGCGTCTCCTGATGGGGGTCGTAGGAGGCCAGCACACCCCGGGGTTCCATGACGAACGGCGCGACCCGATGGTTGACCAAGCGGCGCCGTAGCCGGTGGGGGGCCGCCTCGAACGCCGCCTCAGGCGTCCCGCCCTTGTACCTGGTGCGGAACGGGCAGTTGTCGGGAAACCCCTCGTGGAGCGCGGGGGCGCCCTCTGCCACGGCTTCCTCGACCAGGCAGACCGCGGGAAGCGGGTCATAGGCGACCTCGACCGCCTCGGCCCCGTCGGCCGCCGCCGCGGCCGACTCGGCGAGGACGACCGCGATGGGCTCACCGGCCCACCGCACGACGTCGTCGGTCAGCAGCTTCAGCGGTGGCAGCGGCGCGGGCGGGGCCGACTGCCCGGGAAGCTCGGCGCCGGGCTCCGGCGGGCGGCGGACCCACGGGATGGGTCGCACCTGGCCGCCGAGGTCCGCCGCGGTGAGCACCCGGACCACTCCGGGTACGGCCAGGGCCGGCTCGACGTCGACGCCGAGGATTCTGGCGTGGGCCTGGGAGGCACGGACGAAATGGGCGTGCAGTTGACCCGGGAGGTTCCGGTCGTCGAGGAACACCCCGCGCCCCGTCAGGAACCTCGGGTCCTCCCGTCGCCGGACGGCCTTCCCGACGTACCGTTCCGGTGCCTGTTGCATCTTCTGCCTCCGCCTTTTCACGGGCGACGGCGGCCCGGCGAGCCGAGCCGTCATCCCCCGGGCCTCCGACTGAGCATCTCGGTGAAGGTCTCCTTGGACTGGTAGCTGATGCAGTCCAGCTCCACGGCGTCCAGCTGGATCCGGCTACCGCGTCGCGGCGACCAGATGTCCAGCCGTACGCCGTTGCGCGTGCGTACGCGGGTCACCACCACGTCCGCGAACTCGTTGCTGATGACGATCGGGCCGTCCTGCCCTCCATCGCCCGGCACCTCGCCGAGCAGCGCGCCCTCAGCCGGCCATTCACCCACCTGGAACAGACCGCTGCCGGAGCCGTTCTCCACCGGGGCGTCGTCCTGGTCCACGGAACCCTCCTCGGACGTCAGATGAAAATCGACAAGTTGTGGGCGTTGATCAGCGACTGGTCGATCGCCGCCCATCGGTGGACGATCTGCCAGCTGTCCCCGGCGCGGCGCAGCAGATCCTTGCGCTGGGCGGAGAAGATGCTGGGGTTGGGTTCGTCGCCTCGGCTGCGGTACACCAGGCAGTTGGAGTGCACCCGGAATTCGTCCGCCTTGTCCGTTGGCTCCACCAGCACATTGGTGATGTAGTGCCGGGTGCGGGACGGCGGCTGCTCCGACCATGCGAAGTCGGTCTCCAGCCTCTCGACCCGGAACTCCAGCGTCTGCTTCGTGTCGTCGAAGATCCTGGATGTCGGGGAGAGCTCCCACTCGGCCAGCTTCTCGCGGGTCACCCGCACCGGGATCTCGTACCGCGCGTCCTCGGCGAAAGCCGACAGCCAGTCCCTGAAGCGCCGTTCGTCCAGCGCGAGCGACTCGAGGTAGAGGAAATCCCGAATCGAGTCGCGGATCTCGGGGGCGACCAGGGGAATCCGCAGCGCCACGTCACTCCCCTTCCATCATGTACCTGACCCAGGTCGACCAGAGGTTGCGGAAGTTGTCCTCGGTGACGTACGGCTCGACCGCGTATCCCGGCCCGGGGAAGTCCTTCAGCGGCTCCCTGTCGAGGCCCTGGATGTAGGGGAAGTCGACCCCCCGGGCCAGCGTGCTGCCGGTCATCTTGGTGACCTTGATCCAATTCTCGAAGTCGTCCTGCTCGAACGTGCCCGCCTGGCCGAAGGCCAGCGTGTACGCCTTGTAGGCCGCCTCCTTGTACTCCTGCGGCGCGTCCTTGGGCACCAGGCACCAGGACCACATCTCCATACGGCCCGGCCCCACCGGGTGGTACAGCCGCATGGTGCAGAAGCGGACGCCGGGATCTCCCGGCTCCAGGCTGAGCGGCTGGATCAGGAACGACAGGTTCGGGAAGACGTTCCCCACCGCTGTGCGGGTCTTCGAGAACAACTCCAGCTGCCCGGGCGACAGACTCTCGTGCATCTGCTTCACGAGTTCGTCCGGGTAGCCGAAGAACGGCGGCATCCCCGGAGTGTGGCCCAGGCCGATGCCATGCCCCTTGCCGGGGATGTGCACCGCCCAGCCCTTGCTGTGCGTGGCGCCTGAGGAGGCGAAGTAGCCGAGGTGGAAGCCGAACTGGTGCGCGACCGGGGTGTGGTAACCGTCGCCTGAGAAGTTCTCCGCGCAGATCTTCCAGTCGGTCTCGGCCACCCAGTGGTCCGGCGGGCCGTGCACCTCGCTGCCCCCGAGGCCCTGCTTGAGATAGATGTCGAGGTAGAACTGGAAGCCGCCGAGATAGTCGGCCAGGCTCTCGGCGTCGGGATCGAGCGTGCCGAAGATCAAGCCGCCGTAGCTGTCGATCCGAACCTTCACCAGGCCCCAGTCCTTGCGCTGCAGCTTGCGCTCGTAGGCCTCGTTGAAGTACGGCACGCCGATCAGCTCGCCGGAGTTCTTGTAGACCCACCCGTGGTAGGAGCACCGGAAATGGGATGCGTTCCCCATCTCGGACTTGCACATCATGTTGCCGCGGTGGCGGCACATGTTCAGGTGGGCGTGAATCTCACCCTTCTCATCCCTCGCGACGATGATGTTGTTATTCCCGATGTAACGGGTGACGTAGTCTCCTGGTCGCGGAATCTCCGACTCGTGCGCGAGGAAGCACCAGGCCTTGCCGAAAACCCTCTCGAGCTCCAGCTCGTAGATCTCCCGATCATTGAAGATCCGGGCGGGAACCCGGCCCTCCGGGACGCCTTCCCGCATCTCCCGCAGCATCTGTTCGACGCCTGCGCTGACACCAGGCATAGCCATCCGTCAGCCCTCCTCGGGATAGGTGTGCGTACGACCCAGACGGTCAGCAACCTCCTTGACCACCTGCCTATACCGAGCAATGTGATCCTTGGTGTCCTGAACATGCCTGTCCGGCACCAGATCCTCGGTATACGGCGGACGACACTTACCCACCCGGATGTAACCCGCCTCATTCACCCGGATCTTCTCCAACGGAATGTTGTACTTGGAAAACTCCATGAAGTCCTGACCCACCAAGAACGGCTCATGCGCCCACCGCAGCCGCTCCGTCAGCCACTTCGCGTCCTCGATACGCCCCTCACGCAACGCATCCCGCAACGCCAGCACCGGAGCCGGACCACACGCAGTCGTCGACGACCACGCCATCCCCACCAGCTCCTCCCCATACATCTCCCACGCCGGCAACCAATCCGTCTCGATCGGCATCAACGGAAAACACGTCCCCGTATGCGCCATATCGTTGTGATACCGGAACCCCACCGACGCCCCACCCGCATACTTCACCGCCACCACCTGCGGCAGCTCCACCAACGCCCGATACACACCACGCGGAATGACACCCCCGAACGCCGCCGTGTTGTCATACACCACGATCGCCAGCTCAGGCACCGCCTCAGCCACATCACGGTAGAACCGCTCCATGATCGGCCCCACCATGAACCCCCACATAGGCCGCCCCAGCAACGTCCCGGTCACCCCCAAATCCGCCAGGAACCGCATCCGCGCCACCGTGTCACGCGTGTTCAACGTCGTCGCCCCGATGAACACCGGAAAATCCGGATCCACCGCCCGCACCGTCTCGGCCACACACCCCGCGAACGCCTTCCACTCCTCCAGCGTCAGCGTCGCGCACTCCCCCAGCGTGCCGTTCAACGCGATCGCATCCACGCCATCGGCGATCAGCGTACGAACCATCCGCTCGGTCTCGGCCAGATCCACCGTGTCCACCGCGTCCACCCGCTCAGCCCCCGGCAGCGCCGGAGTAGGCGGATACGCCATGACACCACGCATGTCACGACCGGTCACCTTGGGAAACTTGCTCATCATGCCGTCCTTTGTCGAATCGAAAGGGATTCGGAAGAGATGGAGGAACGGGTGCGTCCGCCGGTTGGCGCCCGTGCGGACGACGCCCTCGAAATTCGCCATGCGGCTCCGGGTCGCCCAATCTGGAGCTCCGCCGGGGGATTCTTGCTGATATCGAAGGTATTCGGCAGGCCTGGTCCTGCGTATTACCCCTCCGGGTCAATTCAGGCCCGGGTCGATTCAGGCCGGGTCATTTCAGGTTCGGGTCGGTTCACGACGAACGGCTCAGCCCACGCCCAGCAGGTCTCGGACACGCCGGGCGTCCGAACGCAGGTCGCCGGGGTCGCCGCGGAAGGTGACCCGGCCCTTCGTCATGACGGCCACCTCCGTGGCCACCCTCAGGGCCAGGGCCAGGTTCTGCTCCACCAGCAGAATCGTGACGCCCTCGGCGGAGAGCGCCTCTACGACGTCTCCGACGAGGTTGACGATCGACGGCGCCAGGCCGTCTGAGGGTTCGTCCAGCAACAGCAGCCGGGGGTTCGTGACGAGCGCCCTGCCGATGGACAGCATTTCCTGCTCTCCCCCGGAAAGCTGGTCGCCCCGGTTGCGCCGCCTTTCGTGCAGCCGTGGGAAGAGGTCGTAGACGTCGGCCGGTTTCCACCGCCCTCCCCGCGACGATCTGGCGGCGATCGCGAGGTTCTCCTCGACCGTGAGGGGACCGAACACCCTCCGTCCCTGCGGCACCAGCGCCAGACCCGCCCGGGCGATCATGTGGGCCGGGCGGCCGAGCAACTCCTGCCCGTCGAAGAGGACGCTGCCCGTGCCGGGCAGCAGGCCCATCACGGTGTGCACGAAGGTCGTCTTGCCGACACCGTTACGCCCCAGCAGGCACAGGACCCCGCCTTCCGGCACCGAGAGGTCGACGCCGTCGAGCACCCGGGTACCGGGGTAGCCACCGGCCAGGTCCCGAACCGTCAGCATGCTCATCTACCCGCTCACCTCCGAGTCGTCGTGGACGAGGGCCTGCTCCGCGGGGGTGCCGAGATAGGTCTGCTGCACGAGCTCCGATGCGCGGATGTCGTCCGGGGATCCGTCGGCGATGACGGCGCCCAGGTGCAACACGGTGACGCGGTCCGCCAGGGTGAAGACGACGTCCAGGTCGTGTTCGATGATCAGCACGGTGATGTCCCGTGGAAGGGCTTCGACGATCTCCACGAAGCGGTCCGTCTCCGCGGCGGACATGCCGGCCGTGGGCTCGTCGAAGAGCAGGACCCTGGGCTCGACCGCCAGAGCCAGTGCCACCTCGAGCTGCCGTCGCTCTCCATGCGAGAGCAGGTCGGCGCGGACCTCCGCTCGGTCGAGCAGCCCGACCCGGTTCAGATGCGCCTGCGCCGCCTCGACGGCCTTCCGTGTATGCCGTCCGACCACTCTGGCCGGTCCGCCGTGCCGGCGCTCGGCGCCCAGCAGCACGTTCTGCAGCAGGCTCATCGAGCCGAAGACGCTTGATCGCTGGAAGGTCTTGGCCAGGCCGCGTCGCGCCCGCCTGTGGTCCGGCAGCCCGGTGACGTCCTCCCCGAAGAGGTGGACCCTTCCCGAGGTGGGCCGAATGGTCCCGGCGATCAGCGCGAACAGGGTCGACTTTCCCGCACCGTTCGGTCCGATGATCGCGTGGCGGGCCCCCTGCCGTACCTCGAGGCTGACGTCGTCCACGGCGACCACCGAGCCGTAACGTTTGCCGAGGCCGTCGAGCACGAGTGCGTGGTCTGTCACGCCGTCACCTTCTCTTCGATCTCGTCGTGAGCTCCGGCCGCTCGTCCCGGTGATCCGTCGTGGCCGGCCGCGGACCTTCTGGCGCGGCGGCCAATGCCTGCGAGGCCGCGGGGCAGCACGTATACGCCGATCACGAAGATCAGGCCCAGCGCCAGCGGCCCCTGTCCGCCCAGGTCCTGGCTCACGACGTCCTGCATCAACACGATGAGCGCGGCGGCCACGCAGGAGCCCCACATGGAACCGAGACCGCCCAGCGTCACCGCGAGCAGCATCAGACCGGCGAAGTGGAACGACATCTGCGCGGGCGCGATGAATCGCGGCAGCTGCGCCGTCATGATCCATCCCGCCGCACCGGCGACGCCGCCGGAGAAGATCCAGACCCCGTACTTGTACAGCGAGGTCGGGTAACCCAGTGCGCGCATGCGTGGCTCGTTGTCGCGGATCCCCCGCAGTGCCGAGCCGAAGGGTGAGCGGGTCACCAGCAACGTCAGCCCGGCGAACACGGCGAAGACGCCGAATGCCACCCAGTAGACGTAACCCGCTAGGGAGATGGGTGAGCCAGGGACCAGCTCCAGGGGGGCGCCGGCCGACAGTCCGTTGTCACCCTTGGTGACCGAACTCCACTGGACGGCCAGGATGTGCAGGAGCTCCCCGATGGCCAGCGACAGCATGAGGAAGAACGTCTTCGAGGCCCGTACGGCGATCCAACCGGTCAGCGCTGCCACGGCCGCGCCCATCACGACCCCGGCGAGCAACTGGATCATCCCGTTGTGCGTGAGGTGACGTGCCACCAGCACGCTCGCGTAGGCCCCGACGCCCGCGTAGGCGGCGTGGCAGAGGGTCAGCAGGCCGGTGTAGCCCGCCACCAGGTTGATGGACATGGCCAGCAGGGCGTAGGCGAGCACGCTGGTGAGGATCACGATGGTGTACAGGCTGGCGCCGAGCAGCGGGGCCAGGGCCAGTACGACGAGGACCACGCCACTGACGAGCGCCGTCCTGCGTTCGAGGACCAGGGTCAACGCCGCGCTCATCGCTCCACCGCCGCCACCGTCGGGAACAGGCCTTGCGGGCGGAACGTGATGACCAGTGCCATGGCCCCGAACAAGAGGAACGACCCGATCTCGGGCATCAGTATGACGCCGAGGTTCTGCACCAGGCCGATCAGCAGGGAGGCGACGAGAGTGCCCACCACGGATCCCAGTCCTCCAATAACGATCACGACGAGGGCGAGGAGGAGGGTCTCGTCGCCCAATCCGGAGGTGACCCCTTTGATGGGGCCGGAGAGAACGCCGCCCGTCACGGCGAGCACCGTCGCCAGGACGAACGTGACCGCGCTCACCTTGCGGACGTCGATCCCGATCGCCTTGACCATGTCGCTGTCGGCGACCGTGGCCCGGACCAGTGCGCCGGCCGAGGTGCGCTCGAAGACGTACCAGACGACCGCCGCCACGAACGCACCGAAGACGATGACCGCGAGCCGGTAGACCGGGTATTTCGCGTCGAAGATCTCGACGGAGCCGGCGAGCTCCGGAGGTGCGGCCATCGCGTGGTCGTTGCGGCCGAAGAACAGCAGCAACAGCTCACCGATCACCAGAGCGAGACCGAGGGTGAGCAGCGCCTGATCCAGGTGACCACGGCTGAGCAGGGGACGGGTCAGCAGCATCAACCCGACGCCGATCAGCGCGCCCAGGACCACGGCCACGAGGAGCGCGAGGAGGAAGCTTCCCCACGTGGCCGTGGTCTCGCCCGCGACCCGGTAGCCGACATAGGAGCCGATCAGGAAGAACGCCCCATGAGCGAGGTTGAGCACATCCAGGAGCCCGAAGACGATGCTCAGCCCGACCGCCATCATGAACAGCAGCAGCCCCATGGCTACGCCGTTGAGGATCACGCCGGAGTTGTCAGCCAGCCAGCCCAAGGGATTCACCGTCCCTTCTGAATTCGGAATCCGGGTCAGGGATTCGGCAGGGTCTCGTTGGTCACGTTCCGGAGGCCGTCGTCCGTCTTCTTGACCTCCGTGAGGTAGAAGCCCTGCTGGACGGTCTGGGTGTCGTCGAACGTCAGCTCGCCTCGGACGCCGTTGACGGTGCCGATCTTGCCGAGGGCGTCGTTGATGGCCTGGCGGCTCACCGGGCCCTGGATCTGGGAGACCGCCTTGTCGAGGATGATGCCGACGTCGTACATCGTGGCCGAGTAGACCGTCGGCACGGTGCCGAAGGCCTTCTCGTACGCCGGCACGAACACCTTGTTCTCGGCGTTGTCGAGGTCCCAGTTGTACCGCGTCGAGTTCAGCACGCCGAGCGCCGCGTCGCCCTCGGCGTCGAGGTCGGAGCCCTCAGTGAGGAAGCCGGCGCCGTAAAGCTTGACGGAGTCGGACAGGCCGAACTGGTGGAACTGCTTCACGAACGCGATCGCCTCGGCGCCGGTGAAGAAGGAGAAGACGTTCTCGGCACCCGAGGCCCGGATCTGCGACAGGTACGGAGAGAAGTCGGTCGTCGTGCCGTACGGCGTGTAGATCTCACCGGCGATCCGGTCTTCCGGGAAGGTCTTCTTGAACCCGGCCAGCGTCTCGTGGCCGCCCGAATAGTCGGCGGCGATCAGGAAGAACTCGCCCGCGGACTTGTCCTCGGCGAGCTTCTTGCCGAGGGCCTTACCCGGCTGCTCGTTGTCGTAGGACGCACGCCAGACCCACTTGGAGGCGAGATCCTTGCCGAGGGCCACGGCACCGGTGTTGCCCATGATCGCCGGCGTCTGCGAGGAGTCGAAGATGTCCCGGCCGGCCATCGCTGTCGGCCCGATGACCACGCCGACAACCACGTCGACCTGGTCCTGCTGCACCGCCCTGGTCACCGCTGTCGCGCCACTCTGCGCGCTCGCCCCCTCGTCGATGGTGACGAGGTCCACCTTCTTGCCCCCCAGCGTGTTCTGATGCTGGTCCAGGTAGAGCTTGAAACCGTTCTCCATGTCCCGGCCCACGGACGACACCACGCCGGATTGGGCCACCACCAGACCGACCTTGATCGAGTCAGTGGACCCTCCCCCGCCCGTCGCGGAAGTATCGCCAAGGGATTCTCCGCCGCAGGCGGCCAGCAACGCAGCGACCGAGGCGAGTGCCAGCAGGCGGAGGGACATCGAATAGCGTCGAGTTGCCATCAGGTCCTCCAGTCGTCAGGGGCCGTTCAGACCCGGTGGACCGACGCTAGGGACCCGCCCCTTCGGCTCGATTCCCCCCAATGGGTACTTTCGGGGCCGTGGCACGGTTCACCGCTGACATGACACTGACGTGATGCGACCGTGAGATGCGGCCGGTCCCGAACGGCCTGGGTGAGGCCCATATGATCCGCCGGCCGCGTTCATCAAGCCGCAAACAGTACCCGCACGGGTGACGTGCGGACGTGATCGTCCTTCCTATCGTCGGGCGCGCGGCGCCGTTCTTCGTCCAGGCGCGGCACATGTCTCGATGCGAGTGAGGACAGCATGTCGATGTCGCAGTCCATTCCGACAGCGGACCCACCGGTCACGGCGTCATCGTCGACCGCAGCTCATGTCGTCGGACGCGTGCTCGGCGAGAACGGCGTGGAGCACGTGTTCGGGGTGACGGGCAGCGGGAACTTCGTCCCCACCTCCGCGCTCATCGAGGCCGGCGCGACCTTCGTCGCCGCACGCCACGAAGCGGGAGCGATCTGCATGGCGGACGGGTACGCGAGGGCCGGCGGCCGGGTCGGTGTGGCCAGCGTCCACCAGGGGCCGGGGCTGACGAACGCCCTCACCGGCCTCGTGGAGGCCGCCAAGAGCCGCTCCCCGGTACTGCTGATCACGGGCGACACGTCCGACGGCGCGACGCGGTCGAACTTCTACATCCCCCAGACGGAGCTCGTGACCTGCCTGGGAGCGGGCTCCGAGCGCCCGCGGCACGGGCGGGAGGCGGCGAGCGCCGCGTTGCGGGCCCTGTCGCGCGCCCGGGCGGAAATGCGCCCCATCGTGCTCAATCTGCCGCTTGACGTGCAGAAGTCACCGGCGGGACAGCCGGGCGACGGTCCGGCGGACGTTCCACCCGCCGTTCCCGGTGCGGCCCTGGACGGACCGGCTATGGATCAGCTGGTAGCGGCCGTGACGTCGTCACGGCGCCCGTTGATCCTCGCCGGCCGGGGCGTCTGGACCGCCGGTGCGCAAGCGGCCGCGGAACGGCTGCGTGACCGACTCGGCGCGATCCTCGCCACCACGGCTGCGGCCCACGGCCTCTTCGCGGGGAATCCCTGGTCGCTCGGCATCTGCGGCGGCTTCGCCTCGCACCCGTACGCCGAGATCATCCGCTCCGCGGATCTTGTGATCGGCCTCGGCGTCTCCTACACCAAGTGGACGACCCGGCACGGCAGCGCGTTCGCCCCGGACGCCACGGTGGTGCAGGTCGACATCGATGCCGCCGCCCTGGGTGCCGATCCGCGAGTCGACCTGCCGATCAACGCTGACGTCGTCGCGGTGCTCGACGCCCTGCTCGACCGGCTGCCGGAGACGCGCCCCGCCGAACAGCGCTGGGATGTGCGCCTCGGAGCCGATGCCATCGCCGCCGGCCACTGGAAGGTTCAGCCTTTCGCGGACGAGACGGGGGACGGCAGGATCGACCCGCGCACCCTGTCGCAGCTCCTGGACGATCTCATCCCAGCCGAGCGGACGGTCGTGGTGGACGGAGGGCACTTCGTGGGCTTCCCGTCGATGTACTGGTCGGTGCCGGACCCGGCCGGATATCTGTTCACGGGGGCCGGCTTCCAGTCGATCGGCCTCGGGCTGGGCGCAGCGATCGGCGCGGCCCTCGGCAGGCCGGACCGGACCGTCGCGCTGGCGATCGGGGACGGCGGTCTGCACATGAGCCTCGTCGAACTCGACACGCTGGCCCGGCTACGGCTTCCCGTGCTCGTCGTGGTCTACAACGACGCGGCCTATGGAGCGGAGGTGCACCACTTCAAAGACAGCGGCGCCGACCTCGGGCTGGTCCGGTTCCCCGACACCGACTTCGTCCGGCTCGCCGCGGGTTTCGGCGTCGCAGGCTCGACCGTACGGCGGCCGGAGGACCTGGACGTGGTGACCCGGTGGCTGGCCCGCGAGAACCGGGGACCGCTGCTGCTCGACTGCAAGGTGGTGACCACCGTCGTCGCGGACTACCAGGCGGAGGCCTTCATCGGGCACTGATCGGATGCCGAGCGCGCGATGGCGCGCATCATGCGTCTTCGGACGTCGGCAAAGCGCTGTCCACCAAGGCAGGAAGGGCGAGCCCGTGCCGGCGGCGCAGGTCCGCTGCGGCGTCCCTGGCCTGGTCGGCGGCGCGGCCGCCCGCAGGCAGTGTCATGGCGCGGATCTCCTGGGCGATCGCCTGCACCTGTGGGTCCGGAATGCGCGCCGCCAGTTCCCGGGACGCCCTGCAGGCTTCGGCAGCGTGCCCGCTCCCCGGCCCGCCCAGCAGGACGACCCGTGCCCAGGACTCGAGCGCGCCCGTGGCCAGACCGACGTCCGTGAGTCGCCGGGCCGCCGCGATGTGCGTGTCGATCGCCACCGCCGTCCTGCCGTCGTGTTCGGCCAGCATCGCACGGCACTGCTCCAGCAGTGCCGCGACCTCGGGGAACCGCCCCGCGCTCCCCTGCCGCTCCAAAGTGTCCACGATCCGGCGGGCGGCCCGGACGTCTCCGCTCAGGAGCGTGGCCCGTGCCAGGGCCGCCTTGGCGGGCGAAGCCGTCTCCGGAAGGTCGAGGTCTTCGATCAGTTCGAGCGCGTCCGCTAGCAGCCGCGCGGCGCCTGGGTAGTCGCCCCGCGCCTCGAGCACGATCGCCTGGCGCAGCGCCGCCCGTTGCTGGCCCCACCGGTCCCCGCAGACCCGGTAGTGGCCCGCTGCCTGGACGAACCGCAGCTCCGCCTGGTCGAGGAGGCCGCGTCTGAGCGCGTACAGCCCCCCGACCATCGCGCATCCGGCCAGCGACCAGTGATCGCCCGCGGCCGAGCTGACCCGCTGCGCCTCGTCCAGCACGGCGTCGCCCTCAGGTCCGCGTCCCAGCCGGTGCAGCGCATGCGCCTGCGCCAGGAGGGCGAATCCGTACTCCCCCTGCTGGTGATCCGGGTTCGCCGTGGCCAACCGTACGGCTTCCCGCCCGAAGGAGACGGCCTGCTCGAGGTGTCCGAAGACCGAGCCCAGGTGGGTGGCCCAGGCGAGCGCCCTCATGCGGAGCCCCGCATCGGCTCCCGGCAGTGCCAACGCTCGCACGATCCGGTCCCAGACCGGACCGTAGCAGTTGCCTCGCATCCAGACGAGGTAGCCGGTTCCGCCGACGATCGCCTGTGCGAGGCAACCGTCCTCCTGTTCGATCGACCGGATGAGCGCGGCGCGGATGTTCGCCTCCTCTTTCACTGCGACCGACACCGCGCGTGCCTGCTGATCGGTCTTCAGCGCGTCGGCGTGTCTCCATACGAGGTCGGCGTAGACCTGGGCGTGCGCGGCGAACGTCGCCGCCTCCCGTCCCGACTCCCGCAGCCTGTCGGCGCCGTACGCCTTCATGGTCTCCAGCAGTCGGAAGCGCGGGCCACCCGCGGCCGCCTCGACCTGGACCAGCGATCTCAGGGCGAGCCGCTCGATGCTGTCGCGCGCTTCCCGTCCGGTGCCGCCCAGCCGCGCCCATGTCTCCAGCACCTGGTCCAGCGCGAAGGACCCGCCGAAGGCCGAAAGCGCCGCGAAGACCCTCCTGTCCAGCTCGTCCAGAAGGTCGTAGCTCCAACCGACGACGGCGGCCAGCGTGCGGTGGCGGTCGGCGACCGTACGAGGCCCCCGGGAGAACAGTTCGAACCGGTCGTCCAGATGGTCGGCGACCAGGTCGATGCCGAGCGGCCGGGTGCGGGCCGCGGCCAGTTCGATGGCGAGCGGCAGGCCGTCCAGCCTCTCGCAGATCCTGGCGATCAGGCGCAGCCGGGCGCTGTCGATCTCGGGCGCCGGATGTGCTGCGAGCGCCCGGTCGAGGAACAGCCGGACGGCGGGGCTGTCGCGTACGACCGCGTCGCACTCCGCGTCCCCCCGTGCGACAGGCAGGGGACCCACCGTGACGACGGTCTCGCCCGGCACGCCGAGAGGTTCGCGGCTGGTGGCCAGCACGCTGATCGCGTCGGTTCTGGTGTGCAGCGCCTCGGCCAGCACGGCGACCTCGTGAATGAGATGTTCGCAGTTGTCCAGGATCAGAAGCATGCGCCGGTCTGCGAGGAGGTCACACAGTCTGTCCACCGCCGCGGGGCCCGGGCCGATCATGTTGTCCAGCCCCGAGCCGGACGTCGCGGTGCCCAGACAGTTCATGACCACCCGGGCGACGTCATCCCCCTGGCGGTGGACGGCCAGGTCCACCACGGTGACTCCGTGCGCGACCGCCGGCGCGCATGCGTCGACGAGGGTCTGCGCCGCCTCCAGCGCCAGCCGCGTCTTGCCCACGCCTCCCGGACCGGTGATGGTCAGCAGCCGTTCGGTCGTGAGCAGGTCGACGACGAGGGCCAGTTCGCCGTCACGTCCGACGAAGGACGTCGCGGGCCGGGCGATCCTGGCCGGCCCCAGAAAACGCACGCCGCCGCCGGGGATCGTCTCCTGACGCAGGATCTGGGTTTCCAGCTCGCGCAGCCGAGGGCCGGGGTCCAGGCCGAACCGCCGCATGAGATGCTCGCGGGCCTCGGCATACACTGCCAGCGCCTCGGCCTGTCTGCCCTGGCTGTTGAGCCCGATCATCCGCAGGGCCCAGAGCTCTTCGACTCCGGGGTGCCTCCGGGTGGCCTCGACCAGCCGATCCGAGATCTGGTCGTAGCGACCGGCGGTGACATGCAGGGCGAACACCTCCTGCAGCGCCTGCAGGCGCAGTTCCGACAGCCGTCTCGACTCCTCGGCGAGGGCCGCCACATGATGCAGGTCGTCGTAGGCCCTCTCCCCCCGCCAGAGAGCGAGGGCCTCCTCGTAGGCTGCGGTGGCCTCGTCCATCCGCCCGGCCATGCGCAGTGCGCGGCCCTTGCGGATCGAGGCGTCGAAGCGGACCGCGTCGACGGAGTCCACCGACACGTCGAGGACGTAGCCGGCCCCTGTCATCCGGACGGACGCGGAACCGAGCGCCCGTCTCAGGGCGGAGATCCGGGCCTGCACTGTGTTACGCGCCACCCTGCCGGGAAACGCCGTCACCGATTCCGGCCACACCTGCCGGAAGACCTCGGCTGTGGTCACGACGCGACCTGGCCGCACAGCCAGCAGGGCGAGCAGCCCGGGCGTCCGGCGTCCGGCCAGCCGCACCGGCACGCCATCGGCCCGGACCTCCAGCGGTCCGAGCACACGGACCTCTACGAACGGCCCGCCCTGCCACCGGTCGGCCATCGTCTCTCCCTCAGGCGCTGACCACGTCCTGCCACGGTGTTCCGTCGGAGATGGCTTTACGGTAGAGAGCCAGCTGACGAGGGGCATTGACACACAAAGCCCCACGAATCACCCCATCTCGACCGAACAGCGCCACCATAGACGATGTGTCGGCGCGCTCGACATGAATCTGCTCGGCCGCGTTGGCCCGCCCGACGAACCGCATCTTCACGTCGAACTGGTCGGACCAGAAGTACGGCACCGCGATATACGGATCGTCGCCGCCCAGCAGCGTCATCGCGGCATGTCGTCCCTGCTCGACGGCGTTGGTCCACTGCTCGACCCGCATCTCCTCGTCGAAGAGCGAGTGATACCAGCGGGTCACGTCTCCGGCGGCGACGATACCGGGCGCCGACGCCCGCAGGCTCTGATCGCACACCACGCCGTCCGACAGGCGGATGCCGCTGCCCCGCAGCCAGTCGGTCGCCGGGCTGGCGCCGACGCCGGTCACTATGAGGTCGGCCCACAAGGTGCTCCCGTTGCCGAGGACGACCTTGCTGCCCCTGGAGCCCGCTTCGATCCGCTCGACGGAGGTGCCGCACAGCACCTCGACCCCGTGGGCGGCCTGGCAGGTCATGAACCATCGGCCGACCTCGTCCCCCAGCACCCGGCTCAGGGGAGCCGGAGCGAGCTCCACCACCGAGACGCTCATCCCCATGTCCCGGGCGGTGGCGGCGACTTCGAGCCCGATGAAGCCGGCGCCGATGACCACCAGATGGTTTCCCGGCACTAGTCGTTCGTGGAGGGCGACGCAGTCGTCGAGCGTCCGCAGGGTGTAGACCGGTCCGGCCTGAGAAGCGGGGCCGAGTGTCCGGGCCTTCGACCCGGTGGCTATCAGGAGCCCGTCGTAGTCGAGCGACGCGCCGCCCTCCAGGGTGACGACCCGTGCCCCGGGATCGAGTGCCGCGGCGGCCCGTCCGAGGTGGAGGTCGACGCCACGCTCGACGTACCATTCGGGGCTTCGCAGGAGCAGCCCGGTCGTGTCCGGGCCATGCTGCAACGCCTCCTTCGACAGCGGCGGGCGATCGTACGGCAGATGCGGCTCGGCTCCCACGAGGGCGATCTCACCCTCGAACCCGTGTTCCCGCAACGCGTCGATCGCGTGCACTGCCGCCAGCGAGGCGCCGACGACGACGACACGACGCATGCGATCAGCCGTTCTCCAGGCGGATGGCCTTTGCGGGGCACGTCCGGGCCGCGGTGTCTACCTGCGTGCGCAGGTCCTCGGAAGGGTTCTCCTGAAGGAGGATGACCTTCCCTTCGTCCTCGTTAAGATCGAAGACGGACGGTGCCTCCATCATGCAGCAGGCGTACCCCTGGCATGCGGCAACATCGATGATGACCTTCACGTCAGCTTCCTTGGGTCTCAGTGCGCACCGTCAAGGTGCGCGATCGATGGGATGGCGGCCGCCAGCCGGGCGGCCCGGGGCGTGTTACGGCTGAGCAGGGCCCGGACGACGCCGGCGGACACCACAGCGCTGATCCCGGGGATGTCCCCGATGCGCAGGGCGCCCAGCGCGTCGCCCGCCGTGGAGCCCCACGGTGCGTCCATCACGACGAGGTCGGCACTCGCACCCGCCCGCAGGAACCCCGAAGGCAGCCCCCAGGTCCTGGCGTTGTTCCCGGTGGCCGCGGCCCAGATCAGGGCCGGGTCGATGCCGGTGAGCGAGGACAGCTCCGCGACGGTTTTGATGACCCCGAGCGGCATGACACCGGTGCCCGTAGGCGTGTCGGAGCCGATGACCACCCGGTCGAACCGGCCCTCGTCCAGTGCCTTGCGGGCGATGCGTACCGCCGAGCGCAGGTTTCCGGCCTGGACCAGCTGCAGCGCCATCGACGTCTGCTCGATGATGAGATCGACTCCGGCGTCGGGCAGCGAAGTCGGGCCTCCGTTGACGTGACCGCACACGTCAGGGGCGAGTTCCAGAAGATGATCCGGCGTGATCGGTTTGCTGCCCGGGATGCTGGCGCCGCCCGAGTGGCACATCACGGTGATGCCGTGCTCCTGGGCCCAGCGGACCTGCGCGACGCCGTCCGAGGGGTTCTCGTACCGTCCGAAACCGAACTTGGCCAGGCGCACCCCCGCCCGCTGCAGGTCGGCGAAGTCGGACGGCTGCAGGGTGGGTTCGAGCACGACCGCCCCCGCGTGCACCCGCATGCCGCCGGGCCGGAAGTTCTCGAAGCAAGCACGCGCGGCGATGGCCAGGGCCTTAACGCCGATCGCGTCGTGCGGCCGGCCCGGGGCATGGATCTCCCCGGGGGACACGACGCTGGTGATACCGCCGTGCACATAGCTGGCGAGGAAGTCGACCGTCTTCTGGCGCGGCGTGTAGTCGCCCAGCACGACGTGGCAGTGGGAGTCGATCAGGCCGGGGGCCACCGTGCTGCCGTTCGCGTCGAGGACCTGGTCCGCCGACGCGATCTCGTCGGCCAGCTCCTCGCGCGGACCCACCGCGGTGATGACCTCGCCGTCGCACACGACCGTGTCGGCGTCGCGGACGATCGGCGCCGCCATGTCACCGGACAGTACGACACCGGCCCCGGTCACGACCAGACGGGTACTCATGCGGAGGCTCCCGCCCGGTACTCGTCGACGGTGAGACCGCCTACCCGGGCGTTGATCCGGCCGCGGTTCGCCACCGCGGCGATGATCACCAGCTCGTCGGGGTGGGGGGCGTCGGGGACCCGCACCTCGAAGGCGTCGTAGTGGCTGCGCACCCAGACCTCGTCCTTGTAGGCGAGCGGCACATCGATGACGGCCCCCGGCGCGGACACCTTCGTCACGGAGGTGATCCACGCCTTGCCACCGCCGATGGCGTCGCGGAACGCGTTGCCGAACACCGAGGTGAGCGCGGCGTTGACGTGCTCCTGCTCGCCGTCGGTGCCGACCAGGCCGCCCTTGCCGTAACTCTCGACCGGGGCCCCGAGCAGCCGTGCGGCCTCGGCGCCGAGACGACCGCCCACCTCGCCCGAAGCCTTCATCAGCTCGGACAGGTCGGAGACGAAGCCCTTCCCGGCGTAGGGATTCTTGACGACGGCGCACACCGCGACCTTGCGCAGCGGACCGCCGGCGTCAGGCGTCCCAGCGGCGAGCCGGGTCTCCTCGACTTGGGAGAAGATCTTGCGCACGATGAGAGGGGAACTGCTCACTGTGATCCTCCGTCAGACGTCATCGCGTCGTGGTCATGGCCTGGTCGACCATCTGGTTGACGAGCTGGGCGATCCCGAGCCGCACCGCGGTCCGCGGGGGCAGCGTCGCGGCGGTGCCGATGAAAGACTTGATCGTCCCTACGACCTCGGGGTCGAGCACGACCAGCTCGTCGGCGACGGCGGCGGCCTCCTGTCCGAGGGTGGCGTCGTCGACCACCCGGCTCACCAGTCCGAGGCGCTGTGCCTCGTCGGCCGCGACGATGCGGCCCGTCAGGAGCAGGTCGAGAAGGGCCGTATGTCCGAGCCGGTGGACGAAGTAGGAGGCCACGACAGTGGGGGCGATCCCTTTCGGCACCTCGTTGAAGCCGATGCGAGCGCCGCGCGCCGCTATGACCAGATCGCATCGGCCGGCGAGGCTGGCGCCCGCGCCCAGTGCCTGTCCGTGCACGACCGAGACGGTCAGCCCCGGGAAATCCTCCACCAGCTCGTTGACGCCCTGGACTCGGGCGAACTCGGCCGCGAGGATCGCCGGCGTCGGGACACCGTCGATCTTCGGTCCCTTGCGGCCCAGGCAGAAGTCCGGACCGGCGGCACGCAGCACAAGAACCCTGCTGCCGCGGTCGGCGGCCCGGGAGACGGCGCCCGCGAGGGCGTCCAGCATGGTCGCGTCCAGCATGTTGCCGGACTCGGGCCGGTTCAGCACGCATGTGGTGACGGCACCGGATTCGACGACCTCGACAGGCTGCCCGCTCATGCGGCCCACCCCGCTCCGGCGCGGGACGCCGCGATCTGCAGCGCCTCCCGGGTGGCCAGCTTCAGCAGCTGCAGCCGATAGGCGGCCGACGCGTGCATGTCGTCCAGCGGCTCGACGCCGTGCACGGCGGTTACGGCGATCTCGTCGAACGCCTTGGCGTTCACCTGTGTTCCTGTCAGGGCTTCCTCCAATGCGGTCAGGCGTCGCGGGGTGGCGGCCACTCCGGTCATCGCCAGCCGGGCCCGGTGCACCCGCCCGCCCCCGATGGTCAGGGCTGCCGCGACGCCGCACAGCGCCAGGTGGCTCGCGGGTTGTTCGTACTTCTGATAGGCGGCGCCCGTGCCAGGAGGGGGCTGCGGAATGTCGATCGCCAGCACCACCTCGTCCTCGGCGAGATCGGTGGAGTAGACGCCCGTGAAGAACTCGTCGAGGGGACGACGGCGGATTCCCCTCGGCGAGGCCAGCAGGACGACGGCTTCGAGCGCCAGCAGCATGGCCGGCAGGTCCGCCGTCGGGTCCCCGTGGGCCACGGCTCCGCCGATCGTGCCGCGGGCCCGGACCTGCGGGTCGGCGATCAACGCGAGGGTCTCCTCCAGGCCAGGCAGCAGGTCCAGGGTCCGCGGGCTGCGCTGCAGCTCCCGGTAGGTGGTCATGGCGCCCACGCGGACGCCGTCCGTCGTCGACCACTGGCCCCGCAGCTCGCCCGCCCCGGCCAGGTCCACCAGGACACCCGGTGTGGCGAGCCGCAGTTTCATCATCGGCAGCAGGCTCTGGCCACCGGCGACGACCTTCACATCGTCGGCGTACCGCTCGATCGCGGCGAACACGCCGTCCAGACCCGTCGGCCGGACGTAGGCGAACTCAGCTGGATACACGGCGCTCCTCTCCGGTACCGGTCCGGGCGGCGTGCAGCGCCGCGACGACGATGTTCTGGTAGCCGGTGCAGCGGCAGAGGTTGCCGTCGATGCCGCGCCGCACCTCGTCCTCCGTGGGCGCAGGGTTGTCGCGCAGCAGCTGCCGGACCGCCATCACCATGCCGGGGGTGCAGAAACCACACTGCAACCCGTGTTTGTCCCAGAAGGCCCGCTGGACGCGATCGAGGCCGGACTCGTCGTCGGAGGAAATCCCTTCGATCGTACGGATCGAGCAGCCGTCCGCCTGCGCCGCCAAGACCGTGCACGACTTGACCGCTACGCCGTCCAACTCGACCGTGCAGGCCCCGCACTGTGTGGTGTCGCACCCGACGTGGGTCCCCGTGAGGCCCAGGATGTCCCTGAGCAGGTGCACGAGGAGCGTACGGGCGGGCACATCGCGCACCACGCGCCGGTCGTTGACCTCCAGATCGACGGTCACGTCCGTGCTGGCTAGGGGTTGGCCCATGGTTTCTCCGATGCAGATAACTCGTCCGCGGGCGCCGCCCGCGGTGCCGGATCGCTGTCACAGTAGGGAGGAGGGCTGACCGGCTTCGTCCCCCTGTCGGGTCAATTCGGCCGGGTCAATCCGCGGGCATGGCCCCGGGGCTCGGCTCGATGCCGGTCGCGCCGACGACCTCCCGCCAGACGTCGAACCCATGTTGGAACGCGACCACACCGGCTTCTGGCAGGGCTATCTCGATCGCCTCGAGGATTTCCTGCGGGGTGGCTCCGTGCTGCAGCGCCACCCGGATGTGGCTGGCGATGTGGTGCCGTTCGGCCCGCAGCACCGTCAGGCTCAGCACGAACAGCAACTCCTTGGTACGCCGGTCCAGCGACCGCTGGCGCAGGTAGGCGGCGGACACCAGCCCGTCAGCGGCCTTCAGCGTCTCCAGGTCCTGAGCCGCCATCACCTTGTGGTAGTCCAGCACGTAGCCACGGCGCCGCACCATGTCATCGATGTATTCCTGACGCTCGTCACGATCGATCGCCACTCGATGCACTCCTGTCTGGTCAAGGGCGGGTTGGCCCCGGATCCCGGGGCAGCCGCAACGCTAAGGAGGCTCTGGCCCCTCTGAGAGCCCCCCATCGGGTACTTTTTCGGTCGGTTTCGGTTCTCCCGCTCGACCTCGTGGCCCCGCCCGCTGACATGTCGCTGACGCGAGCGAACGTCCAGCTCCGACCCCATTGACCAGGCACAAGCCAGAAGTAAAGAATCCCATCCATCTCGGGGGACGCAGCCAGATACTCAGGCCCTGTCGAGGTGGTCGACAATTGACTTCATTTCGGACAGCTACGCATGCCGCCCGGTTCCAATTCGCAGGTGCTCTTCAATCGGCGTTGACCCTGGAGGAAGTGGAGAACGTCTTCTTGAACGCCGTTGACAACGTCATCCCGGCCAGTGCGTTGGGGCTGTACCGACTGGGCGGCGACACCGGACCGGTGCTCGGCGTCCGCGCCGCCGCAGACTCAGACTTTCTGGACAATTACGAAGAATACGGCCGAGAAGACGATCCAGTACTCGACTATGTGGTGACCCACCGCCGGCCGATCGACTCCTCACGGGTCGTTACGCCGGAGCGCTGGCAGCGCTGTGGCGCCCAGTCGGCCCTGGCCAGCGGCGGCTATTTCCACTCCTTGGAAGCACCTCTGATCGTTTCCGGTACGTTCTTCGGGACGATCAACTTCGCCAGGAAGCTCGAGCAGCCCGCTTTCACTGAGGATGACCTGGTCTCTGCCCGGATCACCGCCGAGCAGCTGGGGCTCGCCACCGAACGGGCTCTGCGCTTCGAACGCACCGGGCGGCGCATGAGCATGCTCGAGCACGTCCTGCACCGGATGCCCCAGGCCATCGTGGTCACAGATCTCGACGCGCAGGTGCTGTTCCGGAACCGTGCGGCGAGCAATGATCCGAGCATCGCCTGCGCCGACACGTCCAAGGGCGACCAGCCCGGCGCGGTAGAGCAGACCATCGCGGATGCGATGGAGGAGTTCCGCGCACGGGGCAAGCGGGTGCACACCCGCAGCGTGCGCGATCGGAAATCCGGCCGCCAGGTCATCGTGAAGTCCTACCGGCTCTCCGACCAGCACAACGCGGCGGTGACTCTGCTGTATGACGGCGCCGAGGAACAGAGCGGCCGGCTTCCTGTGTGGGAGGTGCTTTCCCCCCGCGAGCAGGACATCGCCGAACTCGTCAGTAAAGGGCTGACGACGAAGCAGATCGCCGAGCAGGCGTTCATCAGCGAGAACACGGTCAAGCAGCACCTCAAGCGGGTGTTCGCGAAGACCGATGTGCGTAATCGCGCGGAACTGGTGCAGCTGATCTGGGCCGCCGGAAACCGCAAGAAGGTGGAAGGTGCGGCCGACGGGTGAGGCGGCCCGTCTCGGGACCACGGCAGCCTCGAACGGCACTTCAGGGCGATCGGACAACAGGCAGGGCCGCCGGGAAACCACCCGGCGGCCCTGAGCGGGACCCTCGGAAAGGGAATCTGTACGGCTTCTCTGTCACCCCCTGCCGCCGTCGGTCTTGATGACGACTCCGGTCACGACGCGCGCTCCCGCCGGATCCGCGAGGTAGAGGTATGCCTCGGTGTGGTCCTCGGGAAGGGGGGTGACCTGCAGCAGCGTCCCGGCCTGGATCCGCTCGTCCCGCCCGGGAACCCGGTCGGCCGTCATGTCCTGGGCGAGGGCGTCCAGGCCGCCCAGCTTCGTCCCGCTCGTGCCTCCCGGCGCCACGCCGTTCACGCGTACGTCGGGTGCGAGATCCTTCGCGAGATGGGCGATCACCCCGCGCAACGCCCACTTGGAGCTGCCGTAGAGGACGCCGCCGCCCTCCGGGTAGAAGGCGGAGCCGGACAGCGTCAGCGTGGCGGAGCCGCGTGCGGTCCGCAGGGCGGGGTAAGCGCGGTTCACCGCCACCAGCGCGCTGAGGACGTTGGCGCGCCAGATCTCGTGGGCCGCCGACGCCAGTTCCGACGCGGTCAGGTCCTTCAGCGATGCGTAGTAGTCGAATACCCCGACACAGCAGGTCAGGTTGTCGAGACCGCCATCGGGGCGCCGGGCGGCGGAGACGGCTGTCTCGAGTGCGTCGGGATCGGTGGCGTCCCCGACGATCACCGACACGGCGTCACCCAGGTCCTCGCGCAGTTGGGCTGCGTGCTCCGGCGACCGCTCCAGGACCATGACATCGGCTCCTTCGGCGACGTAGGCATCCGTCACCGCTCGGCCGATACCCGAGCCGCCCCCGGTCACGAGGACGGAGGCGCCGGCCAGCCGGCCGCCCACCGTCCTCGTGCCGGTTCGATCGCCGCCTTCGGCGCCCACCGTCAGCCCTCCTCGGGATAGGTGTGCGTACGACCCAGACGGTCAGCAACCTCCTTGACCACCTGCCTATACCGAGCAATGTGATCCTTGGTGTCCTGAACATGCCTGTCCGGCACCAGATCCTCGGTATACGGCGGACGACACTTACCCACCCGGATGTAACCCGCCTCATTCACCCGGATCTTCTCCAACGGAATGTTGTACTTGGAAAACTCCATGAAGTCCTGACCCACCAAGAACGGCTCATGCGCCCACCGCAGCCGCTCCGTCAGCCACTTCGCGTCCTCGATACGCCCCTCACGCAACGCATCCCGCAACGCCAGCACCGGAGCCGGACCACACGCAGTCGTCGACGACCACGCCATCCCCACCAGCTCCTCCCCATACATCTCCCACGCCGGCAACCAATCCGTCTCGATCGGCATCAACGGAAAACACGTCCCCGTATGCGCCATATCGTTGTGATACCGGAACCCCACCGACGCCCCACCCGCATACTTCACCGCCACCACCTGCGGCAGCTCCACCAACGCCCGATACACACCACGCGGAATGACACCCCCGAACGCCGCCGTGTTGTCATACACCACGATCGCCAGCTCAGGCACCGCCTCAGCCACATCACGGTAGAACCGCTCCATGATCGGCCCCACCATGAACCCCCACATAGGCCGCCCCAGCAACGTCCCGGTCACCCCCAAATCCGCCAGGAACCGCATCCGCGCCACCGTGTCACGCGTGTTCAACGTCGTCGCCCCGATGAACACCGGAAAATCCGGATCCACCGCCCGCACCGTCTCGGCCACACACCCCGCGAACGCCTTCCACTCCTCCAGCGTCAGCGTCGCGCACTCCCCCAGCGTGCCGTTCAACGCGATCGCATCCACGCCATCGGCGATCAGCGTACGAACCATCCGCTCGGTCTCGGCCAGATCCACCGTGTCCACCGCGTCCACCCGCTCAGCCCCCGGCAGCGCCGGAGTAGGCGGATACGCCATGACACCACGCATGTCACGACCGGTCACCTTGGGAAACTTGCTCATGATTGCTCCTCCAGTGTTGAGGGCGTCGGTCTTTCAGATCCGGGCGGCCGCGACGGCGGCTCCGGTGAGCCACGCGGGAACGGGCTCGTAGACAAGGGTCTCGAAGGGGGCGCCGGCGGCGCCGGCGGCGACCAGCCAGGTCCTGATCTCGTGCGCCCCGTTTCCTGCCGCGTCGATCTGCTCCCCGGTGTAGTCGGTGAGGCGGGTGCTGTCGCCGCTGCCCAGCCGGTCGAGGAAGTCGCGGTCGAACGCTTCGTTGATGGTCCCCGACTCGCGCATGCCCACCCAGTGGGACAGTCCGCCGGTGGCGAGCACCACGACGCGGGATGCTTCGCTTTGCGCCTCGACCGCGGCGCGGATCATCCGCCCGAAATCGAGGCAGCGCTTGGGGGTGGGCCACGGCGGGTTGACGCCGTTGACGATGACCGGCACGAGCGGCAGCCGTGATTCGGGGTCGAGGTGCTTGAGCGGCACACAGAAGTTCTCGTCGAAGACCATTCCGCCCTCGACCAGCGCTGGATCGAACTCCGATTCGAGCGCGAAGCGGTAGAGGTGACGCCCGAGCGCCGGGTCGCCGGGATAATCGTGCTGCTCAATGCGGAGGAAGCCACCCATCTCGGGTGTGGCGGGTCCGAGATAGGAGTCTGCGGTCGCGATCGCGAAGGCGGGCAGGTTGCCGAGGAAGAAATTGGTGAAGTGCTCGACAGACACCGCGATCACGGTGTCGGGCGCCAGTCGTTCGATCCGGCGGCGCACCTCGGCGAAGGCTTCTTCGACGGCGGCGCGCTGCGCGGGTTCGGCCCGCTCGGGGAAGCCCGTAATACCGGGTGAGTGCGAGGTCGCGAAGACTCCTACGATCTGTCCCATGTCCTGTCCCATCAGCTGATCTCACCGCGAAGCCGGGCGTAGTACTCCCCCCGGTCGACGCCGATCTCCAGCGCGCAGAAGTAGAGGAGATAGGGGTTGGCACCGCGGTCGTACAAGGTCTTCAAGTCCAATGCCGCCATCGCCGCCCGCTCCTCGCCGGCTATGCCGTACTCGTCGAGAACGGCGTCGGGCTCGGCTCGGAAGCGCCTCGCGAGATCGGGGTACTTGCGCACGTCCCAGAGCAGCTTCTGAAGGCTGTACACGTCTCATCTCCTCTCGCCGTCGGTGCCGCGGCCCGGTCCCCTGCGTCTGCCGAACATGAAGGCGACCAGCAGCAGCGCGACTGCCGCGGCGGCCAGCAGGCCCCGCTTCCTCGCCTCAGGGCCGAGCAGCGAGAACACATCGAGCGAGTTGTCCTCGGCACGGGCGGCCGCCCCGGCCGGTGAGGCGGTAGGGGCGGCGGCCGACTCGCGCGGCGCCCCGTCCCGGCGCTTCTCGCCCTCCCTGCCCGACCAGGTGGGCTCGGGGGCGTCCGTCAACGTCTGGCCGTCGCCGGTGCGGTCGCTTCGCATCTCAAGGGAGAGCCGCTCCGCGAACTGGCCGATGATCTTCCCGCCCACCTCACCGACCAGCCCTCTGCCGAGCTGCGCGGGGCGGCCGGTGAGAGCCAGCTCCGTCGCCAGGCCGACCCTGGTACCTTCACCGGCCTGCTTCAGGGTGGCCGTGACCGTCGCCCTCGCCGTTCCTGATCCGCGTGCCTCGCGGCCCGCCGCCTCGATCACCAGACGACGCCGGGCCTCGTCCATCTCTGTGATGCGAGCCTCGCCCTTGTAGGCCATACGCAGCGGGCCGACTTTGACGTTGACGCGGCCGGAGAACCGGTCCCCATCGACATGATCGAGCGTCGCGCCGGGCATGCACGACGCGACGCGTTTCACGTCGAGCAGGGTGGTCCACGCCTGATCAGGCGAGATCGGAAGCGTGAACTCGTGGTGGAGCTGCATCACGGACAACCTCTGCGTTACGAGAACTGGGTGTGGGACGACCGTACGAGTGACGGACGGACTGCCGCGTTACCCCTCCGGGTCAATTCATCCGTCATCCGGCCGAGGGAGACGACGATGACCCGGGTGCAGGACGTGATGTCCGTAGTCGCCCCAGCACTTTGCGCGAACTCGATCACGCGGGCGCGCAGACGCTACGGGCTGAGGAGCCGAGGCGTGCTGCCCCGAGTGCGGGAAGCTGCAGCGGCGATCGCAGAGGTTGAGCGTCGTCAGTCCGTACTCGGCTTGCGGTACTGGTCGGGCAGGCTCATGTGAAGAGCACGCAGCCGTATGCCGGTGTCGTTGGTCAGCACTCGTGTACCAGCCTGGGGTTGAGCTGGTCTCATACAGAATCCGGGGCGCCGACGGCGCGGTCCTGCTCCTTGCGCAGCTCAAGCGCCTCGGCGGCGGTCTCCAACGCGGACACGCCCATCAGCGCCAGGCCCCGCCCAGGTCGAGCGTGAGCGACCGTCTCGGGTCGGCCCCGTGTTCGTGAAATGTCGGTCAGAGACATCCGGCGGCGACGACCCCGGCGCGTGCTGGCGTCCTCCGACAGCTCGACAAGCAGCCGTGGATCAGCTTTGTCGTGCGGCCTGTGACGTGAGCCCAGCGGTGACGATGTCGATCAGCAAATCGAGGATCTCGGGGTGCAGAGCGGGGTCGCGGCCGCCGCATACGTCGAAGCCGAGCTGGTCGCGTTCGCGCTTGGCACGCCGTCTGAGCGGACGCCCCTCGTCGACACCGACTGACGTACGGGCACGGCAGCGGGAAGGTCAGGCCCGAGCGTGCCGCGGAGGCGATCGGCCGGAACTCTGGGCAATCGGCCCGTAAGGGATCACGATGGACGGGAAAGCCCTGGAGAAAGGAAGCCGAAAATGTCCGTACTGTCCACCAGACTCACGGAGAAGTACGCCATCCCCTACCCGTTAGTCTGCGCCGGGATGGCCTTCGTGGCCGAGACCCCCGAGTTCGCGGCGGCGGTCACCAACGCGGGCGGCATCGGCGCGATCGGAGCCGCGCTGCTGCCCCCCGAGCGGCTGCGCGAGATGATCCGCGAGGTCAGGAGCCGCGTCGGAGCGAAGCCGTTCCACGTCAACCTCATCACCTTCTTCCCCACTGGGGAGCTGGTCGAGGTGTGTGCGGAGGAGCGGGTGCCGATCGTCTCGTTCCACTGGGGGCATCCGCCGGCCGAGCAGCTGAAGTTGCTGCGCGAGGCGGGGGTGTCGGTGTGGGAGCAGGTCGGGTCCGCCCGGGCGGCCGAGCTGGCCGTGGACGACGGGATCGAGGTCGTCGTCGCGCAGGGGTGGGAGGCGGGCGGGCACAACTACGGCGGTCTGCCCACCATGGTGAACGTGCCCGCCATCGTCGATGCCGTAGGTGATCGGGCGATGGTCCTGGCGGCGGGCGGCATCACCGATGGACGGCAGGCGGCAGCCGCGCTCTGCCTGGGTGCGGACGGCGTGTGGGTCGGCACCCGGTTGGTCGCCTCGCAGGAGGCCCGGGTGCATCCCGAGCACCATCGGCGGCTGGTCGACGCCACGGGTGACAGTTCCGTCCTCACCTCGGTCTTCGGTCCGGAGGCCCCGCAGTTCAATCCGATGCGGCTTCAGCGCAACCGGGTGGTGGCCGAGTGGCACGATCGGGTGGCGGAGATCCCGGCGGACCCCGGCTCCCGGGAAGGGATCGGCACCACGGTGGTGCAGGGGCAGGAGACGGAGGTGCCCAAGTTCCCGCTGCTGCTGGCGATCCCGGAGACGGAGGCCGACTGGGAGGAGATGCCCTGGCTCATGGGGCAGGGTGTCGGGCTCGTCCACGACATCAAGCCCGCCGCTGACATCGTCAGGGACATGATGGAGCAGGCCGGACGGGTGCTGACCGGCTTCGGAGCCGGCCCCGCCCGCTGACGGGGGGCTCAGAGCGGACGCGTTGACGCGGACAGCGGGACCGCGGATGGCTGAGACAGCAACGAAGGGTCACTGCGCCTACCTGTGGACGACGATATACGCCATCCTGCTCAGGGGCAGGTCGGAGGCTCTGACTGCATTGTGCAAGCTGTCGTGCAAAAGGTCCGTGCCATCGAGGTGCTCGACCACCATGTAGTGGCCAGGCCATTTGGCCGACCGCAGATGAATTTCGGGCGGTTCTCTGCTCTGCACGTGCCAGCCGGCCTGACGCAAGCGCTGTTCGGTCTCGGCGACGACATCGTTCTCCGTGCCTGGGTTCAGGTAGACGACTAAGTGCTTGGATTCGGCGTAGTCGTTCTCCCACTGGTGGCCTATATCGGTGTCCTCGCCGATCACCTGCCCTACGTCGCGCATCTCTGAAAGTACGGATGGCTCCACCTTCCGCACGTTAGGTCCGGCGAAAAGGCTCAGTACGGCCCAGCTCAATCCGACTATCAGGAGCGCGACGACCAAGAGGTCAGCGATGAACAGGGAGTTGCGCCAGTCAGATAACTTCATGACACCTACCTCAGCTCACCTTCACTAGAAAAAGCAGGATATATCGCCAAACGGGTCCGAATTGTTCGCGGCGGTGCAGCTGTCGAAACCAATCCGGTTGCCTCGTACACGTATGGCACTATCAGGGCCGTGAGGGGCGACACCCGGCAGGAGGAAATCCGCAGGCGCCATCTTGGCGCGGTGCTGCGGCAGGTGCATCTGGCAGGGGCGATCTCGCGTGCTGAGCTGGCGAACCGGCTGGGCCTGAACCGCAGCACGATCCTGGCGCTGGCCACCCAGCTCACGGCCGCGGGTCTGGTGCGGGAGGAGGCCTCGGGCGCGACGGGCCGGGTGGGCCGGCCGTCGCTGGTGGTGCGGCCGGAGAGCGGCCGGTGGTATGTGCTGGCCTTCGATGTGGCGGTGGATCGGGTGGTCGCCGCCAGGGTCGGGCTCGGCGGTGTGGTGCTGGAGCGCAGGGAGGCGCCCCGGCGGCGGAGCAGGCGTGCCGATCTCGACGAGGTGGTCGGTGTCCTGGTCGGGTTCGGCCGCGCGCTCGTGGACGCGGCGCCCCGGAACGCGAGGTGCCTGGGGGTCGGCACGTCGTACTGCGGTCTGGTCAGGGCCGCCGACGGGAGGGTGCTCCTGGCTCCCAACATGGGCTGGACCGACCTGGATTTCGGGCCCGCGCTCAGCGATCGGCTGGGGCTCGGGCTGCCCGTGGCGGTGGGCAACGAAGCCCACCTGGGCGCGCGGGCCGAGCATGAACGCGGAGCGGGCATCGGCCACCAGAACCTCATCTACCTGCACGGGGATGTCGGGGTGGGTGGCGGCATCATCGTGGGAGGCCGGTTGCTGGGCGGCGATGACGGCTACGGCGCCGAACTCGGGCACATGATCGTCAATCCTTTCGGCGGCCGCTCCTGCAACTGCGGTTCGCACGGCTGCCTGGAGGCGGAAGTGGGTGAGGCGGCGCTGCTGGAGGCGTCCGGACGCACGGGCGGGCCGGGCGGGCGGGATGGCGTGCGAGCCGTCCTGGAAGCGGCCGCGGACGGTGACGAGGCCGCCCGCAAGGCCCTGGAGCGTGTCGGCGACTGGCTCGGGATCGGCGTGGTCAACCTGATCAACCTGTTCAATCCCGGAGTCGTCGTCTTCGGCGGCACCCTCGGCGACATCTACCAGGGTGCGGCACCTCAGGTCCGCGCGAGGGTGGCGGCCAGTGTTCTGCCCGTCTCCCGGGGGGTGGAGCTGCGCACCGCGATGCTGCGCTACGACGCCTCGTTGGTGGGCGCGGCGGAGCTGGCTTTCTCCCGCGTCCTGGCCGACCCATTGGACGCGCTCGCTGCCACGGCACGGTGAGCCTCCGTCCTCGATCCTCTCCCGCTCGACGAGCAGAGCGGCGAGGTTGCGGCCGGCCGGTTCGGGGAAGCCATGCCGGAGGCTGCGGTCACTCGCGCGGGCACGCCTGAGCCCTCTGAAAGTTTCGGGAAAATGCTTAAATTTTCCTCTGTTGCGGACAGCCCGGATTGCCTATTCTTACGGAGCATGCGGGTTCCGGAGCGGCCACACACGGCTCGACCTGTTGGGGCTGCCAGCAAGAGGCCAGGTCGTGTGCGCGAAACATTTCGGTCACCGGATGGTGACGGTGGGCTGTTGCTTCCGGACCTGCTGACGCGTCGCGCCCGGGAGCAGCCGGACAGCCCGGCCCTGGTGGTGGCCGAGGCCGGGACGCTCTCGTTCGGCGCGTGGGACCGGCGGGCCAACGGAGTTGCCCGGGCCCTCATAGAACGCGGCCTGCCGTCCAGCAGCCGGGTCGGGCTGGTGTTCGACGAGCGGGACTGGATGGATCTCGCGGTCGCCTGGTGCGGGGTGATGCGGGCCGGCTGCGTCGCCGTGCCGCTGTCCGCCCGGCTGGCCCCGGCCGAGGTGCGCCACGCGCTGACCGACTGTTCCGTGAGCGCCGTCCTGCACGGGCCCGGCGTCGAGCCGCCGGACGTGGGCGTCTGGCGGGCGACCACAGAGGAGCTCGGCGGGGAAGAGGGCGGCCCGGTGCGGCGGGACGTCGAGCCGGGCGGGCTGGCCCAGATCATCTACACGTCCGGCACCACGGGCCGCGCCAAGGGGGTGGGCGCCACCCACGCCAACCTGGCCTACGGCATCTCCCCCGACCCCAGGCGCCGCGCTCTCCTGCACTCCGAGCACTTCCTGCACGCGTTCCCCATCGGCAGCAACGCGGGACAGACGATGCTCGTCAACTCGCTGGGTTCCCGCCCGGCCGCGCTGACGCTGCCGCGTTTCACTCCGGCCCGGTTCGCGCGGCTGATCGAGTCGTACGGGGCGGGGACGGTCTTCGTGGTGCCCGCGATGGCCATCGAGCTGCTCAACGCCCAGGTCGAGGAGCGGTACGACCTGTCGAGCGTACGGTTGCTCGGCTCGACCGCGGCCAGCCTGCCGCCGGCGGTGGCGGCGGGGATGGCGAAGGCGTTCCCGAAGGCGACGATCGTCAACTACTACACCTCGACCGAGGCGGCCCCGGCGCAGACCACGATGATCGTGGACCCGAAGCGGCCGGCGTCGGTGGGGCGGCCCTCCTCGGGCGCCGCCATCAGGATCGTCGCCGAGGACGGGCGGACCGCGAAGGCCGGGGAGCGGGGCGAGGTCTGGCTGCGCTCGCCCGCCGGCACCCGCTCCTACTACCGCGACCGGCGGCTGAGCGACGACATCTTCCGCGACGGCTGGGTGCGCATGGGGGACGTCGGCTACCTCGACGAGGACGGCTACCTGTACCTCGTCGACCGCGAGAGCGACGTCATCAAGTCCGGCGCGCACAAGGTCTCCACGCTGCAGGTGGAGGCCGCGCTGTACGAGCATCCGTCGGTCGCCGAGGCCGCCGTGGTCGGGATTCCGCACCCGGTGCTGGGCCGGGTCACCGCGGCCGCCGTCGTGACCCGGTCGCCGGTCACGGCCGCCGATCTCCGGACTTTCCTGATGGACCGGCTCGCCAGGCACGAGTTGCCGAGCCGGCTGCTGTTCGTCCCCGAACTGCCGAAGAACCACCTCGGCAAGGTGGTGAAGTCGCGCCTGCGTGACCTGCTCGGGAGACCGGCGGACGACCCCGCTTGATGACAGAGAAAGAGCGCACATGACGCACTGCCAGGAGAGCATTCCGGCCTCGTTCGTACAGCAGGACATGTGGGTCGGCGAGCGCATGGGGGCGGGACTGACCTACCACATGCCGCTCGCCCTCTGGTTCGACGGCGAGCTCGATGTGCCCGCGCTGCTGGGCGCGTGCGCGCGGGTCGCCGCCCGGCATCCGGTGCTCGCCTGCGCGGTCGCGGAGCGCGGCGACGGGCTCCGGCTGGTCCCCGCGGCCGAGCCGGAGGTGACGGTCGCCGAGCTGACCGATCCGTCGCCCGCCGCCCTCGACCGGCTGATCAGGCGGGAGAGCGCGCGGGAGTTCGACCTGGAGAAGGGGCCGCTGGCACGGTTCACGCTCGCCCCGGCGGGGCCGGGGCGGCATCTGCTGCTGTTCGTCGCGCACCATCTGGTCTTCGACGGCATCTCCAAGGACATCCTGGTACGTGACCTCGCCCGGTTCTACGCGGACCCGGGCGGGACGGTGGAGCCGTCGCCGTTCACCTGGCGGGAGCCGGGGCCGGAGATGCTGGCGGAGGCCCGGGAGTTCTGGGCGGGGCGCTGGACGGAACCGGCCGACGTCGTGCTGCCGGGGCAGCGGCGTACCGGCAGGCGGTACGGGCCGGGCGAGGAGATCGACGCCGGGTTCGACCACGAGCTGGGCGCCGCCGCCGCGAAGGCCGCGGCGGCTACCGGCGCGTCCACCTTCGAGGTGCTGCTCGCGGGGGTGCACGCGCTGCTGTTCAGGTACGGCACGGACGACGTGGCGGTCGCGGTCGACGTGACCACGCGCGGCCCCGGCGACCGTGACCAGGTCGGCCCGTTCGTCAGCGAGCTGCCCGTGCTGTCGCGGCCCGGGGTAGGGCAGACGTTCCGCGCGTTCGTACGGGAGCTGCGCGACGAGCTGCGGGCCCTGTACCGGTTCCGCGAGGTGCCGCCCAGGCGGGTGCTGGGCCGGGAGTCCCGCGGCGCCCCCATCCCGGTGTCGCTCAGTTACCGCAGGCGGGAGGACGACCCCGTCTTCCCCGGCTTGACGGTCACCGTGGACCGCATGATGTTCGCCGGAGGTGCGCGGAACCCGCTGCACCTGCAGCTGCTGGACGGCCCCGACGGGCTGGCGCTCTGCGTCCGGTACGACCCGGCGGCCGTGGACCGGGACGTCGCGGCCCGGTTCGCCGACGGCCTGCGCGCCCTGCTGCGCCACGCCGCCGACGATCCGGAGACCCGCCTGGCCGACCTGGACGTCATGCCCGAGGCGGAGTCGCGGCGGATGCTCGTCGAGTGGAACGCCACCGAGGTCGCCTACCCGGCCGGGGCGACGCTGCCGCGTCTCTTCGCCGAGCAGGTGCGGGCCCGCCCGGACGCGTGCGCCGTCACGTCCGGGGAGCGGTCGCTGACCTACGCGGAGCTGGACGCGACGGCGGAGCGGCTGGCCTCCCGGATCCGGCGGGCCGGGATCGGGCGGGGCGAGCTGGTCGCCGTGCACCTGCGGCGGTCCCACCTGCTCCTGGTCTGCCTGCTCGCCGTGCACAAGGCCGGGGCCGCGTACCTGCCGCTCGATCCCGACCACCCCGCGGAACGGCTCGCCATGATCGTGGACGACGCCCGTCCCGGTCTGGTGCTGTCCGAGACCCCGCTGCCGGGCGGGCTACCCGGGCCCGTGCTCCTGGTGGACCCCTCGATCCCGGCGGACGGGGAGCCCTCGTCGGAGGAGCCGGCGTCGCCGGAGGAGACCGCCTACGTGATCTACACCTCGGGGTCGACCGGCCGGCCCAAGGGGGTCGAGCTCGATCACGGCAACCTGGCCAACCTGCTGCTCGCCATGCGCGACCGGCTCGGGTCCGGGCCTGCCGACGCCTGGCTCGCGCTCACCTCGCCCTCGTTCGACATCAGCGCCCTCGAACTGTTCCTGCCGCTGGTCGTCGGCGGCCGGGTCGTGGTCGCGCCTCCCGGCGCGGTGCGGCAGCCGGAGGCGCTGGCCCGGCTGGTCGCCGAGCAGGGCGTCACGCACGTGCAGGCCACGCCGTCGGTGTGGCGGCTGCTGCTGCCCGGCGGCATGTCCGGGGTGACCGCCCTGACGGGTGGAGAGGCGCTGCCGCCCCAGCTCGCGGACGAGTTACGAGCGCGCTGCGACCGGGTCGTCAACGTGTACGGGCCGACCGAGACGACGATCTGGAGCACGTACGGCGAGCTGGGCGCGCCCGGTGAGCCGATCACGATCGGCCGGCCCCTCGCCAACACCCAGATCTACCTGCTCGACGAGGCGTCGCGGCCGGTTCCGCCCGGCGTCGCGGGCGAGCTGTGCATCGGCGGGGCCGGGGTGGCGCGGGGCTACCGGGGCATGCCGGCACGCACGGCCGACCGTTTCGTCCCCGATCCTTACGGTCCTCCGGGGGCGCGGCTGTACCGTACGGGCGACCTGGCCCGTTACCGGCCGGACGGCGAGATCGAGTTCATCGGCCGCGAGGACGGGCAGATCAAGCTGCTCGGCCACCGGATCGAGCTCGGCGAGATCGAGACGCGGCTGCTGGAGCACCCCCAGGTCGGCGAGGCGGCGGTGCTCCTCCGGGACGCCGACCGCCTGATCGCGTACGTCGTCCCCGCGCCGGGCGCGGCCGCCCCCGAGGCCGGCGACCTGGCCGCCCACCTGGCCAGGACCCTGCCCGCCCCCACGCTGCCCAGCGCCTACGTCGTGCTGGACGCCCTGCCGCTGAACCCGATCGGCAAGCTGGACCGCGCCGCACTCCCCGAGCCCGCCCCGTCCGCGATCCCGGTCCCCGGCTCGGGCTCGGTCTCGGCCGGCGGGGCGCTGGTCGAGGAGGTGCGGCGGATCTGGTGCGAGGTGCTGGAACTGGACGACGTCGGCGTCGACGACGACCTGTTCGACCTCGGCGGGCACTCGCTCACCATCGCGCAGATCTCGGCCCGGATCCGGGACAGCCTCGGCGTGGACGTGTCGCTGGACGCGTTCTTCGACGACCCGACCATCGAGGGGAACGTCGGCGAGATCGTCCGGCTGCGCGGGGAGGGCGAAGAGGACGACCAGCCGGAGATCCGGCCCCGTCCGGAGGGGGTCGACCCGCCGCTGTCGTTCGCACAGGAACGGCTCTGGTTCCTGCAGCGGTTCGATCCGGGCGACGCCTCGTACAACATGTTCCTGTCGCTGCGGCTGCGGGGCGAGCTGGACACGGTCGCGCTGCAGGAGTCGCTGGACGCGGTGGTGGCCCGGCACGAGAGCCTGCGCACGTCGTTCGCCGACGTGGACGGCCGGCCGGTCGCGGTCGTCCATCCGCCCGCACCGGTGTCGTGCGAACGCCTCGATCTGGAGGGCTCGCCCGACCCGGAGGAGGAGGCGCTGCGGCTGGTCGCCGACCGGACGAACGCGCCGTTCGACCTGGCCGGGACGCCGCCCCTGCGGGTCAGCCTGCTCAGGCTCGGGCCGGACGACCACGTGCTCTGCTTCGTGCTGCACCACATCATCGCGGACGGGACGTCGCTCGGAATCCTCTTCGACGACCTGTTCGCCCTGTACGTGGCCCGCACGCGGGGCGGTGAGGCGGATCTCGCGCCGCTCCGGGTGCAGTACGGCGACATCGCGCTGTGGCAGCGGGAGCGGGACTCCGGCGAGGCGGCCGAGGAGGCGCTGGCCTACTGGCGTGAGCAGCTCGCCGACCCGCCCGTGCTCGACCTGCCCGCCGACCTGCCGGGCGGGGAGCGGCCGGAGGGCGCGTTCCACTCGTTCCTGCTGCCCGCGGAGCTGGTGTCGCGGCTGGAGCGGCTGGGGCAGGAGCAGAACGCGTCGCTGTTCATGGTGCTGGCCGCCGCCTACCAGGTGCTGCTGGCCCGGCACACGGGGCAGGACGACATCCTGGTCGGCACGCCGTGGGCGAGCCGGGAGCGGACGGAGCTGGAACCGGTCATCGGGTACCTCACCGACACGCTGGTCCTGCGCGGCGACCTCTCGGGGGACCCGCTCTTCTCCGACCTGCTCGACGCGGCCCGCCGCTCCGTGCTCGACGCGCACGCCCACCGGGCCGTGCCGTTCGAACGGCTCATCGGCGAGCTGGGCGTGCCGCGCGACCTGCGCCGCAACCCGCTGCTGGCCACCATGGTCATCCTGCACAGCCAGGCGGGCGAGGGGACGCCGCCGGAGCGGGTCGGCGACCTCGGGGTGAAGCTGTTCGACGGCGGGTACCGCCAGACGAAGTTCGACCTGTCGCTGGAGGCCTGGCGCAACGAGCAGGGGCTGCTCGCGGTGCTCGGGTACGACGCCACCCTCTATCGCGCGGCCACCGTGGAGGGGCTGGCCGCCCGGTTCGAGGTGCTGCTCCAGGCCATCGCCGACGACCCCGACACCCGGATCTCGCGGCTGCCCCTGCTGACGGAGGCCGACACGGCCGTCCTGGCGGGCTCCCCCGCGGCGCGCGGCGACGCGGAGACGGTGCCCGCGCTCATCGAGCGGGCCGTCGCCGCGACCCCCGACGCCCCGGCGCTGCTGTGGGGCGACGAGTCGATGAGCTACGCGCAGCTCGACGCCAGGGTGGCGGTGCTCGCGGCGGCCCTGCGGCGGCGCGGTGTCACGGACGGGTGCGTGGTCGGCGTCTGCCTGCCGCGCTCGGCCGAGGCCGTGGTGGCGTTGCTGGCCGTGTGGCGGGCCGGGGGCGCGTACCTGCCCCTCGATCCGGACTATCCGGACGAACGACTCGCCTTCCTGATCGAGGACAGCGCCGCGCGCCTGGTGGTGACCGACGCCCGGCTCGCGCCGCGGCTGCCGCAGGAGACGGTCGTGCTCGTCCCCTCCGGCGGGTCCGACCAGCGGTGGTCCGGCGGCTGGAGCCCGGTCGAGCCCGGCGACCCGGCGTACGTCATCTACACGTCCGGATCGACGGGCCGGCCGAAGGGCGTGCTGGTCGAGCACGGCAGCCTGGCGGCGCGCGTCCGCTGGATGCGGGAGGCGTACGGCCTCGGGCCGGACGACCGGATCCCGCAGTTCGCCTCGCTCAGCTTCGACGCCCACGTCGAGGAGCTGTACCCGGCGCTGACGGCGGGCGCGGGCCTGCTGCTCCTGCCCGGCGGCGGCGCGTCCCTGCCGGACGCGCTGCGCACCCCGGCCGGCCGGCAGGTCACCGTGCTGGACCTGCCCACCGCCTACTGGCACCGGCTCACCGAGGCGCTGGACGACGTGACCTGGCCGGAGCCGCTGCGGCTGGTGATCCTCGGCGGGGAGCAAGCGCACGCGGCGGCGGTGGCCCGGTGGCGGGAGAAGTTCGGCGACCGGGTCCGGCTGGTCAACACCTACGGGCCTACGGAGGCCACCGTCATCGCCACGGCCGCCGACCTGGGCGAGGCGGACGCCGTACACCGCCCGCCCATCGGCAGGCCGATCGGCGGCACGACCGCGCACGTCCTCGGCCCGCACGGCGAGCCCGTGCCGCTGGGCTTCCCCGGCGAGCTGTGCCTGGGCGGAGAGGGGCTGGCGCGGGGCTACCTGGGGCGCCCGGCGCTGACCGCCGACCGGTTCGTCCCCGACCCGTACGGCCCGCCGGGATCGCGGCTCTACCGTACGGGCGACCGGGTGCGACTGCGGCCGGACGGGATGCTGGAGTTCCTCGGCCGGTTCGACACCCAGGTGAAGGTCCGCGGCTTCCGGGTGGAGCCGGGTGAGGTGGAGGCCGCCCTGCTGACCCATCCGGGTGTCCGCCAGGCGGTGGTGACGGCGGACGGGGAGCGGCTGGCCGCGTACGTGGTCGGCCCGGCCGGGCCGGACGAGCTGCGGGCGCATCTGGCCGCGCTCCTGCCCGCCCACCTGGTGCCCGCGGCCTGGGTGAGCCTGCCGGCGCTGCCGCTCACGATCACCGGCAAGGTGGACGTGGCGGCCCTGCCCGCGCCCGGCCCCGGCCTCGGCGCGGAGTTCGTGGCGCCGCGCACGGACGCCGAGGCGCTCGTGGCCACGGTCTGGGGCGAGCTGCTGGGCGTCGAGCAGGTCGGCGTCCACGACGACTTCTTCGCCCTGGGCGGCCATTCGCTGCTGGCGACCCGGGTCGCGGCCCTGCTGCGTAACGCGATCGACACGGAGGTGCCCATCCGCACGCTCTTCGACCACCCGACCGTCGCCGGGCTCGCGGCAGCGGTCGAGAGGCTGGTGATCGAGGAGCTTTCCTCGCTCACCGAAGCCGAGGCGGCACGGCTGCTGGAGGTGGAGAAGTGACCGAGTCCGAGGCGCTGTCCGCCACCAAACAGGCGCTGCTGGCGCAGCGGCTGCGGCGCGGGACGGCGGCACCGCGGCGCACCATCCCCTCGCGGCCCGGCGGCGAGCAGCCGCCGCTGTCGCACGCGCAGGAGCGGCTCTGGTTCCTGGAGCAGTTCACGCCGGGCACCACCCAGCTCACCATCCCGATCAGGCTCCGGCTGCGCGGCCCGCTGGACGCCGCCGCACTCGCCGCCGCGCTCGACGCCACCGTGGCCGGGCACGACGCGCTGCGCATGCGTTTCCCCGACACCGGGGACGGCCGGCCGCGCGTGGTCCTCGCCGACGACGCCACGCTCCCGCTGACCGTGCGCGACGCGCCCGACGAGGCCGCCGCGCGGGCGCTGGCCGAAGAGTTCCTGGCCGTCCCGTTCGACCTGACGGCGGGCCCGGTGGCGCGGGCGCTGCTGGTGCGGCTGGGCGAGGACGACCACGTCCTGGTGGTCGCGGTGCACCACATCGCCGCCGACGGCTGGTCGGCCGACGTGCTGCTGCGCGAGGTCTTCGCCCGCTACGACGGCCGCGCGCCGGCCACCCCGCAGGTGGGGTACGGCGACTACGCGGCCTGGCAGCGCGGCCTGCCCCCTTCCCGGCGCGACCTGGACTTCTGGCGGGACAAGCTGGCCGGGCTGGAACCGCTGGACCTGCCGGCCGACCGGCCCCGCCCGCCGGAACGCACCTACACCGGCGCCGCCCACACGTTCTCCCTCGACCCGGGGACGGCCGCCGGGCTGGCACGGCTCGGGCGCGAGCACCGGGCCACGCCGTACATGGTCATGCTGTCCGCGCTCACCGCGCTGCTCGGCCGGTACGCGGGCGTCGAGGACGTCGCCGTGGGCTCGCCGGTGGCCGGCCGCCAGGTCCCGGAGCTGGACGGCGTGATCGGCTGCTTCGTGAACATGCTGACGATGCGGGTGGACCTGACGGGCGACCCGACGTTCGCCGAGCTGGTCGATCGGGTGCGCGACGTCGTCCTGGACGCCTTCGCCCACCAGGACCTGCCGTTCGAGCAGCTCGTCTCGGAGCTGGACCTGCCGCGCGACGTGTCCAGGTCGCCGCTGTTCGGCGTCCTGTTCGCGATGCAGAACTACCGCCACGAGGCCGTCGACCCGCCCGCCGGGCTGACCGTGGACGACTTCCCGGTGGACGCCTGGGCGACCCGGTACGACCTGGAGCTGTACGTCGGCGACGACTCGGGCGGGATGTTCGTCTACAACACGGACCTGTTCGAGGCCGGCACCGTGGAACGCCTCGCCGGTCACCTGTGCGCGCTGCTGGACCGGGTCGCCGCCGAGCCGGACCTGCGGCTCTCGCGGATCGACCTGCTCAGCGAGGAGGAACGCCGCCTCGTCCTGGACGGGTGGAACGACACCGCCGCCGACTACCCCGGCGAGGCCACGCTCCACGGTCCCATCGAGGCGCAGGCCGCCCGGACACCCAACGCGGTCGCGGTGCGCTTCGAAGGGCGGGCGCTCACGTACCGCGAGCTGGACGCGGCGGCGGACCGGATCGCCCACACCCTGCGCGGCCACGGCGTGGGGCCCGGGTCGGTGGTCGCCGTGTGCGCCGAACGCTCGCTGGAGCTGCTGCCGGGCCTGCTCGGCGTGCTCAAGGCGGGCGCGGCGTACCTGCCGGTGGACCCCGGCTATCCGCCCGACCGGGTGGCGTTCATGCTGGCGGACGCCGCGCCGCCCGTGCTGCTCACCCAGCGGGCGATCCGCCCGGACCTGCCGGAGACCAGCGCGACCGTCCTGGACCTGGACGATCCGGACGTCTGGACCGGCGCTCCCGGCCCGCTCCCCGAGGTGCGGCCCGACGACGTCGCCTACGTCATCTACACCTCCGGCTCCACCGGCCAGCCCAAGGGCGTGCCGAACACGCACGGCGCCATCGCCAACCGGCTCGACTGGATGCAGGAACGGTACGGGCTGGACGAGACGGACGTGGTGGCGCAGAAGACGCCGCTGAGCTTCGACGTGTCGCTGTGGGAGCTGTTCTGGCCGCTTCGCTCCGGGGCGCGGCTGGTCCTGGCGACGCCGGGCGGCCACAAGGACGCCGCCTACCTGCGCAGGTTCATCACGAACGAAGGCGTGACCACCGCCCATTTCGTCCCGTCGATGCTGGCCGTCTTCCTCGCCGAGAACAGCACGGATGCGGGCTGCGGCTCTTTGCGGCGGATCATCTGCTCGGGCGAGGAACTGCCCGCCGACCTGGCCCGCCGGTGCGTCGCGACGCTCCCCGCCGCCGAACTGCACAACCTGTACGGGCCGACCGAGGCGGCGGTGGACGTGTCGGCCTGGCACTGCCTGCCCGAGACCCTCGCCTCGGCGGCCCGCGTCCCCATCGGCACGCCCATCGCCAACACTTCCCTGTACGTGCTGGACGCCGCCATGTCCCCGGTGCCGATCGGGGAGCCCGGCGAGCTGTACATCGGGGGCGCGGGCCTGGCCTGGGGGTACCTGAACCGTCCCGCCCTCACGGCGGAGCGTTTCGTACCGGACCCGTACGGCCCGCCGGGATCGCGGCTCTACCGCACCGGCGACCTGGTCCGGCGCCGCGCCGACGGGGTCCTGGAGTTCCTGGGGCGGCTGGACTCCCAGGTCAAGCTGCGCGGCCTGCGCATCGAGCTGGGCGAGATCGAAGCCGCCCTGCGCGCCCTGCCCGCCGTCGGCGACGCCGCCGTGATCGTACGAGACGACCGCCTGGTCGCGTACGTCACCCCGGACGGCGGCACGGACGACCTGGAGCAGGCCCTGGACCACGGCGCGCTCCGGGCCGAGCTGAAGAAGACGCTGCCCGACTACATGGTCCCCGCGGCCTACGTCACGCTCGCGTCCCTGCCGCTGAGCCCGAACGGCAAGCTGGACCGCCGCCGGCTGCCCGCGCCCGTGGCCTCCAGGGACGCCTCGGTCGAGTTCATCGCCCCGGACACGCCCACGGAACGGGCGCTGGCCGCGATCTGGAGCGAGCTGCTGGAGGTCGAGGGGGTCGGCGTCGACGACGACTTCTTCGACCTCGGCGGCCACTCGCTGCTCGCGACCCAGGTGGTGGCCCGGCTGCGCCAGGAGCTCTCCGAGGTCGAGCGGCTCCGCAGCGACCAGCGCTGGGTCAACTGGCTGATCTCGCAGGGCCTGGCCCTGAACGACCTCGAACCCGAGCATGCCCGCCGCATCGTCCGGAACATGCGCCGCGACTCGCGGGACGCGGAGGACTACTACACCCGCCTGTTCGAGTCGGGCACGCGGCGGCTGCGCGCCCCGGTGATCAGCGTCGTGGGCACCGAGGACCCGGCGACGGACTACTACCAGGAACGCTTCCGCGAATGGCACTTCCTGACCTCGGTGTCGGCGGTGGTGGTGCTCGCGGAAGCCGGCCACTTCTTCCTGAAATATCGGGCGCAAGAGCTGGCCCAGATCGTCACCACCGTCCACCGGAACCTGGAGAAACCGGAAGAGCCGGAACGAGGCGGTGACCGCACCTGGTGGCTGCACGACGTGTCGCACTCCGACACGCTGCCCGCGCCCTCCGGAGTGCGGCCCGGCATCCCGCGCTTCCTCGCCGTCGCGCTGAGCCAGCTCGTGACCATGACGGGGGCGGCGCTGACCGAGTTCGCCGTACCCCTGTGGATCTACACCACGACCGGGTCGGTGGCGAAGTTCGCCCTGATGGCGGTCGTCGGCCTGGTGCCGGGGATGCTCGTCGCGCCGATCGCCGGGGCGATCATCGACAGGGCGAACCGGCGGCGGGTGATGATGGCGGGCAACGCCGCCGCGTTCACGATCCAGCTCGCGTTCGGCATCCTGCTGTGGACGGACAACCTGTCCGTGGAGATGATCTATCCGCTGCTGGGCTGCCTGTCCATCGCGCTCACGTTCCAGCGGCTCGCCTACTTCTCGGCCGTGCCGCAGCTCGTGCCCAAGCACTATCTCGGCCACGCCGTCGGCATCACCCAGCTCGGCAACGGCACCGCCCAGCTCCTGGTGCCCATCTTCGCCGTCGGCCTGCTGTCCACCATCGGGCTGGGCGGCATCCTGCTGCTCGACATCGCCGGCTACGCGATCGCCCTCGTCATCCTGCTGGTGGTGCGGTTCCCCGCCTCCATGCCCTGGCGGCGCCGCGAGTCGATCAAGGACGAGATCCTGGGCGGGCTGCGGTACTCGCTGGGGCACCGCGGGTTCATCGCCATGCTGCTGTTCTTCGTCGTGCTGAACGTGTTCCTCGCGCCGCTGCTGCTCATGTTCTCGCCGCTGGTGCTCGCCTTCTCCGGGCTCACCGAGGTCGGCAGGATCGCCTTCCTGGCGGGCGCCGGGACGCTCATCGGCGCGCTCATCATGACCGTCTGGGGCGGCCCGCGACAGCTGCGCCTGCGCGGGGTGCTGCTGTGCACCCTCGTCGTGGGCGTCTGCTGCCTGCTCACCGGCGTCCGCGCCGACCTGTTCGTGATCGCCGCCGGCGTGTGCGGCATCACGCTCTGGATGACGGTGCTGAACGGCATCTACACCACGATCGTGCAGGTCAAGGTGCCGCAGCGGTTCCACGGCCGGGTGTTCGCGATGAACACGCTCATCGCCTGGTCCACGCTGCCCATCGGCTACGGGCTCGTCGCCCCCTACGCCGCCGCGGTGCTCGACCCGCTGCTGATGGAGGGCGGCGCGCTCGCCTCCACCGTCGGCGCGCTCATCGGCACCGGGCCCGGCCGCGGCATCGGCTTCATGTACGTGCTCTTCGGCCTCGTCATCATGGCGATCGCGCTGATCGCCATGCGTGTCCCCGCACTGGCCCGCTTCGACCGCGAGGTCCCCGACGCCGTCGCCGACGACCTGGTCGGCGTACAAGCTCTGCGATCCAAGGAGAAATGACATGACCGGACGACACCAGGTGGTCGTCAACGACGAAGAGCAGTACTCGCTGCTCCCCATCGGCCAGCGGCCCCCCGACGGCTGGCGGGCCACCGGCTTCACCGGCGAGCGGCAGGAGTGCCTGGACCACATCGAGGAGATCTGGACGGACATGCGGCCCCGCAGCGTGCGGCTCCGCCAGGACGCCGACGGGGGCGCCCGGTGAAGAACGACCTGGAACACCGGCTGGCCGACCTGGTGGCCGCCGTGTCCGGCGGCGAGATCAGCCCCGAGGACGCGCTCTCCGGCGATCACTCGCTGGCGGCGCTGGGCCTGAGCTCGCTGGCCTGGATCCGGCTCATCGACACGATCGAGGAGACCTTCGGAGTGGATGTGGACCTCGGCGGCGACCTGTCCGCCCTCGACCGCGTGGACGCCCTCGCCGCCCACGTGTCCGGCCTGCTGGACAGCCGATGAAGGTGCCCTTCAGCGGGACGCGGGAAGGCGAGGCGCCGCTGACCTGGGGACAGCGGCTGATGTGGCGGGCCGTGCACCTCATGGGGCCCAGCCAGTCCTTCCTCAACTGCCCCTGGGTGCTCCCGGTCTACGGAAAACGCGACCTCTCGTCCGTACTGAACGCGCTGGGCCGGATGCTCGAACGCCACGAAGGCCTGCGCACCACCTTCCACGACACCCCGCACGGCCCGGTGCAGCGGGTGGCGCGCAGCGGCGAGCTGACCGTGGAGCTGGCGCAGGCAGGCCCGGAAGGGCCGCTGGGCACCGCCAATCGCATCGCCGCCGAACTGGGCACCACGGTCTTCGCCCATGGCGAGGACCTGCCGCTGCGCTGCGTCGTCGTCCTCTCCGGCGACAGGCCGCGGGCCCTGGCGCTCGTCTTCTCCCACCTGGCGGTGGACTACCAGGCGCTGAGCCTGGTGTCCGCCGAATGGCGGGCGCTGCTGCGAGGCGACGACCTGCCGCCGCCTGAATGGCAGCCGATGGAGCAGGCGGCGCTGGAGGGCGAGGGGTCGTTCCTCGAGCGCTCGCGGCGGTCGATCCGCTACTGGCGCTCCGTGCTCGAAACCGTCCCGCTGGACGTGTTCGACCACCCGCCCGGCGAGCCCGAGGAGCAGCGGTTCATCGAGGTCGGCATGGAGTCGGTGGCGCTCGCGGTGGCGGCCGAGCGGCTGGCCGAACGCCTGAAGATCAGCACGACCAGCGTCGTCATCGCCGCCTGCGCCACCGTCCTGGCCGTCGTGAGCGGACGGCCGCGGGCCGTCATGCAACTCGTCCACAGCAACCGGCGCGACCCCCGCACCCAGTCTCTCGTCGCCACCGTCGGCCAGGACGGCCTGCTCGTGCTCGACCTGCCCGACACCGGCTTCACCGACACCTGCCTGGCCACCCACCGCAGCGCCCTCCTCGCCTACCGCAACGCCCACTACGACCCGTTCGAGATGCAGGCCATGCGCGAGGAGATCGGCCGCATCAGAGGCAGGGAACCGGACCTGGACGCCTTCTTCAACGACAGGCGAGGCGACGGCACCTGGCCGAACCTGCCCCGCCTCTCCCCTGACCAGGACCTCACCCCGCTCACGGCGAAAACCCACACCTACGTGACGAACGCCTGGCCCGGAGTCCGCTTCAAGGTCTTCTTCACCCTGGGGACCGCCCCGGACACCGGGCAGCTCAGCCTCATCATCGACACCGCGTACCTGTCCAGGGAGACGGCCCGGGCCATGCTGCTCGCCGTCGAAACCCTGCTGGTCCGCAGCCTCACCCAGGACGTCCCGATCGCCGCGGTGAGAGACCTCACCCCGGTGACGTAGCGGAAGCCCGGCCCTGCTGCTCACAGGGCCGGTATTCCAGCGGGTTTCCCGGGATCGCGCAGGTGGGCGGCCACTGGCTGGGATTCGCCCGACAACCTGGACGTTCTGGGGCAAGCTGTCGGGCTCGCGCTCGAACTGCGGCATCGTGAGTACGCCGTGGGCCGGTACTCCCTGGACCTGCTGCTCAACGACACCCGAGGGCGGGTCGTCCTGGTCGAAAACCAACTCGAGCAGACCGACCACGTACACCTGGGCCAGGTTCTCACGTACTGCGCCGGTACCCAGGCCGAGGTCGTGATCTGGATCGCTCAGAGCATGACCGAAGAGCACGCCGCGGCGCTGGAGTGGCTCAACTCCAACACCGTGTCCGGGATCGAGTTCTTCGGCGTGGAGGTCGAGGTGCTCCGGATCGGCGGCTCCGCTCCCGCCCCGAACTTCAGGGTCGTGGTCAAGCCCAACACCTACACCAAGGGCAGTCACGGCAGCCGGGCGCGGGTCACCACGTGGACGTGGGAGGCGTACGTCGAGGAATTGCGGGTCCCGGCTGCCCGGGCCGAGGTCGGCAGGCTCCTCCTGGACGCCGTCGTCAACGAGATCGAGGAGCGCGGGCTCGCCTGGCAGCCGGTCATGAACAAGGGGTACGTCGCCATCCAGCGCTCCGGCGGCTACAACGCACTGGTGATCGACGTGTACTGGAACAAGGCACCGCGGCTGGCCGCCAAGCTGCCCGCTTCTCCTGACGAGCTCGGCCTCGCCAACCCCTACCCGCACCTGCAGCAGATCTGGACCCCCGCCGAGCGCGAGTGGGGCTGGACGATCCCACCGGGGACCAAACCGCCTGACCTCCGCCCGCTCTTCGACCTCGTACTGCCCTTCCAGCCCACCAGCGGCCCGATGCCCGCTCTTCGCAACTCCTTCCTTCGGGAGAGGAAGCCTGAGACGGGTCTCCGGCGTGGAGGAGAGTACGGACAAACCAGGACTCTGGGTAGAGTGCGATCATGGGCGTCGACGCGACTCTGATGCGAGTGGAACAGCGTGGGACGAGCCCGGAACGCAAGCGGCTCACCCCCATGGCCACCGCGCTGGATCGCCATGACGCGTTCGTGCGCCTCGTCGACCAGATCCGGGGGCGCAGCACGAGTCCCATGCTGGAAAGGGTCGACCCGTACAGGAGTCTGATCCTCACATCGGTGGACATGCCGCAGTTCCTGCATGAGCTGGCCGAACTCCGCCCTCTTGCCAGGACGGCCGAGGACCTTCGGGTGCTGCAGGAGTTCGAGGATCTGGCACGAGAGTGCGCGGCGGACCCGACGCTGCAGCTTCATCTCGACGGAGACTGACATCCTGGCAACAGCGCAACCGTAGGAGGCATCGCGTGCCCGGACCCGGCGAAGTCCTGTACATCATCGTCTGCGCCGCAGGACCGGCCTCCGACGTGGGACGCCTCGTCACCCTCGCCCAGGACGCCGGCTGGACCGTCCAGATCGTCGCCACCCCGTCGGCGCTCGACTTCATCGACACCGCCGCCCTGGAGAAGCAGACCGGCCGCCCCGTCCGAAGCCGGTACCGCAAACCCCACGAACCCAAGTCACCCCGCGCCGACGCCGTCATCGTCGCCCCGGCCACCTACAACACGATCAACAAGTTCGCCCAGGGCATCGCCGACACCTACGCCCTCGGCGTCCTCGCCGAAGCCCCCGGCCTCGGCATCCCCGTCGTGATCCTGCCCTACGTCAACACCGCCCTGGCCGCACGCGTCCCCTTCAGACGCAGCGTCGACCGGCTCCGCGCCGAGGGCGTGCGCGTCCTGCTCGGCCCCGGCCAGTTCGAGCCGCACCCGCCGGCCTCTGAACGCATCGGCGCCTATCCGTGGCCGCTGACCCTGGACTATCTGGCCGACAGCTCCCACTAGAAACGACTCCGGTGCCGGAAGCGATCCAAGCGTGCCAGATTTGCTTCATGATCCCCTTCAACGTCCCTGACGCACCACCGCTCACCTACGGCGACAGGTTCGACGTACCGGTCCTGCTCCGTAACGGGCCTGCGAAGAAGCCCAGGAAGCAGTGGCGGACGGCCGAACTCAAGCCGTGGGCCGGGCTCGGCGGGTTCCCCGCGACCAACGGCTGGTACATCACAACCACCACGTGGCGGGAGATCATCAAGGCCGCCGTCGAGGTCGGCCGCGACGTTACCCCTCACTTGCAGAATCAGCCGCAGTACGCACACGGAGAGCTCGTCGCCCGGGTTTCCCCGCTGTACGCCTACCTCGGCATGCACTCCGTCACGTCCCTGCACCCTGTGCCAGGCACGACGGGCCGCCGCCTGACACTGAACCCGGTGTACGCGTACGGCACCGAGCGCAGCGCGAAGAACGCCGCCGCCTACCGTCTGGGCATGACCATGACCGAGTGGGCCTGCCGCTCTCTGCTGGGCCTCGGTCAGACCCAGCACCTCGAACTCGGTGGTCCGATCGACGCCCTGTCCGACACGTTCAAGGATCCGAAGAAGAAGCTGCCCGACCTATGGGGGCGGCACGAGGACGAGGGCCTGTACTGGCTGATCGAGGCCAAGGGCGGCGATGTAGGCCTCGGCGCGCTCCGCAAGGGATGGGCACAACTGGCCGCCGGCAGCAGGATCCTCAGCTCGTACGCCCACCGCACCGTCCTGGTCGGAGCGTCGGTGCGGCCTGGAGACGATCTTTTTCTCACCATCGACCACGACCTGCACCCCGGACAGCCGCCGCGCGCCCGGGACGCATTCGACGTAGAGTCGGGCGCCCCCGAAGACCGTCTCGCTGACAGCGACGATGCGCTCATCGGTGCGGCCCGCGCTCAGATGCTCGTCTACCTGGCACTGCGCTCCGCTCCCGCCGCACAACTGCGCACCGTGCCCGTCTCCGCCGACCGCTCATCCCGTCGTCGGCGCTCCGGGCTGACCACGCCCCTGGAGAGCGACGACCTCACCCGGCTCGGGCGCGCCGAAGCTCGCGAAGCAGCGGCTCACACCGAGCGCCACACCCTGCGTGCCCGGATCCGTTCCATGGGCCTCGACGACTTCCTCACCTGCCGTATCCCCGGAACCGAGGTTCATCTCGGCATGTCCCGGAAGCTGTTCGCCGCCTGCGAGCGCCTCCACGCGGAAGATCTCGCCATAGCCCAGCGGACCCCGGGGCTGCGCGCCGAGGACCAACCGGCCGAGATCCAGGAACTCAGTGACGACGCCCAGGAAGAACAGCGGCTCACCCAGCGGCGAATCTTCCGGGAACAGCAGGAGGAAGCCCGCCCCCGGCTGCGCCCCCTGCTCCGCAACGCCTACGAGCGGGGAGAGACAAGCGAGTGGGGTGATCTGCTACGCCGTTCCGAGGAGCCGGAACTCGACCTCGCAAGCGGCGAACGGCTCCTCGAAGCGGCGACACCGGAGACGTACCTGGCGGTCAGCCCCTACAGCCTCCCCTCGCCACGCGCCTGACACCTGCTCCGCCTCGGTCTGCTGACCCCGAGCTGCCCTCGCGCATCAGATAGGCCGTCCGACCCGCCGGTCGCCGTACGCCTACTCAAGGCTGAAGCCCCAGAGCGCGCCCAGCCCCGACGCCACGCACACCATCACCCACATCAGCCGGGACTCGCGGGAGGTGATCACGGACGCGACCGCCCCCACCAGGAAGCCGATCAGCAGGAGCCAGCGCAGACTCTGCACCAGCTGCGAGACGACCAGGATGACCACGGCCGCCAGAAGGATCGCGGACGCGCAGCCCGGGTCGCCGGAGGGCGGCCGTGGGTCCGGCTGGTCCGGGCGCCGGTGGGGTGGCAGGGCGGGGCGCTCGTTCGGGTTCAGGCCGAAGGGGCCGGGGCCGTTGTCCTTCTGGTCCCATTTGTGGCCGTCCCAGTGATAGCGGCCTCCTCGTCCGTCCCGGTACCAGCCGGGTTCCTGTGCCATGGGTCAGCCCATCCCAACCGGGAGCATGCGCGTACCTCCTCAAAGACGACTCGACACGGCTCATCCTCGTCACGCTTTGATTGATCGCCACCGATCAACGGGGACGATCAACCACGCCGATCGCCGGCGGTTAGGGTGAGCGCGTGTGGTACGTGCTGATCTTGCTGGCTCTGGTCGCCTGCGCCCTCGTCGTCGCCCGGCGCCGGTTGGTGATCGTGCAGGTGAGCGGGCCGAGCATGCTGCCGTCGTACCGCTCCGGGGATCGGGTGCTGATCCGCCGCGTGCCGGGCTCGAAGCTCGGGCGGGGCCAGGTGGTGGTGTTCGAGGCGGCGCTGGACGGCCGGTGGCGCACCGGCCCGCTGTCCGCGCCGGAGAAGTCGGAGTGGCTCATCAAGCGGGTGGCCGCGCTGCCCGGTGATCCCGTGCCGCCCGAGGTGGCGCGCGCGGTGGGCGCCTCCGAAGGGGAGCTGGTCCCGGAGGGGCGGCTGGTCGTCATCGGCGACGGTCAGCTGAGCGCGGACTCGCGGAACTGGGGCTATCTCCCGGCGGACCGGGTGCTGGGCGTGGTGGTGCGCGGGCTCTCCTCGCCTTCCGCGGTGGGCTCGTAGCCGCTGGCCTGGAGTGCGAAGAGTCGCGCGTACGTTCCTTCCAGCGCCATGAGCTCACCGTGGGTGCCTTTCTTCCCCTCGTCGAGCACGACGATGAGCTCCGCGTCCCGCAGGGCGCCCAGCCGGTGGGAGATCAGGACGCTGGTGCGGCCGGCCCGATGCCTTCTCAGCCCCAGGTGGACGGCGTGCTCGGCCTCCGCGTCCAGGCCGGAGCTGGGTTCGTCGAGGATGAGCAGTCCCGCCGGTGGCGCATGAGGGCGCGGGCCAGCGCCAGCCGCTGCCACTGCCCGCCTGACAGGGTCACTCCCGCCTGCGGCTCGTCGCCGAGGAAGATACGGCTGAGCAGCGTGTCGTAGCCCCTGGGCAGGGCGTTGAGCGTGGCGTGGATCCCGGCGCGGCGGGCCGCGTCCCGGATGGGGCCGGGGTCGGCGCCGGCGGCCAGGTCGCCCAGCATGATGTTCTCGGCGGCGGTGAGGTCGTAGGTCATGTAGTCCTGGAACACCACGCCGAGCCGGGCGCGCAGGTCGTCCGGGTGCGCCTCGCGCAGGTCGGCGCCGTCCCAGAGGATGGCGCCGCGGACCGGGTCGTACAGCCTGCACAGCAGCTTGACCAGGGTGCTCTTGCCCGCGCCGTTCAGGCCGACCAGTGCGACGGTCTGACCGTACGGGATGAAGAGGTTCACGCCGCGCAGCACCCAGGGATGCGTGTCGTCGTAGCGGAACCAGACGTCGCGCAGTTCGATGCCCGCGCGCAGCGGGGGCAGCCGGGCGGGTTTCGCGGGCACCGGGAGACGGGGGGCGGCCTGGACGACGCCGATGTAGTGCCCGAACATCAGCAGGGCGTTGTGCGCGCCCGCCCACTGGCTGACGATCGAGGTCAGGGCCGTCTGCACCCCGGCGACGGCGGCGACGAACACCGACACGTCCCCCACGCTCAGGCTTCCGGCTGCGGCGGACAGCACGGCCCAGAACAGGCCGCCGGCTGCTACGGCGGCGCCCAGCAGGGACAGCAGGCCCTGGCTGCGCAGCGTCCGCCGGTCCAGGTCGCGCTCGGCCTCGTTGACGGTGCCGAGCTCGGTGAGCATCCGGGTGCGCAGGAAGTCGCCGAGCCCGAACAGCCGCACCTCCTTGGCCGCGTCGGGGCTGGTGAGCAGGGCGCTGTAGAAGAGCTGGCGGCGCGTGTTGGAGCTGACGCCCCACAGCATGCGGGCCCTGCGGCGGCTGAGCGCGAGCTGGACGCGGGCCGACGGCAGCGCGGCGGCGACGACGATGACGACCATGACGGGGCTGAGCACGGTCAGCGTGGCGGCGAACCCGAGCAGCGTCAGGACGCCCTGGCAGATGGTCAGCGTCGAGCCGACGATCTGCTGCGGCGCGTTCTGGCCGGCCTCGTGTGCGAGGCGCAGTTCGTCGTGGAAGGCGGGGTTCTCGAAGCGGCTGAGCCCGGGGTCGGCGTTGACGGCGCGGAACAGCCGGTCGTAGATCAGCCGCTGCAGCCCCCGGTGGAGCTGCCCGTTGAGGTATTCGGAGACGTGCGGCAGGACGACCAGGGCGAGGCCCGCGACTCCGAGCGCGGCGGTGAGCGGGATCAGGATGTTCTGGCCGCCGCCGCCCGCCAGCCGGTCGAGGATCAGTTTGGTGAGCCAGGCGGTCGCCACCGGTGCCGCCCCCATGAGCAGCACGACCGCCAGCGACCCCAGCACGGCGGCGGGCTGCGCCCGCCAGGCGAGTCCGGCCGCCACCCGGCCGCGCCGGAAAAGGGAGCGGCGGCGGTCTCTCGCGGGGCCCGGCCGGCCCGCGCCGCCGGCCGCCTCGCGAGGGACCACCGCCGCCCGCCGCGTCAGCGCCAGGGGGTGCAGGCCGTGTAACCGGCGGCGATGCAGCACGTCCTGCGCATGACGTAGCCGACGAACTTGACTTCGTCCCAGCAGGTCTCGGCGGAGGCGGTGGTCGTGGGCAGCAGTTTGTCGAGGAGCCGGTCGCCCAGCTTGTTGAGGGAACGGATCATGCGCTCTCCTCTGTCGGACCTCGTACGAGGTCACGGGTCGGCGTCTGCAACCTACGCCGGACCAAGATCGGAAAATAACGACGAAGATCGTTTAGACCGGGCGATCCGTTTTGATGACTTGTGTCGTTGACTCGCTTTTCACGCTGAAGTAAAGCCCCGGCCGGGCGATCCGGCCGGGGCCGACGGCGCGCGGGTCAGGCGCAGATGGCGAAGACGCTGATGCCGACGTCGTTGTAGCCGTCCTGGCGGCCGAGACCGATCCAGCCCCGCCCGTCGTCGGTGGGGAACGAGCCGACCAGGATCGCCCGGTTGCCGCGGGCCTCCGCGCCGCCGCCGAGGACCTTCTTGCCGCCGGGACAGTACAGCGTGCGGCGCTGGAAGTTGGGGACGTTGGCGTTGGGCAGCTTGACGAGCTGCCAGCCCGGCGGCAGCGCCGACTGTTGAGCCGCCGCTTCGGTGGTCGTGGTGGCCGCGGTGGCGGCGCTCACGCACGCGCACGCCGCCAGGAGGGCGAGGGGGAGGGCCAGGAGCTTCTTGATCCGCATCGTTTCTCCTTCATAGGTGCCCCGGCAGACCACACTTCGGGCAGCACGGAACACGCCGGCGAATGCGGTGCTGAGAGGAAGCGGTCACAGGGGCGAGAGGGACTGACACGTTGAGTATTCAGACGGTCACTCTGCGCGTCTATAGCCGGTCGGCGACACCGGCACCGCCGTGAGGGCAGGGCCGCCGATCCATAGCACGTACGGGGTGTACGTTGCGGGAGTTTTGCCCGGGACAGCAGTGCTCTACCGCAGTCCGCGAGGAAGCTTGGGAGAAGTGAGATCCGTTGCGGGGCATTAGCACGTTAAGTTGCCCATGCATCCGACTCTGAGGCTGTTTTCCCAGGTCAGGGGGCCTGGGGAGACTTGCTGTGTAACTCGCGCGAAAGGCACCTTCTGTGGCGGTTTATGGATATCGCTGTCCGCGTTGCTCCGATATAGAGGTCATTTTCGCGATGGGCACCGCACCCGCCGAGGTGCCGTGCCCGGAGTGCGGCGAGACCTCGTCCCGGGTGTTCTCGCCGCCGATGCTGGCACGTACTCCGGCCGCCCTGGCGGCCCAGTTGCAGCGCGCGGAGCGCAGCGCCTCCGAGCCCGAGGTCGTCACGTCCCTGCCGCCGCGCCGCGCCGCCGGGACCCCGGCGGCCGTCCATCCCGCCACCGGTCGCCTGCCGCGCCCGTGACCGTCTCAGCACCGAAAGGATCTCAGCCGTGCCAGAGCTGATCTTCCCGCTCGACTCGTCCAAGAAGTTCACCGAACAGGCCAAACTCGGCCACAACCGCTGGCACCCGGAGATCCCGCCGGTCGCGCAGGTGAAGCCGGGCGACAGCTTCCGGGTCCACTGCCGGGAGTGGTTCGACGGCGCGATCCGCAACGACGACTCCGCCGAGGACATCCGCGACGCCCCGCTGACCAAGGTGCACGCGCTCAGCGGCCCGTTCGCGGTGGAGGGCGCCGAGCCGGGCGACCTGCTGATCGTGGACATCCTCGACGTGGGGCCCATCCCGCAGGAGGAGGGCCCGCTCGCCGGCCAGGGCTGGGGTTACACCGGGATCTTCGCCAAGAAGAACGGCGGCTCGTTCCTCACCGACCAGTTCCCCGACGCCTACAAGGCGGTCTGGGACTTCCGCGGCGAGGAGGCCACCTCGCGGCACATCCCGGCGGTGTCGTTCATCGGCATCACCCACATCGGGCTCATGGGCGTCGCGCCGTCGGCGGAGCTGCTGGGCAAGTGGAACCAGCGGGAGGCCGCGCTGATCGCCACCGACCCGGACCGCGTGCCGGCGCTGGCCCTGCCGCCCGAGCCGCAGAACGCCATCCTCGGCTCGGTACCCTCGTCCGACTTCGACAGGGTCGCCGGCGAGGCCTGCCGCACCGCGCCGCCCCGCGAGAACGGCGGCAACCAGGACATCAAGAACTTCACCCGGGGCACCCGCGTCTTCTATCCGGTGTACGTGCCGGGCGCGAACCTGTCGGTCGGCGACCTGCACTTCTCCCAGGGCGACGGCGAGATCACCTTCTGCGGCGCCATCGAGATGGGCGGCTTCGTCGACATGCACGTCGACCTCATCAAGGGCGGCATGGAGACGTACGGCGTCGGCGAGAACACCATCTTCATGCCGGGCCGCACGCCGCCCCAGTACAGCGAGTGGCTCGCGTTCTCCGGCATCTCCGTCACGCTCGACGGCGAGCAGCGCTACCTCGACTCGCAGCTCGCCTACCAGCGGGCCTGCCTGCACGCGATCAACTACCTGACGAAGTTCGGCTACAGCCCCGAGCAGGCCTACCTGCTGCTCGGCGCGGCGCCGATCGAGGGCCGGTTCTCGGGAGTGGTGGACATCCCCAACTCCTGCGCCACGATCTACCTGCCCACGGAGATCTTCGACATCGACATCCGCCCCAGCGCGTCCGGCCCGGCCCGCGTGCCGGAGGGCAGCAGCGCGCCGCGCGCCAGCTTCGACTGACCCGCCGGCCGGTCCCCGGCCGGGCGTGGCGGCCCGGCCGGGGGCCCTGGGCGCGTGGTGTCACCCAGGTCCGGCGCGCTCAGGTGGATGTGAGCGCTAACAACGTACGGTCTGACCCTCCTTTGACACCCGGCGTGCAGCGTGGTGATGACGGCGATTAAATACAGCTCCCCGGAGGCCGTCAAGGGCTGCCGTGCGTGAAAGTTGCGGACGAGGGGGCGATATTTTTTCTCACCCAGATCGGTCATCTGCTGCGATTTTGCAGCGTAGCGCGCCTGCGACGAGCCCGGCCGAACGACCTCCACGAGGCCCGGCCCTGAAATTTTCGGTTGACCATTGACATGTTTCGGTCTTGTTTCCACACTGATCTCCAAGCGGGCGGCCCTGCCTGATGTGGTGATCGGCGGGGGCTGCCGGCCTTGACGCCACCGTGGTGTGCGCCTCAGGTCCGGGGTGCGGCGTCGTCCGCCGGGTTTCCCGGTCATCCCTCACGATTTCAGTCTGGAGTCAGGCATGGACTTGAAGGCTTTACCGTCGTCTGCCCGAAAAGCCCTGGGCGCCGCCGGTGTGGTCGTCGCCATGGGCGCGGCGCTGATGGTGTCCGTCCCGGCGAGCGCGGCGGAGAGCACGCTGGCCGCCGCCGCCCAGCAGAGCGGCCGGTACTTCGGCACCGCCATCGCCGCCAACAAGCTGGGTGACGGGCAGTACACCACGATCGCGAACCGCGAGTTCGACATGATCACCGCCGAGAACGAGATGAAGATCGACGCCCTGCAACCCAACCGCGGGCAGTTCAACTTCAGCAACGGCGACCGGATCTACAACTGGGCCGTCCAGAACGGCAAGCGGGTCCGCGGCCACACGCTCGCCTGGCACTCCCAGCAGCCGGGCTGGATGCAGTCGCTCTCCGGCGGCGCGCTCCGCCAGGCGATGATCGACCACATCAACGGCGTCCTGAACCACTACCGGGGCAAGATGTACGCCTGGGACGTCGTCAACGAGGCCTTCGCCGACGGCAACTCCGGCGGCCGGCGCGACTCCAACCTCCAGCGGACCGGCAACGACTGGATCGAGGTGGCCTTCCGGACCGCGCGGGCCGCCGACCCGTCCGCCAAGCTCTGCTACAACGACTACAACATCGACAACTGGAACTGGGCCAAGACGCAGGGCGTCTACAACATGGTCCGCGACTTCAAGCAGCGCGGCGTGCCGATCGACTGCGTCGGCCTGCAGTCGCACTTCAACAGCAACAGCCCCTACAACAGCAACTACCGCACGACCATCCAGAGCTTCGCGAACCTGGGCGTCGACGTGCACATCACCGAGCTGGACATCCAGGGCGGCTCGGCCACCACGTACCAGAACGTCGTCAACGACTGCCTGGCGGTGCCCCGCTGCGCCGGCATCACGGTCTGGGGCGTCCGGGACACCGACTCCTGGCTCGGCTCCGGCGCCAGCGCGCTGCTCTTCGACGGCAACGGCAACAAGAAGGCCGCGTACAACTCCGTACTGAACGCCCTCAACAACGCGGGCGGGAACCCCGGCCCCACGCCGACCGTGACGCCCACCGACCCCCCGCCGGGCACGGACGGGCAGATCCGCGGCGTCCAGTCCGGCCGGTGCGTGGACGTACCCAACGCCGGCACCTCGGACGGCACCCAGCTCCAGCTCTGGGACTGCCACACCGGCAGTAACCAGCAGTGGACCTACAACTCCTCCTCGCAGGAGATCCGCGTCTACGGCAACAAGTGTCTCGACGCCGGAGGCTCCGGCGACGGCGCCCGGGTGCAGATCTACTCCTGCTGGGGCGGCGACAACCAGAAGTGGCGCGTCAACTCCGACGGCACCATCGTCGGCGTCCAGTCGGGCCGCTGCCTCGACGCCGCCGGCTCCGGCAACGGCGCCCAGCTCCAGATCTACTCCTGCTGGGGCGGCGACAACCAGAAGTGGAACTTCAACCAAGGCTAGGAGACCAGAGCGATGACACGGCACCAGCAGGTGCCGGTCGGGCCCGGGACGGTGATCGCCGCGGCGATCGCTGCGGTGATCACCGTCCTGGCCGGTTGCGTCGCCCTGGCGCCCATGGCCAGAGCGGCGACGTTAACCCAGATCGGCAACTTCGGGGCGAACCCCGGCAACCTCCAGATGCACCTGTACGTCCCTGACAACACGGCCGCGAACCCCGGCATCCTGGTGGCGATGCACGGCTGCAACGGCCGGGCGACCGACTTCCACCGGCAGACGGAGTTCGCGTCCCTGGCGGACCGGCACGGCTTCATCGTCATCTACCCGCAGGCCACCAAGAGCATCAACGGCATGTCGAACTGCTTCGACGTGTGGTCGAACGAAGCACTCCAGCACGGCGGCGGCAGCGACCCCGTCTCGATCGTGTCGATGGTGGACTACGTCGTGCAGCGCCACAACGCCGACCCCGAGAAGGTGTTCGCCACCGGGTTCTCCTCCGGCGCGATGGAGACCATCAACCTGCTCGCCACCTACCCGGACGTGTTCAAGGCCGGCGCCCCCTTCGCCGGCGTGCCCTTCGGCTGCCTCGGCCCGCCCGGCTGCGGCGACCGGACCCCGCAGCAGTGGGGCGACCTGGTCCGCAACGCCTACCCCGGCTACACGGGCCCCCGGCCCCGGCTGATGGCCTGGCACGGCACCGCGGACGACGTGCTGAACTTCAGCATGCTGCAGAAGGAGATCGACCAGTTCACGAACGTGCACGGCATCTCCCAGACGCCCACCTCGACCACCAGCCCGCAGTCCGGCTGGACGCGGCGGGTGTACGGGTCCGGCCAGGTCGAGGCGTACACCATCAACGGGGCCGGGCACAACCTGCCGCACCCCGGGATGGCCGCCCACGCGATCAGCTTCTTCGGCCTGGACGACGGCTCGGGCCCCGGGCCCACGCCGACCGTGACACCCACTGACCCCCCGCCGGGCACGGACGGGCAGATCCGCGGCGTCCAGTCCGGCCGGTGCGTGGACGTACCCAACGCCGGCACCTCGGACGGCACGCAACTCCAGCTCTGGGACTGCCACGGCAACTCGAACCAGCAGTGGACCTACACCTCCTCGCAGGAGATCCGCGTCTACGGCAACAAGTGCCTCGACGCAGGCGGATCCGGCGACGGCGCCCGGGTCCAGATCTACTCCTGCTGGGGCGGCGACAACCAGAAGTGGCGCGTCAACTCCGACGGCACCATCGTCGGCGTCCAATCGGGCCGCTGCCTCGACGCCGCCGGCTCCGGCAACGGCGCCCAGCTCCAGATCTACTCCTGCTGGGGCGGCGACAACCAGAAGTGGACCTTCAACCCCTCCTGACACACCCCTTGTCCGGGCGGTCTCCTGCGGACCGCCCGGACACCTCTTTTCTCAGCTGACGGCGGCGGTCTCTCGTACGGACGCCGTCAGCCGGGCGTGCAGGCGCCTGCACTCGTGGACGAAGCGGCTCTTCCCGCGGCCGCGGGCGAACTCGCCGATGACCGGGATCTCCCCGCGGGCGCCGGTCCAGCCCGCCACCTCGCAGGCGAAGGCGACGAGCGCGGAGTGGGTCGCCGTGACGCGCCGCCCCTCCCCCGGCAGCATCCCGGGCAGCAGAGCGCGTACGATGCGCCAGACCTCATGATGACCCCCGGCTTCGGCCAGCTCACGCAGGGCCGCGAGGGCGGGGCGGGTCTCCTGCCAGGTGCGGCGGAGCACCAGCGCGAGCTGGCGGCCGATCGCCTCGGCGGGCAGTTCGCCCCGGGCGGCCATGCGCAGGATCACCGGGATCATTTCGGCCGGGCCGCCGATCAGGAGGAAAGCGATGATCACCGCCGTGGACTCCCCCGCCGGGCCCTGGGCGGCCTCCAGACCGGCGATGTCCGCCGGGGCCACCCGTCTGCCCCAGTAGTCGGGGATCAGGTACGGCAGATAGTTGACCGCCACGACCTCCCGGTGCGAGGGCAGGATGGCGGGCCATGCCCCTAACGTCGCGCCGGACTCGTCGTTCCTCCAATCGTACGGCTCGCGCAGCAGCACCTCGTCGATCAGCCGATGACCAATCGGAGCCGTCACCCGCAGCACTGGCCCCAGCCTGACCTCGGTGAAGTGTTCCGGCTCGCCGTCGCCGAAGTCGACCATGGAGGCGCCGACCATGTGGCGCCACGCCAGGCCGCACTCGGGGTCGGCCATCCCGCCGTCGGCGAGCCAGCGGGCGGCCGAACGCGCCCCCGCCGAGTCGACCTCCGCCGCCCGGTCGGCCGCGGCCGGGTGACGGCCGCGGGGCAGCCGCAGCAACGCCTGCGCCAGGTCGGCCGGGAGCGGCTCCACCTCGGCGGCGGCGCAGACCTCCAGCCGATCGACCAGCACATCGGGGTCGAGGTGGCCGCTCATCCAGGTCGGCGTGGCCAGCAGCACCGGCGGCAGGGTGCCGTCGCGCAGGGCCTCGGCGAGTTCCGCGTAGCGGTGCAGCAGGAAGTCGTGGAGCGGGGAGACACCACCGGCGTGGGGCAGCCGGTTGCGCCGCCGCCACTCGTCGTGCTCGGGCAGCGGCTCGGGCATGAAGGAACGCAGCCGGGGCGGGACGAAGACGACGGTCACCTCCACGAGCGGTTCGTCCGGGCCCGGCGGGGGCACCTGCTCCCCCGCCCGCATCGCCGCGATCCGGTCCGGGCGCACGCCGAGTTCGCCCATGCGCTCGTAGACGTCTTCGAGGACGAAGTCCGGCATGGCCTCCTCGGAGTCGTCGTAAACCCGCCTGTCGTCGTGGCTTTACTCGACGCCGTTCAGGTGGATCCTGCCTCCCGCGAAGGGGACCTCCAGGTCGCCCTCGCGGGCCACCGCCGCGCCGGACAGGGCCGTGCCGCCGGAGGTGGCGAATCCGAGACTGCCATCGACGAGGGAGGAAGACGCGGCGTACGTGTACACCTGCGTCGGTCAGCTTCTCGGCCGTAAACGACCGAGCTTGCAGTTCCTCGCCGTCGGTGGCTTCGACGGTCCGGTCCGCGTCAGGCAGCGTGACTCACTGCCCAGCCCGCCGCACCGCGCGAGGCGATGTTCCGGGCTGCGTTGACGTCGGCGTGCTCAGCGAAACCGCACGACGTACAAGCGAAGGTTTCCTGGCTGGTCCGGTTGTTCTTGTCCACATGGCCACAGTGTGAACACTGCTGTGAGGTGTAGGACGGGTCAACGTGGATCACGGCGACCCCCGACCGGGCCGCCTTGTAGCCGACGAAAGCTCCGAGCTGGTGGAAACTCCAGGAATGCAGCGTGACCCGCTGGGGCTTGCGAAGCCGTACCCGTTCGCGGATGCCCTGGAGATCCTCCAGAGCGATCCCGCGCCCGGTGCGTTCTGCCTCGGTCACGATGCTTTTGGCGATGATGTGGTTGACGTGCGCGGCGAACCGCGCCTCCTTGCGGCGGCGTTTCAGCAGCCGCTTGGCCGATCTGGTCTGCTTGGCCTGCAGGCGGCGGCGGAGTTCGCGGTTGCGGTGGCGGACCGCGTTCAGCGCTTTGCCGCTGTGCCGGGTCCCGGTGCTGGTGGTGGCGATGTTGGCGATACCCAGATCCACCCCGAGGAACCCGTCCGGCCTGGTGGCCGGGGCATCGGCCACCTCGACCGTCGCGTGCAGGAACCACATCCCGTCCCGGCAGATCAGATCCGACTCACCCCTGCGGTGGGCGGCCAGCAGCGCCAGTTGCTGCGCCGAACCGGTGAAGGCCACCCCTTTCAACCGCCCGGCACTCGTCCAGATCGACACCGTCCGCGCATCATGCTGCCAGGACAGGCACCGGTCGTCATACGGCTGGGCCGCCAGCGGCCGGAAGGAGATCGGCCGGGCTTCGATTCTGGCCCGGCGCGGCGATCCGGGCTTGCCCAAGTTCCCGGCGGCCAGGCCGGCGTGCAGGGTGCGGTAGGCGTCGCACACCTTCTTGATCACATGCTGGGCTGCCTGGGCGGCCAGAGCGTACTCGGCCTTGATCCGGTCGTAGGTGTGCCTGCGCAGATCGAAGTTACGGAAACACCGCCGCTCAAAGGCGATCTTCGCGACCAGGTTCGCCGCCCGGTTGGCGGCATGCAGGGTGGCTTCCATCGCCGCCGCCTGCTCCGGCGTCGGCAGGAGCTTCACCTGCACCACCAGTTTCACAATCGAACACACTACCCATCGGCTCCTGTCCCCGCGATGGAAACCCAACCCCCATATCCGGCGGGGTCGTAGCGTGGTCCACAAGCCTGCATACGCATGTGGTCTTCACGCTCAGGTACCGGCACAAGGTGTTCACCGACGAGATCCTGCGCCGCTGGGAAGACGTCCTGCGGCGGGGCACCCCTGTCGATCATCAAGGAGCACATCGAGAACCAGAAGCGACCTGGCTGAGCTGCCCACAGGCCAACAGTCAGTGCACCGCTCGGGCCTGGGGGTCCTCCTGCGCTGTCGTTTCCTCCCGGGCCTGAACGCCCGGGTTCCACGCCAGACCACGCTGAAGTCATGGCCGGGACAGTAGATCAGCCGACCGACAAAACCGGCGTACGGATCAGCCGGCGCCGAAGTTCTGGGTCCAGTAGATCCGGCCCTGCGCGTCCTTGGCGGCGCCTACTCCGATGTGGGTGTACGTGCAGTCCATGATGTTCCGGCGGTGGCCGTCGCTGTTCATCCAGCCCTGGACCACCTCGGCCGCCGTGCGCTGCCCCATGGCGATGTTCTCGGCCATGGCCGAGCCGGAGAAGCCGGCGGCACGGATGCGGTCGGCCATGTCGCGGCCGTCGAGGGAGTCGTGGTCGAAGTAGTCGTTCTCCGCCATGTCGGCCGAGTGTCCGTACGCGGCCTTCCGGAGCCGGGCGTCGTGCTTGAGCGGGCCGCAGCCGCCCTCGGCCCGCTCGGCGTTGGTCAGCCGGACGACCTCGTTCTCCAGCGCCGTGCCGACGGAGGCGGCGGTGGTCTTGCGGGGAGTGGGTGAAATCTTCTGGGTGGGGGTCGAGGTCGCGGAGGGGGTGGGCGTGGGAGTCGGGGTGGGGGTGGGGGTCGGCGTCGGGGTGGGGCAGGTCAGCCGGACCGCCTTGGACTTGGCGGTGCCGCCCCGGTAGTCGGTGGCGAAGGCGTAGTACGTACCCGGCTTGCAGGGGAGCTTCAGGGTGACGCGGCCCTCCCTGGTGGCGCCGCTCTTGATGACCGGGTCGTCGCCGGGGACGGCGCGCAGGATCCGCAGGCGCAGCAGCGCGGGCTTCGCGCAGCCGCGGCGGACGGCGGTGGCCTGGATGACGCCCCCGCTGATCGCGGGGCGGGCGACGCTCACGCGGCACTCGTCCGATTCGGCGGGGGTCGCCTCGGCCAGGGTGTGGACCGGGGCGGCGCCGCCCGCCGGCACGGGCATCCCGGGCGCCGCTCCGTTCATGGAGGGGGCGCAGGCGGCGAGACCGGCGGCCACGGCGAGTACCCCGAGGGGTCGACGCATGGGGGTTTCCTCCAGGGGAGGGAGACGCTGGTGGTCCCAGCATTCTGGCGTCCCGTGAACTGACTTGTCACCACAATTCGGACATTTCGCCTGTGATGAAGGCCCCAGTCAGCGGATTCGGCCTGCTCAGAAGCCGCAAAACCGCGCCCCGAGGAGACGGCCACGACTGCGGCGAATGCGGTTCACGGGCGGGAACCGGGCAACCGCGCCCCCAGGAGACCTGCGGGCAGGCGTGCCGCGAGTGCGGTTCACGGGCGGGAGCCGGAAAACCGCGCCTGCGGGCAGGCGACCACGACTGCGGCGGGTGCGGTCTCGGGGCGGGGGATCCGGCGGCGCTGAGGCCGGTGATGGCACCGGCCTCAGCGGGTCTCGGTCAGCCGAGCGGGATGACCGGTTCGTCCGAGAAGCTGGTGTAGTAGCAGCCGGTGGTGGGCAGGCTGGTCGCCGCCGGCGGGGTGACGCCGTCGTAGAGGGCCAGCAGGAAGTTCTGCGGGCAGCGCCGGGTGCTGCCGGTGCGGATGCCGAAGTGCAGGTGCGGGCCGGTCGAGTTGCCGGTGTTGCCGGTCAGCCCGATCTGCTGCCCGGCGGAGACCGAGGCGCCGTTGGAGACCGACCACGACGAGAAGTGGCAGTAGGTGTAGATGGCCCCGTCGGTGCCGGTCAGGTTGATGCCGCGGCCGCAGGAGCTGTCGTTGATGACGGTCACCGTGCCCGCGCGCACGGCGTACGCGGGGGTGCCGGTGCCGACCGGGAGGTCGATGGCGGGATAGTCGTGGTGCGGGTCGTCGTACTCGCTGCGCGGCAGCGCGTTCTTCGGCAGGGGCAGGGAGAACGCGGGCGCTCCGACCGAGGTGGTGATGCGGACCGCGTCGGCGACGACGTAGCCCGGCTGGCTGGTCCAGCGGCTGACGCCGACGACGGCGTAGTCGCCGGCGGCCAGGGTGAACGTGCCGAGGCTGACCCAGCGGCCGCCGTTGGCGCGCTGGTCGACGATCACGCTGCGGACGCCGCTGGTGGTCGCCACCATGAAGGGGGTGGCGCTGTTGTAGCCGGAGTCCGCTGGATACCAGACTTCGACCAGGTAGGGCCCGGTCTCGGCGATCGACGCCGTGAACCAGGCGGGGTCACTCGTGACGGTGTCGGGGGTGGCGAACCGGTAGTCCGCGCCGTAGCGCTGCGAGGACCAGGCCGAGGTCCCCCAGTCGGCGCTCGCGATGAACCGTCCGGCGGTGGCGTTGTCGACGGTGGTGGTCGCGGCGGCCGCTGGGCCCGCGGGGCCGAGCAGGACCAGAGAGACCGCCACGACGGAGGCTAACCAGCGAGTGATGATCTTCATCGGCTGTTCCCTTGGGGGGTAGAGGGAAAGAGCGGGTGAAGATATTCAACCAATCGACGAACGGTAACGAAAGATATCTACACCGGTCAAATGCCGCGCCCCAGGTCAGCGATGGTCAGCAGGCGCCGACGCACTCCTGCTCGCCGAGCTCCTTCCCGTCGAAGACGAGGGTCAGCTTGCCGCGGACCACGCCCTGGGCGGCGTCGAAAGAGGTCACGCTCCCCTTCACGGACGCCTTCTTGCCGTCCGGCGTCTCCCCCGAGCAGTCGACCTCGTGATCATCCCCGGATGCCTTGGCCGCGCAGTCGAGCTCCCCCGCCAGCTCGACGCCGGCGGCCTGCTCGATGGCGAGCTGCCCCAGCACGCTCAGCGCCCCCTCGACGGCCCCCTCCTCGGCGGCCTCCTGAATACCGGAGCAGCCGGTCAGCACCATCGCGGCGGCCACCCCCGCAAGAGCTAATCTCATGTCCGCACTTTCCATGATCGACGAATCGGTAGGGGGCCATGTAACCACGGCCGGGGCCCGCCACACGCCGAAATCACTATCCTCTGGGTGTGCACGAAGATGATCTTCGGACATGCCTGAGGGTGCTCGCCGAACTGGCCGATGCTCCTGAGGACGATCCCGATCTCGTACGGGTCCAGCACGCGGTCAGCGCCTTCACCAAGCGGACACGCCAGAACGAGCGGGCCAGGAGACTACGGCGGCGCGCCCAGGAGGACGCCGCAGCACTGGCCGCCGCCCCCGCTCCAGCAGGAGGGGCCGCCACCCGGACACGCGCCCCGGAGAGCCCGCCCGCGCAAGCGGGAGGGGCCGTGGTCCGGGCGGGCGTTCCCGTACCTCGTGCCGACCGGTTGACCAGGTGTTACGTCTGCAAGGCGCACTTCCGGGAGGCCGGAGAGCACTACGAACGGCTCTGCCCGCCGTGCGGCGAGGAGAACTGGCGGCGGCGCGCGGCCCGCGCCGACCTCACCGGCAGGCGGGCCGTCGTCACCGGCGGCCGGGTCAAGGCCGGGTTCGAGCTGGTGCTGAAGCTGCTGCGGGACGGGGCTGCGGTGACCGCGATGACCCGCTTCCCGCAGGACGCGCGCCGCCGCTTCGCCGCCGTGCCGGACTACGGCGCGTGGTGCGACCGGCTCACCGTCACCGGCATGGACCTGCGCGACATCCCCGCCCTGGTGCGGTGGTGCGACGAGCAGGTGGCCGCGGGCGAGCCGCTGGACATCCTGGTGAACCTGGCCGCCCAGACCGTCCGCCCGCCCGCCTCCGCCTACGAGGCGCTGCTCGCGGGCGAGCGCCGGGCAGAGCTGAAGGCAGGGCTGACGGCGGGGCTGACGGCGGGGCTGACGGCGGGGCGGGTGTCGCTGCCGGAGGGCACGGTGGACGTCGCGGGCCTGCTCCCCGACCCGTCGCCGGTCAACTCCTGGACCCGGCTGGTGCACGAGGTCGGCCCGGTGGAGCTATTGGAGGTGCAGCTCATCAACGTGACCGCGCCGTTCCTGCTGCTCGGCAGGTTGCGGCCGCTGCTGGCGCGCTCGCCGCACCCGCGCCGGTACGTGGTGAACGTGTCGGCCGCCGAGGGCCAGTTCGCCCGGGTGTACAAGGGGCCCGAGCACCCGCACACCAACATGGCCAAGGCCGCGCTCAACATGCTGACCCTCACCAGCGCCGCCGAGCTGGCCGCCGCCGGGGTCTATCTCACGAGCGTGGACCCGGGCTGGTTCTCCGACCAGCAGCCGGACCCGGACCGGCGGCGCAGGGCCGCCGCCGGGTTCCGGCCGCCGCTGGACGCGGTGGACGCCGCCGCACGGGTGTACGACCCGATCGTGCGCGGCGAGGCGGGTGATCCGCCGTACGGGTGCCTGCTGAAGGACTACCGCGTCGCGCCCTGGTGAGCGAGCTCGCCCGCGGTGGCGAGCAGTTCGGGCAGGGTGCCGACGTAGCCCTCCTCGAGCAGCCGCAGCGCCGCGGTCCACGCCTCGGGCCGCCCGCCGAGGTGCCGGTGGACCAGCTCGGCCAGGCGGCGCAGCACCCGCAGGTCGGGCATGACGCCGTTCCGGGGCGCGAGCACGGCGTCGGGTGAGACCAGGGACAGCACCTCGTCGGCGGTCAGCTCGCCGCGTTCCCGCAGCGCGGACGCCACGCGGCGGCCGTAGATCGTCTGGGCGTCCCAGTGGGCCCGCTCGCCGGGGATTCTCAGGCCGCGGCGCGGGCCGGAGCCGGTCTCGCCGGTGACGAACGGGCGCAGCGGCACGTCGCCGTCCCGGCCGAGCATCGTGCGCACCGCCGCAGTGCCGCGCAGGCCCGGCAGCCACAGCGACTCCGCGTACCGGTCGAGCGCCTCGGGCGGCAGGGCGGCGGCGATCTCCTCGACGGTGAGGGTGCCCGCCACCTGGCCGTTCCCCGCGACCTTCACCAGCGCGCCCGCCCCGACGACCGTCAGGTGGTCGAGGACCAGGGCGAACAGCGCGGGCGACGGGCTGGGAACGAGCGGCGCGAGCTCGGGATGGTCGGCGACGGCGAGGAGCAGCAGGTCGTCGGGGACGTCCGTGCGCTGGGCGATCAGCCGGGCCGCCTGGTAGGGCAGCGGGCCCTCTCGGCGGCGCCGTTCCGGCTCGGCGTCCAGGAGAGCCTGCCAGTCCACGCGGGGGATCGACGGGTGGCGCCCGTGGACGACCGTGCGGACCGGCCCTCCGTCGCCGGACGGGGCGCAGGCGGCGGCGTCGGCCAGCTCGGAGGCCGTGCGCAGCCACTCCGGGCGCCGGACCCGTTCGCTCAGCTCACGCAGCCGGGCCGCGCCCGCCTCACTGGTCAGGGCAGCTCGCACGTACGCGCTCACGCTCGGCTCCGACCGGCCGGGACCCCAGCGGAACTCGGGCAGCGCGCCGCGTTCGACCAGCTCGGCCAGCTCGCCGGTGCGTCCGGCGTCGAGCAGGGTCCGGCATGCCCGTACCGCGCCGTGCGGGTCCGCGCCCCTGCCGAGGCTCCGCAGCGCCCGGGCCGCGGTGCCGGGGTCGGCGGCGTGCAGCAGGGACTGGTGCCGCTGGGTGACCGCCTTGTCCAGCACGTCCGGGGGAAGGGGCAGCGGGGTGACGCCGTCGCGGCGGGAGGTCTGGTGGGCGAGCTGCCTGCGCAGGTTGCGCGGCATCTCCTCGGAGAGGAACAGCTCCCCGTTGACCTGGGGGTCGTCCAGGTCGAGCAACTGGCCGAGGAGAGACGCCACGGGGTCGAGGAGCTGGGCCGCGGGCGGGAGGCGTTTCTCGCCGGGGCGGCGCAGCATGGCGTCGGCGACGGGCCGGTTGAGCGTGCCGTAGCTGACGGCGGCGTCCCGGGTGAGCGGGTCCGCGACGAGTGCGTCCGCCTCGTCGGGGGCGGCGAAGCGCAGCAGCCCGGCCGCGCACCTGTGGATGTCGGCTGCTCTGACGATCGTGGCCTTCACGGTCCGACACCGTAGGGGCTGTGATCATCAAGCGCCACCGTGGTGTGGTCGATCGGGCGGTGTTAGCGTCGCGTGCGGAGCGCCAGGTAGCAGGCCGGCCTGAAGGGTGGCGCGATGAAACTGATCTCGTTGTACGAGGTCGATGCCTCCATGATCGAGCTGGTGGGCGGCAAGGCCGCCGGGCTCGGCGAGATGATCAAGGCGGGTGAGCGCGTCCCCGGCGGCTTCTGCGTGACGGTGGAGGCGTACCGGTCGGGGGAGCTGCCGGAGCGGGAGCTGATCGAGGCCTACGAGCGGCTGGGCGGCGGGCGGGTGGCGGTGCGTTCCAGCGCCACCGCGGAGGACCTGCCGGAGGCCAGCTTCGCCGGTCAGCAGGACACGTATCTCAACGTGGAGGGGGCCGCGGAGCTGGCCGCCGCGGTCCGCCGCTGCTGGGACTCCCTGTTCACCGAGCGGGCCGTCGCCTACCGCGCCGCCGCCGGGGTCGGGGACACGGCGATGGCCGTGGTGGTGCAGCGCATGGTGGATCCGGTCGTGGCCGGGGTGATGTTCACCGCCAACCCGGTCACCGGCTGCCGTGCCGAGACGGTCGTGGACGCCGCTCCTGGACTGGGCACCGCGATCGTGGACGGCACCGTCGTACCGGATCATCATGTGCTGCGCGACGGGACGCCGGCCGCGCCGGACCCCGGCGGGTGCCTGGACGGCGAGCAGCTCGAAGAGCTGCGGGCGGCGGGGGCGCGGCTGGAGGAGCACTTCGGCGCGCCGCAGGACGTCGAGTGGGCGATCGACGGCGAGGGGACACTGTGGCTGCTGCAGTCGCGGCCGATCACCACGCTCTTCCCGGCGCCGCCCGAGACCGGTGACACGCGGCTCTACCTGGAGCTCGGTCACATGCAGGGCATGCTGCGCCCGTGCACGCCGATGGGGTTCTCGCTGTTGAAGACCTGTGCGGGCCTCTGGTTCGAGGCGGCGGGGGCCAGGGTCGACCGGCGCGACCCGATGCCGCGGCTGGTCATGATCGGCGGGCGGCTGTTCTTCGACGTGACCGACTTCCTGCGCAGCAAGGCGGTGCGCAGGCGGCTGGGTGACGCGCTGGAGGTCTACGGGCCGAGGGTGCAGGGCGCGGTGCTGGCCATGCTGGACGATCCGCGGTTCGCGCCCCGGCCCGGGCTGCCGTTCCGCACGGGGAGCCTGCTCAGGGGCGCGGTCCGGATGCTGCCCGGCGGCGTCGCCGGGCTGGTGTCGAGCCTGGCCCGCCCGGCGCCGGCCCGCGCCCGCGCGTACCGCGGCGTCGCGGAGATCAGACGGCTGATCACTCCCCCGGGCGAGTCCGCCACGGCCGCCGAACGGCTGCGCTGGGTGATCGAGGACTCCCACCGGCCGATCATGAGCGTCGACATGCACGGGATCCTCTGGCCGCTGACGGCGGGCATGCTCGCCGGGACGCTCCCGGCCGCGCTGCTCAAGGGGGTGGCGTCGGACGCGGAGCTCGACACCGTGCTGGGCGGCATGCCGCACAACGTGACCACCGAGATGGACCTCGAACTCTGGGGGCTGGCCGTGCGCGCCCGCGAGCACCGCGAGCTGTTCCTCGGCACACCCCCGGAGGACCTGGCCGCCCGGTACCTCGCCGGCGACCTCCCGGACATCGGGATGGCGGAGTTCCTGCGTGAGTACGGCGTGCGCGCCGCGGCCGAGATCGACGTCGGCATGCCGCGCTGGGACGAGGACCCGGCGCCGCTGTTCGCGACGATCGCCAACTACCTCCGCGTCGAGGACCCCAGTCAGGCGCCCGACGTCCGGTTCGAGGAGGCGGCGGCGCGGGCCGAGCGGATGATCGGGACGCTGTCGCGGCGGGCGCGGCGCAGGCGGCCGGTGCGCGGCCGGCTGGCGGTGTTCCTGATGCGCCGCTCACGGGAGCTCACCGGGCTGCGGGAGCTCGGGAAGTTCGCCTGGCTGCCCGTGCTCCGGGCGGCCCGGCGGCAGCTCCTCCTGGCCGGCGCGGACCTGGCCGGGCGCGGCCTGCTGGAGGAGCCCGGCGACATCATGTTCCTGAGCCTCGGCGAGGCGCGCGCCGCCGCCCGCGACGGCGCCGATCAGCGGGCACTGGTCGCCCGGCGGCGCGCGGAGTACGACCGTGAGCTGCGGCGGCGCACCGTGCCCGGCGCCCTGCTGTCCGACGGGACCGACGTGGAGGCGCTCGCCCCCGCGCCAAGGGCCGAGGACGGGGTGCTGACCGGCATGTCCGGGGCCGCGGGCCGGGCGACGGGCCGGGCCCGGGTGATCCACGACCCGGCGGGCGCGCACGTCGAGCCGGGCGAGATCCTGGTCGCGCCGACCACCGATCCGGGCTGGACGCCGCTGTTCCTGACCGCGGCCGGCCTGGTCACCGAGACCGGTTCGCCGGTGGCGCACGGCCCGACCGTCGCCCGCGAGTACGGGATACCGGCCGTCATCTGCGTCCGCCACGCCACCAGCGAGATCGAGACCGGGCAGCTCATCACGATCGACGGCGCGGCCGGCACGGTCCGCGTGGAGCCGGAGTGACCGCCGGCCGGTTTGTCGGTGCCGCTCGCCATACTCGCCGCTGACGATCACGAGGACGAGGTCTCGGGGGCGGCGCCGTCGCCTGCGCGGGCTCTCCCACGACGACAGCGTGGAGGTATGTGATGAGCGCAGGCCCGACGCCGGCCGAGGAGGACCGGCTGACGATGCCGGCCGCCTGGCTGCACGCCCTGTACCCGAGGCGGGGCGGGACGCCGGTCGCGGTGAAGCCCCCGGACGAGAGCGCGCCCCGGGAGCTCGCCGCTCGGCTGGACGCGCACCGAGCCCCGATCCGTGACTCGCTGGCGGAGTGCCCGGACCCGGAGCTCGCCTCCGCCGGCCAGGCGTACCTGGCCGGGACCGCCACGCCGCTGGGCGCCGCGGCCGTCGCCACGGCGGCGGCCTCGTCCGTGCCGTGGTCCCACCGCGCGGGGTTGCTGCCCCTGTTCGCCGAAGCCTGGCTGGCCGGGCACGGACTGCTGTTCGCGGCGGCGGCCGTGACCGAGGCGGCCTCGCTGGGGACCGGCGACGGATACCCCCAGCCGCCGATCCAGCGGCTGGCCGACGACGCGACCCCCGGCTACTGGTACGACGGCGGCAGGGTGGAGCTGGCCGCGCGGGTCCGCGCCGTCCTGGCCACCGCACCGGACGCCGAGTACGCCGAGGTGGTGGCGGCGCTGGCGAAGAGCCGCGAGAGCGGGCTGCGCCAGCGGGTGATGACGTCGTTCCTCGCGCCGACCGAGACCGGGTGGGTCGCGGCCGACTGCGCCGAGGTGAGCCGCGTCAACCCGCATCTCTCCACCGACCTGATCGCCGCGATCGGCACGGCGGAGCAGGCGGCGCTGCTCTCCGGCCACGCCTCGGCCCACTACGTCGTGACGCGCTCCCTCGCCCTGCCCGCCACGCTCGTCGACGGCATCGGGGTGGCCGCGGTGCCGATGCTGGCCGGATGGGCCGACGAGGCGTACGACGCGGACGGGCAGCGGCGGCTGCTGGGGGTGCTCGCCGAGCTGCCCACTGACGAGGCGATGCGGGCGATCCTCGACCGGATCGAGGGCAGGTACGCCCAGCCGGCTTTCCTGCGCGCGGCGGCCCGCTTCCCGCGCCGGGCGATGCGGCTGCTGGCCGCCTCGACCGGCAAGACCGTGGAGCCGCTGCTCCGCGCGCACGTGCTGGCCCACCCCGAGCTGGTCGACGAGGTGCTGGCGAGCGTGGACGACGCCGCCGCCGGACGGATCCGCAGGATCACCTCGGCCGCGGCGGCCGTCGTCGCCGCTCCGCCCGAGGCCCTGCCCGAGGTGCTGGTCAGCCCGCCCTGGGCCCGTTCTCGTCAGGCCCGCGAGCCGGTCGTGGTGAGTGGCCTGGTGTGCCGTGACGAGCCGGCCGCGGAGTGGCGGCCGGGCGAGCGGGAGCGCCTCCTCCCCGACCAGCGGGAGCGCGACTCCTGGGCTGAGGACCTGCGCTGGAGCTGGGAGAACATCGCCGACAGCGTCACCGGCCGGCGGCAGGCCGCGTGGAACGCCGAGGTCGCCCTGTTCATCGCGGGCCCCGAGGAGCTGGCCGCGCCCTTGATCGGGAGATGGCGCCCGGCCGAGCGTTGGTCGGCCGCGCATTGGTGCCCGGCCGACCTCTGGGGGGCCGACGAGTGGATGCCGAAGGTGACCGCCAGGTTCGGGACGGCGGCGCTGCCCCCGGCGCTGGAGATGGCCCGGCACAGCCCCGCCACGTGCGCTCCCGTGCTGCTCCCGTTCAGCGCTCCGGAGGTCGCCGTGCTGATGGCCGACTGGCTGTCCCGGCTGAAGTCGGTGCGCGCCACGGCGCTGGACTGGCTCAGGCGCCACCCCGCCGCGGCCGCCAGGGCGCTGATACCGGCGGCTCTGGGCAAGCCCGGCAAGGCCCGGCGGCAGGCGGAGCAGGCGCTGACGACGCTGGCGGCGGCCGGTGAGCACGACACCGTGCTGGCGGCGGCCGCGGGATACGGCCCCGCCGCCGAGGCCGCGATCAGCGAGCTGGTCTCCGACGGCCCGCTCGGCGCGCTGCCCGCCAGGATGCCAACGCTGCCCGGGTGGGCGGATCCCGCGACCCTGCCGCCCGTGCGGCTGACCGGCGGCGCGGGTGCGCTGCCGCACGAGGCGGTCCGCCACGTGCTGACGATGCTGGCGATCTCCAGGCCCGATGCCCCGTACGCCGGGCTCGCCGTCGTCAAGGAGGTCTGCGACGCCGGCGACCTCGCCGAGTTCGGCTGGGCGCTGTTCCAGCGCTGGCAGGCGGCCGGCTACCCGGCCAAGCAGAGCTGGGTGATGGACGCGCAGGCACTGGTCGGCGACGACGAGACCGTCCGCCGGCTGACGCCGCTGATCAGGGCCTGGCCCGGCGAGGCCGCGCACGCCCGGGCGGTCGCGGGGGTGGAGCTGCTGGCCGGCATCGGCTCCGAGGTCGCGCTGATGCACCTGCACGGCATCGCCGAGAAGGTCAAGTTCAGCGGGCTGAGGAACCGGGCCAGGCAGAAGATCGACGAGGTCGCGGCCCGGCTCGGCCTGACGCCGCAGGAGCTGGCCGACCGGCTGGTGCCGGACTTCGGGCTGTCCGCCGACGGCAGCCTGACCCTCGACTACGGCCGCAGGAGCTTCGTGGTCGGCTTCGACGAGCAGCTCAAGCCGTACGTGGTCGACGCGGCGGGCAAGCGGCTCAAGAACCTGCCCAAGCCGGGAGTGAAGGACGACCCGGAGCTGGCGCCGGCCGCCCACCGGCGGTTCGCCGGCCTGAAGAAGGACGTGCGGGCGGTGGCCGCCGACAGCATCAACCGGCTGGAGCAGGCGATGGCGACCCGCCGCCGGTGGAGCGGCGAGGACTTCCGGCGGCTGTTCGTCGGCCACCCGCTGCTCTGGCACATCGCCCGGCGGCTGGTGTGGGGGGCCTACGACTCCTCGGGACGGCTCACGTACACGCTGCGGGTGGCCGAGGACCGCAGCTTCGCCGACGCCTCCGACGACCCGCTGACGCTGCCCGGCGAGGCCGTCGTCGGGGTGGCGCACCCGCTGGAGCTGGGCGGCGAGCTGGCCGCCTGGGCCGAGGTGTTCGCCGACTACGAGATCCTGCAGCCGTTCCCGCAGCTCGGCCGGGAGACGTTCACTCCGGACCCGGCGCTGCTCGACGAGATCTTCACCGCCAAGGTCCCCTCGCGCGCGGTGCTCGGCCTGGAACGGCGCGGCTGGCGCCGGGGCGACCCGCAGGACGCCGGCTGGCAGGGCTGGATCGAGAAGGACGTCCCCGGCGGGACCGTCACGGTCGGGCTCGACCCGGGCCTGATCGTCGGCGACCCCGACTTCGCCGAGGAGCAGACCCTGACGGGAGTCGCGCTCGACGGTCTCGACCCGATCACCGTCTCGGAGATCCTGCGCGACCTGCGGGAGATCACCCGATGAGCGAGCACGTCCAGCGGCCCCCTGCCGAGATCCGCTACGCCGGCGAGCTGGCCCGGCTGCGGGAGAACGACACCGGCGACCGGCCGCCCGGCTGGGCGCTGAGCCTGCTCGCCGCCCGCCGCTTCATCCTCGGCGACGACGAGCCGGGCATCGGCCGCAAGTTCGTGGGCGACCCGTCGCTGATCGACCGCTCCCGGGCGGGCTCACCCGGCCTGAATCGTACGATTGACCACTTGCATGCACTAACCGTCAGAGAACTCCGCCACGTGCGCCTGACACGGCGAAGCCGGGACTTTCGGCACAACTTCCGGATGGCTACGATCGTGCGTCAATCGCCGAGACGGCGATCTTCGTCAGGGATCGGCGAGGAGAGGGTCCGCAGGTGGTCGAGACAGGCAGGGCCGGGCGGCGAGAGACCCGGGCCCCGGACGAGGCGGAGTTATCAGAGCGGCTGACCGGTGCCCGGCGGCTGAAGTTACGCACCGTGCTGCTCATCGTGGTGTTCGTGCCGAGCCTGACGTTCGCCCCGCTGCTGGCTTCCGGCATGCACCAGCTCTACGGGCAGTGGCGTACGGAGATCGCCCAGATGGACCTGGCCACCACGGTCGCCGGCGGTCCCACGGCCGAGCTGTTCTTCGCGCTCAACCAGGAGCGGCGGCTCACGGCCGAGGTGCTGGGCGATCCGCAGAGCGCCGCCCGCGGCCAGCTCACCGAGCAGCGCGCGGTGACCGACCAGGCCGTGGCCGCCTTCCGCCCGCTGACGGGCCTGGACGTGCCGGACGCGCAGGAGGGGTTCGGCGAGGCCCTCGCCGGGGTCGGCACCGGTCTCGGCCGGCTCGACGAGCAGCGCCGGGCGGTCGACTCCGGCCGGGCCGGCCCGCAGCGCACGTTCGACTACTACAGCGAGCTCCTGGAGTCGTCGCTCGCGGTGCTGACCGTGCTGGCCAGGACCGACGAGGGCCAGGTGAACCGGGAGGCGCAGACCCTGGTCGACCTGTTCTGGGTCGTCTACCTGATCGGCCGCGAGGACGCCATCCTGGCCCGCGGCTGGGAGACCGGGCGCCTGACCAGGAACGAGCACGGGCTCGTCACCGACGCGATCGGCGCCCGGGACCACCTCGTGCACTCCCGGGTGGTGCCCGCGCTCAAGGGCGACGAGACCCCGTACAAGAAGATCACGGAGGGCGAGGGCTGGGAGGCCATGAGCGCCCTCGAAGGACAGCTCAGCGCCGGCGCGCTCGGCGACGACGGCGTGGAGTGGCGCTCCTCGGTGGAGGCGGTCACGGGAGAGCTGCGGCAGCTGCTCGACCTGCGCTTCCAGAACGTGACCAAGATCGGGTACGACCACGCCAGGATGGTCTTCACCGTCTTCGTCAGCATCTCCAGCGTGGGCCTGCTCGCGCTGGGGCTGGTGATCTTCACGAGCTGGCGGCTCACCGCCATCCTCCGGCGCCGCATCGCGCACCTGCGCCACGAAGCCCAGGGGCTCCAGGAACGGCTCTCCGACGTGGTCGCCCGCCTGGAACGCGGCGAGGACGTCGACGTGGACGCGGAGGTGCGGCTGCTCAAACCCACCCCCGACGAGCTCGGCGAGCTCGGGCAGGCGCTCAACCAGGCGAGCCGGAGCGCCGTCCGCACCGCCGTGCGCCAGGCCGAGCAGCACCGCGGCTTCCAGCGCATGCTCCAGCGGATCGCCCGCCGCACCCAGATCCTCATCGGCCTGCAGCTGAAGAAGCTGGACGAGCTGGAGCGCAGGCACGAGGACCCGGAGGTGCTGGAAGGCCTGTTCGACCTCGACCACCTCACCGCCCGGCTGCGCCGCTACGAGGAGAACCTGGTGATCCTCGGCGGCGGGCAGCCGCAGCGGCGCTGGCGCAGGCCCGTGCAGCTGCTCGACGTGCTCCGGGCCGCGCAGGGCGAGGTCCAGGACTACCGCCGGATCTCGATCGACGTCGACGGCGAGTTCTGGATCGCGGAGCGGGCGGTGGGGCCGCTGGCCCACGTGCTGGCCGAGCTGATGGAGAACGCCACCGCCTTCTCCAAGCCGGAGACCCCGGTCGAGGTGCGGGCGGCGGCGGTCAGCCGGGGCGTCGCCGTGGAGGTCGAGGACCGCGGCCTGGGCATGGAGCCCGAGGAGTACGCCGCCGCCAACGAACTGCTGCGGTCGCCGCCGCGGCTCGACGTGATGACCCACGCCGACGACGTGCGGCTCGGCCTGTACGTGGTCGCCCGGCTCTCCGCCGGTCTGGGCTTGAAGGTGGAGCTGCGGGCGTCGGCCTTCGGCGGCACCCGGGTCATCGTGCTGGTCCCGGAGTCGCTGGTGGTGGACCGGCCCCGCCCGGCAGCGACCCCCGATGCGCGGCCCCGTCAGGAACCCGCTGCGCGGCCTCGTCAGGAAGGCGAGCTGCCGGCGCGTACCCCCGCGACGGCGGACGCCTCCCCCTCGTCCGGACAGCGCCCGCTGCCGCGGCGGGTGCGCCAGGCGAGCCTCGCCCCGGAGCTCAGGCTCCCCGCGGGCGACGAACGGACCGAGTTCGCCGTACGTGACCGGCCCGCCCGGTCCGGTGCCACGATCGGCGCCTTCCAGCGGCAGTCCCGCAGACGCAGGGCCGGGGACGACGCCGAGCCCAGTTCCCCTACGACGGAAGATCGATGATGACGCAGCGCACCACCGCCACCAACGCCGACCTGGACTGGCTCCTGGACGGGCTCGTCAACCGGGTCGCGGGCACCCGGCACGCCATCGTGCTGTCCGACGACGGCCTGGTGATCAGCCGGTCCCGGGACATCGAACGCGCCGACGCCGAACGCCTGGCCGCCATCGCCACCGGCCAGCAGAGCCTGGCCCGCGGAGTCGGGCAGCTCTTCAGCGGCGGGCCCGTACACCAGGTGCTCATCGAGATGGCCGACCTGTGGCTGTTCATCACGGCGGCGGGCCGCGGGACCCACCTGGCCGTGGTCGCGTCCCAGGAGGTCGACGCCGAGCTGATGAGCCTCGCCATGGACACCCTGATCCAGCAGGTCGGCCAGAAGCTGGGCACCGGGGAGAGACACGGATGAGGCACTGGACGGAGGGCTTCGACGACGATGACGCCGAGGAGTCCCTCGTCCGCCCCTACACGATCACCGGCGGGCGGACCGCACCCGAGCGGGACGACCTGGCGCTGATCACCCTGGTGGCGACGGTCCGCGAGACCTTCCCCGAGGACGCGCGCGGGCGGCGCATGCAGCCGGAGCACCGCGCCGTCGTCCGGCTGTGCAGGCGTCCGCAGGCGGTGGCGGAGATCGCCGCCGCGCTCGACCTGCCGGTGTCCGTCACCAAGATCCTCATCGGCGATCTGATCGAGTCGGGCCAGGTGCGGGCCCGGCCACCACTGGCCTTCGCCCAGGCGGGCGGCTTACCCGAGACGGCAATCCTCGAGGCGGTGCGGGATGGGTTACGCGGACTCTGAGCACGACGCTCCACTGGCGGTGAAGATCCTGATCGCCGGCGGCCTGGGCGTCGGCAAGACGACCTTGGTCGGCGCGGTGAGCGAGGTCGCCCCGCTGCGCACCGAGGAGTACCTGACCCACGCCAGCGTCGGCGTGGACGACCTGGAAGGCGTGAGCGGCAAGACCACCACCACCGTGGCGCTCGACTTCGGCCGCATCACCATCAACCGCGGGCTGGTGCTGTACCTGTTCGGCACGCCCGGGCAGGAACGCTTCTGGTTCATGTGGAACGACCTCGTCAACGGGGCGATGGGCGCGGTCGTCCTGGTCGACACCCGGCGGCTGGAGGTGAGCTTCGCCTCGATCGACTTCTTCGAGAGCCGCGGCATCCCCTTCGTCGTCGGGGTCAACTGCTTCCACGGGGTACGGGACCGCGCCCCGGAGGAGATCCGCGCCGCGCTCGCCCTCGGCCCGCAGGTGCCGCTGGTGCTCTGCGACGCCCGCGACCGGGCGGCGGGACGCGATGTGCTACTGGCGCTCATGGACCACCTGCTGGCCGTCCGGTCCGGCTCCACACCGCATCCCGTGCCGTGATCGTTCAGCGGCCGTTGGCGGCGCACCAGCTTTCCCAGGTGGTGGCGCCCTCGCCGAGCTGCTTGTTGTAGAAGGACGTCCAGGAGTTCTCGCTCGGCCCGGGAGCGCTGGGGGCCGCCTTGTACAGCGGATGGTTCCTCTCGACCTCGGCCCGCAGCCAGGGCTCGACGTCGGCGTAGGAGTTCAGCGACCAGCTGCGGGCGTGGTAGGTGAGCTGGCCGCGCACGTCGGTCTCCGCCAGGCACATGAACGGCGCCCACGGGCTGGTCCGCGACCAGCTGATCTTCGTCTTCATCGCCCCGGACGGCACGCCCGGCCTCGTGCGGGCCACCACCTCGCGCTCGTCCACCGAGAAGTCGAACATCTCCTGCGCCGCGTACACCCCGCCGACCAGCCCGAACCGCTCCCCGAGCGTGCTGCCGAAGTCGGTCCGCACGGGAATGTCGCTGGTCCACACGGTCTCTTCGTGCAGCCGCTGCAGCGGCGGGCCCGCGAAGGACGGCGTGATCGGGAACGGCCCGAAGTTCACCGTGTCGTTGTTGATCGGGACCACCGGGTACGTCTTGCCGTCCACGGGGTTCTGCCACTCACGTACGACCCGCTTGGGGTCCATCGGGTCCGTGTAGAAGACGATCTCCCGGGAGAGCTGGTAGAGCTGGTTCGTGCCGGGCACCCGGTAGAGCCGCCGGATGTTGTAACCCTCGACGTTGAAGAGCTTCTGCCCGTGCGGCAGCGCCGCGCCCAGGCTGTTGCCCTCGACGTTCGCGTACACCGAGCCGGAGATCCGGAACACCATGTCCTTGCCGTCCGGCCGCCCGAACGTCTGCAGGGAGAGCTTGCCGCTCTTGTCGGCGACCGTCCGGTAGACGGGCCCGGGATGGGTGGGGTCGGCGGCACTGGCTGCCGCGCCCGGGCTGCCGGTGCCGATGACCAGGGCGATGAGGGCTAAGAGCGCCGCACTACTTCTCTTGATCACGTCGTACCTTTCCTGCGGAGAAGCCGGTGAACAGCGCCACACTTGATCATGCCCAGCTAAGGATGTCCAGCTACTCCGGAATTTCCTGACAAATCCTGCAATACTGCGTCGCCATGATCATCAACTCGAACGGCGGCACGCCGGGGATCAGTCGGCGCAGGCTGCTGGGGTCGGCGGCGGCCGTGGGCGGGCTGTCGCTGGGGCTCTCGTCCGTACCGGGCGCGGCGCATGCCGCCACCTGGGAGAACATCATCGAGAAGTCCTGCTTCGACAGCTCCGCGGACTTCGCCCGGTACTGGAACTACAACTACCCGTGGGAGGGCGAGCCCGACGCCCATAACGGCGCCGCGCGGATGCACCCCAGTCAGGTCTCCATCGACCAGGGTGTGCTGACGTTGACGGCAGACCGGCTGTCGGCGCCGGACGGGCGGAGCACGCACGAGCCGCACGCGCCGCTCTGGTACCGATCGGGCGCCATCCACGCCAGGCAGCAGATCGTCGTGGACGACCGGTTCCCCGAGTACGACATCGAGGGCGAGTTCCGGACCGACACCGGGTTCGGCGTCTGGCCGGCGTTCTGGACCACCGGCGTGTGGCCGGTTTGGCCGCCGGAGACCGACATCCTGGAGTACGTGGGCGACTCGGTCAACCTGTTCAACACCTGGTACCGGGATCCCGGCACCGGTTCCGCGACGTACGAGCGGACCACGGTCGAGGTGGAGAACCCCGGCGAGTGGCACACGTACCGCGTCTGGATGGTCAAGGACGGCGACGACGTGCTGCTCGACTACTACTTCGGCAGGCCGGGCGGCAAGGTGTGGCAGGCGACCCATCGGGGGATCGGCTGGGCGGGCATCCCGATGTGGCTCATCGTCAACCTGCAGATGGGCTCCTGGGCCTCCGGCGTCGAGGAGGGCAAGCGCGGCTGGGAGGAGCAGCCGGGGCCGGTGACCGCACAGTTCCAGGCACGTAACGTGTGGGCGGGCCGCACCCGTACCCGGTGATCGCCGCCGTGTGACCCTCGCGGGGGTCAGCGGCGGCCGATGGAGCCGTGCCAGGTTTCGGCGAGGACGTCCAGCATGTCGTCGCGGTCGACGCCCCAGGTGCCGGGTTTCCAGTTGCGGGCGACGTGGTCGAGCTCGGTCATGGCGAGGACGCCGCGCATGTGGCGGGTGCTCGGGGGGAAGCGGTCGGCGCGGTCGAGGCCCTCCTCGATGTCGTTGATGGCCTCGTTGAGCCATTCGTCGAGGAGGGCGCGGATGTCGGGGTCGACGGCGGCGGCCTCGAAGGCGGTGGTGGTGTAGGGGCGGATGGTGTCCCACTGCTGGGAGATGTCGGCCAGCCACGCGCGGATCCGCTCGTACGAGCCGTCCTCGACGACGGCGACCAGGTCGCGGCCCGTCGAGCCGCGCTCGGCGGAGGGGAGCCGGCCGAGCGCGGCGTTGAGCCGCTCGGAGATGAGGGCCTTCATGAGGTCGACCTTGGACGGGAAGTACGCGTAGAAGGTCACCCGCGTCGTGCCGGCCGCCGACGCGATGTCGTCGATCGTCGTCGTCGTGTAGCCCTTGGCTACGAACAGGTCCAGGCCGGCATCGAGCAGGAGCTTTCGCGTCATCTCCTTCTGTGCCGCACGAAGCGTCGCCATGGAGCCAGCTTAGGGCACCGCGACCACTCTGACTGTTCTGGATACATGCAGGTCGAACAGTTGACGCCGTGTTAAGTCATATGACATCTTGCACACCATCTAGGTGACCGCCCTCACACGCGGCCCGTTCGACAAGGAAGAATCCGCAATGACGCAGACCTCTGCGCGCAAGCAGGGCTACACCGCCACGGTGGTCGCCGGCTGCTTCGCCGTCCTCCTCGCGCAGGTGGCCTACTCGCTGCCCGGTGCGCTCAACGGCACGTTCCAGCAGGAGTTCCAGACCTCCGGCGCCCAGCTGACCTGGGTCACCGCCGCGTTCGCCATCCCGATGGTCGTCTTCGAGCTGACCACCGGCGTGATCGGCGACCTGTTCGGCCGCAAGCGACTGCTCCAGGCGGGCGCCCTGCTGACGGTGGCCGGGTCGATCACCAGTTACCTCGCTGGAACGGTCCAGCTGCTCTGGGCAGGGCAGTTCGTCTCGGGCCTGGGCGCGGCGATCCTCTATCCGATCTCGCTGGCCATGCTCGCCGCGGTGAGCCCGTCGCAGGAGGCCCGCTCCAAGGCCATCGCTGTCTGGGCCGGCTCGCTCTCGATCGGCGCGGCGATCTCCCCGCTGATGGGCGGGTGGCTGGCCTCGCAGGGCGACTGGCGGCTGTCGTACCTGGTGGTGGTCGCGGCCTCGGTCGTCTCGATCGCCGTCACCCAGTTCGCCACGGACTCCTCGGCGCCGGAGGGGCGCAAGCTGGACATCCCCGGCCAGGTCACCCTCGCCGTCGGCCTGATCGCCATCCTGTTCGCCGCCACCCAGGGCTCGGAGGCCGGTTTCGCCCGCCCGGAGATCATCGGCGCTTTCCTGCTCGGCCTGGTGCTCCTGGCCGCGTTCGTCGTCATCGAACTGCGCACCGACGTGCCGCTGCTCCAGCTCGACGTCTTCGCCAACCGCTCGTACTCGGTCGTGGCGATCGCCACGGTGATCGGCATGTTCGCGTTCCTCGCGACCTGCTTCTCGATGAGCATCTGGCTCGGCGCGATCCAGCACCAGAGCGCGCTGAAGATCGGGGTGCTGTTCCTGTTCATCCAGGCGCCGGCGTTCGTGCTGGTGAAGCTCGTCTCGCACCTGATCCGGAACGTCTCGCCGCGCTGGGTCCTCACCGTCGGTTTCTCGCTGATCGCCGTCAGCGGCGTCTGGTGCTCCACCTTCGACGTCCACGACATGGACTGGACGCGGTTCATCGCGCCGATGCTGGCCCTCGGCGTCGGTTTCGCGCTCACCGTCGGCTCGATCACGGCCGTCGCGATCAACACCGTGCCACTGCGGATGGCGGGCATGGCGAGCGCCACCACCAACCTGCTGCGCGACTTCGGCTTCGCCCTGGGCCCGGTGCTCATCGCCGCGTTCGCGGTCAGCCGCGCCAACGGCGACCTGCTCGCGGGGGCCGGGAAGGCGATCGGCGAGTCCGGGCTGGAGGCGCCGTACAGCGAGATCGCCGGGGGGATCGCCCACCAGGGCGGCGCGATGGCGATCAACTCGATGCCGGTGGTGCCGGGCGCCGGTCCGGACATGGCGCCGGTGCCGATGCCGGAGAGCCTGAAGCTGCTCGCGTTCGAGTCGCTGGGCGCCGCCTACGGCCAGGCCTTCCTGGTGGCGGGCGTCTGCGCCGCCGTCGCCGCGGCCCTGACGCTCTTCGGGCTCTTCGGAGCTCAGCACACCGCCACCGAGGAGTCCCTCGAAGGCTCCGCCGCGTGAGCGCTTTACGAACCAAAAGCTATTCTTACCTGCAATGAAGTCACTTGACGACGCGTAAAGCCAACTGGCACGATGCACGTCAAGCAGGGTGACCCCAGTCACCGGAAGGAGTGACCGTGAAGGGTTCCCACGAGAGCGTCGCCAACACCGTCCTCGGCCCCGTCCCCGCAAGCGAGCTGGGCGTCGTCGCGGTTCACGAGGCGCTGCTGTCCGTGGTCCCGGGGGCCGAGCACGCGTACGACATCACGATCGACCGCGCCGAGATCTTCGAGACCCTCGCCGCGAAGCTGGCCGGCTTCAAGGCCCGGGGCGGCGGCACGATCGTCGACAGCACCGGCATGTTCCACGGCCGCGACGTGCGGCTCTACGAGACGCTGTCGCGCACCACCGGCGTGCACATCGTCGCCTCCACCGGCCAGGGCCCCGAGGAGCTGCTCGGCGGCTACTTCCTGACGCCGCAGACCAACCCCCCGACGCCGTGGCCGGCCGAGAAGTTCGCGGACCTGTTCGCCGAGGAGGTCACCGAGGGCATGGTGGTCCCCCGCGTCGAACGCCGGGGCGCCGCCGGTCTCGTGGCCACCGCCGCGACCCGTACCGGCATGACCGCGACCGACGAGAGCCTGCTGCGCGGCGCCGCCCGCGCCGCCGCCGCCACCGGGGTCCCGGTCTCCGTCCGGTACGGGAGCGACGCCGTACAAGAGCTCCAGGTCGTCCTCGACGAGGGGCTGCCCGCGGACCGCGTGGTCGTCGGCGGGCTCGACCGCAGGGACGCCGTCGCGGCCGGGGCGCCGCTCGCCGTCGCCGCCCTCGGCGCCTACGCCGCCCTCGACCACGCCGGCACCGAGGACGGCGGGCACATCACCGACGCCGAGCGCGCCGACCTGGTCGCCGAGCTGATCGAGGCCGGTCACCACGGCCGGATCCTGCTCTCCAGCAGCGCGACCGGCGTCGCCAAGGGCCACCCCGCCGTCGAGGTGCCCTACGGCCACGTGCTGACCTCGTTCGTCCCTCTGCTGAAGGAGCGGGGGCTCGGCGACGAGGACGTCCGGCGGATCCTCGTGGACAACCCGCGCGACCTGCTGTCGGTGCGCTGAGCACCCGAGACGAAGGTGAATGTTGTGTCGAGAGTGAACACCGTCCTGGGGCCGGTCCCCGCCGAGGAGCTGGGCGTCGTGGCCGTGCACGAGCACATCGGGTACGGCATGCCGGGCTCGGAGCTGGACACGAAGTGGTGGAAGAGCCCCGAGGAGCGGTACGAGGAGACGGTCCCGAAGCTGCGCCGGTTCCGCGAGTACGGGGGCGGCACGTTCGTGGACGCGACCGGCATCTGCAACGGCCGGGACGTCGACTACTTCCGGTCGCTGTCGGCGAAGACCGGCGTGCACATCGTGGCGAGCACCGGCTTCGTCGGCGGCGACACCGCGCTGCCGTTCTTCGCCCGGGCGAGCGTGGAGTACCTGACCGCGCACTTCACGCACGAGATCACGGCAGGCATCGGCGACACCGGCGGCCGGGCCGGCATCATCAAGGTCGGCGTGAGCCGCGGCGGCCGCATGACGGAGCTGGACAAGCGCATCTACCGCGCCGCCGCCCGCGCGGCCCTGGCGACCGGCGTGCCCGTCATGACCCACCTCGCGATCGACGCCGAGACGGCGATCGCGATCTTCCGCGAGGAGAGCCTCCCCCTCGACCGCGTCATGTTCGGGCACGTGGACGACGGCGTGAACGCCGCCAACACCCGTGACACGTGGATCGCCGAGCAGGGCGGCCGGGTCGGGTTCGACACCTTCGGCTACGAGACCGAGCTGGAGGACCCGCCCTTCTGGGCCCGCCCGCGTCAGGAACGGCTGGACCACTTCCTCCGCTTCATCGGCCAGGGCCACCTGGGCCGGGTGCTGGCCTCGGCCGACGCCAACTGCAGCCCTCTGGGCTGGCCGGGGGTGAAGGGCCACACCGTCAACTACATCTTCGAGGACCTCATCCCCGACCTGCGCGCCGCCGGGCTGGACGAGGCCGCGATCACCACCATCTTCGTCGACAACCCCGCCGCCTTCCTGGCGATCCAGAACTGACAAGGACCAGCACCATGCAGCCCTCCGACCTGAAGAACCTGAACATCGCCGTCGTCGGCGCGGGGTACGCCGGAGCCGCCGCCGCCAAGGCCCTGAGCCTGCTCGGCGCCCAGGTCAACGTGTACGAGCAGGCGAGCCGGATCCGCGAGGTGGGCGCCGGGATCGGCCTGCGGCCGTCCACGATGGACCGGTTCCGCCAGTGGGGCATCTTCGACGCGATCGCGAAGGTGAGCTCGCCGAGCGACTACTTCGAGATCCTCACCGCCACCGCCGAGCCGATCATGAAAGAGGCGTGGCCGGAGATCGACACCTTCGGCGAGAAGACCCGCCTGATCCACCGCTGCGACTTCATCGAGGCGCTGCTGGGCGTGCTCCCGGAGGGCATGGTGCACCTCGGCCACAAGCTGGAGACGGTCGAGGACGAGGGCGACCGGGCGCGGCTGACCTTCGCCAACGGCCGGTCGGTCACCGCCGATCTGGTGGTCGGCGCCGACGGCATCAAGTCGGTGGTGCGCGGGCAGCTGTTCGGCGGCAACCAGCCGGTGTTCGCCGGTGAGCACGCCTACCGCGCGGTGATCTCCGCGGACGACGCCCAGGGGCTCGCGGTCGACGACAACCTGCGGATGTACATCGGCCGGGGCACCAAGGTCTACTTCCTGCCGCTGCGCCACCGCAACCAGGTCTCCTTCGACATCACCGCGCTCTGCCCGGACAGCACCTGGGCGCCGCGGGTCACCAAGGACGACCTGCTGAAGTGCGTCGAGGGCTTCGACGAGCGGATCGTGGACATCACCCGCGGCCTCGACATGGAGACCGTCAACTGCCGGGCGGTCTACGACATCGACCCGGTGGACACCTGGCACTCGGACTCGGTCGTCCTCGTCGGCGACGCCGCCCACTCGATGCTGCACCACCAGGGCCAGGGCGCGAACTCGGCGATCCTGGACGCCGGCGCGCTCGCCGACGCGCTCAAGGAGTCCGGCTCCGTCAAGGAGGCGCTGGCGAGCTACCAGGCCACCCGCAAGCCGGTGACCGACGAGCTGCAGCGGATCTCCCGCCAGGGCTGGACGGAGGACGAGATCAGCGAGGTCTTCCCCGGCCAGAAGCCCGCCTCCCAGAAGCCCTCGTCCTAGCACACCAGGAGGCCTGACATGCCACTGCACCCTGAGATCGCCCGTGTCCTCGCCGAACTGCCCGCGCCGCCTCCCGGCCCGCTGGACCCGGCGGCGATGCGCGCCGCCGAGGAGGCCCAGGTCCCGCCCGTGGCCGACCGGCTGCCGCTGCACGCCGTCGAGGACCTCACCGCCGGGCAGGTCCCGGTACGGGTCTACACACCGCACGAGGCCGCCTCGTACGGGCTGCTGATCTACTTCCACGGCGGCGCGTTCTTCCTCGGCAGCCTGGAGACGCACGACCACATCGCTCGGTCGCTGGCCAAGGAGACCGGCCTCAAGGTCGTCTCCGTCGGCTACCGGCGGGCGCCCGAGCACGCCTTCCCGGCGGGCCTCCAGGACTGCTACGCGGTGGTGCGCTGGGCCGCCGAGAACGGCGAGACGCTGGGCTGGGACGGCACGACGCTGGCCGTCGCCGGCGACAGCTCGGGCGGCACCTTCGCCGCGGCCGTCTCCGCGATGGCCTGCGACGACGGCTTCGGCCGCATCACGCACCAGGTCCTCTACTACCCGTCGCTCGATCTCGACTTCGACACCGGCCGCTACGCCTCGCTGCGCGAGAACGCGGTCGGCTACGGGCTGGAGACGGCGGCGCTGAAGCCGTTCAACGCCTTCTACCTCGACAGCGGCGCCGATCCCGCCGACCCGCTGGTCTCGCCGATCAAGCGGGCCGACCTCTCCGGGCTGCCGCGCGCGCTGATCGTGACCGCCGAGCTCGACCCGCTGCGCGACGAGGGCGAGCTGTACGGGCGGCGCCTGCGGGAGGCGGGCGTGGACGCCGTCGTGAGCCGATACCCGGGCGCGGGCCACGGGTTCGTGCAGCACTTCTCCTGGATTCCAGAGTACCACCGGGTCTTCGGGGAGACCGCCGCCTTCCTGAAGGGCGCCTCATGACGGACGTCCTCCCGCTCGTCTCGCCGTGGGGCAGGTTCGGCCTGTACAGCTTCTTCATCGACGCCCCCGAACCGGCCGTGGTCGACACGGGGATCGCCACCTCGCCCGCCGAGGGCATGGCCCCCGCGCTCGAAGCCGCCGGGCGGCGCGTCGAGGACGTGCGCTGGATCCTGCTGACCCACGGCCACATCGACCACGTCGGCGGCGCGCACGCCCTGTGGGAGCTGACCGGCCGGCGGGCGCGGGTGGTCATCCACGAGGCCGACGCGCCGATGCTGCGGTCGCGGCGGGCGCACGTGGCGGAGTACCTGAACGGGCGAGGACGGTACCTGCGCGACCCGGACGGCGAGGCGAGGACGGCGGCCGCCGCCGAGGCGGTCATCTCCGGCGAGATGGAGCCGGACGTGCTGGTCAAGGGCGGCGAGACGCTCTCGCTCGGGGGCGGCGTCACGGTCTCCGTCCACGCCACCCCAGGTCACACGCCCGGGTCGGTGGCCTACGAGATCGACGGGCAGGGCGCGGTGTTCACCGGCGACGCCGTCCAGGTCCACGGGGCCGCCAACGGCTTCCCCGGCTACACGGACCCGGCCGCGTACCGCGCCAGCCTGCTCCGCCTGCGGGACGAGATCCGGCCGCGCCGCCTCTACCTCGGTCATCCGTACCGGCGGGCGGACGGCACCCCGTACGGCGTCGAGCTCGACGCCGGGCAGGCCCGCGAGGCGCTCCAGCAGAGCCTGGACATCGAGGCCCGGGTCGGCGAGGCGGCGCGGGCCTGCCTGCGGGACGGCCTGCGGGACGGCCTGCGGGAGACGGACTCGCCGTACTCGCCGTTCGCCGGCGCAGCCGAGCGGCTCGGCTACACCGGCGACCCGGCGCTGGAGCCGTCGCCGTTCTTCACGTCGATGCACGCCTATCGCACGCACTCAGGGGGCTCTCATGGCTGATATCCAGACGATCCGGGCAGGCGAGCAGACCATCGCCGTCCGCAAGGACCTGCGGGTGCCGATGCGCGACGGGGTCACCCTCGCCGTGGACGCCTACCACGGTGTGGAGGACAAGCCGCGCCCGGCCCTGGTCGCGATGAGCGCCTACGGCAAGGAGCTGCAGGCGCTCGCCCTCACCACGCCGCCGCAGCGCCGGCCCAGCCCGATGTGGGACGGCTGCATCGAGGCCGGGGACATCGCGCGCGTCGTCCAGGAGGACTACGTCCACGTCATCGGCGACATGCGCGGCACCGGCGACTCCGGCGGGGTGATGATCGGCAACTACAACGCCGGGGGCGTCCCCCAGGGCCAGGACCTGTACGACCTGATCGAGTGGGTCGCCGCGCAGCCGTGGTGCGACGGGAACGTCGGCATGATCGGCATCTCGTACTTCGGGTCGATGCAGGTGTACGCGGCGGCCGAGCGCCCGCCGCACCTGAAGGCGATCTTCGTCAGCGGCGGCCACTTCGACTTCTACGAGACCACGTACCACGGCGGAGTCATGTGGTTCATGCCGCGGGCCGCGCGCGAGGGGCGGGGCGGCGACTCCGGCATCGCGCACACCAACGTCAGGTCGCGCATGCAGGAGGTCTACTCCCCCGAGGAGCTGGCGAAGCTCGTCGAGGAGCGGCTGCGCGACCCGGACGTGGCCGCCTGGCCGAACCTGGTGCACGTGCTCAAGTACCCGAAGAACCGCGAGTTCTGGTTCGACATCGTGATGAACCCGCTCGACGGCGAGTGGTACGAGGAGCGCAACCCCATCCGGCTGGCCGAGAACATCGACATCCCCGTCTACCTGCAGATCGACCAGGGACGCGGGTGGACCGTGGACGGCCACATCGAGCTGTTCGACGTGCTGAAGGGCCCCAAGAAGCTCGACATCGGCTCGTACCCGCCGATGCAGTCGCGCCCCTGGATCGAGGAGCACGACAAGATGTTCCGCTGGTACGAGTACTGGCTCAAGGGCGTCGACAACGGGATCATGGACGAGCCGGCCGTGAGCGTCTTCGTGGAGGGCTCGCGCGAGGTGGTCACGGCGGCGCAGTGGCCGCCGAAGGAGATCGACTACCGGCCGCTCTACCTGCGCCCGCGTCACCGGCTCTCCCCCGAGCCCGAGCTGATGGGCGCCGAGCACGCCGCCCCGGACGGCTTCTACCAGGCGCCGCTGACGGTGACCGACAAGGTGGAGATCGTCAGCTGGAGCACCCCGCCGTTCGAGGAGCCTGCGGAGCTGATCGGCACCGGCGCGGCGCACCTGTTCGTCGCGATCGACCAGGACGACACGAACCTCATCATGCGGCTCTGGGACGCCGCCCCGGACGGCCGCCGCCAGTTGCTCACCACCGGCTTCCTCAAGGCCTCCCACCGCGAGCTGGACGAGCGCACGACCGAGGGCGACCCGTACCACCCGCACACCCGCGCGGTGCCGGTCGAGCCCGGCGAGATCGAGGAGTACGTGCTGCGCCTCTATCCTTTCGCGGCCACGCTCAACTCCGGGCACCGGCTGGTGGCCGAGCTGTCCAACGCCGAGCCCCTGGCCGACGCGCACAACGCGCTGCTGCCGCCGGACGCCTTCCATCTCCCGGTGGGCCGCCCGGTCACCCACAAGATCTACCGCGACGCCGCCCACCCGTCCCGCCTGGTGCTGCCCTTCACCAAGCGCGCCTAGCGCGCCAGGTCGGACTCGACGGCCCCGGCCGCCCGGGTGAGGGTGCTGACCAGGGACGGCAGGCGGTGGCGGTCGTAACGCCCGCTGGGCATCGACACCGACAGCCCGGCGAGGGCCGTCCCGTCGGCGTCCCGCAGCGGGACGCCGATCGCGACCACGCCGCGCTCCGAGCGGCCCTGGTTGACGACGAAGCCGTTGCGCCGCACCCGGGCCAGCTCGGCCCGGAGCTGTTCCAGGTCGGGGCGGTCCTCCGGGCGGCCGGCGTACCGCTCGGCCGGGTAGACCGCCTCCAGCTCCTCGTCGGTCAGCTCGGCGAGCAGGAGCAGGCCCGCGGTGGTGCGGTGGGCGGGGAACACCATGCCCTCGCGGGAGCTCACCCGCAGGTTCTGGAAGCACTCGGCGCTGGCGATGAACCGGACCTGGTCGCCGGTCCGCACCGCCAGGTTGACGGACTCGTCCAGCACGCCCACCAGCCGGTGCATGTGCGGCAGCGCAGCCGCCCGCAGCCGGGAGGCGGCCGACGGCGAGTGGGCGGCGAGCTCCAGGACCGGCCCCGCCCGGTAGACGCGCCGGTCGTCCTGGACCGCGAAGTCGCGGTAGACGAGCATCGCGAGGAGGCGGTGGGCGGTGGAGCGGGCCACGCCCAGCCGCTCGGCTACCTGGGAGACGGTCAGCTCGCCTTCGAGCTGGAGCATGGTGGCGATCCGCAGGGCGTGATCGACGCTGTTGATCAGGTAGGCCGGCGGGTTCTTCAGCGGCTTGTCCATGACCCGTTCCCGTTCTGCACAGCAGAATTATCAGTTCTGCACAGCGTGACAGTGGACATACTAACCGTATGAGCACTCCTGTGACCACGCCGAAGTCCCCGGTGCGGCTCCGCGCCGTCGACGCGCCGGACCAGCCCGACGTCACGCCCGCGCTCGAAGACCTCTACCGCGGTTTCGAGCAGGAGCTGCTGGTGCCGCTCTGGACGGAGATCGGCGACCTGATGCCCGCCCACCCCCGGTCGCGCGCGCTGCCGCACCTGTGGCGCTGGGAGCACCTGCGCAGGCTCGCCGCGCAGGCCGGCGACCTCGTCCCGGTCGGCCGCGGCGGGGAGCGGCGCGCGATCGCGCTGGCCAACCCGGGCCTGGGCGGCCGTCCCTTCGCGACCCCGACGCTCTGGGCCGCGATCCAGTACCTGATGCCCGGCGAGGACGCCCCGGAACACCGCCACACCCAGCACGCCTTCCGCTTCGTCGTCGAGGGCGAGGGCGTGTGGACGGTCGTGAACGGCGACGCCGTCCCGATGCGCCGCGGCGACTTCCTGCCCCAGGCCGGCTGGAACTGGCACGCGCACCACAACGCCACCGCCGAGCCGATGGCCTGGATCGACGGCCTCGACATCCCGTTCCAGTACGCCTCCGAGGCGCAGTTCTTCGAGTTCGGCCGCGACGAGATCAGCGACGCCGAGCGGATCACGCCCGAGCGCTCCCGTTCCGAACGGCTCTGGGCCCACCCGGGGCTGCGCCCGCTGTCGGCCGGCCGGCTCGCCCCCGGCACCCCGCTGCTGGCCTACAAGTGGGAGTTCACCGACCGGGCCCTGGCCGACCAGCTCGCCCTGGAGGCCGACGGCCACGGCGGCACCGTCGAGCCCGGCCACGCCGCCGTCCGCTACACCAACCCCGCCACCGGCGGCGACGTCCTGCCCACCATACGGGTGGAGATGCACCGCGTCGCCCGCGGCGCCGAGACCGCCCCGGTCCGAGAGACCGGCTCCTCCGTCTACCAGGTCTTCGACGGCTCCGGCACGGTCACCGTCGGCGACCGCACCTGGTCGGTGACCCGCGGCGACCTCTTCACCGTCCCGTCCTGGGAGCCGTTCTCCGCCCGCTCCGAGGCCGGTTCGTCCGACTCCGACTCCGGCGCGCTCGACCTGTTCCGGTTCAGCGACGCGCCGATCTTCGAATCGCTCCAGCTCCACCGCACCGAAGGGACCACCCGATGAAGCTCGCCACCCTCCGCGTCGACGGCACGACCAGGGCCGTACGCCTCGACGGGGACCGGCTGGCCGACCTCGGCGCCGCCGACCTCGGCGAACTGCTCGCCCAGGACGACTGGGCCGCCCGGGCCGCCGCGGACTCCGCCACGACCTATCCCGTGGCGGGCGCGGACTTCGCGCCGGTCGTCCCGCGCCCCTCCAAGGTGGTCTGCGTGGGGCTCAACTACAAGAACCACATCCAGGAGATGGGGCGCGACCTGCCCGAGTACCCCACGCTCTTCGCGAAGTTCGCCGACAGCCTCATCGGCGCCCGTGACGACATCGCCCGGCCCGAGGAAACCGCCGCGTTCGACTGGGAGGTTGAGCTCGCCCTGGTCGTCGGCGCCCGGGTCCGCCGCGCCAAGGGCGCCGAGGCCGAGGCCGCGATCGCCGGGTTCACCGTGCTCAACGACGTCACCTGCCGCGACTGGCAGTTCCGCACCCGCGAGTGGCTGCAGGGCAAGATGTGGGACTCCTCCACCCCGGTCGGCCCGTACCTCGTCACCCCCGACGAGCTGCCCGGCGGGGTCCGCCCCGAGCTGGAGGTCAAACTCACCGTCGACGGCGAGGTCATGCAGCAGGACACCACCGCCGACCTGCTCTTCGACCCGGTCGCGCTGGTCGAGTACGTCTCGACGGTGGTACGGCTCAACCCGGGCGACATCATCGCCACCGGCACCCCCGGCGGCGTCGGCCACGCCCGCGACCCCAAGCGCTACCTGACCGGCGGCGAGCGGGTCGTCGCCGAGGTCCAGGGCATCGGCCGCTTGGAGAACACCGTGGTCAAGGAGGGCTCGGCCTGATGCGCCGTACCTTCGAGGACGCGCTGAGCTGGAGCGCGACCGGCACCGAGCTGTTCCTCGGCACCGTCGCCGGGTGGGGCGAGGAGGAGTACCTCGCCCCCTCCGGGCTCCCCGGCTGGACCCGCAAGCACCTGGTGGCGCACGTGGCGGCCAACGCCGACGCGCTGCGCAACCTGGTCCGCTGGGCCGCGACCGGCGAGGAGACCCCGATGTACGCCTCAAGTGAGCAGCGGAACGCCGACATCGAGGCCGGCTCTTCGAAGCCCGCCGCCGAACTCGCCGCTTGGCTGCGCGCGTCGGCCGACCGGCTCGCCGAGGAGGCCGCCGCCCTGGACTCCGGGCAGTGGCAAGCCCAGGTGGTCACCGCCCAGGGCCGCACGGTCCCGGCGACCGAGATCCCGTGGATGCGCTCGCGCGAGGTCCTGGTGCACGCCGTCGACCTGGCCGCCGGCGTCTCCTTCGCCGACCTGCCGGCCGGGTTCCTGACCGCGCTCGCCGACGACATCGCCGCCCGGCGCGCCGCCCTCCCCGGCCCCGCCGTCACCCTCACCTCCGCCGGCGACCGCTGGGAGCTCCCCGGTACGGGCGACGCCGCCGCCGTGGCCGGGCCGCTCCCGGAGATCGCCGCGTACCTGGCAGGTCGCCCCCACGCCCTGACCACGACCGACGGCTCACCCGCACCGGCCCTGCCCGCGTGGCTGTGAGCCACCACCCGCACACCCTGACCACGACCGACAGCTCACCCGCGCCCGCCCTGCCGGCGCGGCTGTGAGCCACCACCCACACGCCCTGACCACGACCGGCAGCTCGCCCGTACCGGCCCTGCCGGCGTGAAGCCACTGAGGAGAGCGATGTGACCACCTCCGCGAAGCCGGACGTCCTGATCGTCGGCGGCGGCATCGGCGGCCTGAGCGCCGCCTTCGCCCTGGCCCGCGAGGGCCTGCGGGTCCGCGTGCTGGAGCAGGCCGGCGCGTTCGGCGAGGTCGGCGCCGGTCTCCAGATCGCGCCGAACTGCACTCGCATCCTGGACGACTACGGCCTGCTCGACGAGGCCAAGAGCCTCGGCGTGCTGCCCAGGAGCATGGTGATGCGCGACGCCCTCGACGGCGACGAACTCACCCGGCTCGACCTGGCCGACCTGGAACGCAGGTACGGCTTCCCGTACATGGTCATCCACCGCAGCGACCTGCACGGCATCTTCCTGCGCGCCTGCCGCCGGGCGGGCGTCGACCTGGTCACCGACGCCCGCGCCACCGGCTACGAGAACACCGCGTCCGGCGCCCGGGTGCTGCTGGCCGGCGGCCGCGCCGAGGAGGCGCGGATCGTCATCGCCGCCGACGGCCTGCACTCGGTCGCGCGCCGCCTGCTCGCCGACGACGAGCCGGTGAGCTCCTCCTACGTCGCCTACCGCGCCGCCATCCCGATCGAGCGGGTCGGGCGGGAGGTCGACCTCAGCGAGGTCTCGGTCCACATCGGCCCGCGCTGCCATTTCGTCCAGTACGGGCTGCGCGGCGGCGAGATGCTCAACCAGGTCGCGGTCTTCCAGTCGCCCAAGGCGCTCGCGGGTGAGGCCGACTGGGGCACGCCGGACGAGCTCGACGGCGCCTTCGCCGCGGCCTGCGAGGAGGTCCGGCAGGGCATCCCGCTGATGTGGCGCGACCGCTGGTGGCGGATGTTCGACCGCGACCCCATCATGACGTGGGTGCACGGCAACATCGCGCTGCTCGGCGACGCCGCCCACCCGCCGCTGCAGTACATGGCGCAGGGCGCGATCATGGCCATCGAGGACGGCTGGGTGCTCGCCCGGCACGTCGCCGCCCGCCGCGCCGCGGACGGCACGGTCGACTGGCCGGGCGCGCTCGCCGCGTACGAGGCGGTCCGTCCCGAGCACTGCCGGCGCGTCCTGCTCACCGCCCGCGACTGGGGCGAGCTGTGGCACCTGGACGGACTCCCCCGTCTCCAGCGCAACGCGATCCTGCGGGCCCGCGACGTCCACGACTACTCCTTCATCGACTGGATCTACGGGCCGACGGCGCTCACCCCCGAGGAGGAGCCGCCGATGTTCACGCCCATCCCGCTCGACTCCGTACAGACGGACCTGTCCGCGGCGGGGGCCGGCTAGTTCGCCAGGCCGGAGAACACGCCGGGCTCGTAGGAGCCTCCAGGGTTGCGCACGATCACGTTGAGCCGGTTGTTCGCGTTGATCATGGCGATCAGGGAGACGAGCGCCACCAGCTGGTCCTCGTCGTAGTGCCGGCGCGCCTGCTCCCACGTCTCGTCGGACACGCCGGTGTGGGCGTCGGCGAGCCGGGTGCCCTCCTCGGTGAGGGCCAGCGCGGCCCGCTCGGCCTCGGTGAACACGGTCGACTCCCGCCAGGCCGCGACCAGGTGGAGCCGGGCCTGGGTCTCCCCCGCGGCCGTGGCGTCCTTGGTGTGGTAGTCGATGCAGAATCCGCATCCGTTGATCTGGCTGGCGCGCAGCATCACCAGGTCCTGGGTGGTCTGGGGCAACGGGGATTGGTGGATGGCCAGGACCACGCTGTGCATCCGTTTGGCGATCTTCGCGCCGAGCGCGCTGGCCCTCAGGTCGAGACGGGGTTGCATATCGGTGTCCTCACTAGGTGACGGCGCGTGCCGCGCGGCAGAACCGGCGCGGCACCCCTGACGTGCAGAACTTCCCCGGGGAGCCGATCCTTGTGCCGGTACGGCACGATCACGAACCTTTCGTGACGGATCCGAGACAGCCCCTTGACCGATTTGTGGCCTTTGGGTAGTTTTGGAGCTTGCAGTGGTGGTTTGACCGCTGCCGTTCATTGCCCGGACCGCGCCCTCTCGCGCGGCCGCCTAATCCGCCATCTTCGCGGAGCCGGGGACCCACTCTCTCTTTCCACCGGGGTGAATCGGCGCACGCACGCCGTAGGGCACTTCCACGCCCGAACCCGTCAGCTAACCCGGCAGGCGGCATGGAAGCTAGGAGCAACTCCTTCATGCGTCTCACTCACCGGCTCAGCCATGCCCTGCTCGGATTCGCCGTCGCCGCGGGCGCCGCGACCGCCGGCGCCGGCGCCGCCCAGGCCGCCGACTCCGCGCCCGCGGCCGCCGTCCAGCAGCACAAGCCCGCCGTCAAGGCCCCGGCCGTCCTCGGCGAGGCCGCGTACCTGGTGGACGCCGACACCGGCCAGGTGCACCTGAGCAAGGAGGCCGACCTGCGCAGGCCGGTCGCCAGCCTCACCAAGGCGATGACCGCGTACACCGTACTCAAGCAGGCCAAGCCCACGGACAAGCTCACGATCAGCGACGAGGACGTCCGATACGCGGCCCAGGGCGGCGCGGCGGTCGCGCACCTGCGCGCCGGCGACACCCTCACCGTCGAGGACGTGCTCCACGCCCTGATGCTCCCCTCGGGCGCCGACGCCGCCCACGCGCTCGCCCGCACCTACGGCCCCGGCGTCCCCGCCTTCGTCGCCAAGATGAACGCCACCGCCGCCGAACTCGGCATGACCGGCACCCAGTACGTCAACGCCGACGGCATGCCCTACGGGGGCGGCGGCCACTCCACCGCCCGCGACCAGGCCACCCTCGCCAAGGCGGTCCTGGACAACGAGGCACTCAAGGAGATCACCTCCACCCGCTTCTACACGCTCAAGGCCACCCCCGAGCACGGCCCGTACTCCTGGAAGAACACCAACCGCCTCCTCGCCAACCCCGGCGCCGTCGGCGTCAAGACCGGCTTCACCCGAGCGGCCGGCTACACCCTCTCCTTCGCCGGCGAACGCGACGGCAACCGCGTGATCGGCGTCATCCTCGGCGAGACGGACTCCGGCCGCCGTTTCCAGACCGCCCAGGCCCTCCTGGACTGGGCGACCGCCCGCACCCGCTAGAGGCTCCCGCAGCCCGCGTACCGGCGTGAGCAAGACCGGCGAGCCCCGCCTCACGCCCGCTGGGGCGCGGCCACCGTGACCGGCGGTTCGCGCAGCACGCGTACGGGCGACAGAAAGACCGGGAGGAAGGCGATCGCCAGGAAGACGCCCCCGGTCCAGAGCGCGGCGCGGGCGCCGGCCACCTCGCCGATCACCCCCGCCGCGGCGGCGCCGACCGCGAGCGCGCCCGTCAGGACGAAGCGGAAGGTCGCGTTCATCCGCCCGAGCAGGTCATCCGGCGTCATCCGCTGCCTGATGGTCACCCCGAGGACGTTGTCCATGCCGGTCTTGAACATCGCCAGCAGCCAGCCGCCCCCGGCCACCCACAGCCAGGGGCCGTGACCGGCGAGCGGCACCAGCAGCCCCGCGGGCGCCAGGCAGAGCCCGGCCCATCCCAGAGTCGGCCCGTACCCGATCCGGCGGGACACCGGCCCGGCGCAGCGAGCCCCCAGCAGCAGCCCGGCTCCGCCCGCCGCCCAGAACAGGCCGAGCGCACCCGCCGGAAGCCCGAGCTCCCGGACGAACAGCACCGGCAGCATGGTGTTGGCCATCGAGGACCCGAGATTGATAAGGGTCCCGGTGAACGCGAGCGCCCGCAGCTCGCGGCTGTCGAAGACATGACGGACCCCCTGCTTGATCTGCGCGGACAGCCGCACAGACGTCCCGTCCACCGCCTGCGCGGCCGGAGTGGCGGGCAGAGCCAGGAGCCGGAGCGCCGACGCGAGATGCCCGACCGCCGCGCAGGCCAGCGCCACAGGCGCGGTGAGCAGCTGGACGAGCCCGCCACCCGCGCCGCGCCCTGCCACGTTCCCGGCGGCGATCAGGCTCACGATGACCGAGTTCGCCTGGACCAGCCCGTCCCGGCCCACCAGGCGCGGCAGCGTGCTCTGGGCGCCGACGTCAGCGAAGACCGTGGCACATCCGTTCAGCAGGGCGACCACGTACAGCTGGCCGAGCGTGAGCGAGCCCGCCCACCAGGCCAGCGGCACGGAGGCGGACAGCGCGAACCGCGCCAGGTCCGCGCCGATCAGCACCCGCCGGTGGCGCATCCGATCCACCCACGCGCCGGCTGGCAGGCCGATGAGGAGAAAGGCGACGGTGCTCAACGTGGCCAGCACGCCGACCTCACCGGGACCGGCGTCCAAGGCGGACACGGCCACGAGCGGGACGGCGACGTAGCCGATGTTGACGCCCAGCTGGCTCAGGGTGGTCGCGGTGAACAGTGTGCGGAAGCCCGGGTTACGCCAGGCCGAGTCATGGTGCATGGCGCCGTTCAGGCTGCCCCATCCCACTTGGTAGGACAAGTGAAAGATTCTGGCTCTGCGTTAAGCTTTTCTTCATGCTCGACGTGCGGCGCATGCAGATCCTCCGCGCGGTCGTCGCCGGCGGCTCGGTGACCGCCGCGGCGGCCAACCTCGGCTACACCCCGTCCGCCATCAGCCAGCAGGTGGCCGCCCTGGAAAAGGAGGCCGGCCTGCCACTCCTGGAACGCGCCGGCCGGGGCGTGCGCCCCACAGCGGCCGGTCGCCTGCTCGCCGACCACGCCGCCGTGATCAGCCGGCAACTCGCCGAAGCCGAGACCGAGCTGGCCGATCTCCGCGCCGGCCGCACCGGACGGCTGACCATCTGCTACTTCGCCTCAGCCGGCGCCCCACTCCTGGCCCCGGCCCTCGCCGTCTTCCGGGCCCGGCACCCGGGAGTACGCATCGACCTGCGCATCACCGATGACCCGCTCTCGGATGTCGCCCACGACCGCGCCGACCTGGCCCTCGTCGTCACCCCCCACAGCCGCCACCCCGGCGTCCGCCTCGTCCACCTCCTCGACGACCCCTACCGCGCCGTCCTGCCCCGCGGCCATCGGCTGGCCGCGCAGCGAGTCCTCGACCTGTCGGACCTCGCCGACGAGCCCTGGATCCGCGGCGAACGCCCCGGCCCCTGCCTCACCCCGATCCTCGACGGCTGCGCCGCGGCGGGCTTCAGTCCCGGCTTCGTGGTGGAGAGCGACGACTACCCGACGACGCAGGGCTTCGTCGCCGCCGGCCTCGGCGTGAGCCTGCTCCCCCGCCTGGGCCTGACCGGCCGCCACCCGGACGTCGTCGTCCGCAGAGTACGCAGCCCCGAGCCGGCCAGAGCGATCCACGCGGCCGTGAGAGAGACCTCGGCAGCTCAGCCCGTCCTCGACCGACTGCTCACCGCTCTTCAGGAGACAGCCCGGAGGTAGGGCCGTAGCGTCCAGGTTTCAGCCCCGATCGGCGCAGCCGTGGAGCATGCCCTCGACCAGGTTCTGGACGAGTTCCCTGGTGACGGTCTCCGGGGGCTCGGTGACCAGGGTGAACAGGGCGCCGGAGTAGAGCGCGATGAGGGCGGCGATCTTGTCGCGGGAGGTGGTGAGGCCGAGTTGGTCGTGCTGGCCGGCGGTGATCTGGAGGGCGCCGCCTTCCAGGCGGGCGAGCACCGCGGCCAGCGCCGGCCGGCGGGAGGCCTCCAGGCGGAGCTCGAAGATCGCGAGGTAGCGGCGGCGCAGGGTGGTGGCCGCCGTGAGCAGTGATTCGGTCAGGAGTTCGGCCAGCGTGGCGGGCTGTTGGACGGCGTGGCCGGTGTCGGCGTGGTGCAGTTCGGCGACGCGTTCGGCGACCGCGATCAGGAGGGCTTCCCGGCTGCGGAAGTAGTTGGACGCCGTGCCCGGCGGGAGCTGCGCCGCCTTCTCGACCGCGCGGTGGGTGAGCCCGTGCACGCCGGAGGACGCCAGCAGGTCGATGGCGGCGTCGGTGAGGGCGCGGCGGCGGGCCGGGTTCGAGGGCGGCATGGGGCCATGTTACCAATGAGCGTAGTAGTACGATCGTAGTGAATGGGAGGTCCTGATGAGGATCGCGGTGGTCGGCGGCGGGCTCGGCGGGGTGGCGGCGGCCGTGGGGCTGCATCGGGCGGGTCATGAGGTGACGCTCCTGGAGCGGGGCGCCGAGCTCCGGGAGGCGGGCACCGGGATCGTGATCATGCCGAACGGGCTCCGCGCCCTCGACGCGCTGGGGCTGGCCGGAGGCGTGCGTGAACAGGGCGTTCACGCCTTAAGGGCCGGGCTGCGCGACCGGCGCGGGCGGCCGCTGCTCGTGACTGAGGCGGCCGGGGCGCAGCAGGAGGTCGGGTCGGTGGCCATCGTCGAGCGCGCCGAACTGCACCGGGCGATCCGCGCGCCGCTGCCCGCCGGGCTGGTGCGGACCGCCACCCCGGTCGAGCGCCTCGACGTCGGGCCCGGCCGCGTGACCGTCGTCAGCGGGGGCCGTCCCGTCCTGGAGGCGGACGCGGTGATCGCGGCCGACGGCATCGGCAGCAGGCTGCGCGCCCAGCTCTTCCCCGCCCATCCCGGGGTGCGCCGGACCGGGCGGCTGGACCTGCGCGGCATGCTGCCCCGCCCGGCCGGCGTCGGCCCGGAACTGCTCGCCTGCCAGCTGCTCGACCGGCGCACCGGGGCGATGTTCGGCCTGTTCCCCGTGGGTGAGGACCGCCTGTACTGGTTCACCGACAGCGTCCTGCGCGGCGCTCCGCCCAGTCCCGAGCAGGGACGCCGGGAGATGCTGTCGCTGATGGCCGACTGGCACCCGCTGGTCCCGGAGCTGATCGAGGCCACCCCGCCCGGCGACGTCCACGTGGACGCGATCGGCCGCCTGGCCCGGCCGCTGCCCTCGTTCGTGGCGGGCCGGGTCGCGCTGCTCGGCGACGCCGCGCACGCCATGCCGCCCGACCTCGGCCAGGGCGCCAGCCAGGCCTTCGAGGACGCCGCCGCGGTGACCCGCCACCTGACCGGCGCCGGACCGGCGGACGTCGCGCGAAGGCTGCTGCGGTATGACGCCGAGCGCAGGCCCGCCGCCAACCGGATCATGCTGGCGGCCTCGCGCCAGTCGCGGCTGACCTCGCAGACCGGCGTCACCGCGTGGCTCCGCGACGCGCTGCTGCGCGCCGTCCCCTCGCGGCTGGCCACCCGCCGGCTCGCCGCCCTCTGGCACGTCTGAGCCGTCAACCCGTAATTTTCCACATTCCCCCGGTTGAACTGGGCGGTGCAGGCAGCCGTACCACGCCACAGGACACAGCGAAGGGGTCAACTCATGAACCAGCGCACCCTCGTGGCTCCCGGCCTGGCCGCCGCCGCGCTGATCGCCACCGCGCTCAGCCCGGTCTCCGCCGAGGCCGTCACCCCCGTCTACCTGGCAGCGACGCTCAAAGGCGCCAACGAGGTGCCCGTCAAGGGAGCGAAGACCGGCGACCGCGACGGCAGCGCCCTGGCGATCTTCCGGATCCACGGGCAACGCGTCGACTACGCCGTCAGGTGGCACGGGCTGGCCGCGCCCAGCGGGTTCCACATCCACCGGGGGCAGCCGGGTGAGAACGGCCCCGTCACGGTGCCGTTCTTCGGCAAGGCGCTGCCCAAGACGCTCCACGCCGTCAAGGGCACCGTCCGGGTCAAGGATCTCGGGCTGCTCCGCCGTATCGTCACCAACCCCGGCAACTGGTACGCCAACCTGCACAACAAGCAGTTCCCCGGCGGCGCCGTGCGGGCGCAGCTCCACCGGATCCACCCGGTGGAGCTGGAGTCCGTGCTGTCGTACGGGTTCGGCCGGACGCTGACGACCCGGGCGGACGGCCGCCAGGAGGTGCCCGCCCCCGGCACGAAGGCCGGCGACCGCGACGGGCGGGCCGGGTGGCTGGTGCAGCCGCAGGGCAAGCGGGTCTGGTTCGCCACCGCGTGGAAGCGGATCGGGGCACCGGTCGCCGCGCACATCCACCGCGCCCCGAGAGGCGAGAACGGCCCCGTGGTCGTGCCGTTCTTCGCCGCCGGCAAGGGCCTGCCGGCCGGCATCAACGGCGTCGCCGGCAGCACGCCGGCGCCCGCCGCGGTCGGCCGCCGCATCTGGAAGAACCCGAAGAACTGGTACGTGAACCTGCACAACAAGCAGTTCCCCGGCGGCGCCATCCGCGGCCAGCTCTACCGGGGCGACTGGTAACGGCCAGGGCGTGACGGAGGACTGGGCTGCCCGGTAGCGCGAGGGCGGGATGCCGCAAGGTAGGTGACGGATGGCGGGCGACCTTCCGGACCGTCTCGGGCCGTCTTCCTCCACGGCGAGCGCGGCGGTGGCCAAGTCTCGGCTCCTTGATCGACCGGGTGCTACCGTGGGCACGCCATAGACGCATAAGGGGCCTTATGTTCGGCATCGTCCGCCCATGTCAGCACGTGATGTGCGAGCGGCTCTACGCGGACTGGATGGGCCACCTGTGCGGGCTCTGCCTGGCTCTCCGCGACGAGCACGGGCACCTCTCCCGCCTGGTGACGAACTACGACGGCCTGCTCGTGTCCGTCCTCACCGAGGCCCAGTCCGCCGTTCCCGCGCAGCGCCGCCGGGCGGGCCCGTGCGCGCTCCGCGGCTTCAAGGGCGCCGACGTGGTGGAGTCGGCGGGGGTCCGGCTGGCGGCCTCGGTGTCGCTGCTCCTGGCGGCGGGCAAGGTACGGGACCACGTGGCCGACGGCGACGGCGTGTACGCCCGCCGTCCGGTGGCGGCCGGGGCCGGGAGGCTGGCGAGCCGGTGGTCCTCGGACGGCATGGCCACGGCGGGCGCGCTGGGGTTCGACGCCGCCCCGCTGGCCGCGGCGGCGGGCCGCCAGGCGCTCCTGGAACGCACGTCGGCCCGGCCGTTACGCGAGCTGACGGGGCCCGCCGAGGACGCCGTGGCCGCGGCCTTCGCGCACACCGCGGTGCTCACGGGACGGCCGCACAACCGGGAGGCGCTGGAGGCGGCCGGGCGCGGGTTCGGCCGGCTGGCTCACCTGATCGACGCGGTGGAGGACCTGGCGGACGACCGCGCGTCCGGCGCGTACAACCCGCTGGACGCCACCGGCACCGGCCTGGACGAGGCGCGCCGTCACTGCGACGCCGCGCACGCCGAGGTGCGCGCGGCGGTGGACGAGCTGGACCTGCCGCGCCCCGAGCTGGCGCGCGCCCTGCTGGTACGGGAGAGCGCCAGAGCCGTCTCGCGGGCGTTCGCCACCGCTGAGGGTCAAGGCGCCGAGCACCCGGCCGGCCCGGCCCCCGGGGACCCCGATGCGCCGCCAAGGCCGCCGAAGCGGGATCCCGGCGGGCTGCTCTCCCTGGCCTGCGCCTCGCTGGTCTGCTGCACGTGCGGCCTGTACCGGCCGCCGTGGGACGAGGAACACGAGAAGTCCCTCTGCCGGCGCTGCGATCCGTCGGACTGCGACGGCTGGTTCGACTGCTGCGACTGCTGTTCCTGCTGCTCGCAGGAGAACGGCTGCTGCTGCGACTGCTCCTGCGACTGCTGAGCAGGGCGCGCTCCCGGTCTGCAGCCTGTCCTGGACGCCCCCTTGATATGCATACTGCTCCAGTGCATATCGCAATCGGCCTACGCGGACCTGGCCCGGGCCGAGGGCATGCTGAAGATCTCCGGCCTCGACTGGACCGTAATCCGTGCCACCATGCTCACGAACGAGCCCGGCAATGGCGTGGCGAAGGACTGGGCGGCCCGGTAGCGCGAGGGCGGGATGCCGCACGGTAGGTGACGGGTGGCGGGCGACCTGCCGGACCGTCTGGGGCCGTCTTCCTCCACGACGAGTGTGCGGGTGAGGGCGCTGGTGGCCGCCGCCGCGCTCTCCGCCCTCCTGCGGATTGGCGGTTCTTGGTACGAGACGAGCAAGCCGCAAGCCGGGAGAGCCTGAGGCGGCGTCAGGCCGGGTCGGGGTGCTCGGCGACGGCGGGGAGCAGTTTGCCGAACGGTACGGTGCGCAGGGCCCGCAGGCGTTCGGCGGCGAGCGGGTGCCTGTGTTCGGCGGCGAGCTTGTAGTAGATCTTGGCGATGTGGTGCTTGCGCGGGTCGGGCTCGTAGCGCAGGCCGTAGCCGTAGGCCAGGTCAGCGGCCAGTTCGATCGGGAGCCGGTGACGGGCGAAGGCCTCGGCGCCGGGGTGGTGCCGCCGGACCGCGATGTGGGCCCAGTAGCGCGCCTCGGCGGCCTCGCCTTTCAGCGTATGGATGATCGCGAGCCGGTAGGCGGGTTCGGAGTCGCCCTCGGCAGCCCGGCGGACGAGGTACGCGATGGTTCTGGAGGTGCGCCGCTCGGCCTCGTCGGCGGGTGTGCGGTAGAGGTCGTGCGTGCCGGTGGCGGGCGGCTGCTCGTTCCGGGCGGCGCGCCAGCGGGCCTGCCACTGCGCCACGGTGCCGAGGGCGTCCACCGGCAGGCCGGTCTGCTGGGCGTGACGATGGCAGACCATCACGAAGGAGGCGACCAGCCCCCAGTCGGGGAGGCGTTCCCGTTTGCCGTTGAGGATGTCGCTGAGCGTGCTGGCAGGCAGCTCCTTGGGGCAGCCCGCCGCGCGCGACAACACGTTCATCCGGGAGTAGCTCGGCTGGCCGGCCGCTTCCCGCAGCTCGATGAGCTGGGCTATGAAGGCGGCATGGAGCTCGCCCTTAGGAGTTTCAGTCATGGTCCTTGAAAGAGTCGTACGGATCATGTTTGCCGCCATATTTCCAGAAAAAATCTCGCAGTCTGGACAGTTCGCTGAATTTCCTCTCAACCGGTATCAGCGGCCACTTGACTTGATCTCCAGCGCAGCCGCACCAGAAGCGGCGCCGGGATCCGCCGCTGGTCAGATGAACGACAGTAACCCCGAAACGGGCTGCGTTCCGGATAAATCCGAAAAAATCCGGACGATGCCGTAAGACCACGGACGTTTAGCTCCGGAGCCATTTCCTTTTCGATCTCGTCCGGCTCTGTCCGAGCATGTTTGCGCCGCTGGACGGAGGCTTTCCCGAGCAGCAATGGTGGGCCCGTCCACCGCCGCTCTCCGGGGAGGCCCCATGCCGCATCTCACCGCTCGCCCGCCGAGCGTCTCCTACCGCGCGGACGCCCCCTGCCCGGAGGACGAGCACCTGCTGATCACCCTCGTGACGACCTGGGTGCTCGCGACCGGCCGCACGCCGCCCGCCAAGCGCCCCGAGGACCTCACCCCCGACGAGCTCATCGACTTCTGGGCCGACGACCACACCTGAGGAAAGAGGAACGATGTTCACCACCGGCCAGCTGCTCACCCTCACCCTGACGATCATGATCGCCGCCATCACCTGCGCGCTGCTGCTGGCCACCGGCGCGGAGTGGCCGGGCGCCCTGCTCGGCGGCGGCGGCGCGGGCGGGGCGACGCTGATGGCCCTGCCCAAACTGCTGAACAGACCCGACCCGTGACCCGAACCTCTTGACACTGCGTACTGCCTCAGTACCCACGCCATGATCGGCCGGATGCCGGGCGTCTGCGGCGCCCGGGCCTGACCGCCTTTCCGGACGCGCGCCCGTACGAGGAACGCGCGGGCCGGACAGGACCGCAGCGTCATCAGACGCAGGCGAACTCCGACGGCAGGGACGAGTCCCCGCCGGGCCGGCTGCCCTGGAAGCCGAACGACGTGCTGCCGCCCGGCGGCAGCGTGGCGTTGTGGGGGGCGGGGCGGACGGTGACCGTGCCCCCGTCGATCGTGACGTCGCCGTTCCAGTGGCCGGAGATCTGGTGGCCGGGCGGCAGGGTGAAGGTCACGGTCCAGCCGTCCAGCGGGGTGCTGCCGGGGTTGGCGACCTCGGCCTGGATCACGTACCCGTTGTTCCACTGGCTCTGGGTGGCGGGCGTGACGGTGCAGCCGCCCGTGCTGCCGCCGGGGGTGGTCACGGTGACGGTGGCCGACCGCGGGGAACGGTTCCCGGCCGCGTCCCTGGCGTAGACGGCGAAGGTGTACGAGGTGTCGGGCGACAGGCCGGTGACCGTGGCGGGCGGGGCGGGCGTGGTGGCCACGGTCGTCTCGCCGGAGCCCTGGATCCGGACCACGTCGTACGCGGTCACGCCCACGTCGTCGGAGGACGCGGTCCAGGTCAGGGTCGCCGAGGTGGAGGTGACCGCCGAGGCCGACGGGTCGCCGGGGGCGGTGGGCGGCTCGGTGTCGTCGCCGGTCGGTTCGTACGTGAGCCCGAACCCGTACGGGAACAGCGGCGCCTTGCCGTCACCGTCGTTGATCGGCTGCTGCGAGAAGCTCCGCATCCACGTCATCGGCAGCTTGCCGGTCGGCTCGACGGCGCCGAACAGCACGTCGGCGACGCCCTGCCCCTCGGTGCCCGGCAGCCAGGCGGCGACCAGCGCGTCCCAGCCGGGAAGCTGGTCGGCGATGTCCATCGGGCGGCCGGAGACCAGCACCACGACCAGGGGGATGCCGGCGGCGCGCAGCCGGTCGAGGGTGGCGCGGTCGGTGGCGTCGAGGCCGAGGCCGCCGGGCCGGTCGCCCTCGCCCTCGGCGTACGGGGTCTCGCCGACGACGGCCACCGCGACGTCGTACGAGCCGTCCACGCCGGAGCCGTCGCGGCTGTACCGGACGGTGGCGCCGGTGTCCCGGATGCCCTGGAGGATGGTGGTGCCGGGGGTGATGTTCCCGGAGGCGCCCTGCCAGGTGATGGTCCAGCCGCCGCTCTGGTTGCCGATGTCGTCGGCGTTCGCGCCCGCGACGAAGATCCGGGCGTCCGGCCGGAGCGGCAGCACGTTCCCGTCGTTCTTCAGCAGGACCTGCGAGCGGGCCACGGCCTCGCGGGCCAGCGCCCGGTGCGCGGCGCCGCCTATGGAGGCCGCGTACGAGCGGTCCGCGAGCGGCTGCTCGAACAGGCCCCGCTCGACCTTCTTGGTGAGGATGCGGCGGACCGCGTCGTCGATCCGCGCCTGCGCCACCCGGCCGGCCTGGACCTCGGCGCGCAGCAGGTCGATGAAGCTCCGCCACTCGGTGGGGACCATCACCATGTCGATCCCGGCGTTGATCGCCGAGCGGACGTCCTGCGCGGACAGTCCGGGCGCGCCGTCGATCTGGTCGACGCCGTTCCAGTCGGACACCACCAGGCCGGTGAAGCCCAGCTCCTCCTTGAGCACGGTGGTGATCAGGTACTGGTGGCCGTGGACCTTGACCCCGTTCCAGCTGCTGAAGGAGATCATCACCGAGTCCACGCCGCGGTCCACCGCGGCCTCGAAGGGCGGCAGGTGGACGGCGCGCAGCTCGGCCTCGGACAGTTGCGTGTCGCCCTGGTCCCGGCCGCCTGTCGTGCCGCCGTCGCCGAGGTAGTGCTTGGCGGTGGCCAGCACGGACGGGGTGCCGTCCTGCAATCCGGTGACGAACGAGGCCATCGCCGCGGGCAGTTCGGGCGTCTCGCCGAAGGACTCGTACGTCCTGCCCCAGCGGTCGTCGCGGGCCACGCAGACGCACGGGGCGAAGTTCCAGTTCGTGCCGGTCCCGGCCATCTCCTCGGCCACGGCCCGGCCGATCCGCTGGACCAGGGCGGGGTCGCGGGTGGCGCCGAGCCCGATGTTGTGCGGGAAGATCGTCGCGCCGTACACGTTGTTGTGCCCGTGGACGGCGTCGACCCCGTACAGGATCGGAATGCCGAGCGGCGTGGCTAGCGCCGCGTTCTGGTAGCTGTCGTACATGTCCGCCCAGCCGGCGGGCGTGTTGGGCGTCGGCGCGGACCCGCCGCCCGACAGCACCGACCCGAGCCGGTAGGCGGTGACGTCGGCGGGGCTGACGGAGCCGCGTTCGGCCTGGGTCATCTGGCCGATCTTCTCGTCGAGCGACATGCGGGCCATCAGGTCGGCCACGCGGTCGGCGACGGGCAGGGCGGCGTTCTGGTACGGGTCGGCAGCGGCGGCGGAGGCGGGGGCCACCAGGATCGAGGCGGCGAGCACCGTCACGGAGGCCCAGCGGGTCCACGGTTTGCGCATGGAATCTGCTCCAGAAGAGGGTTTGGGAGCGCTCCCACAGCACAATAAACCGACTCCCGCTCCACGGCCACAGCCTCTCCACCCCTAGATTGCGCAATCAGGGCCGATGGGGTGAAACTTTCACACTTCCCTAACAAGATCACACCATGTAGGGTCAAGCCAGTTGCCGAAAGAAAGTTTCACCCACGGAGGATCGATGGGCAAGAAGCTTCACCTACTGGCGGTACCGATCGCGGCCGTCGCCGTGGCCGCACTCACCACCCTCCCGGCGCAGGCCGCCGAGGGCTACGACCGGTGCCTGCCGGGGAACTACTGCATGTTCTCCGGCCTCGACGGCACAGGCGACATCATCCAGATCGACACCAGCACCCCCGACCTGGCCGCGCTCGGCATGGCCAAGCGCGCCAACTCCGACTGGAACCGCACCGACCAGCCCGCCTACCTCTTCTCCGGGGCGGACTACACGGGCTGCACGGCCCTGTCCCGGGCCGGTTCCAAGGGCAACTTCTTCATCACCTACCGCGAGTTCTTCGAGTCCGTCCGCCTCGGCGGCCCCGGCGGCTGGTCCTGCGGCAAGCCCCCCGGCGAGGACGCCCCCACCTCCGTCAAGTGACCGAAGGCGACCCCCGGCGGCCCGCCCCGCCCGCCGGGGGCCTCGCTCAGCGGATGAAACGGTCCACGCTGAAGACGGCCCCGACGCCGGTCACACTAGGGTGATGGTCTCCGGCGACCTCGGCCGGGGCTCCTGAGGCGGCTCGCCCGTACTGGGAGCATGTCTCGACGCCATCAGGAGAGCCCTGGGCGACGAGCCGGCCGACCTGCCCCCCGTCGCCGTCCCCGCCCGCTTCCTCGCCTTCAAGGAGGTCACGCGATGACGTGCGCCGTGCTCTTCGACCTCGACGGGACGCTCATCGACTCCCGCCCCGCGATCCTGGACTGCTACCGGGCGGCCCTCGCCCCCATCCCCGGGGGCTGGGAGTCCCTGCTCGAACTCGGCCTCGGCCGGGTGATGCGCTGGCGGATGCGGGAGGTCATGGCGGAGGTGGCGGGCGAGCGCGCCGCCGAGTGCCGGGCCCGGTACGAGAGCCACTATCTCGAAGAGGGACACCGGAAGGTCACCCTCTACCCGGGCGCGGTCGACATGCTCGACGGGCTGCGCCGCCAGGGGGTGCGGCTGGGCATCGTGACGAACAAGGCCCGGGTGCGTACCGAGCACGACCTGCGCACCGTGCACGGCGCGCGTGACCTGCTGCCGCTGTTCGACGTGGTGGTCACCACCGAGGACACCCCCGAGCGCAAGCCGTCGCCCGAGCCGGTCCTGCTCGGGCTGCGCCGCGGTGGATGGGCGGCCGCCGACTGCGCCTACGTGGGCGACGGCCCGCACGACGCCGAGTCGGCCCTGGCGGCCGGGACCGGGTTCGTGGGCGCGGGCTGGGGCTACTACCCGGAGGAGCTCTCCTCGTATCGGCCCGCGCTGACCGTCGCCTCCGCCCCGGGCGACCTCACCGGGCTCCTGTCCGCCCGAGCCTGAGCATGCGTGGAGTCGTTCCCCGGTGGGCCGCCGGTGGCCTGGCGTTGAACCCGCGCGCCGGGCCACCGGCGGGGCGATCCGGACCACACCCCCTCTGACCAGGGGCGGAGCGGTCCGAAACGCCGGTGGCCCGACAAGATACCCGACTTTCCGCGTGCTCCGGACAGCCTCGAAAACCGCAGGCAAGTCGATCACGTGATCGATAAGGTTCCCGCCGTGAGCGATTTAGAGAGCCTGGTCATCGCCCGCCGGCTGCGCGTCCCCCTCGACGATCCCCCCGCCACCGCGCCCGGCTGGGGAGAGGTCGCCGCCCGCCAGCTCGACGCCGCCCTGCTGAGCGCCGGCTTCACCTGCTCCCCCGCTCTGCTCGGGCGGCTGTCGGAGCTGCCCGGCGCGACCGTGCTGGATCTGGGCGTACGGGTGCTCGAAGCGGTCAGGACCCTGGTCGGCGACCACGTCGAGCACAACCCCTACTTCGTCGACTTCCCCGCGAACGTGCCCGGCACGCTGGAGTTCTGGGCGGGCCTGCTCCAAAACACGCTGCTCGCGCCGGTGGCCGCCGAGCGCGACTGGCCGGAGATCACCGACCTGCTGGACTTCCCCGCGTACGGCCGCCACCAGCACACCTACGCCGACCTGCTGGCCGCGCACGCCGAACTGGTCCCGCTGGCCGCCGACCGGGTGACGGTGCTGGAGCCGGGCGGCAGCCTGGAGGCGGAGACCCGCGCGCTGTTCCATGCGATGGCCGGCTCCGAGGCCCCGCTCGCCGAGGAGGACCTGGCGGCGCTGCGCCTGCTGGCCGCGCACTGCCCCGACGAGCCGGAGCGCGTCCCGATGCGCGAGAACCGCGCGGTCCTCAACGAGGCCCGCCTGGCGGCCGGACGGCCGCCGCTGGTGGACACGGTGACCGACGTGCTCCGGCTGGCCTGCGCCTGTTCCGGCGGGGACGTCACGCTGTCGGCTCCCACCCGGTTCCGGTCCTTCCGCCGCGCCGAGCGCCGCGCGCTGCTGCGCGCCCTGGACACGGTGGCCACCCCCGCCGCGCTCGGCGACGTGCCCCGGCATCGGGAGCGCTGGAAGCGGCTCGGCGAGCGGCTGCACCCGCACGAGTACCCGCGGTTCCCGCGCGCCGCGCAGGTCTTCGAGGTGGCCAGAGGTACGCGCGAGGCCGCGAGCCTCGATGCCCGGGTCGAGGCCGCCCTGTCGCGAGGCCGGGTCCCCGACGCCGTCGCGCTGCTGGCGAACGCGCCCGGCATGCTGCTGCGCCGCCTCGACCACCTGCTGCGCGCCGGCCCGTCGGCCCGGGAGGTGCTGGACGTGGCGGCGAAGACTGCGGCGGGCGCGTCCGGCCGGGTGCTGCTGTCGCTCCGCGAGCACCTGGGGAACCGCCTGGCCCCCGCGCCGGGCCGCGTCTTCGCCAACCGGCACGGCCGGGCCTGGGCCGCCCCCGACACCCGCCCGCCGCTGGACCGGGCGGTGCTGTCGGAGGCGCTGGCCGTCCTGGACGAGGAGATCACCCGCCGCCTCCCGGACCTCGGCGAGGTGGTCGTCGATCCCGACATGCTCGGCGTCGCGCTGCCGCTGTCGGGCAAGGCCGTCGCGCCCGGGCTCGGCATGCTGCCCCGCGGCTCGCTCTCGCCGGTGGACGGCGAGCTGCTCCGGTTCTTCGTGTACTGGCGCCAGGCCGCGCGCCGCACCGACTACGACCTGTCCGCGCTCATGCTGGACGACTCGTACGGAGCCCCCGCGCACGTGTCGTGGACCAACTACCGCACCAGCTTCGCGCGGTACTCCGGCGACCTCGTGGCCGCGCCGGACGGCGCGTCGGAGTTCATCGACATCCGGCTCGCCGACGCGACCCGGTCGATCATCATCCCTCAGGTCCACATCTACGCGGGGGAGGCGTTCGACGAGGCCGCGGAGGCGTTCTTCGGCTACATGACCCGCGACGCCGAGCAGCGGGGCCGCCCGTTCGAGCCACGTACCGTACGGATGAAGTCCGATTTGCGCGGCTCGGGCCGGGTCGCGCTTCCCCTGGCCTTCCTGCGCGACGGCGACGGGGCCTGGCGGGTGAAGTGGCTGCACCTCTATCTGCGGGGGCATCCGGGCTTCAACCAGGTGGAGGGGAACCGGGTCACCGCCTCGCTGCTGGTGCGCTCGATCGTGGAGCGCGAGTATCTGACGGTCGGCTACCTGGCCGACCGGCTGCGGGCCAAAGGCTCGGCGGCGGGGCGCACCACCCGCCTCACGCTCGCCGCGCCGGCGGAGGTGCCGGAGGGGACGCGGGTGGTGACGCCCGCGACCCTGCACGAGCTGATCCCCGCCTGATACGGTGAAGATCGCGAGGCTATGGAAGGGCTTCCTTCTCTCTCTCGGTGATCTAGCCTTTCCGCTCTCCTCGCATCCGGCGCCACCACATCACCAGCACCACCGCCCAGGCCAGGGCCGCCAGGAGACACGCCCCGGCGGCGAGCCGGTAGCCGTTCGCGGCGTCGCGCGCCACCTCGACCCGGGCGGCGGCGCTGGAGATCGTCCGCCCGTCGATCACGGCCCCCACCGCGTCGATCCGGTACTCGACCTCGGGGAAGCGTTCCGCCCGGTCGAGCGTACGGTCCACGTCCACCGCCTCCAGCCGCACCCGCGACCCTTCCGCCACCCCGCCCGGGGGACGCGGAGTCAGCCGGAAGGCGACGTTGTCCGGATACTCCGCCAGCGCGACCGTGGCCACCGTCACGTACCGGACCTTCCTCGCCGTGCGGTCCGGCCGTTTGACGGTGTCGAACTTCGCGACCGTCCCCTCCACCACGCTCACGTCCCGGAGGTCGAGGCCGGGTTCCCGCCGCGACGCCTGGCCGTCGAGGAACAGCGCCGTCACCAGGAGGGCCAGCAGGGGAACGAGCCTCTTCCACCACCGGGACATCACGCTCACCGCCTCCTCAACAGGGGGCTTCAGTCAGGCGATGTCCCTCCGCAGCGGCGCCGCCACCGCGATCGCGGCCGCGACCAGGGCGTAGCCGACCAGCACTGCGCCGCCCGCCGCGGCCGGGAGGAGAGCGGTGGCGGAGCTGCCGGTCTGGGTGGCGACGGCCTCGGAGAGATAGGTGAAGCTCGTCAGCGCCGCGGTGGCGCCTCCCGGCAGGAAGGGGTAGAGCCCGTTGACGCCCGGGACGAGCATCAGCGCGGTCTCGATCATGTAGAAGTACGCGCCGACGACCAGGAGAGCGGTCACCTGGTTGCGCAGGAGAGCGCCGACCGCCACCCCGAGCAGCGTGTAGACCGCCATCGTCAGGGCGATGCGGCCGAGCAGGGCCGCGACGGCGCCGGCGGGCAGGCCGAGGGTGACGCCCTTGAGCGCCGCCGCCCCGAAGATCGAGCCGCCCGCCACGGTCACTGCCAGCAGGCCGTAGGCGAGCCCGGCGGCGGTGTAGGCCGCCAGCTTGGCGACGAGCCAGGTCCAGCGGCGGGGGGCGAAGAGCGCCGTGGTGGTGACGGTCCGGTGCCGGTACTCGCCGGCCACGGCGGTGGTGCCGAACAGCGCGGGGACGAACACGGTGAAGCCGAGCAGCCCGAGCAGGACGCGGGTGCCCTGCTCGGTGTCCAGGCCGGGCATCGGCGGGTTGAAGTTCTCCGGGCCGACGAGCGCGGCCAGGCCGATGAGCAGGCCGCTGCCCACGGCCGCCAGCAGGCCCCACAGCCAGAGCCTGGAACTCTTCAACCGCAGCCACTCCGCTGCCACCAGTGCGGTCATGGGGAACCTCCCGTGAGGTGCAGGAACGCCTCTTCGAGTGTGGGGCGCTCGGGGGTGATCAGCTCGGCCACCGGCCGGGTGAGGACCAGCCGGCCGTCGCGGATCACCACGACGTGGTCGACCAGGTTTTCGACCTCGGTGAGCACGTGGCTGGACACCAGGACGGTGCGGCCCTCGGCGGCCAGGCCGCGCAGGAATCCGCGCAGCCACGCGATGCCCTCGGGGTCGAGGCCGTTGCTCGGCTCGTCGAGCAGCAGCACGCGGGGGTCGCCGAGCAGCGCGGTGGCCAGGTTGAGCCGCTGGCGCATGCCGGTGGACAGGGCGCGCGTGGCACGGCCGCCGAACGCCGACACCCCGGTCAGGTCGGCGACCTCCGCCGCCCGGGCCCTGCCGTATCCGCCCATCCGGGCGTAGAGGCGCAGGTGGTCGCGGGCGGTGCAGGCCGGGTGGAAGCCCGCGCCGTCCAGCACGGCGCCGACGGTCGCCGACGGCCTCTTCAGGTCTGAGTAGCGCCTGCCCGCGTAGGTGACGGTGCCGGAGCCGGGCGCGATCAGGTCGAGCATCATCCGCATGGTCGTGGTCTTGCCGGCGCCGTTGGGCCCGAGAAAGCCCGTCACGGCGCCGGGCACGACGTCGAAGCTGAGGTCGCTGACGGCGGTGACCTGCCCGAAGGTCTTCGTCAGGCCGCGTACCTCGATCTTCACGGCCGCACCGCCGCGGCGTTCACGTTCATCATCTGTGCCTCCTGAGCTATCTGTTATATGAGTTGTATATCAGATAGCATGTGCGTGTGCATCTGACGCTCGACCTCGACAGCGAGGTCCCGATCTATCAGCAGATCCGCGACCGGATCGTGGAGGCCATCGCCCGCGGGCAGGCCAAGGAAGGCGACCCCCTGCCCTCCACGCGGCAGCTCGCCGCCGACTTCGGGATCAACTTCCACACCGTGAACAAGGCCTACGACCTGCTGCGACGGCAAGGCGTGATCCGGATCAACCGCAAGAGCGGCGCGGTCGTACGGCGAGACGCGGGCAGCGGCCCGCCCGAGGCACCCTTCATCGACGACTGGGAGGAACGCATGCGTGTGCTGCTGGCGGAAGCCACCGTTCACGGCATGGACCGTGAGGACGTGCTGCGCAGGTGCGCGGCCGTACTGGACGGCTTCGGAGCGCAGGCATGATCACACACCTCGCCGGCGCGCTCGTCTCCGCCGCCCTGATCACCTGCCTCATGCTGGTGCTGCCCGCGCGGGGCAGGCCGACCCTGCCGTTCGGCGTACGGGTGCCCGCCGCGCACGCCGGCGACCCGGTCGTCGTCGCCCAGCGGCGCCGCTACGCCCGGCTGGTGGCCGCGGCAGGCGCGCTCACGGTCCCCCTGGGCACCGCGGCCGGGCTCGCCGTCGCGGTGCCGGCCCTGCTCGCCGCGGACCTGCTGCTCTACTACCTCGCCCACCGCGCGATCAGCGCCGCCAAGTCGGCCGGCGCCTGGTCGGCCCCGCGGCAGGGCGTCACCGTCGACACCACCTTCCGCACCGATCCGGTCCGGGTGCCGTGGGCGTGGGGGCTGCCCGCGCTGGCGGTGCTGATGCTCACCGCGGGCGTCGGCTGGTCGCGCTACGGCCGGCTGCCCGCCACGCTCCCCCGCCACCTGGGGGCCGCCGTCGACCCGGCCGAGCGCGTGCCGACGACCCCGCTGAACGCCTTCGAACCGGTGCTGTACCAGGTCGCGGTCCTGGTGGTCGTGGCCGCGACGGTCGTGGTCGTGCTGCGCGCCCGTGCCGACCTCGACGCCGCCCGTCCCCGGGGGTCGGCCCGCCGCTACCGCCTCTACCTGCGCGGTGTCGCCGTGCTGTCGCTGCTCTCCGCCGCCTGCGTGAACCTGAGCCTGTTCATCGGGTCGCTCCAGCTGTGGGACGTGGTCACGCCGGGCACGGGCTGGCAGGTGACCGCGTACGTGCCGATCGTCGCGCTCCTGGGCGGCTGGCTCGGCTGGCAGCTCAAGGCGGGCCAGGCCGGGCACCGGCTGCCCGCCCTGCCCGGCGAGGAGGACGAGGACTCCGGGGTCGAACAGCGTGACGACGACCGTCACTGGTTCCTCGCCGGCACCGTCTACGCCAACCGCCGCGACCCCGCCCTCCTGGTGCACGCCCGCGCCTGGACCGGCGCCTGGACCCTCAACCTCGGGCACCCGATCGCCTGGCTCCTGCTCGCCGCCCTCCTCGCCCTCGCCCTGCTCGCCCTGTCCGGCGTCGTCGACCTCCCCACGCACAACCCCTTCCCGGGGTGACGGTTTCCCCCAAGTGGCGGCTTCCCGGCACCCGTGGAGAGCGTCACCGATGGTCTCCTCAACGTCGGGTTTGGGGGCGGACAGGGGCGGGCAGCCCTTGCTCGTGCGAGAGCGGATCACATGGCTGACCTGCAGCTGAGCGAGCAGGAGCGGCGCTTTCAGGAGCCCCGCCGCCAGCGGCGGTCGGCGAACGGGCAGCGGCTGGGCTGGGCCGCGTTCGCGCTGATCCTGGCCGCCGCGCTCGCCGGGCTGGCCGGGCCCGGGCCGCTCAGCTGGGCCAGTGCGTCCGGGGAGCTGGTGGAGGTCGGCTATGAGCGGTTCGCGCGCCGTCTGGGTGACACGAGCCTGGAGGTGACCGTACGGTCCGACCCCGCGACGCCGGGCACCGCCAGGCTGTGGATCTCCGGCGGCTATCTGAGGGAGCTGGAGATCCGGCAGATCACCCCGGAGCCCGGCTCGTGGACCGCCGACGGCGCCGGGGTCGTGCTCGAGTTCCCCGTCACCGGAGAGCGGGCCGAGATCGACATTCAGATCAGCCCCGACCACTTCGGCACGCTGCACGGCGCCGTCGGCGTCCCCGGCCGGGCCCCCGCCACGTTCTGGCAGTTCATCTATCCGTAGGAGCGACGGCATGGACGCGGTGCTGCGGGCGGCGGCGATCTACGTGGCCCTGCTGGTCATCTTCCGCATCAGCGGCAAGCGCACGCTCGCCCAGGTGACCACGTTCGACTTCGCGCTGCTGCTGATCATCTCCGAGGCCACCCAGCAGGCGCTGCTGGGCGAGGACTTCTCGATCACGGTGGCGCTGCTGGTGATCGTCACCCTGGTGGCGCTGGACCGGCTGGCCGACTTCCTCGGCTGGCGGTTCCCGCGGGTCGGCACCGCGCTCGACGGCACGCCGGTGGTGCTGATCGAGCGGGGCCGGATGCTGGAGGACCGGATGCGGCTGCACCATCTCGACGCGGAGCAGGTGCTCCAGGAGGCCCGTTCCAGCCAGGGGGTGCGCAGCCTGGACGAGATCGACTACGCGATCCTGGAGCGGTCGGGCGTGATCAGCGTGATTCTGAAGAAGCCCTGACCTTTCTGCACGTCGGGAGCGCGTTGCATACTGCAAGGGAGACGTGAGGGCGGCACCTTGGAGGCGACATGCCGCAGCCGATGCCCGACACCTCTGCTCACCCGGTCACGGCGAGAGAGCGGCCTGAGGCCGGGTGATCGCCATGGGTCTTTCACGCGAGGAACGCCAGGCGCTCGACGAGATCGAGGAGCGGCTGGCCTTCGACGACCCCGACCTCGACGCCTTCCTGTCCGCGCCCAGGCCCGGACACAGCAAGGAGATGCCGGCCGCGTTCTGGTGGACGCTGGCCATCGTGGCGTACATGGTGTTCCTGATCGGCGTGGTGCTGACCGTGACCACGCCGCAGGACTCCTGCCGTCCGGGCGGCCCGTGCGAGCACCCGCCGACCCGCACCTCCCAGGTCGTCCACGGCTCCTGGCAGAGGTGATCCGCCGCTCGCCGGGACCCGTACAAGAGGTGATGCGCCGCTCTCCTGGGATAGGAGGAGGCCATGAACCGGAAGGACCCCGAGGACGAGTTCTTCGCTCCCGTGCTGCGCGAGCCGCCGCCTCCGGAGGAGGTCAGCCGTTCGGGCGTGGTGAGCGACACCGGCGTGCCGGGCGTCCACGGCGGCGGTGAGGGCGCCTGGGCCGAGCATCCGCCGCCCTCGTCGGCGCTCGGCTGGCGCCTGCTCGGCGCGGCGCTGGCGCTGGTCGCCGGGATCGTGTTCACCGTGGTCGCGCTGCTGGCCGGGATGGTGTGGCCGGCGCTCGTCCCCGCCGCCGTGGCGCTGGTCGCGGGTGCGTACCTGGTCTGGGTGGGCGTGCGGCGGGCCCGTTCGGGGGGCGGGCCGCCCGCGTTCGGCTAGGGCTTTCCGGGCCGGTACGAGGACGCGCGGAACAGGAACGACGCCCACGAGCGGTAGGGCCGCCAGTGGTCGGCCAGCTTCCGGTAGGCGGCGGCCGGGGCGTCCTCGGGCAGGCCGTACACCTCGCGCAGGATGGCGAAGAGCCGGGGCTCGTCGCCGGGGAAGGCGTCGGGGGCGCCCGCGCCGCGGATCAGGATCAGCCCCGCGGAGAACGGGCCGACGCCGGGCAGGGCGCGCAGCTCGGCCAGGGCCTTGTCCGGCGGGAGGGCGCGCAGGTGCTCGGCGGTCAGCACGCCGTCGAGCGCGGCGGCGGCCAGGCCGCGGATCCACTCCTCCTTCTGCGCGGGCAGGCCGAGGCCGCCGGCTTCCAGGAGCGTGATGGGCGGCGGGAAGACCGCGTGGTCCCGGCCGTCGACGGTCACGGTCGCACCGTACTTCTCGGCGATGCGCCGCTTGATGCGCGCGGCGATGAGCATCGACGAGCGCTGCACGATCACCGCCCAGCAGGCCGCCTCCCACGGGGTCCAGAAGCAGACCGGGCGCAGGCCGGGGCTCTCGCGCTGCAGGTCGCCGAGGACGGGGTCGGCGGCGCCGAGCGCGGCGAAGCCGGAGCCGTCCACGTCGAGGGAGAGGATGCGCGCCACCTCGCCCCGGATGGCCGGGCCCGCGGGCCGGGTGGTGGTCACGGCGACCCCGCCGGGCGCGGCGGTCACCGAGACGCCGATGGGCAGCCAGTCGGACTCCGGGCAGAACCCGAACCGCAGCGCCCGCCCGTCGGAGTGGAGCCCGCTGGTGACGGGCCACTCGTCGACGAAGCGCAGCGCGGCGCCGAAGTCGAACGGACCGGCGGCGGTGATCGTGAATCCGAACGAGGCCATGCGCCGTATCGTAGAGTTCCCCCGCCGAGGTTTGCCCCGCCTTGTCCACGGAAGGGGCTACGGGTGACACGCATAGCGATCGTGGGCACCGGCTTCGGCGGGTACACCTGCGCAAGACATCTGGAGCGCCGGCTCAGGCCGGGCGAGGCGGAGATCGTGCTGATCACGCCGAAGGACTACACGCTGTACCTTCCGCTGCTGCCGCAGGTGGCGGCCGGGGTGCTGCAGCCGCGTTCGATCGTGACCCCGCTCCACGCGCGGCTGCGGCGCAGCATGCTGCTGCCGGGCGTGGCGCTCGACGTGGACCTGGACGGCCGGGCCGTGAACGTGCTCAAGATCGACGGCGAGCCGGTGCGGGTCCCGTACGACGTGCTGGTGCTCGCCCCGGGCAGCATGACCAGGAAGTTCGACGTGCCGGGCCTGGACGAGCACGTGCACGGCATGAAGACGCTGGCCGAGGCGGTCTATCTGCGCGACCACGCGATCGCCCAGCTGGAGCTGGCCGCCAGCACGCACGACCCGGACGAGCGGGCGGCCCGGTGCGGGTTCCTGGTGGTGGGCGCCGGTTACTCGGGCGTGGAGACGGCGGCGGCGCTGCAGCTCGTCACGCGCCGGGCGATGGCCCGCTTCCCGCACCTGGATCCCGGGCTGCTGCGCTGGACTCTGATCGACATCGCGCCGAAGGTCATGCCGGAGCTGGGCCCTGAGCTGGGCGCGGCGGCGACCCGGCTGCTGGAGAGCCGCGGCGTGGAGGTGCGGCTGGGCGTCTCGCTGGACCGGGTCGCCGAGGCCACCGCGACGCTGACGGACGGCACCCGGATGCCGGCGCGCACGGTCATCTGGACGGCGGGGGTGACGCCGCGGCCGGTGGTGTCCAGCCTCGGCACCGAGACGGTCAAGGGCCGCTTGGTCGTGGGCGCCGATCTGCGGGTGCCGGGGTGCGAGGGCGTGTTCGGGCTGGGCGACGCGGCGGCGGTGCCCGACCTGACGGCCGGGCCGGGCACGCCGTGCGCGCCGACCGCCCAGCACGCGCACCGGCAGGCGAAGGTCGCGGCGGAGAACGTGCTGGCGGCGCTGCGCGGCGGCCGGATGCGCGAGTACCGTCACCACGATCTCGGCCTGGTGGTCGATCTGGGCGGCTCCGACGCGGTGGCCAGGCCGTTCGGGCTCAACCTGGAGGGGCGGGCGGCGCAGCTCGTGACCCGCGGCTACCACCTGCTGACGACGCCCTCGGGCCGCTCCCGGCTGCGCGTGAGCGGCGACTGGCTGCTCAACATGCTGGCCCCGGACGACCTGATCAGGCTCGACTTCCTCCAGGACTCCCCCGGCACGCTGGATCAGCTGGAGCACATGCCGGTCAGGCCGCGCTCGCGCCGGATCAGCGTGACCGAGCCAGTGGGATCCCGACCGTGATCTCCCTGCCGAGCTGATGGCCGCCGAGCAGGTCGAGGTCGTCGCCGCTCCAGAACCTGCCGGGGTCGTACCAGCTGGGCCGGCGGCCCGCGGGCAGCAGCCCCATCTCCTGGTAGGTGACGGCCACCACCTCGGCGCAGTAGGCGTTCTCCAGCGCGCGTTCCCCCGCCGGGCCCCGCAGCTTGGGCAGCCGGCCGCGCAGCCAGCGGGCGGCGAGCCTGGCGGTGGACGGGAACGGCGTGCCGTCGAGCCGGGCCACGGTGCGCAGCGCGGCGTCCTCCATCTCCCGGGTGGCCTGCGGTTCGAGCTGGCGCAGCCACGCGCGCTGGCCGTAGCGGTCGGCCCAGACGGTCACCGCGTCGCGCAGGTCGTGCAACTGCACGCCGCGGTGGTGGGTGCCGGACCAGAGGTCGGGCAGCGACCTGCCGAGCTCGGCGTGCCACATCATGGGCGGCAGGTCCTCGATGACGATCGCCATGCCGACGTGGTTGACCGGGCTGTTGGTCATGGTCTGGATGGCCCGGTCGGGGACGGCGCGGCCGCGGAAGATCCACAGGTCGCCCGTCCTGGTGAGCTCAACCGCCTCGTCGAGAGTCAGCACGGGGCTAGCCTAAGCAGATGCGCTGGTGGAAGATACTCGGCCTGGCAGGGGTCGCGGGCGTCGCGGCCACGGGAGTGGCGATCGCGCGCGCCGAGCGCCGCCGCCGCGCCTACACGCCGGAGGAGATCAGGGTACGGCTGCGCGAGCGGGTCGAGGGTCAGCCCGAGGGCCGCAGGTCGTAGACGAAGACCGTGTCCGGGTAGGCCGGGTTGTCCACGTAGCCCTGCACGCTGCCCAGGTAGGCCCGCCGGTAGTTGAGCACCCACGGCATGGCCGCCGCGGCCTGCTGGTCCAGCACCCTGCGGGTGGCCCGGACGAACGCCTGCTGCGCCGTGGCCCGGTCGGTCACGGTCAGCTCGGGCAGCGAGTCGAGCAGCGCGTCGGTGGTCGGGTCGTTCAGGTAGGCCAGGTTGAACACGGGCGGGTCGGCGCTGTGGAAGACGTTGCCGAACCACGAGTAGCCGTCGGGGTAGTCGGGCCACCAGTACATGAAGATGATGTCCTGGCCGCGCTTCTTGCCCCGTTCCCACTGGTCCGGCCAGGGCAGGGCGCGGGCGCGGAGGGTGACGTTGAGCCGCAGCAGGTCCCGGCGGAGCCGGTTGACCAGGACGCGCTGGTCGGTGTCGCCCTCGGTGTAGGTGAGGGTGAGCCGCAGCGGCCTGCCCCCGGGCCCGTACCCGGCCTTCCTGAGCAGTTCGGCGGCGCCTTCGAGGTCCTGGCGGGGGGTGCGGCCGGGCACGTGGCCGAGCAGCCCCTCCGGCACCACGCCGCTGTGCGGCATGACGCCGCCGCGCAGCGCCTGGATGGCGCCGCGGTAGTCGACGGCCTTCTGCACCGCGCGCCGCACCCGGAGATCGGACATCGGCCCGTCGGCGGTGTTGAACAGCAGCATCGCGGTCTGGAAGGAGGGCCGCTCCGAGGTGCGCAGGCCCGGCCTGATCGTCGCCCGGGCGAACAGCCGCGGGTCGGGCCGGCTGAGGAAGCTGACCTCGCCGCGGAGCAGCAGCCGCCAGGCCTGCTCCTGGCCGGGCAGCACCCGGTACTTGACCGTGCGGTAGTGCGGCCGGTCCCAGCCTCCCCAGTAGCCGTCGTACGCCTTGAGCGTCAGCTCCTCCTCGGCCCCCTTCTTCCAGGAGTCCACGGTGTACGGCCCGGTCCCGGCGTCGCGGCCCGCGGCGAACCAGCCCGGCAGGTCGGGCGCCGCCTTCGTGTCGTAGATGTAGGCCGCGTAGGCGGAGGCGGCGACCACGTCGAGCGGCGCCGGGTAGCGCAGCGCGAACGTGATCGTGTACGTGTCCTCGACCCTGATGGAGGAGACCGCGTCCCAGATGTAGTAGGCGCCGGACTTGGTGGCGATGGTCCGCTCGATGGCCTCCTTGACGGCGGTGGCGTCCATGGGACGGCCGGTGTGGAAGGTGACGTCCTCGCGGAGGGTGAACGTCCAGGTCCGGCCGTCGGCGCTGCTTCTCCACTCGGTGGCCAGGCGGGGGACGCTCTTCTTGGTGACCGGGTTCCACAGGGTGAGCGTCTCGTAGACGTTCTGCAGGGCGATGATCTCGGTGGAGTAGGACGTGCCCGGGTCCCAATCGGTGATCACGTCGGTGTTCTTGACGTAGACGAACGCCGACTCTCCCAGCCGCGGCTGCCGCACCGCCTCCGGCGCCGAGCACGCCGTGGCGAGCAGCACCAGCGCGACGACCGCTGCGAGACAACGGCGCAACGCATCTCCCTCTATGACCGATCTACCGGGAGAACCTACTAGACGATCATGGCCGAATGTCCGAAACCACCGAAAAATTGGGCAATCCGGTGATCGAATTGCTATCCTCGTGCCTTGTCCCGTCCGGGGTTGCCAGCAGGGGACCTACCGGAGTGAGGTGCCATGGGTCGTAGCCGAACGATCCGTATGAAGATCATCGGCCTACTGCTGGTTCCGCTCGCCTCGATGGTGGTGCTGTGGGGCGTCATCACCGCCGTGACGGCGAGTGAGAGTCTGGAGCTGCGGCAGTACCAGACGCTCTGGACGAACCTGCGACACCCGGCGTACCGGCTCGGCAACGAGCTGCAGCGCGAACGCCTCGCCTCCGTGCAGCTCCTGCGCGGCGACGCGTCGTCCGAGAGGCCGGCGCTCACCGAGCAGCGCTCCCGCAGCGACAGGGCGATGGAGGAGTTCCAGAGACTCTCGGGCACGTCCCGGAATACGTCGGAGGCGATCCGCAAGCAGGTGGACGCGGTGGACACGCAACTCGACAGGCTCGACGCGATCCGAGGAGAGATCGACACGGGCCTGTCCGACCGTCTGCGCACGGTGGAGGCGTACAGCGCCATCATCGACACCCTCTTCGACCTGCACCGGCGGGTCGGCTACATCGACGACCTGCCGATCTACGAGCAGTCCCGGATCGTCATCGACCTCGGCTACGCCAAGGAGCTGCTCACCCGGGAGCAGGCGCTCGGCCTGGGCCCCACCACGACGGCCGAGCGCAGGCTGTTCACCCGGCTGGCCGGCAACCGGCGCTTCCTCATCGACCACTCGCTCGGCCAGCTGGACCCGAGCCTGCGCGAGACCCAGGTCTCGATCATCACCTCGCCCGCGTACCAGCGGATGCGGCTGATGGAGGACCAGATCATCGCGGGCGGGTCGCCCGCCGGGTGGCTGGACACCACAGAGTCGCTGGCGAGGTCTTTCCAAGAGGCCCAGATGCGCGCGAGCATGATCCTGCAGGAGCGCTCGGAGCCGGTGGCCGAGGCCGTCCTGGTCCGGGCTCTCCTGCTGGCCGGGACGTGCCTCGTGCTGATCCTGGTCTCGATCGCGTTCTCGCTGCGGATGGGCGGCCGGCTGTCCAAGGAGCTGGCCGGCCTCCGCGGCGCGGCGCTCGAGGTGGCCCACCATCGGCTGCCCGAGGTGGTCGCCAAGCTGCGGAAAGGGGAGGTGGTCGACGTGCCGGAGGTCTCCGTCGCGAGCACGACCGCCGAGATCGACGACGTCGGCCAGGCCTTCTCCGTCGTCCAGCAGACGGCGGTGGAGGCGGCCGTGGGCCAGGCCCAGCTGCGCGACGGCGTCGGTCACGTCTTCCGCAACCTGGCCCGGCGCAGCCAGGCGCTGCTGCACCGCCAGCGGATCCAGCTGGAGGGCATGCAGCACCGCGCCACCAACCCGGACGACCTGGACGACCTGTTCCGGCTGGACCACCTGACCACCCGGATGCGCCGCCACGCCGAGGGCCTGATCATCCTGTCGGGCGCCACCCCCGGGCGCGGCTGGAGCAAGCCGGTGCCGATGCTGGACGTGGCCCGCGGCGCCGCCGCCGAGGTCGAGGACTACCAGCGGGTGGTCGTCGAGCCGATGCCGCCCCAGTGCCTCGCCGGCCCGGTGGTCGGCGACATGATCCACCTGGTGGCCGAGCTGATCGAGAACGCCACCGTCTACTCCCCCGCGCACACCTCCGTCATCGTGCGCGGCGAGGTCGCCGCCCGCGGCTTCGCCTTCCACGTGGAGGACAGAGGGCTCGGGATGCCCGACGAGCAGCTGGCCGAGTACAACGAGCGGCTGGCCAGCCCGCCCGAGTTCGACCTGGCCGACAGCGAGCGCCTCGGCCTCTTCGTCGTTTCCCGCCTTGCCGCCAGGCATGACATTCGCGTGATGTTGCGCGATTCACCATATGGAGGGACCACCGCCATCGTGCTGATCCCGGCAGAACACGTGACAGATCCTCCGGACGAGCCGGAGGAGCCCGCCAGGGCCCCGGCCCGCCCGATCCGGGTGGTGCAAGGTGAGTAGGGACGAGCGCTGGCTGGACGAGGACGCCGGTCCGATCGTCCCGGCCTACTTACTGACCCGGGGCCGCACGGTCCCCGCGAGCGAGGCCATCGACCTCATCGCGGTCATCATCACCTCGGGCGGCCTGACGCCGCCGGTCGGGCTCGGGCCCGAGCATCTCATCATCCTGCAGAAGTGCACCAAGCCGACCCGGCTCGTGGACGTGGCCGCGGAGCTCAACCTGCCCATCGGCGTGGTGCGGGTGCTCGTCGGCGACCTGCACCAGCAGAAACTCGTCCAGGTGGAGTCGCCGCCTCCGGCCCCCGACGCCACGGTGCTCCTGGAGGTCATCGACGGCCTCAAGGCTCTCTGAGCACGTCCTCCGCCCGGTGGCAGGCGACCCGGCGTCCGTCGTGCCCGGCGAGATCGCGCAGCGCGGGCGCCCGTTCACACTCCGCGACCGCCATCGGGCAGCGCGGCCGGAACGCGCAGCCCGTCCCCGTCCCCTCGTCCGTGACCGGCCGCGCGCGCAGCGCGGGCGGCTCTCCGCCGAGCCTCGGCACCGCGTCGCGCAGCGCCCTCGTGTACGGGTGAGCGGGCCGTTCCAGCAGGCCGGCCGTGGGGCCCGACTCGACGACGCGGCCCGCGAACAGCACGTGCGAGGTGCGGCAGAGCTTCCCGACGACGGCCAGGTCGTGCGTGATGAGCAGGCGTTCGGCGGGCAGCCCCGCAAGCAGGTCGAGGATCCTGGCCTGGACCGTCACGTCGAGGGCGCTGGTGGGCTCGTCCAGGATGAGCAGCTTCGGGCCGACGGCGAGGGCGCGGGCGATGACCACGCGCTGGCGCTGGCCTCCGGAGAGCTGGTGCGGCCTGCGGCTCGCCAGGGCGGGGTCGAGGCCGACCTGTTCGAGCAGGCCGGGGACGCGGTGGCGGGCGGAGCGGGGCAGCGCCTCGGCGACGGAGCTGCCGACGCGCATCCGGGGGTCGAGGGACTCGGCCTGGAAGACGGGCTGGACGTCGGCGCGGAAGCGCTTCATGTCCACTTTTTTTAGATTTCGGTCCCCGTACAAGATATTTCCGGACATTGGGGTGAGGAGGCCGAGGAAGGCGCGCGCCAGCGTCGTCTTGCCCGACCCGCTCTCGCCGATCAGGCCCACCCCGCCCTCGGTGATGTCGAGGGTGACGTCGTGGACCACCGGCGTGCGCCCGTACCCGAGCGTCACGGCCTCCGCCCTCAGCAGGCTCACGGCAGCGCCTCCAGCAGCTCGCGGGTGTAGGGGTGGGCGGGCTCGGCGAGCACGCGGGCGGCGGGCCCGCTCTCCACGACCTCGCCGTCGCGCATGACCAGCACCCGGTCGGCGATGGTGGAGACCAGGGCCAGGTCGTGCGAGACCAGCAGCAGCGCCAGCCCGCGCTCGGCGCAGAGGCCGCGCAGCACGGCCGCCACCTCGGCCTGTACGGTCACGTCCAGCGCGCTGGTCGGCTCGTCGGCCAGGATCGCCTCCGCGCCCAGCGCGACGGCCAGCGCGATCGCGAACCGCTGCGCCTGCCCGCCGGAGATCTCGTGCGGGTAGCGGCGCAGGATGGCCGGGTCGAGCATGACCGCCCGGACGGCCTCCGTCATGACCCGTTCGGCGTCGCCCACGCGGTGCAACTTGAGCGCCCGGCGCATCAGCGTGCCGAGCCGGGTGGTGGGGCTGAGCGCGGCCTGCGGCGACTGCATGACGAGCGCCACCCGGGCGCCCCTGATCGCGCGGAGCTCGGCCGGCGAGGCGGCCGTCACGTCCACCCCGGCCACCCGGATCCGCCCGGAGACCTCGGCGCCCTCGGTGAGCCCGAGCAGCGACAGCAGCGTCGTCGACTTGCCGGAGCCGCTCTCCCCCACGATCGCCACGCACTCGCCCGGCGCCACGTCCAGCTCGGGCACCCGCGCCACGGTCCGTCCGCCATAGCTCACCCGCAGGTCGCGTACCTCGATCACGTCACGATCCTCCGCGGGTCCAGCGCGTTGCGCAGCCCCTCGCCCAGCACGTTGAACGCGAACGCGGTCAGCAGGATCGCCAGCCCGGGGAAGGTGACGACCCACCAGTTCGTGGTGAACAGCGTCTGCCCCTGCTCCACCATCAGCCCCCACTCGGCCGTCGGCTCCTGCGCGCCCAGCCCGAGGTACGAGAGCGCGGCGGCGGTGAGGATGACCCCGCCCGCGTCGAGCGAGACCTGGACCAGGACGGGCGTCAGCGAGTTCGGCAGCACGTGCCGCAGGATGATCATGTGCGCGGGCACGCCCAGGCAGCGCGCCGCGTCCACGTACGGGCGGGTGGCGATGGAGGCGGCCATCGACGCCGACAGCCGCGCGTACCACGGCCACCAAGTGACGGCGATGGCCACGATCACGGTGGTGACGCTCGGCCGCAGCACGACCGCCAGGGCCACCGACAGCAGCAGCGCGGGGAAGGCCAGGAACACGTCCGTGACCCGCATGATCACGTCTCTGACCCAGCCGCCCGCGTACCCGGCCACCACGCCGAGCAGGACGCCCGCGGTGGCCGAGACCGCCAGCACGGTCACGGCGATGAACAGCGACGTCCGCCCGCCGTACAGCACCCGGCTGAACACGTCGCGGCCCGCCGCGTCGGTGCCGAACCAGTGCGCCCCGTCCGGAGCCCGCAGCGAGTCGAACGGGTTCACCTCGTCCGGCGGGTAGGGGGCGATCCACGGCGCCAGCAGGGCGGCCAGCGCGATGAGCGCGATCAGCACGGCCCCGGCGAGGGCGAACCGGTCGGTGACCCGCGGCAGGGTGCGGCGGAGCGGCGCCGCCTCGGCGGGCGTGCTCACCGGGCCCTCGCCCTCGGATCGACGACCCCCTGCAGCAGGTCGACCACCAGGTTGGCGAGCACGTACACCAGCGCCACCAGCAGCGTGACGCCCGCGACGGCCGGGGTGTCGGAGTGGGAGATGGCGTTGACCGCGTAGCGGCCCAGGCCGGGCCAGTTGAAGACGGCCTCCACCAGGAACCCGTTGACGATCGCGTACGCGAAGACCAGCGCGATCAGCGACAGCACCGGGTTGAGCGCGGGCCGCAGCGCGAACCTGGTCAGGATCGTCGTCTCGCGGAACCCGAGCGCCCGCTCCATCCGGGCGTGGTCCTGCGACGCCTCCTCGATCAGTGTGGCGCGCACCATCTGCGCGATCACCCCCGCCGGGTAGGCGGCCACGACCAGGGCCGGGAGCACCAGGTGGGACAGCGTGCTGGTGAAGATCGGCCAGTTGCCGGTGATGAGCGCGTCCACGAGGGTGATGTTCGTCCAGAGCGTCAGCGGGCTCGTGGTGTCGAGCGCGCTGTCGTACTCGCCGGCGACCGGGAACCAGCCCAGGTGGCTGGCGAAGACCGTCTGCAGGGCCAGCGCCAGCCAGAACACCGGCAGCGACACCGCCAGCATGCTGGTCAGCCGTACCGAGAAGTCCGGGAGGCGGCCCTTGAACCGGGCGGCCAGCACCCCGACCGGGATGCCCGTCACGACGGCGATCACCAGCCCGGCCCCGACCAGCTCCAGGCTGGCCGGGAAGGCGTGGTACAGGTCCTCCAGCACCGGCCGCCGGGTGTGCAGGCTGGTCTGCCAGTCACCCGACAGCAGGTCGGTGACGTAGGCGCCGAGCTGCACCCAGAGCGGCTCGTCCAGCCCGAACCGCTCGCGCACCTCGGCGAGCTGCTCGGGCGTGGCCTTGGGCCCGGCGTAGGCGACCGCCGGATCGCCGGGCACCATCCTGGTGATGACGAACGTGAGGGCGACCACGCCGGCCATGACCAGGAGGGCCTGGCCCAGCCGGCGGATCAGGTAACGCGGCATCGCTCAGCCGGCGGGCTTGAGGTCGTGGAAGAAGACCACGTTCGGGTAGGCCGGGTTGTCGACGTACCCCTGCACGTCCGCGGAGAGCGCGCGCTGGTAGGTCTGCACGTACGGCACCGCGACCGCCGCCTGCTCGTCGATGATCTTCTTCTGCAGGTCGGCGTAGGCCTGATGGGCGGCGAGCTGATCAGTCGCGGTGAGCCGCGGCAGCCCGTCGATGGCCGCGTCGATCTCCTTGTCCTTCAGGTACGACAGGTTGAACTGGACGTCGTCGGCGCTGCGGAAGACGTTGAGGAACCACGAGTACGGGTCGGCGTAGTCGGGATACCAGTACATGACGAAGATGTCCTGGCCGCCCTTCTTGCCCTGGTCCCACTGGGCGTTCCAGGCCATCGCCCGCGCCTGGAGGTCGATGTTGACCTGCTTCAGCGCCGCCGTGAGCAGCGTGACCAGCAGCTTCTGGTCCTCGTCGCCCTGGGCGTAGGTGAGCGTGAGCTTCAGCTCCGGGTTGTCCGGGCCGTACCCGGCGTCCTGCAGCAGCTCCTGGGCCTTCTCCAGGTCCTGCTTCGGCTCCAGGCCGGCGGTGTGGCCGAGCAGGCCGGGCGGGACCAGCCCGCTCGCCTTCTGCCCCGCGCCCTTGAGCGCCGCCACCAGGCCGTCGTAGTCGATGGCGTGCTGCAGCGCCCGCCGGATCCGCACGTCCTTCAGCGGCCCGTCGGCGGTGTTGAACAGCACCAGCAGGTTCTGGAACGACGGCGCCTGCTTGGCCTGCACGCCCTCGGTCATGCCGGCCTGCTCGAACAGCTGCGGGTTGAGCCGCTGCACGAACCCGACCTCGCCACTGCGGAGAAGCTGCCAGGCCGTGGTGATCTCCGGCGTCACCCGGAAGGCGACCTTCTTGTACTGCTCGGGCTGCCAGCCGCCCCAGTAGTCCTCGAACGCCTTCAGCGTCAGCTCGGTCTCCTGGCCCTTCTGCCAGGTGTCGATCGTGTACGGGCCGGTACCGGCGTCGAGCTTGCCGTCCTCGACGTCCTCGGCGTTCTCCTCCAGGGCGTCGGCGTCGTAGATGTGGGCCGCGTACCCGGAGGAGGTGATGAGGTCCATCGGGGCGGCGTACTTGAGCTTGAACGTCAGCGTCGAGGCGTCCGGCGTCTCGATCGTGTCGACCGCGTCCCAGATGTAGGCGGCGCCGCCGCCCGCCTTCATCGTCCGCTCGATGGCCTTCTTGGCGGCCTCGGCGTCGAGCGTGCCGCCGGTGTGGAACTTCACGCCCTGACGCAGCTTGAACGTCCAGAGCTTGCCGTCGTCACCCGAGGTCCACTCCGTGGCCAGTAACGGGTCGACCTCCTTGGTCTGGGCGTTGTAGCGGGTGAGACCCTCGTAGATGTTGGCCAGGGCGATGATCTCGTTCGAGTACGAGGTCGCCGGGTCCCAGTCGGTCACCACGTCCAGGTTGGGGGCGTAGACGAAGGTGGCGTCGTTCTCCGCCGTGTTCTCCGCCGTGTTCTCCGTCGTGGTCGCCGCCGTGCTCTCTTGGCCGGTGCTCGGCTGTGGGGTGCCGCCGGCGCCGCGCACCTGGCCACCCGCGCACGCGGATGCGGCCAGGGCCACGACACCGGCGATCCCGGCTACGAGCAGACGCTTGTGCCAGCGCATGGGGGGATCCTTTCGAGTTGTCACCGGGTGAGTGGACCGGCGGCTTTGGCGTGTATCCGCACGGCAGGCTCGGCGAGATAGCTGAGCGGCACCTCGAGGAGGTCGACGATCTGGACCCGGGCCGGATCCGCGCCCGCGGCCACGGCACGCGCCGCGGCCTCCTGTCTGACCCTTTCGATCGCCTCTGTCCGGCTTCCACCCGCAGGCATGATCGTATCCACTCTGCCGCTCGCCAGGGCGATGGCGGCGCCGACGGCGTTGGCCACCTCTGCGTGCTCGGGGCGGACGACGCGGCTCACGCCGGGGATCTCGCCGGGCAGCAGGAAGGCGCCGCCACCCACCGCCACCAGCGGACGCCCGGTGCGGCCGAGCGTCATCCGGTCCACGGCGTCGGCGGCCAGGCCGTCGGCGATGGCGAGGGCGTTTTGCAGAGTGTCGCGGATATCTTCCGACATGTCGCCCAGGTCCCAGGTGACGCCCGCGGGCCGCCGCCCGGCCGCGACCGCCGCGTCCGTGAGCGTCGCCGTGCCGCCCCCGAACACCAGCGCCTCCTGCTCGATCCGGTAGCCCACCGAGTCGGGGCCGACCCCGGTGCCGCGCACGACCGTGCCGCCGCCGAGCGCGATGGCCAGGATGTCCGGCATGCGGAAGTTGGTGAGCACGCCGCCGATCTCCACCGCCGCCGCCGACTCGCGCGGGAACCCGCCGGTCAGCACCCCGAGGTCGGTCGAGGTGCCGCCGACGTCCGCCACGATCGCGTCCGGCACCCCCGACAGGAACGCGGCCCCGCGCAGCGAGTTCGCCGGGCCGGAGCCGATGGTCGCCACCGGCAGCCGGGCCGCGTGCTCCAGCGTCATCAGCGTGCCGTCGTTCTGCGCCAGGTAGGGGGTGGCCGTCAGGCCCCGCTCCGCCAGCGCCGCCGTCAGGGCCGCCGTGACATGCCGGGCGACCCCGTACAGCGCGGCGTTGAGCACGGTCGCGTTCTCGCGCTCCAGCAGCCCGAGCGAGCCGATCTCGTGGCTGACCGAGACCGGCAGCCCGTACTCGCTCCTGACCAGCTCCTCGACGGCCCGCTCGTGATCGGCGGTGGCCGGGCTGAACACGGCGGTCACCGCGACCGCGTCCGCCTCCGCCTCGTCCAGGAACCGGCGGATCGAGCCGGGGTCGACGCGGCCGATCTCGCGCCCGTCCACGTAATGACCGCCGGGCACCACGGCCTCCCCGGCCGAGACGGCCTCGCGCAGCGCGGCGGGCCAGCCGGTGAGCGGCGGCACGGATGTGGTGGCGGGCGCGCCCAGCCGCAGCACGGCCACCCGGCCCAGGTTGCGGCGCTCCAGGATGGCGTTGGTCGCGTGGGTGGTGCCCAGCATCACCCTGCCGACCCGGCCGCGCGCCTCCTCGCCCAGGCTCCGCAGTACGGCGTCCAAGGCGTCGCGCAATCCCCCGGTGACATCCCGGCTGGTCGGCCGCTTGGCCTTGGCTATCACCCGGTCGGCCGCGTCGAGCACCACCGCGTCGGTGTTGGTGCCGCCGACGTCGATCCCGATCCGCAGGTCCGGCTCAGCCATCGGTCAGGTCCTCCACGGGTACGTAGTCCAGGTCGTAGCCGAAGGCCCGGGGCCCGGCCGTGTCCAGCCCCCTGTCGGTGCGCCAGAGCGGGTCGCACGGCCAGGCGAGCACGGTGACGCGCTGGCCGTAGCGCAGCGCCTCGGTCTGGATCGCGGCCGCGGTCTCGGTGTCGACCACCGTGATCAGGTCCGGCACCATCGCGCGGGCCTGGTTGTCCTCGACGGCGACCAGGTTCTCGTTCTGCAGCTCCAGCACGAGCGTGCGGCCGCGGTCCTCGCCGGTGCCCTCGACCGTGGCCGTGCCCCTGACGAACCCACCGCTGGTGCGCCGCGCCACGTCGGTCAGCTTGCCGGTGATCAGCCGGACCGCCCCGAGCGCCGACGTCAGGGCCGCCAGCGGGTCGGCCGCGCCCTCGGTCGACCGGCCGATCTCCAGCGCGCGCGTGACCGTACCCTCGATCACCGCTCCCCTGGCCCGCTCGGCGGTGAGCACGTAGTCGGCCATCAGCGCCGACGAGCCCGACGCCACGCAGACCGCCCGCGCCAGCCGCTCCGACCACAGGCCGTCGACCGGGCGGATCGTCACCACGTTGCCCGCCACGTCCGACATGATCACCAAATCGGCGGGTAACCCCGCCACGTACATCGAGACCATCTGGACCTCGGGGAAGGCCCGGCCCATGCCGTCCGCGTCGAGCAGCGGCAACCCGAGCTGGGCGGCCCACGCCACCGGGGCGACCCCGTTCGAGCCGCCGATCTCCGACGACATGACGGCCGCCGGCGGCCTGCCGAACAGGCGCTCGACCTCCCCGGCGATGCGTACCGGCTCGTCCTCGCCGTGGAGCATCTCGTGGCTCACGGTCGGCGCGCCGATGCCGGACAGCGGGACGACCAGGGCGTCCGGAGGGAGGTCGGCCAGCCTGACGAGCGGCACCGGACCGTACGTCTCGATCGCCCGCACGGCGGCCAGCGACCCGGCCCGCACGTCGCCGCCGCCACCGGTGCCGAGGACGGCGCAGCCCCGCGCCAGGGCCGGAATGTCAGTTTCACTGATCCTCATAAGGAACCCCAAGCTCGCACATAGCACCGCATCACGCCAGTGACGTGGCGTGCGCGAACCGTCGGTGCCGGGGTTTAAAGTGCGGGGCACGGCCCGGTCGTTCACCCTCGGCGCACACTGGTCAAGTGAGACGGCGTCGTCCTGCACAATTGACCGGCGGGACCATCGAAAGGCAGGCAAGTGCTCTCTATACACCAGCGGATCGCCGAAGAGCTCGGGGTGCGCGAGGGGCAGGTGCGGTCCGCGGTCGAGCTGCTCGACGGCGGCGCGACCGTGCCGTTCATCGCGCGCTACCGCAAAGAGGTGACCGGCGGCCTCGACGACGCCCAGCTGCGCACGCTCGAGGAGCGGCTGCGCTACCTCCGCGAGCTCGACGAGCGCCGGGCCGCGATCCTGGAGTCGATCGAGTCTCAGGGCAAGCTCGACGACGAGCTGCGCGCGCAGATCATGGCGGCCGAGACCAAGGCCCGCCTCGAAGACATCTACCTGCCCTACAAGCCGAAGCGGCGCACCAAAGCGCAGATCGCCCGCGAGCTGGGGCTGGAGCCGCTGGCCGACAAGCTGCTCGGCGACCCGGCGCTCGACCCGGCCGAGACGGCCGCGGGCTTCGTCACCGAGGGCGTGGCCGACGCCGGGGCGGCGCTGGAAGGCGCCAGGGCGATCCTCATCGAGCGGTTCGCCGAGGACGCCGACCTGATCGGCGCCCTCCGCGAGCAGCTCTGGGAGCGCGGCACGCTCGTCGCCAAGGTGCGCGAGGGCAAGGAGGAGGCGGGCGCCAAGTTCTCCGACTACTTCGACTTCGCCGAGCCGTTCACGAAGCTGCCCTCCCACCGCGTCCTCGCCCTGTTCCGGGGCGAGAAGGAGGAGATCCTCACCCTCACGCTGGAGCCCGACGACCCCGCCGCCTACGAGCAGCGGATCGCCGCCCGGTTCGGCGTCTCCGACCAGGGCAGGCCCGCCGACACGTGGCTGGCCGAGACGGTCCGCTGGGCGTGGCGCACCCGCATCTTCGTCCACCTCGGCATCGACCTGCGGATGCGGCTCTGGCAGGCGGCCGAGGACGAGGCGGTGCGGGTGTTCGCGGCCAACCTGCGCGACCTGCTGCTGGCCGCGCCGGCCGGCAGCCGCCCCACCATGGGCCTCGACCCCGGCCTGCGCACCGGCGTCAAGGTGGCCGTGGTCGACGCCACCGGCAAGGTCGTCGAGACCGCCACCATCTACCCCCACGAGCCCAAGCGGCAGTGGGACCAGTCCCTGGCCGTGCTCGGCGCGCTGGCGCAGCGCCACGGCGTCGAGCTGATCGCCATCGGCAACGGCACCGCCTCCCGCGAGACCGACAGGCTCGCCGGCGAGCTGGTCAAGCACATGCCGCACATCACCAAGGTGGTGGTGTCGGAGGCGGGCGCGTCGGTCTACTCGGCGTCCGCCTACGCCTCCCAGGAGCTGCCCGAGCTGGACGTGTCGCTGCGCGGCGCGGTCTCGATCGCCCGCCGCCTGCAAGACCCGCTGGCCGAGCTGGTCAAGATCGACCCCAAGTCCATCGGCGTCGGCCAGTACCAGCACGACGTCGCCGAGACCAAGCTGTCCCGCTCGCTCGACGCGGTGGTCGAAGACTGCGTCAACGGCGTCGGCGTCGACGTCAACACCGCCTCGGCGCCGCTGCTGACCCGCGTGTCGGGCATCGGCGCCACCCTCGCCGAGAGCATCGTCCGCCACCGCGACGCCAACGGCCCCTTCCGCACCCGCACCGCGCTCAAGGACGTGCCGCGGCTGGGCCCGAAGGCGTTCGAGCAGTGCGCCGGCTTCCTGCGCATCCAGGGCGGCGACGACCCGCTCGACGCCTCCGCCGTGCACCCCGAGGCCTACCCCGTGGTCCGCCGCATCCTCGACTCGGCCGCCACCGACCTCAAGACGCTGATCGGCAACACGGCGACGCTGCGCTCGCTCGACCCCGCCGCCTACACCGACGACACCTTCGGCCTGCCGACGGTCACCGACATCCTGCGCGAGCTGGAGAAGCCCGGCCGCGACCCGCGCCCCGCCTTCCGCACGGCCGCCTTCAAGGAGGGCGTGGAGAAGCTGTCCGACCTGGAGCCGGGCATGATCCTGGAGGGCGTGGTCACCAACGTGGCCGCGTTCGGCGCCTTCGTCGACGTCGGCGTCCACCAGGACGGGCTGGTCCACGTGTCGGCCATGTCCCGCTCCTTCGTCAAGGACCCGCGCGACGTCGTCAAGCCGGGCGACATCGTCCGCGTCAAGGTGCTGGACGTCGACATCCCGCGCAAGCGCATCTCCCTCACGCTCCGCCTCGACGACGACGCCGAGCGCCAGGAGGGCAAGCGCGGCGACGGCGCCCGCCGCGACAACCCGCGCGGCAACGGCTCACGCGGAGACGGCCCCCGGGGCGACGGCGCCAAGGGCGACCGGCGCGGCGGCAACCAGCGCGGCAACGCCCAGCGCGACCGCCGCGGCCAGTCCCAGCGCCGCGCCGAGCCCACGGGCGCCATGGCCGAGGCCCTCCGCAGGGCGGGCCTCACCGGCAACAACAAGTAACCCGCCCGCCTGTGCCGCGACCCGCGGCACAGGCGGCGCTCCGACCCTGCCCTCCGTACGAAACCCGCCGCGGACCAGCACCACCACGGAGGGTCCGGAGCCACGCATCCCCCGCCCCCAGCTGGAGGATCCCTCCGCTCCTCACCCGCGGTGAGTTCCGATCCCATCGGTTGGTTCGTAAAGGCGGGGGGTTTGTCAGTCGGTCTGGCTAGTGTGCCGATCATGACTTCCCTTGCTGATGAAAGCCTGTTCTCGGCGCTCGGCCGGGTGGTGGTGCTGGTGGACGATCCGGACAAGGCCCTGGCCTTCTACCGTGACGTCCTGGGTTTCCGCGTCCTGCACGATCAGACGGCGGACGGCTACCGCTACCTGCACATGGGCGTGCCCGGCCAGGAGGCGACCGGTCTCTGGCTCATGCCTGCCACCGGCGACGCCGAACGCGACCTGATCGGACGCCAGTGCGGTGGCCAGCCCCTCCTCGTGCTCTACACCTCCGACCTGACCCGGGTCAGCGACCACCTGCGCGCACACGGCGTACGGGTGTGGAACGAACGGGAGGACACCAGCAGCCGCTCCCTCCACCTGGCGGACCTGTACGGAAACGTGATCGTCGTCGCCCAGCTGCTCGAATAGTCGCGCATCCGGCACGGAGCGATACCGTCGAAGAGTGACCACGTACAACCGCGCGATCGAGCAGGCCCGCGACCTCCTCCGCTGGCGTTCACCCCTGCGCACGGAGCTCTGGGCGTCCCGCCTGGCGTCCGAGGCCGACCAGGACCTGCTCAACCAGCTCGCCGGTGCCGACCGCCCCGAGGCCCGGCTCGCCCTGGCAGCCCTGGCCGCCATCGAAGCCACCCCGGACGCGGACGATCAGGAAGCGGACGCGGAAGGCCCACGTCACCCGGACGCACCCGGCGCGGTCGATCTCGCCGCTGCCGGGCGGGAGGCGCTGGAGTGGCTGCCCGCGTGGGCGGCCCGGATGGGGGACGTGGTCTGTGAGGGCGGCTGGTACGGGAGGGGCGACCGGTACGGCGAGCAGGTGCTGGCCGCGCTCGCGTTCCGGTACGCCAACGGCAAGGAGCCGCACCTGCTGGTGGTGGGCGTCGACCAGGCGCACGGCGGGCTGGCGGTGGACGCGGTGGTGGAGGAGCCGAAGTTCCTCGACGACCTGAACCTCGCGCCCACACCTCCGGAGGTGGTGGCCGGCCGGATGCTGGACGCGTTCGAGGTGACCGACATGCTGATGGGCGCGGAGGTCGCGGAGGGCCTGCCCGCCGTCCGCGCGCTCGCGCTGTCACGTGCCCGGTCCGTCCCCGATCCGGTACGGCACGCCCCCGACGAGACCTTGGCCGCCTTCGGCGAGCTGCCCGATCTGCCCGGGGCGGACGAGGCGTTCGGCGCGCTGGTGGAGTTCCTGGGCGAGCGCCCGCTGTGGTGGAGCCCGGCCAGGGTGTCGGCGTTCCTGACCGTGTGGCTGCCCCGCGAGGCGATCCTGAGCGAGGCGGCGATCGCCGCGATGCCCGAGGTCCTGCGGGCCTGGACCCGGCATCTGGGCGACCACGAGGAGGTCCGCGACCGGATCGCCGCGGAGGCTCCCCGCCTGCCCGCGCTCATGGCCGACGAGTCGCTCGCGGGCCTCGCCAAGCGCATCGCCCGGCGGGAGATGGAGTAGCCGGGGGCTGGCCCATTCGGCGGGGGCGGCTATGCTGCGCTGTGACGGTCACGCTTGCCCCCGCCCGGGCGTTGAGAGGGAGACTCACTCGATGTACAAGGAGTTCGCTGCCGAGGTTGTCGTCTGGATCGTGCCGGTCGTGGTCATCCTCGGCCTCGCGATTCTGGTCACCGCCTGACAGCCAGGGGCGTATCGCCCCTGGCACTCACTCGCAGGTCGAAGCGGATCTCTCCGTCGAGCCAGCGTCTCCACAGCCTCGACACCATCTCGGCGCGGTTCCTGCACATGGTTCCCCCGTGGCTGACCGGTTCGCCGCCTCCCCCTGTCGAAAGCGGCACCTCCGATTAACCCACCAGAACCTGAACAGGGTCAACCGCTCATATGTCCGGACAGGTCAGGACTGCTTGCCGGTGAAGGACGGCGAGCCAGGGCCGCTTCCCAGCGAAGAGCGGCGAGTTCCGGACAGGTCAGGACTGCTTCCCGGTGAAGGGCGGCGAGTTGCCCTCTTCGCTCAGCTCGGCGATGGCCAGCTCGGCGGTGGGCCTGATGTCGAAGAACTTGTCGAGCGCGGTGATCGCGAACAGGTGCTTACACCGCCCGTTGAGCCCGGACAGCAGCAGCTTCCCGCCCGACGCGGTGACGGCCTTGTGCAGGTAGACCAGCACGGACAGCCCGGAGGAGTCGCAGACGCTGACGGCCTGCATGTCGATGACGAGCATCGGCGGCTGGGTGAGATCGAGAGCCTTGGTGACTCGGTCGCGGACCTCGGCGGCTGAGCCGAAGTCGAAGTCGCCCGTCAGCCTCGCGATGACGCACGGCCCCTGGAGACCGAGACTGATCGACAAGGCTTGGTCGGAAGTCACCCAGCTCCACCTACCCGCGTTGCGTCTGACTTCCCCTTACTTTACGAGAAGTATCGGCGCGGGTTGAACAGCAGCATCTGGTCGATCTGGTTGTCGGTCACCCCCGCCTCGCGGAGCGCGGGCAGGACGTCGTCGTAAATGTGGTCGTAACGCCAGTTCGGGACGACCTCGGCGACCATGTCCCATTCATGGGGGAAATAGTCCATGAAGCAGGACGCGTCGTGGCTCAGGACCATCCGGTCGGCGTAGCCGCGCTCGCACAGCGCCGCGACGGTGGCCACCCGCTGCGCCGTCGGGTTGTAGAGGTCGAGCCCGAACCGGTCCATGCCGAGCGTCGCCCCGGTGTCGGCGAGCCGCCGCAGGTAGTCGAGGTCGTTGCTGTCGCCGGCGTGCCCGACCACGACCTTGGTCAGGTCCACGCCCTCCTCGGCGAACAGGTCGAGCGCGGTGATCCCGCTCTGGGTGGCGGAGTTGGTGTGCACGGTGATCGGCGCGCCGGTGCGCACGTGCGCCTGGGCGACGGCCCGGCAGATGCGCTCCACGCCCGGCGTGAGCCCCTTCGCGTCGACCACGCACTTGAGGAAGGACGCCTTGACGCCGGTGTCGGCGATCCCCACGGTGAGGTCGCGGACGAAGTCGTCGATCATCGGGTCGGGCATGTCGAGGAGCAGCCCGGGGCCGCGGTGCTCGTACTGGTGGGGCAGTTCCTCGAAGCTGTAGATGCCGGTGGCGACGATGATGTTGAGCCCCGGCACCCCCTCGGCGACCCGCTGGATGCGCGGGATGTAGCGGCCGAGCCCCCACACGGTCGGGTCGGCCAGCGTCCGCACGCCCTTGGCCACGAGCGCGTTGAGCTTCTCGATCGCGTCGGCGACCCGGACCTCCTCGTCCCACCAGCCGCCCTTGCCGTAGTTGTCGAGATGCTCGGTGGAGGTGACGAAGATGTGCTCGTGCATGAGGGTCTGCCCGAGCTCGGCGACGTCGACGGGGCCCCGGACGGTGTTGACGACGGACATGGCGCACTCCATACCGTTGGGTCTGTTCCGCGCCACCCTAGCGACTGTTGATCACCCGTCAACCCTCCTTCAGCCGGGGAAAGAGCGGCTCAGGCAGCGCCCGCCGCCCGCCGGAAGTCGAACGCCTCCAGCGCCTCGTGCACCCGCTCCCCCGCGCGTGCGACCGCCTCCAGCGGCTCCGGCCGCGCCTCGGGCACCCGCCCGCCGCGGAACCGGTGCACCATCGTCACCACCCGGTTGACCAGGTTGCCCGCCCCGTCGGCCAGATCCGCGTCGGCCCGCGCCACCAGCCGCTCCTCGGTGAAGTCGGCGTCGCCCACCCGCGGCACCTCGCGCAGCAGCCACCACCGCACCGCGTCCACCCCGTACGCGCCCGAGAGCGCTGCCGGGTCGGCCGTCACGCCGCCCGACTTGCTGATCTTGCGGCCGCCGGCGGTGATGTAGTCGTGCACGAAGATCCGCGTGGGCAGCGGCAGCCCGGCGGAGAGCAGCATCGCCGGCCAGTACACGGCGTGGAAGCGGATCACACCCTTGCCCATGAGGTGGACCTTGCGGGGCTCGCGTTCCCACCAGCGCGCGTAGTCGTCGCCCTCCAGCGCCGTGATGTAGTTGGCCAGCGCGTCCCACCACACGTAGACCACCTGGTCCGGGTCGCCCGGCACCGGGATGCCCCAGCCGCGCGAGCGCGCCGCCGACCGGGAGATGCTGATGTCCTCCAGCCCGGCCTTCAGGAACGCCAGCACCTCGTTCCGCCGCCCGGCCGGCTCGATCGCCAGTTCGCCGCTCCCGATCAGGTCCAGCAGCGGTTCGCGGTAGCGGGAGAGCCGGAAGAACCAGTTCTCCTCCGACACCCGCCGCAGCGGCGCCTCGTGCCCGTCCGGGCAGGGCCCCTCCGGGTAGAACTGCTCGCAGCCGACGCAGTAGAGCCCTTCGTAGTGCCTGCGGTACACGTCGTGCGCGGTCGCCCGCCACAGCCGCGCCACCCCCGCCCGGTGCCCCGGATGCGTGCTGGTCCGGATGAACGCGTCGAACGACAGGTCCAGCGGCCCGCGCAGCCCCTCGAACGCGGCGGCGTTCCGGTCCACCAGCTCCCGCACCGGCACCCCCGCCGCCTCGGCCGCCAGCACGTTCTTCAGCGAGTTGTCGTCGGAACCGGTCTGGAACCGCACCGGCTCCCCGCGCCGCCGATGATGGCGCGCCAGCACGTCGGCCTGCACGATCTCCAGCGCGAACCCGAGATGCGGCCGGGCGTTCACATACGGAATGGTCGTCGTGATGTACATCGGGTGCGCCTCCCGCCGCCCATTTTTCGCTCGTACGAGTGAAGCAGTTCCGACGAGTTACCCGTACGAGAAAGCCGGTCCACGAGACCGCGCGGCACGACTCCTCAGCCGCACCACCGGCCCGGCGCGTCAGGTGGAGCGGCGGCGCAGCACCCATAGCGCCGTGCCCACGGCGAACACGATCAGCCCGGCCACCACGGACGGCACCGGGAGGGTGGCGGCGAGCAGCAGGCAGAGGGCCAGCCCGAGCACCGGAACCGCCCGGGGCGGCGCTCCCTCGTCGCGGCGCAGGGTCAGCGCGGAGGCGTTCGCGATCGCGTAATAGACGAGGACTCCGAAGGAGGAGAACCCGATCGCCCCCCGCAGGTCGGCGACCAGCACCAGCACGACCACCGCAGCGCCGACCGCCAGTTCCGCCCGCCGCGGCACCTGATGGACGGGGTCGACGGCGGCGAGCGCGCCGGGCAGGTCGCGTTCGCGGGCCATGGCCAGCACCGTCCGGGAGACGCCGAGCAGCAGCGCGAGCAGTGCGCCGAGCGCCGCCACCGCAGCCCCGGCCCGCACCACGGCGGACAGCCCCGCCAAGACCGGTTCCGGCGAACCCCGGCCCGCCACGTTCACCACGTCGACCAGCGGCGCGTCAGAGGCGGCAAGGGGCCCCGGCCCGAGCGTGCGCAGCGCGGCCACCGCGACCAGGGTGTAGACGACCAGCGTGATGCCGAGGGCGATGCCGACGGCGCGCGGGATCGTCCGGGCCGGGTCGCGCACCTCCTCTCCCAGCGTGGCGATCCGGGCGTACCCGGCGAACGCGAAGAACAGCAGCCCGGCCCCCTGCAGCACACCCCACCCGCTCACCTCGGGGCCGAGGATGACGTCGACGCCGAACGGCAGGTCGTCCGCGAGCACCTGTTGAAAAGCCACCGCCACCACAAGGGCCAGGACCAGCAGGACGAACCCCACCATGATCCGGGCGGCCCCCGCCGACCGCTCCACCCCGAACAGGTTCAGCGCGGTCAGCACCACCACCGCCCCGACGGCCAGCGGCCTGGCGAGGTCGGGAGCCGCGTACGCGCCGAAGGTCAGCGCCATGGCCGCGCAGGAGGCGGTCTTGCCGACGGTGAACCCCCACCCCGCGAGGTAGCCCCAGAAAGGCCCCAACCGCCGTCGCCCGTACACATAGGTCCCGCCCGACTCGGGATGGCGGGCCGCCAGCCGGGCGGAGGAGGTCGCGTTGCAGTACGCCACGACGGCGGCCAGCGCGAGCGCGGCGAGCAGCCACGACCCGGCAGCCCCGGCCGCGGGCGCGAACACCGCGAACACCCCGGCGCCGATCATGGCGCTCAGCCCGACGACGACGGCGTCCCGCGTCCCGAGCCGGCGCGCCAGTTCTCCGCCCACCCCCACCACCTCCCCGACCGGAGCACTCTGCCTCACCCGCCGGGCCACGATCAACCACATGCGGCGGAACAACAGCCGTCCAACAGGAAGCGCCCCACCAGCAGGCGCGGGGGACCCGGCCGCCGCAAGAGCGCGGAACAGCGAAAAAGACAGAGGTCCCTACCCGGCACTCTTCGAGCAGGGCACGACCAGGACCGGCCGCCGGGCGTGGTGCAGGACCCGGTCGGAGGTGCTGCCGAGCAGCAGCGACTTCACCCCGCCGAGCCCGCGGGTGCCGGTCACGATCAGCTCGGCGTCCAGTTCGTCCGCCACGTCCACGATCGTCGACCAGACGGCGAGCGCGTTCGGCTCGCACCTGGGCCGGGCGTCGAGCCCGGCCGCGCGCGCCCGCTCGGCCCCCTCCCCGGCCAGCTCGCTCATGGACCGCTGGATCGCCGCCTCCTCCTCGGGGGTCGCGTCGACGGCCACCACCAGCCCGGCGGAGGCCCGCGTGGTGGTCATCGCCAGCCGCTCCCACGCGGTCAGCACCACGGCGTCCCGCCCGCCGAACATCCGCCCGCAGAAGTCGATGGCCGCCTTGGCGTCGTCGGACCCGTCGTACGCGATCAGAATCGTCATGCCGCTCCTCTACCGAGAAGCGGGCCGCTTACGCCAGAACCGGCGCGGCGGCGGAGCGTTCGGCCCGCCACGGGGCCGCGAGCCCGGCCAGCCAGAGCACGCCCAGTTCGGTGACGACCACGGTGCGCTGGATCAGCCCCGCCGGGAAGTCCTCGTCGGCGAGCGGGATGCCGAGCATCCGCACCACGTACGGGATCACGACCAGCACCAGCGCCCCCAGGGCGACCAGGCTGAGCACCCGTACCAGCCTGGCGTGCCGGATCCCGGTCCTGGCCAGCAGCAGCCCCGCCAGCGGCATCACCAGGAACGCGACGAAGGCGGCGTAGCGGTGGATCCCCGCGGACACCGACAGCGGCACCCCCGGCGGGTCGGTCGGGAAGGCGCCGACCAGGACCATGCACATCCCCCAGACGGCCAGCAGCGCCACCACCCGCCGGTCCGCGCCGGAGCGGCGCAGCGCCTCGGCGATCAGGGCCGCGCCGAACGCGAACAGCGTCAGGGACAGCGGCAGCAGCCAGCCCGCCGCCTGGAAGGCGTACTCGCTGATGACGGTGTGCGCCGGGTCGAGCCCCGCCTCCGTGTGCAGGACGAGCATGGCGCCGGTGCCGGTGCCGATGGCCGTGAATCCGCTGACGACTAATCCCCTCATGCATTCCAAGGTCGCGGCCGGCGGCCTCGCGGAGTATCGGAGAGAATCCCCAGCGTTCCCTGGTCGCACCCTTAGTACTTAGGTCGTACCACCCTGAGATACCGCCCGTGGCCTGCCCGGATACGCCCTTCGGTAGGGCGCGCCCCCTCAGGGGGAGGTGGGCAGGTCGAAGTAGGCGCGCACCACGGTGGCGCCGGCGCGGGTGTGGACCCGTACCAGGTCGCTGAGCAGGTTGACGATGAGCAGGCCGCGCGAGCCGGGCACGTGCGGCGCGACCGGCCGGCGCCCGGCCAGCGGGTCGGTGATGTGGCCGGCGTCGCTGACCTCGCAGACCAGGCGGGCGTCGGCGCACCACAGCCGGATGAGCCCGGCGCCGCCGCCGTGGTCGAGGCTGTTGGCGCCCAGTTCGGCGACGACCAGCCGGACGTCGTCGAGCCGCCGGCCGGTGAAGCCCAGCCCGGCGGCCGTGGTCGCGGCGAGGTCGCGGGCGGCGGCCAGGTTGCCGTGGCCGAAGCAGAGGCTGACGGGGCGGTCGGGCTCGGCGAGCGGCCGGTTGTGGCCGTCGAGGACGCGGTGCGGGGCGTAGCGGCCGCTCGGCCGCTCCCCGTCGGCGTCGCGCAGCACCGGGTGGGTGAGCTCCGCGTCGCGCAGCGCCTCGGCGTCGAGCCTTCCGGCGTCGTACGGGCAGAGGATCGTGAGGCGGCGGCCGGTGAACGCGGCGTTGATGAGCGCCTCGTGCTGGGCGCAGGCCGGGTATTCGAGACGGGTGCGCCCGGGCCAGACCGGCTCGCCGACGATGCGGGCGCGGCGGTCGCGGTGGCGGTCGGCGAAGCCGAAGAGCACGGCCGGGAGGATGCGGCCGGGGTTGCGCCCTTCGCGCGCCATGTCGAGCATCAGGACGCGGGCGGCGTCGGCGCCCAGCTCCCGCTCGACCAGTTCCAGCCGGGGGCCGGGGACCGCGACGGCGACGGGCTCGCCGGCGGCCAGGCCCTCGCGGACGAAGGCGGTGACGGCGTCGGCGTACTCCCGGTCGCCTCTGTAGAAGAGCGCCGGGTGGGCGAACGGCTCGGCGTGCATCGTCTTTCAAGCTACCCGGATTCGACCGGTTCAAGGCGCGCTGTTGACCCTGGGCTACTGACCGTAAACTCCCGTTCCTGGTTTGGTGAACCTATGCTCATAACATGTCGGAATTGCGGATGCGCGTCTCGGACGCGGACCGGGAGCAGGTCGCCCAGCAGCTGCAGCACGCCTTCACCGAGGGCCGGCTCGACCAGTTCGAGCTGGAGGAGCGCCTCGGCAAGGCGCTGAGCGCCAAGGTCCACGGCGATCTGGTCGACCTGGTCGCCGACCTGCCCGCGGCCGTGGCGCCGGTGGAGGACGTGGTGACGCTGAAGAGCACCCACGACACCGTCCGGCGCACCGGCGACTGGGCGGTCCCGCGCAAGCTGCGGATCGCCACCAAGTACGGCGCCGTCCACCTCGACTTCACCGAGGCGGTGGTCCCGCACCGGACGGTCGAGATCGACCTCGACCTTCATTACGGGACCGTCAGGATCATCCTGCCGCCCGGCGCCTCGGCCGACGTCGACCGTTTCACCAGCGACTGGGGCAGCACGAGCGTCGCCGACGTCCCGGGCAGGCAGCAGCCCGGGAACCTGCACGTGGTGATCAGCGGCCGGAGCAAGTACGGGAGCCTGGCCGTCCGCTATCCCCGTAAGCGCTGGTTCACCCAGTCGTGAAAGGCGGAGATGTGGTGCTCGCTGGGCACCAGCACCCCGCCTGACCGGTAGGCCCGCGAGTACATGCCGGGCTGGGTCCGCTCGCAGGCGTCGAAGTCCTGCTCGTTGACCCGGTGGAACAGCTCCACCGACGGCGCGAGGTCGGCCCCGGAGGCGACCACGTCGGGGTGGTAGAGCCAGTCGCACTCCACGACCGTGCGATCGACCGCCATCGGGAACATCCGGTGCAGGATGACGTGGTCCGGCACCAGGTTGACGAAGACCTGCGGCTTGACGGTGATCGCGTAGTAGCGCCGGTCCTGCTCGGCGGAGAGGCCGGGCAGCCTGCCGAAGCCGGGGCCGCCGTCCACGGTGAAGCCCTGCACCCGCCGGCCGAACTCGGCGCCGTGGCCCACGTAGTACTGCGCGGCGTACCCGCCGGCGAACTCCGGCAGCACGGCCGTGAGCTCGGGGTGGATGGTCGCGCAGTGGTAGCACTCCATGAAGTTCTCGACGATCAGCTTCCAGTTGGCCCGCACGTCGTAGCGGATGCGGCGGCCCAGGGCGAGGTCGCCGGCGCGGTAGTGCTCGATGGCGGCCGGGTCGCCGAGCCGTTCGGTGGCCGCGTGGACGACCGTGTCCTCGAACGAGGGCGGCTCGTCGGCGAGGCAGACCCAGGCGTAGCCGAGCCATTCGCGCAGGGCCACCGGGATCAGGCCGTACGCGACGCGGTCCACGTCGGGCATCCTGACCAGGTTGGGCGCGGCGGCCAGGCGGCCGTCGAGGTCGTAGGCCCAGGCGTGGTAGGGGCACTTGAGCGTACGCCTGGTCTCGCCGGTCTCCTCGACGCAGAGCCGCGCGCCGCGGTGCCTGCAGACGTTGAGGAACGCCCGCAGGACCTCGTCCCGGCCGCGCACCACGATCACGCTCTCCCTGCCGACCTGGACCGTCCGGAACGCGCCGGGCTTGGCGAGTTCGTCGCAGCGGAGCGCGCAGAACCAGAGCGCCTCGAAGATCCTGGCCTGTTCCTGCTCGAACAGCGCCGGATCGGTGTAGGAGCGTCCGGGCAGCGTGGAGATCAAACTCGATGTGCTGGTCAACGGCACTCCTAGTTGCGTATTACGCACCGAGTTGCTCTATATGCGACATAGTCGAGTCGGCTCAGGGACGTGTCAAGAGGGAGATCCTGCTTTACGGCGGCTTGACCCGATAGCTGCTACCGACGTGCAAGCGACGCTCAAGAACGCCTCCCTACCGTGCCTTCGTCCCTGAACCGAGGAAAGGCACGACCATGACACCCCCACACCGCCGCATGGCCCTCACGATCGCGGCGCTCGCGTGCGCCGGCATGACGATCAGCGGGTGTGGCGCCCTGGGCCAGGCGGTCGACTGCAACACCGCCGCCAACGAAGTCACCACGATCATGAACGACTTCACCGCCGCCACGGCGTCGGCCGCCGCCACGGACCCGAAGGCGGTGGAGACCGCGGCCGACGACGCCGCCGGCAAGGTGAAGACGCTCGCGGCGGACTACGACGGTGAGGTCGGCGCCGCGCTGAACGACCTCGCGGCGGTCCTGGACGGCATCAAGATCGACGGCACCGACCCGGCCGGCTCGATGGAGTCGGTCACCAAGCTGCAGGGCTTCGTCACCAAGCTCCAGCAGGCCTGCGGTTAAGTGGGGGTGGCCGCGTTCGGCGGGCGGGAGGCCAGCCGATCCGCGATCGCCTGCTCCCATGACTTGAGGAAGTCCCCGTAGCCGGCGGCGAACCCGCGCAGTTCGCGCGCCCCCTGCGGGGACAGGGCCGTCAGCTCGTACGTGACCTCGACCGTCGTGCCGCCGCGGCCGTCGTCCGCGGCGGTGACCGTCACCAGACCGGCCCGCGAGCCCGGGGTGACCCGGGCGTACCTGATGCGGCGGCCTTCCTGCCGGTCGGCCACCACCCAGATCGTGCGCTCGCCGTGGGAGTCGGTCTCGAAGACCGTGCCGGGCCGGGAGTCGTCGGCGGCCGGGACGGGGAAGCGGGGGCGCCAGCCCTTGACCCACTCCTCCTCGCCGCACGGCGTGAACAGCCGCAGCGCCTCGCCCGGCGGCAGCGGGACCGGAACGTGACCGGTCAGTGCGTAGTGCCCGTCGCTCACCGGTCGGCCAGCCGGCGGGCGTGGCTCATCGTCGTCACCACGACAACAACATAACCCGATCAGGCGCGGCCCGCCGCTTCGGCGTAGGCCCGGTCGAAACCCGCGAGCACGGCCGGCCAGGAGCCCGCGGCGGGCGGGTTCGCCCGGTTGTGCCGGGTGATCCGCTCCCGCAGCCCGCGGTCCTCGCAGAGCCGCGCCACGGCCTCCGCCAGCGCGCCGGGGTCGCGGCCGAGCAGCCCCTCGGTGCCGTGCTCGACGAAGTCGGCCACCCCGCTCTGCGACCGCGCCACCACCGGCAGCCCGGCGGTCCTGGCCTCCAGGGCGGCGATGCCGAACGACTCGCGCGGCGCCGGCGCCACGAACAGGTCGGCCGACTCCAGCACCTTCGCGATCCGTTCCCTGCTGTAGCGGCCGGGCAGCGACACCCACCCGCCCATGCCCCGCCTGGCCAGGTAGCGCTCCATGGCGGGCCGGGCCGGGCCGTCGCCGATCACCGTGGCCCGCAGCGGGATCGCCGCGGGCACCCGCGCCCGCGCCTTCTCCAGGATCCGCAGCAGGCCCACCGGCCGCTTGCGCGGGGCCAGCCGCCCGACGGCGACGATGTGCACCTCGCCGCGGGCCTCCGGGGCGCCTCCATCCGGGAAGAGCCGCCAGCCGGACAGGTCGAGCCCGTTGGAGACCACCCGCACCGGCACCTGCGGCCCGGCGACCCGGCGGATCGGGGCCGCCGCCGCACCGCTCACCGTGGTGGCCACCAACCCCCACCGCTGCCACCCGTACAGCAGCTTGAGCAGCCGGTAGAGCGCCCGCGTGAGCGGATCCCACATGCTGTGGACGGTCACCACGCACGGCAGCCCGCGGCGCACGGCGGCGCGCACCCCCATCCACGCGAACGGTGAGACCGCCCCCATGTGCACGTGCACCACGTCGGGCCTCGACAGCGCCAGCCGCCGCGTGATGCGGCTCACCCCGCGCGGATGGACCGGCAGGTCGAACGGCATCCTGGCGACGACGCGATGCACCCCCTCCAGCGGCTCGCCGCGGGTGGCGGTGACCACCTCCACGGCGTGCCCGGACTCGCGCTGCATCCGCACGAGATCGGCGACCTGCACCTCGATGCCCCCGAGGCGCGGGAGGTAACAGTCGCTCACGTGAAAGATCCGCACCTCGCCCAGACTAATCTGGGGCCTGTGCCTCCACGTACCGCAGTCTTCTTCCACGCTCACCCCGACGACGAGGCCCTGCTGACGGCGGGCACGATGGCGATGCTCGCGGCCGAGGGGCACCGCGTGGTGCTCGTGGTGGCCACCGCCGGCGAGCGCGGCCTGGCCGACGTGGAGCCGGGCGAGTCGCTGGGCGAGACCCGGATGAAAGAGCTCTACCAGTCGGCCGCGGCGCTGGGCTGCGCCCGCGTGGAGTGCCTGGGCTACGGCGACTCGGGGCTGAGCCCGCAGGGCGGCGTCGCCGACGAGCGCCCCGACAACGCGTTCATCGACGCCGACACCGAGAAGGCCGCCACCGCGCTCGCCGACATCCTGCGCGAGGAGGAGGCGGGCCTGCTCACCATCTACGACCCGGCGGGCGGCTACGGCCATCCCGACCACGTGCAGGTCCACCGGGTGGGCAAGCGGGCGGCGGAGATCGCCGGGACGCCGATCGTGCTGGAGGCGACGGTCAACCGCGACCCCCTGCTGCGGCTGCTGCGCCTGGCCAAGAAGGTCTACTCGTTCCCGCCGGAGTTCGACCTGCGCACCTTCGAGCGCGCCTACTCGGCGGGCGAGACCATCACCCACCGGGTCAACGTGCGCCGCTACGCCCGCCAGAAGCGGGCCGCGATGGCCGCGCACGCCTCCCAGGCGACGGGCGGCGACACCGACCGGACGCTCGCCGTGATGCTCAAGGTCCCGGGGCCGCTGTTCCGCCTGGTCTTCGGCACCGAGTGGTACGTACGGCGCGACCTGCCGCCCGGCACCCGCCTGCGTCACCCCTTCGATCCGGGGCCGAATTAGTGCCCTGGAATGACTCCGGCCGCGCCCGGCAGCCGACAGACTGGACCTGATGAAGAACAAGTGGCTGCAGATCGCGCTCTCCGCCCTGTCGCTGGGGCTGGCGGTGACGCTCGTGGTCTACCTGCCGCAGATCGTCCACACGCTGACCGGCAAGGACGTCTCCTGGCGGGAGATCTGGGCGGTGTTCGGCTCGCTCGGCGCCGGCCCGGTCCTGCTGATGACCGCGCTGTGGCTGCTCAGCCTGCTCGCCTACACGTTCGTGCTGACCGGCTCGCTGCCCGGGCTGGGCCGCCTGCAGGCGCTGACGCTGAACGCGGCGGGCAGCGCGGTGAGCAACCTGCTGCCGTTCGGCGGCGCCGCGGGGGTGGCGCTGACGTTCGCGATGGCCCGGGGGTGGGGGTTCGGCAACCGCGCGATCGTGGTCATGACGCTGGTGAGCGGGGTGTGGAACACCCTGTTCAGGTTCGTCCTGCCCGCCGTGGGCATCATCGCGCTGCTGATCGCGGGCCGGGTGCCCGACCAGACGGTCGCCGGCGCGGGCTGGGCGGGCGCGGTGTCGATCCTGGTCCTGGTCGCGGTGGTCGCGGTGGCGCTCTACTGGGACCGCGCCGCCGCCGTGCTGGGCCGGGGGCTCGACTTCCTGGTACGGGCGATCAGGCTGCGGGCGCGGCCCTCGGAGGCGTTCCACCGGCTGCGGGCCGACACCGCGGGGATCATCAGGACCAGGTGGCTGCCGCTGTCGGGCGGCATGACCGCGTTCCTGGTGATGCAGTGGGCGATCATGCTGGCCTGCCTGGTCGCCACCGGCGCCTATCCGGGCCTGGCCGAGTCGATCGCGGTGTTCGCGCTGTCGCGGGTGCTGACGACCGCCCTGGTCACGCCGAGCGGGGCGGGCATCATGGAGGCGGGCGTGGTGGTCCTGCTCACCGGCGCGTTCGGCGTGCCGCTGGCGCCGGCGACCGCCGCCGCACTCCTTTTCGGCTTCTGGACTTACACTATCGAGATCCCGTTCGGTGGCCTCGCGCTCGGCGCGTGGGCGCTCCTGCGCAGGCGTGACCGCCGTGATGCCGCCACGGAGCCCCCGTCCGCGATCTCGAAGGCCCCCAGGTGACGATCAGATACGTAACGCTCGATTATCAACCACGGGCCTTGTGCGTGCTTCGGAAGCACGCATAGCGTGGCGGCTGAAATGGTGGCGTTCCGAGTTCTGGGGCCAGTCGAGGCGTACGAACACGACGACGAACTCGACCTCGGCGGGTTGCGGCAGCGGGCCGTCCTCGCCCGGCTCCTCGTGGCCAGGGGCCAGGTCGTGCCCGTCGACACGCTGCTCTACGACCTGTGGGACGACGACACGGCCAAGGGCGCCCAGTCCGGTCTGCAGGTCTACATCTCGCGGCTGCGCCGGGTGCTGGAGCCCGGCCGCCCGCGCGGCGGGCCCAACCGGCTGCTGGTGACGGTCGCCTCCGGCTACGCCCTGCGGGTGGCGCCCGACCAGGTCGACGGGCTCCGGTTCGAGCAGCTCGTCCGCGCGGCGGGCGAGCACCTGGAGGAGGGCGACCCGCAGTCGGCGCGCGGGCGCCTGGAGAAGGCGCTCGGCCTGTGGCGCGGCACCCCCTACTCCGACTTCGCCGACCAGCAGTGGGCCGAGGCCGAGGTCAACCGGCTCACCGAGCTGCGGCTGGTGGCGCGCGAGCGGCACGCCGACACCGGGCTGCGCCTGGGCCTGCCCGCCGAGACGGTGCCCGACCTGGAGGCGATGACCACCGAGCATCCGCTGCGCGAGGAGGGCTGGCGGCTGCTGGCGCTGGGCCTCTACCGCTGCGGCCGGCAGGGCGACGCGCTGGCCGCGCTCCGCCGGGCCCGCGGCATCCTCGCCGACGAGCTGGGCATCGACCCCGGCCCGGCGCTGCGCAAGCTGGAGTCCGACATCCTGGCCCAGTCGCCCGAGCTCGACCTGACGCCGGCGCCGCGCCCGTCCAGGCCGGTCCCGCCGGCCGACACCTGGCCGCCCCGCCCGGCCACGCCGGTGGAGCCGCCGCCGCTGGAGCCGGAGCCGTTCGTGGGCCGCGACGCGGAGCTGGCCCGGCTGACCACGGCCGCCGCCCGCACCGGCCGCTTCCAGGTGGCGATCGTCACGGGCGTGGCGGGGGCCGGCAAGACCACGCTGCTCCGCCAGCTCCAGAGCAGGCTCGCCGCCGACGGCTGGATGACCGCCTCCGGCGCCTGCCCCGACTCCAGCGCCACCCCGCCCGGCTGGGCCTGGGTGGAGATCCTGCGCGCGCTGGTCGGGGTGACCGGCGCGGGCGAGTACGCCCAGCTGCTCGCCCCGCTGCTGGACGACGCCGCCCCCGACCCCGACGACGACGAGCTGTCGGGCGGGTTCCGGCTGCACCGCGCGGTCGGCGGCTACCTGGCGGGCGTGGCGAGCCGTTCGCCCGTCCTGCTCACGCTAGAGGACCTCCACTGGGCCGACGACCAGACGCTGGCGCTGCTGCGCGCGCTGCCCAGCCTGCTGGCCACCAGCCGGGTGCTGCTCGTGGTCACCTGCCGCGAGGGCGAGCTGGACGACAGCCAGGCCGACGTGCTCGCCGCCCTGGCCCGGCTGGGGCCGGTCCGGGTGGGCCTGTCCGGGCTCGACCCGAAGGCGGTGGCGCAGCTCGTCCGCGCCACCTGCGTGCGCGAGATCGAGGACGACGCGGTCGAGTCGATCGTCGAGCGCACCGGGGGCAACCCGTTCTTCGTGCGTGAGACCGTACGCCTGCTCGACGCCGAGGGCGCGGCCGACCGGGCGAGCGCGGCCGAGGTGCTGTCACAGGTGCCGTCCGGGGTCCGCGACGTGCTGCGGCGGCGCATCTCCCGGCTGCCGGCCGGGGCGCAGCAGATCCTGCTGCAGGCCGCGGTGATCGGCCGCGACGTGGACGTGGACGTGCTGGTCGACGTGGCCGGCGACGAGGACGCGGTGGTCGAGGCGGTGGAGGCCGCGCTGCTGGCGGGGCTGGTGACCGAGCCGGGGCCGGGGCTGCTGAGGTTCGACCACGACCTCGTCCGCGACACGATCTACTCCGACGCCTCGCGGCTGCGCCGCACCCGGCTGCACGCCGCGGTGGCGGCGGTGATCGAGCGGCGCGCCCCGTCCGACGTGGCGGCGCTGGCCCACCACTACTACCTGGCCGACGCCGCCGAGAAGGCGGTCCACTACGCCGGGCTGGCGGCCGAGCAGGCCGAGCGGCGCTTCGCGCACCGCGAGGCGGCCACGCTCTGGGAGCAGGCCACCGCCGCGTCCGACCGCTCCGGCGGCGACACCAGGCAGCGCCTGCAGCTCATGCTGCGCCGCATCCGGGCGCTGGCGCTCTGCGGCGACATGTCGGCGGCGCGGCTGCTGCGGCGCGAGGCGATGGACGCCGCGCTGCCGCTCGGCGACCTGGAGCTGACGGCCCGGGTGGCGGCGTCGCTGGCGGTGCCGCACAAGGGCATGGCGCGCGACTTCACCCGGACCGCCTGGGAGATCGTCGACATCACCGAGCGGGCGCTGTCGGAGCTGCCTGAGGGCGAGCAGTCGCTCCGCGCCAGCCTGCTTACCACGCTGGCGCTGGAGCTGGAGGGCTCCTCCTCGCCCGAGCGGGGCCGCCAGGCGTCGCTGGAGGCGCTGGAGGTGGCCCGGCAGAGCGGCGACCCGGCGCTGATCGCGGTCGCGCTGAGCGCGCGGCTGCGCCAGTCCTACGACATCCCGGCGGTCGACACCCGCGAGAGCATCGGCCGTGAGCTGCTGGACGTGGCGCGGCGCTCCGGGCAGGTGGCCACGCAGGCGCTGGCCCACCTGGTGCTGCTGGAGTGCGCGGCGGCGCGGGGCGACTTCGCGGTGGCCGACGAGCACGCCGCCGCCGCCGACCAGCTGGCCCGCCAGTACGACCTTCAGGCCCCGGCCGCGGTGCACGCCTGGTACGTCGGGCTGCGGCGCATGATCGCCGGCGACTACCCGGCGGCCGAGCGCGCCTACCGCGACGCGGCCCGGCTGACCGCCCGGGCGGGCATGCTGGAAGGCCGCCAGGACCTGCCGCTGATCACCGCGTTCTGCCTCCACCTGGTCGACGGGCGGGCCGCGGAGATGGCCGGGCCGCTGGGCGAGGCCCATCAGCGCGGCGCCAAGTGGTCGCTCGACGCCTACGCGCTGGCGCTCGCCTCCGGGGGCCACCTGGCCGACGCCAAGGCCGTCGCGGCGGTGCGCCCGCCGGTGCGGCCCGACTTCCTGTACGAGCTCGCCATGACGTGGCGGGCGCTGGCCGGGATGCTCCTGGACGACCGGGAGCGGATGGTCGACTGCTACGACAAGCTCAAGCCGTTCGCCGACCGGGTGGCGGGCGCCGGCACCGGCGTGGTGGCGCTCTGGCCGGTGGCGCTGACGCTCGGCGACCTGGCCGTGCGGCTGGGCCAGCCCGAGGCCGCCCGCGACCACTACCTGAAGGCGCTGGAGGTGGCCCGGCGGGTGGGGGTGCCGCGCTGGGTGGAGGCGGCGCAGCGCTCGGTCAGCAACTCACCCTGAACCGGGCGCTCTTGATCGTTTTTGCGCCCTCGGGGGCCAGCTCGACGCGGTACCAGCCGGGGTTGGCGGAGATCGTGGCCTCCCAGGCGGCGGTCCTGCGGGCGCCGGAGAAGCCGGCGTAGTCGACGAGGTAGCTGCGCCAGGTCTTGGTCTTCGGGCTCCAGCGGGCCAGCCGCCAGCTGTAGGAGAGGGTCCGGCCGGGGTCCGGGTTGACCAGGAGGGTGCGCGCGACGAAGGTCTCGACGCAGCCGGGCTCGGCGGGCAGGGCGCTGAGGGTGACCGTGCCGGCGGCCAGGGCGCGCGCGGCGCCGACCGGGGTCTCCTGGACGGCCGGGAGGATCACGGCGGCGGGCTCGGCGGGAGTCTGGGCGGAGCTCGCGATAGCGTAGGCCGACAAGCCCGCGTACGCGGCGGTGAAGGCCAGGGCCGCCACCGCGAACTTGGCCGCGCTCGCCGTGCCGCCGGTCAGGAACGCGCCGTTTCTCGTCGTCATGGTCACCGCCTCTTCCGCTCACCCACAGGTGTACGGGCAGCCGGTTGACCGCGGCTTGCAGGCCGGTATGGATGCCGCTTGCACGGTGAATTAAGGTAAGGCTGACCTAACGATTGGGGTGGGAGTCCGCCATGAGGCACCTCGCTCTCCCGGCGCCGACGGAGCCGTTCTGGTGGGGCCTGCCGTACTGGCTGGTGGGCGTGATCCTCATGATCGCCCTCTTCGCCGTGTTCCAGGTCTACTACTGGGTCGGCCGCCGGCTGGGCGAGAAGCTGTACGAGTCCCGCGTCGGCGAGCGGATCGGCCGGGACCGGATCGCCCGGATCGAGCGGACGGTCGAGAAGTGGGGGGCGCTCGCCGTCTACGGCTGCTTCTGGGTGCCGATGCTGCGCCACACGCTGCCGTGGGTGGCGGGGGCGCTGCGGGTCTCCTATCCCTGGTACGTGGTGGCGAGCGCGCTCGGCTGCATGACGTGGGCGCCGCTGTGGTGGTTCGGCGGCATGGTCGCGATCTGGGCGTGGCTGCGGCTCGCCGCCCAGTCGCCGCTCGCGGCCGCGCTGGTGGCGGTGGCCGTGGTCGCCGCGATCGCGGCGTACGTGGCCCGGCGGCGCAGGAAGCGGGCGGAGCGGGAGGAAGAGCTCGCCACTTGACGGTCCTAGCTTGACCGTCCCAACCGGCATGTTTTCCCGGAATGGCGGACTCGCGATGTCAGCATGGGGCTCATGCGCATCGCTGCCGCCGCCGGTTCCGCCCTGCTCGTCCTGACCACCGGCGTGGCCGCGCCGCCGCCGGCCGCCGCGCGGGCCCCGGCCGTGGCCGCCGGGCACGCCTTCGTGGTGGACGACGCGGGAATGGTGTACGCCTGGAAGCGCGAGAACGCCCGGGTTCCGGTGGCCAGCCTGGTCAAGGTGATGACCGCGTACGTTGTCCTGCGCGAGGCGAAGCTGTCGGAGGTCGTCACGGTCACCGCGGCCGACGTCCGCCACGGCGCCAAGGGCGGCGCGGCGACGGCGGGCCTGCGCGCGGGCGAGCGGTTCACGGTCCGGGACCTGCTGTACGCGCTGCTGCTGCCCTCGGGGGCCGACGCCGCGCACGCGCTGGCCCGCTCCTACGGGCCGGGCAAGCGCCGGTTCGTGGCCAAGATGAACGCCGCCGCCCGCGGCATGGGCATGGACGACACGCTCTACACCAACGCCGACGGGATGCCCACCCCGCGCGACGGCGGCCACTCGACGGCCGTCGACCAGGTGCGGCTGGCCCGGCACGCGCTGGACATCCCGGTCTTCAGGACGGTCGTGTCGCGCAGGACGCACCGGGTCACCGAGACGGCGGTGCACCGGGCCCACACCTGGAACAACACCAACAAGCTGCTCGGCCGGGCGTCCGGCGCGATCGGGATCAAGACGGGCTACACCCGCAAGGCCGGGTTCTGCCTGATGTTCGCGGCGCGGCGGGCCGGGCGCGAGGTGGTCGGGGTGCTGCTCAACGACCAGGACGAGCGCCGGTTCAAGACCGCGGAGCGGCTGCTGGACCACGCGGGCCGGGAGCTCGCCCTAGGGTGACCCGGGGATGCAAGAGCGTCAAGTGGCGAGATGGGTAGCATTTTCAGCCAATTAACTAGATTGACCCTTGTTGCGTGGAACACGTAGTTTCTCGGATCGATGGCCGAAATCCGACCCCCAGGAGAACGGTTGAACACGAACGTGAGCGCGACGACGGGTGTCGCGATCGTCGGCTGCGGCAACATCGCCCAGAGATACGCCGCCGACCTGGCCTCCTACCCCGAGATCGAGCTACGCGGCGTGCAGGACGTCGACCCCGCGCGGGCGGAGGCGCTGGCCGCCGAGCACGGCGTGCGCGCGTACGCGACACTCGACGAGCTGCTCGCCGACCCCGGAGTCGGCATCGTGGTCAACCTGACCGCGCACAAGGCCCACTACGAAGTCATCCGGCGCTGCCTGGAGGCGGGCCGGCACGTCCACAGCGAGAAGCCGCTCGCGCTGCGGTACGAGGACGCCGCCGAACTGGTGGCGCTGGCCGGCGAGCGCGGGCTGCGGCTCGGCGGCGCGCCCGCCACGTTCCTCGGCGAGTCCCAGCAGACGGCGCTCAAGCTGCTGCGCGAGGAGGCGGTCGGCCGCGTCCGGCTGGTGTACGCGGAGGTCAACTGGGGCCGGATCGAGGTCTGGCACCCGGACCCGGTCGGCTTCTACGAGGTGGGGGCGCTCTTCGACGTGGGCGTCTACCCGCTCACCATCGCCACCGCCGCCCTCGGCCCGGCCCGGCGGGTGACGGCGTTCGCCGCCACCCTGCACCCGCAGCGCACCCGCCTCGACGGGACGCCGTTCACGCTGACCACCCCCGACTACGTGGTGGCCAACGTCGAGTTCGAAGGCGGCGTCCAGCTCAGGCTCACCTGCGACTTCTACGTCGACGGGCACAACACCGGCCAGCACGGCATGGAGTTCCACGGCGACGACGGATCGCTGCTGCTGCGCGGCTGGCACGACTTCGACGCGCCGCTGGAGATCTCCGCCTTCCGTGAGGAGCCCCGGCCGGTGACGCCGCTGCGCGAACCGTACCCGGGCGTCGAGTGGGGCAGGGCCGTGCGGGACCTCGCCGCCGCGATCCGCGAGGACCGCCCGCACCGCGCCACCGGCCGGCAGGCCGCGCACGTGGTGGAGATCCTCTGCGCCGCGCGCACCTCGTACGAGAAGGGCGGGACGGTCGAGCTGACCAGTTCCTTCGAACCCCCCGCGCCGATGGACTGGGCCGCCGGCGGGTAGATCCCCTCCGGGAAGCGGCCACGAGGGGGACACGATGCCGATCAGGGTCACGGTGTGGGGCGAGAACCGCCACGAGCAGCGCGAGGAGGAGGTGCGCCGCCGCTACCCGGACGGCATGCACGGGGCGATCGCGGCCGGGCTCGCCGAACACCTCGGCGCCCGGGTCCGCGTCCGCACCGCGGTCCTCGACGACCCCGGGCAGGGGCTGCCGGAGAAGGAGCTCGCCGAGACCGACGTGCTCACCTGGTGGGGGCACGTGGCCCACGAGGAGGTCGCCGACGAGGTGGTCGAGCGGGTGCGGCGGCGGGTGCTCGGCGGCATGGGGCTGCTGGTGCTCCACTCCGGCCACTACTCCAAGCTGTTCCGCGCGCTGATGGGCACCACCTGCACCCTCAACTGGCGCGACGCCGCCGAGCGCGAACTGGTGTGGACCGTGGCGCCCGGCCACCCCATCGCGCGGGGCGTGCCGCACCCGATCGTCATCCCCGAGCACGAGACCTACGGCGAGCCGTTCGGCGTCCCCGAGCCGGACGAGCTGGTGTTCATCAGCTCGTCCGGCGGCGGCGAGGCGTTCCGCAGCGGCTGCTGCTACCGGCGCGGGCTGGGCCGGATCTTCTACTTCAGCCCCGGCGACCAGGGATACCCCGTTTACCACCACCCCGACGTGCGCCGCGTGCTGGCCAACGCGGTGCTCTGGGCGGCCCCGCCCGGCGGCGTCGGCGAACCGCTGGACAACGCCCACACCCCCATCCGGTGGTGATTCGACGCCGCCGCGGCCCCGGTCAAGAGCCCCGCCCTCACCGCGAACGCCCTCTACAAGACGGGCCCGCTCCCCCGTACCAAGTGCGCCGAGAAGCGCGTCAGACCCGGTGACAAGAAGCAGGCCCGCGCCTACGTGGACGCCGTCGTCACCTGCCTGGACAGGACGTGGGGCGCGCACCTGGGCAAGGCCGGCATGAACTTCCGGAAGGCACGGGTCAAGCACGTCAACCGGATCCCCCGCAAGTACTGCGACCTCGACCCGGGCAACGAGCCCTCGCAGATCCTCTACTGCGCCGACGACAAGACCCTCTACGTCCAGCTCGGCAAGGACTGGCTGAAGAGCCCGGGCGACCTGTGGCTCTTCCACATCACCGCCGCCGTCTACGCCTTCCACGTCCAGACCCTCACGGGCATCACCGCCGCGTACGACGACGAGCCCTACCGGAACAGCGGCGAGCTGCTGGAGCAGGCGCGCCGCTACAGCCTGCAGTCCGACTGCCTCGCCGGGGCCTTCCTCAAGAGCGTCTGGCCGCTCAAGGGCCGGTCGGCGCGCGACCGGCGCGAGCTGGCGAGCCTCATCCAGGGTGACCAGCGGGGGCAGGAGCGCCTCACCGGCAGCACGGCCAACGCGCGCGCCTGGCTCAAGCGCGGCCTGGCCGCCGGCGACCCCAGGGCGTGCAACACCTGGACGGCGCCGCCGCGCAAGGTCGCCTGATCACGCGGATCGCATCAGGCCGTGGCAGGCGATGGCCGCCGCGGCCACCACGTTCAGCGAGTCGACGCCCGACTCCATCGCGGCCGGGCTCATCGGGATGCAGACCGCCTCGTCGGCCTCGTGCAGCCAGCGGGACGACAGGCCGTCGCCCTCGGCGCCGAGCAGCAGCGCGACCCGGTCGCCCAGCTTGACCTGGTCGAGCGGGGTGACCGACTGGTCGGGGGTCAGCGCCAGGGTCCGGAACCCGGCCGCGCGCAGCTCGTCCAGACCGTGGTACCAGTCGTCCATCCGGGCGTACGGGATGGAGAACACCGCCCCCATGGAGACCTTGACCGCACGCCGGTAGAGGGGGTCGGCGCAGCGGGGCGACAGGATGACGCCGCCGACGCCGAGGGCGGCGGCGCAGCGGAAGATCGCGCCGACGTTGGCGTGGTCGACGATGTCCTCCAGGACGACCAGCCGGTCGGCGGACTCCAGGACGGAGGCGGTGGACGGCAGCGGGAGGCGGGCCATCGAGGCGAGGGCGCCGCGGTGGACCCGGAAGCCCGCCACGGACGACATGATCTCGTCGCTGACCACGTACACGGTGGCGTCGCCGAGCACGCCGGCGAGCGCGTCGAGCCAGCGGCGGGTGGTGAGGACGGAGCGGATCGGGTAACCGGCGGCGACGGCGCGCCTGATCACCTTCTCGCCCTCGGCCAGGAACAGGCCGCGCTCGGCCTCCAGGCTCTTGCGCAGCTCGACGTCGCGCAGCCGGGTGAAGTCCGTCAGGCGGGGGTCGGCGGCGTCGGTGACGTACTCAAGCACGTTCCGATACTGTCACGAGCCGCCTGACGTGCCATCCGGCGGCGTAGCAGAGGAGCACGAGGCAGAGGCCGACGACGGTGCCGGCGCCGACCTTGGTGATGACGGCCGGCAGGCCGAAGGCCGGGTTGGGCTCGTCCACCCGGGGCCAGACGAAGGCGCCGGCCACGATGCCGACGGCGCCCCAGGTCAGCACCGTCCAGCGCACCCGCGCCGAGATGCGCAGGCTGTCGGGCACCGGCACGGGCGCCATCCTGGACAGGCCGCGCCAGGCCCACCAGACGACGATCGCCAGCCCCACCGCCGACGAGCCGTACTGCAGCGCCCGGAAGAGCGGCAGCACCCCGAGCACCGGGGCCGCCAGCCACTCGCCCCACAGCGCCGGCCCGGTGGAGTGGGTGAAGGAGTCCCACATGACGTGGGTGGACGAGCCGATCAGCCCGCCGGCGACGACGGCGGGCACGCGGCGGGCGAGGCTCGGCCAGGCGGGGCGGAGCGTGGCGGCGCGACCGGCCAGCGCGGGCGGCAGGAGAGACAGGAGCGGGTCGCGGAGCAGGCCGTGGAAGACCACCAGCAGGATCAGCACCGCCGCCAGGTCCACGGTCAGCACGCCCTGCAAGGAGTGCCAGTCGCTGTAGGCGGGCAGGAACGGCAGGAAGATCGGCAGGTCGGGCACCATCGCGCCGAGCGCCAGCGCCCACGGGTCGGCCAGGCGGCGCACGCGGGCGGACGAGATGAGCGGCAGCACCGCCGCCATGTGGCTGGGTGTGAACGGCACGGTCCCCCCTGGGCGAATCCCCTCTGGATCATGACATTACCCGTGAAGTTTGACCTTCCGTTACGGCGGAGCCCCGGCGGTCACAGTGAGTAGTCGGTACCGTACGGAGGGCACAGCCGGGATCACGGAGGTGGAAAGTGCCTGACCAGCGGATTCGCGAGCATCCTGTGGCGTCCGCGGAGTGGCTGCGGGCGGCCGGGCACGCGCGGTGGCTGTCCCTGGTGACGCTGGTCTGGCTCGGGGTGGAGAGCACGCTGGGGCTGGCGGCCGGGTTCGGCGCGCACTCGGTCGCGCTGATCGGATGGGGCCTGTCGGCCCTGGTGGAGGCGCTGGCCAGCCTGATCGTGGTGTGGCGGTTCACCGGGGCGCGCACGCTGTCGGAGACGGCCGAGCACCGGGCGCGGCGGGCGGTGGCGGTGAGCTTCTGGCTGCTCGCCCCGTACCTGGTCCTGCACGTGGGGCATGACCTGGACGCGGGTCATCGCGCGGAGGTGAGCCTGCTCGGCATCGTGGTGACGGCGGTGAGCCTGGTCAGCATGCCGGTACTGGGCGTGCTGAAGCGGCGGCTGGGCGTGCGGCTGGCGTCCGGGGCGACCGCGGGCGAGGGCACGCAGAACATCATCTGCGGCGCGACCGCCGCGGGTGTGCTGGCCGGGCTCTGGCTCAACACCGCGGGGCTGTGGTGGGTCGATCCGATCGTGGCGCTGGCCCTCGCGGTGGTCGCGGTACGGGAGGGGATCCGGGCCTGGCGTGGTCACGTTTGTTGCCATTGACCACCACACTAGGTGATAACCGCACCATAACGGCTGTTTTGCCGCAGCAAGCGCACCGAGTATCGTTCCCCGGGTATCACGGAGAACCCCTCACCAGGTCTCCGGAAGGTCAAGCCGGGCGATCAGAACACCAAGAGGACAGCCGTGGGGCGACACCGCACAGACGAATTCGACGGCGGCTACAGGGCTCAGAATCCATCCCCCCGGACCTCGCGCCGCCGGGCGCGGTCCGGACGCGGGCGGGTGCTCGTACCGCTGGCCGGGGCCGTGGCGCTGGCCGTGCTGCTCGGCGTCGCGGCTTTCGTCATCTTCAACCGCGAGCACGACTGCTCGGCGGGCAAGCTGCCGCTGCGCGTGGTCGCCAGCCCGGACATCCAGCCCGCGCTCTCGAAGATCGCTAAATCCTACAACGAGGACATGCACTCGATCGACAGCCAGTGCGTCGAGGTCACGGTGGCCAAGGAGACCTCGGCACGGGTGGCGAGCGCGGTCGCGGCCGGGAAGTTCGACGGCGACGTCTGGGTGCCCGACTCCAGCCTGATCCTGAGCCGGCTGAGCACCCGCTCGGTCGAGCAGGGCGGGGTCCCCGAACCGGCGGGGTCGATCGCCAGCTCGCCGGTGGTGCTGGCGACGGCGAAGTCCTCGGCGGCCAAGCTCACCGGCACGCTGAAGCCGAGCTGGGTCAACCTGGTGGCGGCGGCGAACGTGGCCAACCCCGACGGGCCCGGCAAGAAGGTGCGCGTGGTCGCGCTCGACCCGCAGAAGAGCTCGGCCGGGATGGCCGCGCTGATGGCCGCCTCCGGCGTGGCCAGGAAGGCGGGCCAGAGCAAGGCGCTGGTGGGCGCCCTGAAGGAGCTGTCCACCCAGGTGGCGGCCGACTCGGCCGCGCTGCTCGCCAGCCTCACGGTGCGGTCCGGCAGCAGGGTGCCCGTCGGTGTCAGCTCCGAGCAGGCCATCCACGTGCACAACACCAAGAAGCCGGACACCCCGGCGGTGGCGCTCTACCCGGCCGAGGGCACACTGAGCCTGGACTACCCGCTCACCGTCTTCACCAAGGACCTGGCCGGGCAGAAGGCCGCGGCGGACTTCCGCCAGGCGCTGTCGGAGGAGTCCGCGCTGAAGGTGCTGCGCGCCCAGGGCTTCCGCGACCCCGACGGCACCGCGGGCGAGACGCTGTCGGAGGCCAAGGGGTTCAACCCGGCGGCCCCCAAGGCGCTGCCCGCCCCCGACCCCAAGACGGTGGCCTCCGTCAGCCAGACCTGGACCAGGCTGAACCTCGGCACCCGCCTGCTCACCCTGCTCGACGTCTCGGGCACGATGGCGCTGCCGGTCCCCGGCACCAACCTGACCCGCATGCAGGCCATCAGCAAGATCGCCACCGAGGGCCTGACACTCTTCCCCGCGGACTCGGAGATGGGGGTGTGGATGTTCTCCACCCACCTCGACGGCCACGGCAAGGACTGGAAGGAGATCGTCTCGGTCGGCCCGCTCACCGAGCGGATCGACGGGGTGCTGCGCAAGGAGGTGCTGGCCAAGGAGCTCTCCACGGTCCAGGCCAAGCCCACCGGTGACACCGGCCTGAACGACACGCTCAAGGCCGCCTACACCGAGATGACCAAGACGTACGCGCGCGACCGGATCAACACGATCCTGATCCTGACCGACGGCGCCGGCAACGACGACCCCGACGGCGGCGTCAGCGACACGGAGATCCTGCGGTTCCTGAAGGAGAACTACAACCCGGAGCGGCCGGTCAGCATCCTGCTGATCGCGTTCGGCCCGGAGGCCGAGACGGGCAAGCGGCAGATGGACGCGCTGGCGCGGGCCACGGGCGGCGAGGCGTACATCGCCAAGGACCCGATGCAGGTGCGCGACTTCTTCCTCCAGGGCTTCGAACGCCGTCTCTGCTCCCCCAACTGCGACAGCTGACCCACCAGTCACAGTTTTACCTGGTTCATGCCTCTTAGGCGGGTTCTGGCAACCCCCCGGGTGGCCGGGGCGTCCTCTACGCCGGGGATGTCCTGGCTACCCGCGGGGAGGTACGCGTGCCTGGATGGCCGAGGGTCGACCGTGCCCGTGATCTGGAGCTCGTCGCGGCGCTCCGCCGCGGCGAGCGGGGGGCTCCGGAGAGCCTGTACGACGCGTACGGCGACCGGCTGCACGACTACGCCAGCTCGCTCTTAGGCGACCGGCGCGCGGCCGACGCGGTGCACGACGCGGTGGTGACCGCGCAGGGGCACGCCGACCGGCTGCGCGAGCCCGCCCGGTTCCGGGCCTGGCTGTACGCGCTGGTCAGGTTCCAGGCCATGGCCCGGCTGGGCCACCATCGCGGGACCGCCGAGCCGCCGGACGACCCCGACGACCCGGAGCTGGCCGAGCTCGTCGGGGTCACGCTGGGCGAGATGCGCCGGAGCGAGCGGGAGATCCTGGAGCTGTCGCTGCGGCACGGGCTCTCGCCCGCCGAGACCGGCTCGGTGCTGGGCCTGACCTCGCGGCAGGCGGCGAGCAGGCTGCGCCGGGCGCGCGACCTGCTGGAGACCGCGGCCGCGGCGGTGGTGCTGGCCAGGACCGGGCGGGCGCACTGCCCGGAGCTCTCGGCCCTGCTGGACTCGTGGGAGGGCCCGCTCACAGCGGCGCTGCGCCGGCGGCTGACCGCGCACATCGGCGCCTGCGAGGTCTGCACCGAACGGCGGCACCGGCAGGTCTCGGCCGCCCGGCTATTGGAGATGCTGCCGGTGGCGTACGCGCCGTTCTCGCTGCGCGGGCGGGTGCTGGCCACGTGCGGCGACCCGGCGCAGGGCAACACCCGCACCATGATCATCGACCGCGGCGAGGGCTTCGACCGCGGCGGCTTCCCGGTGCGGCCCGGCCGGTCGCGGCGGCGGGCGCGGCGCGGGCTCGCCCCGGCGCTGCTGGGGGCGGCGGCGCTGCTGGCGGGCGTGACCGTGCTGGTCGCGGTGACCGGCTACGAGGGCGCCAGGACCTCGCTCCGGCTGCACGACCCCGCGCCCACCCTGGACGTCCTGCCGGAGAGCCTGCCCGCCGAGCCCGAGGAGAGCCGCACCCCGAGCCCGACCGCGAGCGAGCCCGACCCGACGCCCTCGCCGTCGCGGTCGTCGTCGGCGTCGCCGAAGCCGAGCGGGCGGCCCGCTCCCGAGGTGGCGACCACCCGGCCCCCGGTCGTCAGCCCGCCGGCCCGGCGGCGGTCCGCCCGTCCCGCCCGGCCCGCCAGGCTCACCGTGACGTGCCCGCCCGAGGCGGGCGACGCGGCCACTGTCGGGTTGCGCGCCCGCAACAGGACCGTCTCCTGGAAGGCAGCGGCGTCGGAGGGCCTGACCGCGGTCCCCGCCCAGGGCTCGATCAGGCCGGGCGGCACGGCGGTCGTCTGGGTGACGGTGGACGACCCCGGCGCCGCGGGCAGCGGCACAGTGACCGTCACCTCGAACGGCGGCGCCGCCACCTGCGCGCTGAGCTGGGACGGCCCGGCCTCGCCCGCCCCGACCCGGCTGCCGGAGGAGGACGTCACCCGGACGGCCGGGCCGACCGGCACCCCCGCGCCTGAGGCGGCCCAGGCCACCGATCCAGACGAAAAATAATGACTTGCCGGATGTCGGGTCGATACTTATGGGACACATAGGGCATCCTGGTGTGCCTGGGATGCGTCGGACCGAGCCCGTTTCTTTGCTCTGTGGTGAATCTCACACGGAAAAAGGGCGGCTGCGGTAAACCTGACACGGCAACCAAGCGTCGGCGTTGACGTGCGCTCGTACGCGTTGATGCGATGGAGCGATCGACCACGCGCCTCACAGCGAACCAGGAGAGATACGGCACATGCTCAAGCAGCACCGCAGAGCACTCACATGGCTGCTCTCGCTGTCCTGCATAGCGGGGGCGCTGAGCGCCCTGCTCGATATCGACACACCTCTGCGGCCTTTTCTGATCTCCCTGTTCCTGCTGGTGGTGCCCGGCACCGCCGTCGTCGGCCTGCTGCGCGACCGCGACCCGCTGGCCGCGCTGTCCGTGGGCGCCGCCGCGAGCCTGGTCATCAACGTGCTGCTCGCCCAGGCCATGCTGATGTTCGACGCGTGGTCCCCCCGGGCGGGGGTGGCCACGATCGCCGTGCTCGGCGGGTTCATGTACGTGCTCCGCGTCCTGTACCGGGGGAAGAACACGCAGACCGGACAGGGGGCCAGGGCGAGGTGAAGATCAGCATCGCACGCCCGGGCGAGCTCGGCGAACCCGAGCGGGCCCGCTGGCGCGAGCTCCAGAAGGCCGACCCGAGCCTCGACAACCCGTTCCTCTCGGTCGAGTTCGCGCTGGCCATGGACCGGCTGCGCGACTACGTCCGCGTCGCGGTCGTCGAGCTCGACAACCGCATCGTCGGGTTCTTCCCGTACGAGCGGCACAGCTTCGGCATCGGCAAGCCGCTCGGGGGCTTCCTGACCACCTGCCACGGCCTGATCTCGATCCCCGACCTGAAGGTCGACGTCCGCGAGCTGCTGCGCGCGTGCCGCCTCACCGTCTTCGACTTCGACCACCTGGTCGCCGGGCAGCCGACGTTCGCCCCGTACGAGAGCGACGTCCGCCCGGCGCCGGTCATGGACTTCACCGCCGGCTTCGACGCCTGGCTCGCCCAGGTCAAGGCCAACTCGCCGAAGAACCTCAAGACCGTCCGCTACAAGGAGCGCAAGCTCGGCAGGGAGCACGGCGAGCTCCGCCTCTCCTGGGCCTCGCCCGACCCGGCCGAGCTGCGCGCGCTGCTCGCCTGGAAGTCCGACCAGTACCGGCGCACCGGGCGCGTCGACCGGTTCGCTCAGCCGTGGATCGTCGAGCTGACCGAGCTGATGCACGCCTCGCGGTCGCCCGACTTCTCCGGCGTGCTCACCATGCTGTACGCGGGAGACGTGCCGGTCGCCGGCCACTTCGGGCTGATGACGGCCACCACGCTCGTCGGCTGGTTCCCCGCCTACGACACCGAGTACGCCCGCTACTCCCCCGGCATCGTGCACCACATGCGGATGGCGGAGGCGGCGGCGCGGCACGGACTGCACACCATCGACATGGGCAAGGGCGGCAGGGAGTACAAGGACTGGCTCAAGAGCGGCACCCTGTACGTCGCCGAGGGGCGCGTGTCGCGCCCGACCCCCGTGGCCGCCGTCCATTGGATCGGTCGAACTCCCTTGAACAAGGCACGAACAATCGTGCTGGATCGGCCGTCTCTCTATAGGGCGGCCGATCGGGTCCTCAAGGGATTCGGCCGGGTACGCAGTTCCGCCCAGTCCGATCCGAACACAGTACCGAAGGAAGTACCGGGAGCGCGCTAGCCGGCGTTCCCAGCAGCAGACACACCCCCAGGCAGAACCCCCACCTCACTGGACTGGCCGATGCACCACCTGTCTCGTCAGCTATTCCCTCAGCACCAGGGGATCACTGGCGCCGGCATGTCTCGGCCCGTCTCGGAAGGAACAACCTCACCATGAGTCCCGAGATCGTCAAGCACAACGGCAAGGCCCCCGTCACGCCCTTGCGTTCGATGCCGCCCATCGAGCGGTTCACGCCGATCACCCCGCATCTGGCCATCTCACCCTCGGTGAGCGTGGTGGTGCCGGCGATGAACGAGGCGGAGAACCTCCCCCACGTGTTCGCCACGCTGCCGCAGTGGATCGACGAGATCGTGCTCGTGGACGGGAACTCCGTCGACGACACGGTGGCCGTGGCGCGGCGCCTGCGGCCGAACGTGAAGATCGTCAGGCAGACCGGGCGGGGCAAGGGCAACGCCCTCGCGGAGGGCTTCGCCGCCTGCACGGGCGACATCATCGTGATGATAGACGCCGACGGCTCGACCGACGGGCACGAGATCATCACCTTCGTGGGCGCCCTCATGACCGGGGCCGACTTCGTGAAGGGCTCGCGCTACGCCTCCGGCGGCGGCAGCGACGACCTCACCTTCAGCCGCCGGCTCGGCAACCGGATCCTCACCGGCATCGTGAACAAGATGTACGGCACGCAGTACACCGACCTGTGCTACGGCTACAACGCCTTCTGGGCGCGCCACCTCGACGTGCTCAACCTCGACTGCGACGGCTTCGAGGTGGAGACGCTGATGAACATCCGCGCCGCCAAGGGCGGGCTCAAGGTGCACGAGGTGCCAAGCCACGAGCGCGACCGCATCCACGGCGAGAGCAACCTGCACGTCGTGCGCGACGGCCTGCGGGTGCTCAGGACGATTCTGCGCGAGTGGCGCCGCCAGCCCGCTCCGCCCAGGGCCGAGCCGGCCACCACCCCCGCCGCGGACCGGGGTGTCGCGTAACCGCGCTCGAACGCCTGAAGGAATCGCCGTGAACACCTCTGTCGTCATCTGCGTCTACACCGAGGAACGGTGGGAGGACATCAGGCAGGCCGTGGAGTCGGTGGAGCGCCAGACGCGCCCGCCCCACGAGCTCATCCTGGTGGTCGACCACAACCCCGATCTGCACCTGAAGCTGAAGCGGGCCTACCCCGACGCCATCGTCGTGGCGAACTCGCATGAGCAGGGCCTGTCCGGTGGCAAGAACACCGGCGTGGCCGCGGCCAACGGCGAGATCGTCGCGTTCCTCGACGACGACGCGGTCGCCGACCCCGGCTGGCTGGAGGCATTGGAGGAGGGCTTCCAGGATCCGGGCGTCGTCGGCGTCGGCGGGCGCACCGACCCCATCTGGGCGTCGGGGCGCCGGCCGCGCTGGTTCCCGCACGAGTTCGACTGGACGGTCGGCTGCACCTACCGGGGCATGCCCGAGGTGAAGGCGCCGATCCGCAACGTGATGGGAGGCAACGCGGCCTTCCTGCGCGACGCGGTGACAGAGGTGGGCGGTTTCCACAGCGGCATCGGCCGTAGCGTGCAGGGCCGCAAGAGCCGTCCGCTGGGCTGCGAGGAGACCGAGTTCTGCATCCGCCTGAGCCAGCGGAAGCCGGGCTCGGTGATGCTCTTCCAGCCCGCGGCGGTGATCGGTCACAAGGTGTCCAGGCAGCGCGAGACGTTCGCCTACTTCCGCTCCCGCTGCTACGCGGAGGGCCTGTCGAAAGCACTGGTCACCCGGGAGGTGGGCAGCCAGGACGGACTGTCCAGCGAGCGGGCGCACGCGCTGAAGACGCTGCCGCTGGGCGCCCTGCGCGGACTCGGCGAGGCGCTGCGGGGCGACGCGGGCGGCCTCGGCCGGGCCGGCGCCATCGTGGTCGGCCTGGCCTGGACCGCCTGGGGCTACCTGGTGGGCTCGATCCGGCTGAAGGCGGTGCGCTCATGACTCGGGTGCCGATCCTGATGTACCACTCGGTCACCGACACGCCGAACGAGGAGACCCGGCCCCACTCGGTGCGGCCGGGCGACCTCGACGAGCAGCTCGCCTACCTGGCGGAGAACGGCTTCACGCCGCTGACGCTGGGAGACCTGGTGGCCAGGCTCAACAAGATCAACGGCAAGGAGCTGCCGGACAAGCCGATCGTGCTCACCTTCGACGACGGCTACGCCGACTTCCACGCGCAGGCGCTGCCCCTGCTGGAACGGCACAAGTTCCCCGCCACGGTCTTCCTGACCAGCGGCTGGGTCGCCGACGCCGGCAAGGACGCCGCCGGCAGGCCGCTGGACGCCATGCTGAGCTGGAGCCAGGCCCGCGAGGCCGCCGAGACCGGCATCGAGATCGGCGGCCACAGCCACAGCCACCCCCAGCTCGACCAGCTCCCCGGCGAGCAGCTCCGCCAGGAGCTGCGCCGCAACAAAGGCCTGCTCGAAGACAAGCTGGGCGCGCCGGTCGCCACCATGGCCTACCCGTACGGCTACTCCAGCGCCCGGGTCCGCCGCGAGGTGCGCAAGGCGGGCTACTTCGCCGCCTGCGCGGTGAACAACACGATCGCCGCCGACCGGCACGACATGCTCGCCATCCCGCGCCTCACCGTCGCCCGGCACACCACGATCGGCATGTTCACCAAGGCCGTCGAAGGCACCGCCGTGCCCCTCATCTACCTGCGCGAACGCATCCTGACCAAGGGCTACGCCGTCGTCCGGAGGACGCGATACGGGCTGCAACGGGTACGCGGCCATGTCTAGCCTCTGGCGGAAGGTGCGCCACGACCTGAGCAACCCGCTCTTCCGCAACGGCTACGCGCTGATGGCCAACACCGGCATCACCGCGGTGCTCGGCATGGGCTACTGGCTGCTGGCCGCCCACTACTTCTCGGAGGAGGAGTTCGGCCGGGGCCAGGCGGTCATCACGCTCATGCGGCTGTTCGCGTCGCTGACGGCGCTGGGCCTGGTGGGCGCGCTGGCCCGCTACCTGCCGATCGCGGGCCGCCGCACTCCGGGGCTCATCCTGCGGGGGTACGGGACCGCCGCCGCCACGGGCGTGACCGCGGCGCTCGGATTCCTGCTGACGCTTCCCCTGTGGGGCGAGACGTACTCCGTGCTCGGCGGGTTCGGCCCCGGGCTGTTCTTCCTCGGCTCGGTCGCGGTCTGGGCCGTCTTCACGCTCCAGGACGTGGTGCTGACCGGGCTGCGCAACGCCGTCTGGGTGCCGGTCAACAGCATCGTGTTCGGCCTGATGAAGATGGGGCTGCTGATCGCGCTCGCCGGGGCGCTGCCCGACGGCGGGATCTTCGTGTCCTGGATGGTGCCGACCGCGATAGCGCTCATCCCCATCAACTGGCTGATCTTCGGTTTCGTGGTGCCGCGGCACGTGCGGCGGTCCGCCGACCGGCACCCGCACCCGCCCGGGATGCGGGAGATCGGCCGGTTCCTGTCCGGCGACTTCCCCGGCACGCTCTCCGTGCTGGCGATCGTCTACCTGGTGCCGGTGGCCGTCGCCACGCAGGTGGGCGAGGCGACGTTCGGGCGCTTCTCGATGGCCCACACGCTGGGCTGCATGATCGAACTGCTGGCCATGAACATGGCGGTCTCGCTGACCGTCGAGGGCTCCTTCGACCGGTCGCGGCTCGCCGCCAACTGCCGCAACGCGCTGCGCCGGGCCCTGATGATCATCGTGCCGATCATCGTGGTGGCGGTCGCCGCCGCGCCGCTCATCCTGCGGATCTTCGGCGAGTCCTTCGCCGCCGAGGGGACGCTGCTGCTCCGGCTCATGGCGCTGGCCGTGCTGCCGCGCGTACTGATCGAGATCTACCTGAGCGCGCTGCGGGCGCAGAGCCAGGTCCGCAAGCTGGCGGCGCTCCAGATCGGGCTGGCCGCGATGGTGCTGGCGTCGATCGCGGTGCTCTTCCCGTTCGCTCACGTGGAAGCGGTCGGGTACGGCATGCTGATCAGCCAGACCGTGATCGCATTGGTGATCTTCGGAAAACTCCGTAAAATCCTCAACCCTGTCGAAAATCGGCAGCTCAACGTCGCTCAGGGGTCGCCCGGGGCCCCATGATGGTCAGCGTGAGGCAACGGGACGGCGATGGTATGACAGCGGGTTTCACCGGCTCTTCCGGCGTACGGAGGGACACGGGAAAGGAGACAGAAGTGCCCTTCGATCCGGAGGCCACGGGGATCATCCCGCGGCTCGGCCTCGACGCTTCCAACCCCGGCCCCACCGGCGCAGACAACCCGCCGTCCGACGACCAGGAGCAGGCCCGGCCGGAGCCCCCCGCCCAGGACGACTCGTCGCCGACCGACACGGCTCCCGCAGCGCAGGACGACTCACAGCGGCCGGCCACCTCCGCCCAGGAGTCCCCGGACGACTCGAAGTCGCCGACCGACACGGCTCCCGCAGCGCAGGACGACTCACAGCCGTCGGCCACCTCCGCCCAGGAGTCCCCGGCCCGGGACGACTTGGAGTTCCCGGCCCGGGACGGCTTGAAGCCCTCGGCCCGGGACGGCTTGGAGTCGTCGCCCAGGTCCGACGCGGCGCCCTCGGTCGAGGACGACACGGAGTCCGAGGCGCCGGAGACGACCATGCTCCCCAGGATCACCGCCGGTTCTCTGCCTCCGGAGGCGGGCGGGACCGTCCCGTTCGCCATCCAGCAGTCCCGCCCCACCCCGCCCCCCACCCCTGCGAAGAGCCCGGCCTCCGACCAGCGGACCTCGTCGGCGCAGCCGGCTTCGGCAGGCGAAGCCGCCGAGCAGTCAGCCTCGGCTGCCAGTAAGGCCGAGCCCGGAAGGCCGGAGGCCGTCCCGGAGGAGGGCGTCACGCACCGGGAGAAGGGGGTCACGCACCGGGAGAAGGGGGTCACGCACCGGGGGGAGGGGATCACGCGCCGGGAGAAGCGCCCGGTTGCCCCCGAACCTGAGGCCCAGAGCGCCGCAGGCAGGGTCCCGGACGCCGCAGGCGGAGTCTCGGACGTAGCAGGCGAAATCCCGGACGCGGCAGGCGGAGTCCCGGACGCGGCAGGTGGGGTCCCGGACGCCGCAGTCCGGACGACCGAGGTCCCCAGGGCCGAAGTCCAGAGCGCCGCGACCAAGGTGACCGAGATCCGCCGGGAGGAAGTCCGGGACGCCGGAGTCCAGAGGACGGCGGTCCAAGAGGCCGGAGTCCAGAGGACGGCGGTCCAAGAGGCCGGAGTCCAGAGGACGGCGGTCCAAGAGGCCGAAGTCCAGGAGGCCGGACTCCAGAAGGCGGTTCAGGAGGCCGAGGTCCGGAGGGGCGGGGAGCCGGGCGGGCTCTGGGCGAGGTTGCTGGTCAGTGCCCCGAAGTGGCTGCCTGTGCTGCTGGTGTTCGAGGGCCTGATCATGTACGTGCTGGCGATCAAGGCGCCGCCGGGCCCGTTCTGGGGGGTCGACCCGGAGGACATCAACGGCATCGGCCTGATCGCGGCGATGCCCCCCACCGCCTTCCTGGCGATCCTCATCATGATCGCCTCGTTCTTCGTCACGGTCGCCCAGAGCACGGACCGCAAGTTCCTGCTGCTGTTCCAGATCGCCGCCATCACGTTCGCCCTGCACGGGGTGGGGGCGCTGGTGGCCGAGGAACCACGGTTCCCGACCGCGTACATCCACGCCGGTTTCGTGGAGTTCATCGGCAGGACGGGCGAGACGGCGATCAACCTCGACGCCCGCATGGCGTGGCCGGGCTTCTTCGCGCTCTTCGCGTTCGTGACGAAGTCCGCCGGGATCGAGGACCTGACGCCGATCCTGAACTGGTCGCCGCTGCTGTCGAACCTGCTCTACCTGCTGCCGTTCGTGCTCATCCTGCGCCAGGTGGTGGCGACCACGCGGGCGCGCTGGTTCGCGGCGCTGCTGTTCATCCTGGTGCAGTGGATCGGGCAGGACTACTTCTCGCCGCAGGGCTTCACGTTCGCCCTCTATCTGGTGTTCGTGGCGATTCTGCTGCGCTGGTTCGGGCGGGTGGAGCCGCGCACCAAGCCGATCCCGGACAAGGGGCTGCGCCGGCTGATCGCCCGCCTGGACGCGATGACGCCGGGCGAGCTGGCCAACACCGGCATGTACCGGGCCGACAAGCTGCTGATGCTGATGCTGCTGATGGCCCTGTTCGTGGCCTCGACGGCGTCGCATCAGATCACGCCGTTCATGATGCTCGGTGTGCTGACGGCGTTCCTGCTGTTCAAGCGGACGTCGCTGACGTGGGGGATGCCGTTCTTCCTCGGCATGGTGGTGGCGGCCTGGATCAGCTACATGGCGGTCAGCTTCTGGGTCGGCCAGATCGAGACGATCTTCGGCGGGCTCGGCCGGGTGCTCGACAACCTGCAGACCAACACGGGCGACCGCATCGCGGGCACCGACCCGCTGCACGCGCTGGTGCTGCAGGCGCGGCTGGGCATCCTGGTGATGATCCTGGCGCTGGCGGCGGTGGGCATCTACCGCCGGCTCCACCGGGGCGTGTTCGACCGGGCGGCGCTGATCCTGCTCTGCGTGCCGGCGCTGGCGCTGGCCATGCAGAGCTACGGCGGCGAGATGGGGCTGCGCATCTACATGTTCGCGCTGCCCGGCGCGTGCCTGCTCGCCGCGTACGCGTTCTTCCCGAACCTGCCGGCCGACAGCGCGGACGTGCGCGAGGAGACCGTCCCGATGCGGAAGCGGAACGTCCGCTTCAGCCCCGGCCTGACGAGGAAGATCTCGCTGGTGCTCGCCGCGTGCATGGCGGTGGTGTTCGCGGGCGCCTTCCTGGTCGCGCGGTACGGGAACGAGAAGTTCGAGCGGGTGACCTCGGGCGAGGTCGCCGCGATGCACTACGTGTACGAGCACGACAAGCCGAGCGCCCGGGTGCTGTACATGGTGCCGAAGCTGGGCCCGGAGGTCACGCCGATCCTGCCGTGGGGTGAGCGCGACATCGAGCTGGTCGACTTCTCCGGCCAGGCGCTGGTGCACAAGGACCCGACGGACATCACCGACGTGATCGAGCGGCTGCGGCCGGGGCCGGACAGCCCGCGCAACACCTACCTGGCGGTCAGCCGCGGCCAGATCAGCTACCTGCAGCTCAACGAGGGCTACCCGAAGGGCTGGGGGGAGAAGTTCCGGGCCGCGCTGGACGCCGCGCCGGAGCTGGAGAAGGTCTACGCGAACAAGGACGCGGCGCTCTACACCTGGCGCGAGTGGGTCCGCGGCACGGAGATCCCCGATCCGCGCCCGTACACGGTGCGGGGCGACCCGACCTCGCCGTGGACGCCGGTCGGCATCGCGGCGCTGGTCCTGATGTGGATCACGCTGTTCAGCTACGAGGTGATCCGGCTGCACGGCCCGGACCGCGCGCCGCGGGCCCGCCGCTGGATGCTGGGACTGGCCGTCCCGTCGTTCACAGTGGCGCTCGCGGTGATCGTCGAACGGTTCATCTACATCGCCGGCCTCGGCTGACGCCGCCCGTACAGCAGCGGCAGCGCGGCGACGGCGAGACCCAGGTTGCCGAGCAGGGCCGCGCCGAAGGCGGAGCGGCCGGCGGCGAAGATCAGCCCGAGGACGGTCACACCGAGGGACATGCCGAGCTGCGCGGCGGTTTCGAGCACGCCGCCGGCCGCTCCGGCGTGCTCGGCGGGGACGCCGTTCAGCACGGTCCCGAAGAGCGGGCTGACCCCGAGCCCCTGGCCGAACCCGATGACGGCCAGGGAGGGGAGCATCGTCCACCCGGTCGCGCGGTCGGCCGCCAAGACCGTGGCGAGCAGGGCCAGCGTGCCGCGGCGTTGATCCCGTACCCGAGTGTGAGGGTGTGGCGGCCCAGCCGGGCCTGCAGGCGGGCCCCCAGCAGCGAGGCGGCCGTGAACGCCGCGGCGAGGGGGACGAAGGCCAGGCCCGCCGTCAGCGGAGAGTAGCCCAGCCCGTCCTGCAGGTGCAGGGTGAGGACGAAGAACAGGCCCGCATTGCCCGCGAAGAAGGCCAGCCCGATGGTGGTGCCGAACGCCGCGAACGCCCGGGCCCGCCCGGTGAAGACCGTCTGCAGCACGGCCAGCACCTGGGGGTAGAACAGGGCGGCTCCGGCGGCCTGGACGGCGCGGGCGGCGATGAGCGCCACCGGCCCGGGGGCCAGCCCGGCGCCCAGCGAGCCGAGGAGGAACACCCAGGCCGGCGCGGAGGGACGGCACCGCCACGTTCACGATGAACGAGTCCATGCGGGAGACGCACTTCGCCGACCCGCTCGGCCCGCTGCGGTCGGGCGAGGTGGACGTGCTGATCACCCGGCTGCCGGTGGACGAGCCGGACCTGACCGTGGGCCCGGTCGTGCTGTCCCCCGCGTCACCCCGGGCGGCGCGCCCATCCTCAGGGGCGAGGACGTGGCCATCTTCCAGGAGCTGCTGGTGCTGATCGCGGCGGGCCGGGGCGTCTCGCCGGTGGCCGCCTCGGTGGCCCGCTACTACGCCCGGCCCGACCTCGCGTTCGTCCCCATCGACGATGCGCCGCACACCGGCGTGGCGCTGGTCTGGCGGAGCGCGGGCGAAACCGCGCGGGTCCGCGCGTCCGCGCGGGCCGCCCGTGACGCGGTCGGGGCCGACGGGGGTCCCGCGCGCTTCTGATCAGGCGCCGCCGCGGCCGCTCCACTGGACCTCGTACGGCCGGAGCGTGACCTGCTTGCCGTCGACGGTGGCGGTCACGGCGGTGCCGGCGGTGTTGACCATGACGAGCTGGTGTTCCTGGGCCAGGACGCGGACTCTCGGGTCGGAGGAGCCGACCTGCTCCAGCCGGACGCCGGCGGGGAACCACTTGGTGAAGCCGCTCAGCAGCCCGGCCATCGGCAGCTCCTCGCCGGTGCCGGGCCGCCACAGGCAGCCGGGGCACTCGCCGCGGCCCTTGACCTGCGGGTTCCAGTAGAGGGCCGTGTTCACGCCGCTCTTGGCGAACTCCATGAGGGCGGTGGCCTGGACGGCGACCCGCTTCTCCTCGGTCCAGTCAGAGTTCTCCGGCTCCACGTACCACTCGGCCCACCAGACCGGCAGGCCGCCGGACTTCTGCTTGAGCCACTCGGTGATCGCGCTGAACTTGGCCGTGGCGGCGAAGTCGTCGGGGACGTTGCCGCCGTCGGTGGTCACGGTGGCGCCGTCGACGACGATGAAGTCGGCGCCCTTCTTGTGCTTGATCCAGTACTCGATCGCGTCCAGCGCCCGCTGGTCGACGGTGCCGTACGGGCCCTTCAGCTCGGAGGGGCGGTCGGCCTTGGTGCTCTCGATCGGCACGTAGGGGCCGCCGACCTTGATGTTCGGGTTCACCTTCTTGAGGGCGTCGTAGACCTTGTTGTACATCTCGGTGTAGCCCTCGGCGTCCCAGCGGTGGGCTGACTCGTTCCAAAAGCCCTTGAACTCGTTCCAGACCATGTAGTGCTCGACGGTCGGGTACTGCTGAGCGACCCGGGCGGCGAGCTTGGCGTAGTCGTCGAAGTGCTCGGGCCGGACCGCGACCGTGGGGTTCTTGCTCCAGTCGGTCCGGCCGGCCTGGCCGCCCTTCATCCAGTCGGGCGCGCAACAGAGCGTGATCACCGGGACGGCCTGGGAGGACGACATGAACGTCAGCCGCCGGTTGAGGTCGGTGAAGTTGTACTGGCCGGGGCTCGGCTCGGGGTTGCCCGCGCCCCAGCCCATGATGTGCTGGTTCTGCAGCATGGGCACCCGGCCGAGGAGATGCCTGGCCTGGTCCTGGACCTCGCTGCTCTCGTTGTCGGCGCTGTACTGGGTGTGGGTGACGCCCCAGCGCGGCCAGGCGTCCAGCTCGGGCGGGGGAGGCAGCGTCGGCGCGGGCTCGTCGGGCGCGGTGGAGGCGATCTCGCCGCCGCCGGCGTAGGCGTCCGGCCCGTCGTCCGGCCCGGACCGCATTGCGGCGTACGTCATGATGCCGGCGACCAGCAGGACCGCGATGATCCCCGCCCCCACGGCCAGTGGCCACGGGGATCTCCTGCGGGCATGTCGACCGTCCGTCGGAATCACCGAATCCACCCTTCAACACGAACGTTTGCGTAGATCAAGCGCTTGGGTCTCGACCCTATTCACCGTAACGGTCCGTGTTGCGAGCGGCTTGCGAACGGTTATGGCGAGGGAGGCCGTTGCCCGCCGACGGGGCCGGGAACGCCCGCGTAACGGTACGCGACCGGTTGCCTACCGGGCTGCACGACGAGCAGATTACCGGTGTCGTCGGCGTAGCAGGCGGATTCCACCGCGGCGGCCACCTCGTCGGCCTCCAGCAGCGGGAAGCCGGCGCCGACGAACAGCTCGCGGGCCTCGGCCACCAGCGGGGTGTCGGTGAAGCCGGGGCAGACGGCGGAGATCCGGATCCGCTCCTTGGCCAGCGGCGGGGCGAGGGCGCGGACCAGGCCGACGACGGCGTGCTTGGTCATCGTGTAGATCGGGTCGCCGTCGTAGCCGACCAGGCCGGCCAGCGACGCGGTGACGACGATCGCGCCGCCGCCGGAGCGGCGCAGCAGCGGCAGGGCCGCGGCGACGCCGAAGACCACGCCGTCCACGTTCACCCCGACGGCCCTGCGGTACCGCGCCAGGTCGAAGGCGTTCATATCGACCCCGCCGGTGACGCCGGCGTTGAGGTGGACGAGGTCGAGCCGGCCGTACGTGCGCTCGGCCAGTTCGACGGCCCGCCTGGACGTCTCCTCGGCGCTCACGTCCCCGGCCAGGGCGACGCCGCCGACCTCCTCGGCCACTCGCCCGGCGCCGTCGCCGTCCAGGTCGAGCAGGACGCACTTGGCGCCGCCCGCCGACAGCCGGCGGGCCACCGCGGCGCCGATGCCGCTCGCCGCTCCGGTGATGAGTGCAACAGTGCTCATGACGCTCCCGGGGAGTGGTGGTGGGTGCGGATCTCGTACGCGGTCACGGTCGGTGATCGCGGGTCTCGTACGGCGGGACGGTGATCAGGGGTCGAGCATGCGGTGGGCGCGGGCGATCAGGACGGGGACGGCGTCGCCGATCCGGTCGAACCCCTCCCCCACGGTCTTACCCTGGCGGAAGCGGGCGTGGATGCCCTCCACGATGACCGCGAGCTTGAAGTGGCCGAGCGCGACGTAGAAGCCCAGCTCGCCGGTGTCGCGGCCGGAGACCTCGGCGTAGCGGGCGGCGAACCCGGCGGCGGTCAGGAACCCGGGCGCGGCCGTCACGTCCCCGGCCACCGGGATCCCGGCGCGCTCCTCGTCGCCCGCGTCCTGCCAGTACGTGAGCGTGAGCCCGAGGTCGGCGAGCGGGTCGCCGAGCGTGGACATCTCCCAGTCCACCACCGCGCGGATCTCCGGGTCGGGGCCGAGCCGGACCAGGGTGTTGTCCAGCCGGTAGTCGCCGTGCACGAGCGTGCCGGCCGAGCGTGCGGGCAGCCGTTCGCGCAGCCGCGCGGCGAGCCGGTCGAAGTCGGGCCGGTCGGCGGTCTTGGACCGCTCCCACTGCTTGCACCAGCGTTCGATCTGCCGCGTCAGATAGCCGTCGGGGCGGCCGAAGCCGTCGAGCCCGGCCTCGCGGTGGTCGACGGCGTGGATGGCGGCCAGCACCTCGGCCAGCCGCTCGCTGAGCCGTCTGGTCGGCTCCGGGCCCAGGTCTCCGAGGTCGCTCCGGCTGCGGACCGCGGCGCCCGCCACGTACTCCATGAGATAGAACGGCGCGCCGATGACGTCCTCGTCGGAGCAGAACGCGACCGGCCCGGGCACCGGGACGGGCGTCGGCGCGAGCGCGGAGATGACCCGCCACTCGCGTCCCATGTCGTGCGCGGTGGGCAGCACGTGGCCGAGCGGGGGGCGGCGCAGCACGACGCGGCGCTCGCGGGTCTCGACGAGGTAGGTCAGGTTCGACTTGCCGCCGGAGATGAGGGAGACGGACAGGGGTTCACCGGCGTCGGGCGCGTGGCGGCCCATCCAGGAGAAGAGCCGGGGCCGGTCGATCCCAGGTACGGTCATGGTCAGATAGTAGAACCACATTCGGTCCACGTCGCCACCCAACCGGTATCGTTCCACCCCTGCGGGGAACATTGACCGCACAGATCCATTAGGCTGGTCGTTCACATGTCTGCCCCCTAGAAGGCATGTCACCAGTAGGAGCCCCGTGCAGGTCAGCCTTGCTCATCCACGCGAACTAGGCGATGTCGAAGTCAGCCGCTGGCGAGCTCTGCAGGAGAGCGACACGGCGTTCGACAACCCGTTCCTGTCCCCCGAGTTCACTCTCGTCGTGGGAGCGCTCCGGGACCATGTGAGGGTCGCGGTGATCCACGACGGGCCGGAGGTCGTCGGGTTCTTCCCGTTCGAGCGCCACCCGCTGGGCATCGGCAAACCGGTGGCCGCCGGGCTCACCGACGCGCAGGGCATGGTCTTCGCCAAGGACCTCGAGATCGACCCGTCCTGGCTGCTGCGCAAGTGCGGGCTGAGCGTCTACGAGTTCGACCACCTGGTGGCGGGGCAGCCCCTGCTCGGCGGCCGTTACGAGACCTACCCGTCGCCGGTCATCGACCTGAGCGACGGCTACGAGCCCTACACCGAGTTCCTGCGGGCCAACTCCGGCAAGACCTACAAGTCGACGCTGGCCAAGGAGCGCAAGCTGGGGCGCGAGGCGGGCGAGGTGCGCCACGAGTTCGCGATCACCGACCTGACGCCGCTCCACACCCTGCTGGCCTGGAAGACCGACCAGTACCGCCGCACCGGCCGCACCGACCGCTTCTCCTACCGGTGGATCGTCGAGCTGGTGGAGCGGCTGCAGACGACCCGGGGCGAGAGCTTCGCCGGCGTCCTCGACATGGTGTACGTCGGAGACCGGCCGGTCGCCGGCCACTTCGGCCTGCGCACCCGCACCACCCTGGTCGGCTGGTTCCCCGCCTACGACACGGCCTTCGCCAAGTACTCCCCCGGCCTGATCCAGCACCTGTCGATGGCCGAGAAGGCCGCCGCCGCGGGCATCAAGCTGATCGACATGGGCCGCGGCGACAAGGAGTACAAGGAGAAGCTGAAGACCGGCGAGCTCTCCGTCGCCGAGGGCCGCCTCGCCAGGCCGGGCCCGTCGGCGGGCGTCCACTGGATGCTGCGGGTGCCGGCGCGCAAGGCCAGGGCCAAGGTGCTGGCCAACCCGGTGCTCCTCAAGACGGCCGACAAGGCGCTCAAGACCTACGGCAGGCTGCGGGCCGGCCGCGCCGGAGGATGAGACTCATCGAGGAGCGGACCGGCCGCCGCTGCCTGCTCCTCCCGTCCAACCGGCTCGGCCTCTACCTGGCGCTGCGCCACTGGTGCTCGCCCGGCCAGCGGCTGCTCATGTCGCCGATCTCCGCCGACGAGATCCTGTTCCTGGTGCTCGCCGCCGGTCTGCGCCCGGTGATCGCGCCGCTGTCGCCGCGCGACGGCAACATCGACGCCGCCCGCGCCGACCTGTCCGGCGTCGACGCGGTCCTGACGACCAACCTGTACGGGCTGCCCGACGACGTGACGGCGTTCTCCGGGAAGGTCGTCGTCGAGGACGTGGCCCACGCGATGGAGACCACGGTCGGCGGCCGGCCTCTCGGCACGTTCGGCCTGGCCGGGGTGTTCAGCCTGGGCAAGCACCCCGGCGCCGGCTCGGGCGGGGTGCTGGCCGTGGCCGAGGAGTCCGACCTGAAGGAGCTGGAACGGGCCCGCGACCTCCTGCTGCAGCCCGGCTCGCTCCGCGCCGACCTGGTCGCGGTGGCCACCTCGATGGCCCGGCAGGCGGCGCTCCGGCTCGACCTGGTGCGCCCGGCGCTCTGGCTGATGCGGGCGCTGGGCATGCAGGAGGAGCGCGAGGGCTACCGCATCGCGCTGATGGCGCGCGAGCTGGCCGAGGTGCTGCCACAGGCGCCGTCGCTGCCGCCGTTCGACCCGTGGGTCCGGGCCGACCTGCATGATTACCGCGCGGAGCGGGGCCGGGTGGCGCGGTGGTACCAGTCCAGGCGAGTGGCCAAGGTGCCCCGCGAACGCGAACGCCGGCTGGCCGGGATGGCGCTGCTGGCGGAGCTGCCGACCGTCGCGCCCGCCGTGCGCGACCACCTCGGCCAGCCGCTGTTCCGGGTGCCGCTGCTGGTGCGCGACCGCGACGCCGCCATCGCCGAGCTCGAACGGCGCGGCGTGGCCACCGGCTATCTCTACGATCCCCCGTACGACGACTACGCGCCGGGCTTCACCGAGCCCTCGCCCGACCCGGCGGCGGCCCGCTGGTGGGCCCGCCACGTGCTGCCGGTCGACCCGGTGTACGCCCGCCGGGCGCTGCCCCTGCTGCGCGACCTGGAGCCCGCCCCGGCGCTCAGCTGACCGCCTCGCCGATCAGCTCCGCCAGGATGCGGCAGCCCCGGCGCACCTGCGCGAGCGAGGCCGAACCGTACCCGATGACCAGCCCGTGCACCCGCTCGCGCCCGTGATGGTGGCGCTCGGCGGTGTCCAGCAGCACCCCCCGCTCGGCGGCGCGCTCCATGACGCGGGGGGCCAGCCCGGGCGGCAGCTCCGCCAGCACGTGCAGCCCCGCCGTGTCGCCGCGCAGGCGGCAGACCGGGCTCAGCACCTCCACCACCACGGCCCGCCGGCGCGCGTATTCCAGCCGCATCCGGCGCAGATGCCGGTCGAGGTCGCCGCCCTCCAGCAGGGTGGCCACCGCCTGCTGCACCGGCCCGCTGGTGCGGTCGGAGACGGCGCGGCGAATGGCGGCGATCCGGTCGAGCAGGTCGGGCGTGCCGACCAGCCAGCCGACGCCGACGTCCGGCGCGAGCGACTTCGACAGCGTGCCCAGCAGCACCACCCGCGCCGGATCCAGGCCGTAGAGCGCGGGCAGCGGGGCTACGTCGTAGCGGAACTCCGCGTCGTAGTCGTCCTCCACGATCATCGCGCCGGTGCGCCTGGCCCACGCCAGCAGCCGCTCGCGGCGCGGTATCGGCAGCCGCCCGCCCAGCGGGTACTGGTGGGCGGGCGTGGTGTAGAGCACGCTCAGCCCGTCCGGCAGCGCGTCGACGACCACCCCGTCCTCATCCACCGGGCACGGCACCACCTCCGCGCCCCGGCCGGCGAACACCGTGCGGGCCACGTGATAGCCGGGGTCCTCCACACCCGCGCGGGTGCCCGCGCCGAGCAGCGCCTGCGCGCACAGGTCGAGCCCGTTGCCGGTGCCGCGGGTGACCAGGATGTTCTCCGGGCCGACCGCCACCGCCCTGGCCCGGCGCAGATGCTCGGCGAGCAGCTCCCTGAGCCGCGGCAGCCCATAGGGGTCGGGATAGTCGCCGGGCGGCAGATCGGCGGCCCGGCGCCAGGCCCGCTTCCAGGCGGCCACGTCGTAGTCGCGCACCCAGGGATGACCGGGCGTGAGGTTGATCACGTCACTGCCGGGCACATCCCTGCGCGCCATCCTGGGCGCGGGCGCCCCGGCCGCAGCGGCGGCGCCGGGAGGCTCGTCCATCCGGGCCACGAACGTGCCGGACCCGTGCCGCCCCTCCAGCCACCCCTCGGCGTAGAGCTGCTGATAGGCCTCGGTCACCACCGTACGGCTGACCCCGAGCTGGGCGGCCAGCCCGCGCGAGGACGGCAGCCGCTCCCCGGTCGCCAGCGCCCCCGACAGCATCGCGTCACGCAGCCTGCCCGCGAGCTGCACGGTCAGCGGCACCGCCGACTCCCTGGACAACGAGATCGGCAGATCGACGAGGGCACGCAAGTGGTCTCCGGAAAGGGGGTGATAGTGGACCTCCAGAATAGGTCCACTTTCCGCCTACGGTCGACGCATGCTCTCCACCACCGCTCGCACCCGGCTGGGCCGTTCCAAGGAACGCGGCAGCGACGACAGGGAAGATCTGTACGAGGTGCTCGACACCGGGCTGATCTGCCATCTGGGTGTGGTGACCGACGGTTACCCGATGGTGGTGCCGACCGCGTATGGGCGGGTCGGCGACACCCTTTATCTGCACGGCTCGACGGGGGCGCGGTCGCTGCGGGCGGCGGCGGGGGCCGAGGTCTGCGTGACCGTGACCCATCTGGACGGGATCGTGCTGGCGCGGTCGGTCTTCCATCACTCGGCGAACTACCGGTCCGCCATCGTCTACGGGCGGGCCAGGCTGGTCACGGACGAGGAGGAGCGGATGGCCGCGCTGCGGGCGCTGACCGAGCAGCTGGCGCCGGGCCAGTGGGAGTACGCCCGGCCGCCGGACCGCAAGGAGCTGGCCGCCACCGCCGTGCTCGCGCTGCCGCTGGACGAGGCGTCCGTGAAGATCCGCCGGGGTGCGCCCAGTGACGAGGAGGACGACTACGCGCTGCCGCTGTGGGCGGGGGTGCTTCCTCTTGTCACCACCTGGGGGGAACCGGTGCCCGATCCGGCGCTTTCCGATGGAATCGGCATACCTGTTCACATTCGTAACAGAAAGTAGTTTCATGAACCGGGACGGAACTGGCAAACTCCTGGGCTAGATCACGCGTCTCAACTGGTGGGCCGACCCAGGTTAAAGAGGCGAACAGATGGAGTGGAGCGCACCCGGCTACACGGAGGTCAGGCAGCTCGGCGCGGGCGCCGGCGGCCGTGTCGTGCTGGCCGTGCATGACGAGACCGGCGTCAAGGTCGCGATCAAGTACCTCTCGGAGAGGTGGCTGAGCGACCCGGTCGCACTGGACAGGTTCCGCGCCGAGGCGCGGCTGCTGACCACGCTGCGCGATCCGAACGTGGCCACCCTGTGGGAGTACATCCAGGATCCCATGGGCGCCGCCATCGTCATGGAGCTGGTCAACGGCGTCCCGCTCCGGGCGCTGCTGCGCGAGAGCGGCCCCACCGGGCCCGAGGCGGCGCTGGTGGTGCTCAAGGGCTCGCTGCTCGGGCTGGCCAAGGCGCACGCGCTCGGGCTGGTCCACCGCGACTACAAGCCGGAGAACGTGATCGTCCGCGAGGACGGCCACAGCAAGCTGGTCGACTTCGGCATCGCCGTCCGGCACGGGGAGACGACCCGGGCCGAGGGCACGCCGCCGTACATGGCGCCCGAGCTGTGGTCCGGCGAGCCCGCCACCCCGGCGACCGACGTGTACGCGGCCACCGCGGTGTTCTTCGAGTGCCTGACGGGACACCGGCCCTACCGCTCGTCCGAGCCGACCGTGCTCGGCTACCAGCACCTGCACGCCCCGATCCCGGACGGCGACGCGCCCGAGCCGGTGCGCGGGCTCGTCCTGCGGGGGCTGGCCAAGGACCCCGCCGACCGGCCCGCGAGCGCGGACGCGTTCGTCGCCGAGCTGGAGGAGGTCGCCAGGGCGGCGTACGGCGAGGACTGGGAGGAGCGCGGCCGGCGGCGGCTGGCCGGGCTGGTGCTGCTGCTCGCGCTGCTGCTGCCCGAGCCCGCCGAGCCCGCCCCGCAGGTGACCACCACCCTGGCCCGGACGGTGTTCAGGAGCGGGCGCGGCAAGGCGATCCGGGTCGCGATGGCGGGCGGGCTGGCCGCCGTGGTGGCCGCCGGTGTGGTGGTCGTGGCCGTCAACAGGGAGACGCCGACGCGGCTGGAACCGGTGGCCGCCGCGCCCTCGGAGCCGCCGCCGTCGTCGGCGCCGTCGCCGTCGCCTGAGCCGACGCTGCCCGTGGCGGAGACGCCCTCGCCCGCCGACCCCACGGACGGTCCGGCGGTGGGCAGCGACACGGCGCTCGGCCGCCTGCCGCTCATCGGCGACCCGGGCCGGGACCCCTCCGGCACCACCCCGGGCCCGGTGGATCCGGCTGTCACCGGCGGCCCCGACTCGGTCAGCGCGACGGTCGCTCCCGGCCCCGAGAGCGACGGCACCTCCGCCCCGCCGACCTCGAATCCGCCGGAGACGAGTACGCCGACCGCGACACCCACGCCCACCCCCACACCGACCCCGACCCCGACGCCCACCCCCACTCCGACGCCGACGCCAACGCCAACACCGACGCCCACTCCGACGCCGACGCCGACACCCACTCCGACTCCAACGCCGACGCCCAGCGATACGCCGCCCGTGACCGCCGTGTCCTCCCTCACCGTGAGCGGGTTCGCGGTCAAGGGCACCGTCGCCACCGGCGCGTTCACCGTGGACGCCACCGGCACCGGCCGCATCAACGCCCGCGCCACCTGGCGCGTCGCCGGTAAGAACGTGCACACCGAGCGGATCCGGCTCAGCGACGCCCGCTCCTACACCCGTACCGTCTCGCACGACCTGGGCGAGCGCCCCTGCGGCGAGGACGTCACGCTCACCGTCGTCTCCGACCCGCCCGCGCGCGGCGGGAACGGGACGGCCACGGTGCGCGTGCCGCCCTGCCCGACCGAGGTGACCGGGCTGCGGGTGAGGCTGGCCATGGCGGGCGCGACCGCCAGAGCCACCGTGTCGATGCGTACGAGCGGCACCGGCGAGGTGCCGGTGGCGGCCGCCTTCGCGGTCAACGGGGATCAGGTCGCGGCCCGGTCGGCCACCGTGTCCGGGCGCACCTCGTACACCAGGACGTTCCAGCACGCGTTCCGGAGCCGCCCGTGCGGTTCGACCGTCACGGTGCGGGTGGCCGCGCTGGGCCGGACCGCCACGGGCCGCGCCGCCGTGGTCTGCCCCGTCGAGGTGAAGAGCGTGTCCGTCGTGCGGGCCGTCGCCGACCAGGGCGGGATGACCGCGACGGTGGCGGTGCGGACCGGTGACGAGCGGCCGGTCAGCCTGCTCGTGAGCTTCTCCCGGGGCGGCAAGCCCGCCGGGACGAGGCAGCTCACGCTGTCGGGCGCGACCTCGTACACCAGGACGGTCAGGTACGCGGTCGAGACGCCCTGCGGGTCGTCCTGGCTGGTACGGGCGAGCACCCGGCCAGGCGCTGGGAACGGCGCCGCCCAGCGGGGTGGGAAGCTGCCCGCGTGCGAGCCGGAGGTGAAGGAGACTCCGCAGCCGCAGATCGACTGAATCCGTCTTTTCGCTCTTTAGGTAGGAGACGCCCGTTAAGCTACGGTCCGTCTGTTGAGGGTGGGGGCCCGGAGAACCGTAGAAGGAGACCCCTTATGTTCGGCGATGAGCGTTGGGTGGTCCCCGGTTACACCGAGGTCCGCGAGCTGGGCAGCGGCGCCTCCGGCCGGGTGGTCCTGGCCACCGGCGATCACGACGGGACCGGGGTCGCCATCAAGTACCTGTCCGAGCGGCTCAGGGACGACGTGGGCTTCGTCGCCCGGTTCCGCCAGGAGGCCAGGCTGCTGAGCGCGATGCGCAGCCGCCACCACGCCCGGCTGATCGACTACATCGAGAGCGGGCGCGGCTCGGCCATCGTCATGGAGCTGGTCAACGGCGTCCCGCTGCGCGAGCTGCTCCGTTCGGAGGGCCCGACGGGGCCCGAGGCCGCGCTGACCGTGCTCAAGGGGTCGCTGCAGGGGCTCGCCGACGCGCACGCGATGGGGATCGTGCACCGCGACTACAAGCCGGAGAACGTCATCGTCGAGGGCGACGGCGCGACCAAGCTGGTCGACTTCGGCATCGCGGTGACGGCCGGCGCGGGGGCCGAGGCGGCGGGCACGCCCCCGTACATGGCACCGGAGCAGTGGTCGGACGAGCCCGCCACCCCGGCGACCGACGTGTACGCCGCCACCGTCGTCTTCTTCGAGTGCCTGACCGGCGCCCGGCCCTACCAGGCGACCAACCTGGCCGCGCTCGCCCGGCAGCACCTGGCCGCCCCGCCGCCCGTCGATCAGGTGCCGGAGGGGCTGCAGGGCCTGGTGGAGCGGGGCCTGGCCAAGAACCCCGCCGACCGGCCCGAGTCGGCCCAGGAGTTCCTGATCGAGCTGGAGACCGCCGCCCGCGACGCGTACGGGGCGGACTGGGAGGAGCGCGGCAGGCGGCGGCTCGCCGCGCTGGCCGCTCTGCTCCTGACGCTCTGGCCGGTGCCGCCGGAGAACCCGCCGGCGGAGGCGCACACCACGCTGGCCGAGACCCGTTTCGACGGTCCGGCGCGGCTGCTGGGCAAGGTGCCCGCCAAGGCCGTGATCACCACGGCCTGCGTCGGCGTGGCGATCACGCTGGCGGTCGTGGTGGTGAACCCGTGGAAGGGCGACCCCGAGCTGCGCGCCCAGGCCACCACCGGCAGCCCCACTCCGTCGCTCTCCATCCCGGAGCCGACGGAGATCGACGAGCTGGACCCGGTCGAGGCCGAGCCCTCCGAGGAGCCGGAGCCCACCCCGGAGGAGACGACGCCGCAGCCGTCCCAGACGGCCGCGCCGGTCACGCCGCCGACGACCGGCGCCCCCACGACCCCGTCCACGGCCCGCCCCTCCGCCCGTCCCACGGTCACCCCCACCAGGACCAGGAAGCCCACGCCCCGGCCGACCAGGACCAGCGTGCGGACCCCGACGCGCACGCCCGCCGAGACGCCGCCGACCCGGCTGTCCGGCAAGGCCGGCACCGGGGACCGGGCCACCACCAGTGCCACCCCGCGGCAGCCCTCCGCCACACCCACGCGGGAGGCCCCGACGCGGCGGCCGACGGCGCAGCCCACCCGGCCGCCGTCCACGCCGCCGTCCACCCCTTCGTCCACTCCGACCGAGACCCCGACCGACGACGAGACACCGCCCAGGCCTCCGACGACGCCGACGGTGATCATCGACTAGTGACGTCCGGCGCGGTTCCCGTCACACTGTCCGTGAGGCGACGCGTGTCGGGACGTCACCGCAGAGAGATCTGACGCTCCGGGGGGCAGGATGAACAGTCCGAGACACGGCATCGCCGGGTTCACGCTGACCGAGCACACCTGGATCACCGAGCTGGGCAACTGGATCGACGCGATCTCGCCCGACGGCCGCAGGGCCGGGGCACTGCTGTTCGACTCCACGGTCATCGGGCGGCCCGGGGTGCGCGACCGGGTGGTGGAGGCGGCGCTGACCGACCGGCGGCTCGTCATGGGCGGGCTGACCGGGCTCATCCCGGTCGCCGACGTGGTGGCCGCGGGCGACCAGGTGTGGCTGCTCACCGCGCAGGCGGTCACGCCCACCCTGTCGAGCCTGCTGGCGGCCGGCACGATCGAGGCGTCCGGCGCGGCGGCGGTTCTGGCCGACACCGCCCAGACCCTGCTGGCGCTGCACGCCGCGGGGGTGACGCACGGCTCGGTCCACCCGGGCACCGTGGTCGTCACCGCCGAGGGCGCCGCGCTGCTGTCGGAGCGGGGGCTGGGCGACGCCATCCGGGGCGAGAACGCGCAGCCCGTCCGCGACGTGTCCGGCTGGGCGGCGCTGGCGCGCGGGCTCGCCGCCGCCTGCCGCCGCGACACCCCGCAGGCCGCCGCGCTGTTCGAGCGGGCCGCCGCGGTGGCCACCACCCAGGGGCCGGCGGCGGCCAGGAGCGTCCTGCTCGCCGAGCCGCACGCGCTGCCGGGCGGGGCGATCACCCGGGACCGGCTGGCCCAGGCCGCCCGGGGTCAGTCGGCGTTCGCGCAGGCTCCCTCGTACCGACAGGAAGAGGAGCGCGACGAGGGGGACATCGTCACGCTGCTCCACGTCCCGCGGCGCGAGGGCGGCACCGCGCCGCGCGGCCAGGCGACCACCCACCCCAGCCCCGGCGGCGCGGAGGCGGTGCGCTTCGGCCCGGGGGTCGGCGCGGCCGAGCCGCAGTCGGCGGCCGAGCGGATCTGGCGCGAGGGCGTCCCCTCGGCCAAGGCGGCGCGGGCGCGGCGGCGCCGGGCGATCGGGTCGGCGCTGGTGTTCGCCGTCGTCATGGCCGGGGCCGCGGTGGCCTGGTTCCGGCTGACTGGTGACGATCCGCCCGTGGCGGTGGAGCAGGTGAGCGTGAGCGCGGCGGAGAAGACGCTGGGCTGCGACAGCGACGCGTTCATCAGCGGCACGATCGACACCAACGGCGGGGCCGGCGAGATCCGCTACGAGTGGCGGATGAACCTCGCCAAGGACGTCGAGAAGGGCACGCTGCGCGCCGTCGCCGGCACCACCTCCTACGACGTGGACCTGACGTGGCGGCTCCAGGGCAAGCGCACCACCAAGGCCACCGCCACGCTGCGGGTGACGTCGCCCGGCCCGGCACGCACCGCGAAGGCGACCTTTACCTACAAGTGCTGAATGCGCACCAAACCGGTTGTTTACTACGCTGACGTGCATGACCTCGCAGACCCCCGCGGGCTGGTACCCCGACCCGTACGGCTCTCCGCAACTGCGGTGGTGGGACGGCAACCAGTGGACCGACGCCACCCACCCGATGGAGCAGGGCCCCACCGATCAGGGGCCGGCGCCCCAGCAACCCTCCGGGCCCCAGCAGCAGTTCGGTAACCAGCAACCCGGCTGGCCACCGGCGGGGGCCAACCCGACGCTCGCCTACGGCCAGCCGCCCGTCCAGACCCCGCCGCCCCCGGCCGGGCCGTCCGGTCCTTATGGGGCGTACGGGGCGTACGGTCAGAGCGGCCCGCAGGACCAGCCGGGCGGGTACGGGCACGACCAGCCGGGCGGGTACGGGCAGCCCGGGCCCTACGGTCAGCCGCAGTGGGGCGGCCCCGGCTACGGCGAGCCGCGGAAGCGGACCAACCCGGTGCCGTGGATCATCGGCGGTGCGGCGGCGGTGGTCGTAGTGGCGGTGCTCGTGATCGCCGCCGTCGTCTTCGTCAACAACACCGCCGACCGGACCGCCATGCCGACACCGCCGCAGAGCACCACCGAGGCGCCCCCGGAGACCAGGACACCGGACCCGGCCCCGTCGACCGCCCCGCCGCCGCAGAGCACCGGCGAGTTCCCCCAGCCGGTGGACGGGCGCATCACCGACACCCAGCTCGGGATCTCGTACGAGGTGCCGGAGGGCTGGGAGGTGTCGCGGGCGTCGGAGGTGAACAACCCCGAGCCGGGCGCGCAGGTGTGGACCAGCGGGGTGCAGAAGCTCTCGCAGGCGGAGTTCGACGGCCGGGGCAACTGGATCGGCAACGTCTTCACCGGGCCGCTCGGCGAGGGCTACCCGTACGCGGGGCCCACCGGGCTCGGGCTGACGGCGAAGGTCGTGTACGCGGACTTCAACAGCAGGTTCTACTCCCTCCAGCACACCAGCAGGGTCGTCAAGGACGAGGCCTTCAAGATCGGTGACCGGGACGCGTGGCTGGTCCAGTACGAGCTGGACTTCACCCGGGTCTCCGAGGCGAACGGCTACGCGTGGAAGAAGGAGAACGGCGCGGTCGTGCTCATGGACATGGGCGAGAACCAGCGGCCCGCGCTCCTCTTCGCCTCGGTGCCCGACAACCTCGGCACCGACGTGCTGGACGCGGTGCTGAAGTCGCTCAGGCCCGCGTGACGCGGGGCACTAGGCTGGTGACATGGTAAGCGGGCGGATCAACTTCCGAGCCGCTGCGGCGAGGAGAACGCATGAGTGATTCGCTGGTCTGGATCGACTGCGAGATGACGGGTCTCGACCTCGGGCGCGACGCGCTCGTGGAGGTGGCGTGCATCGTCACCGACAGCGAGCTGAACCAGCTCGACGACGGCGTCGACGTGATCATCAAACCGCCGCCGGAGTCGCTGGAGCAGATGTCCGAGGTGGTCCGCGAGATGCACACCGCGTCGGGCCTGCTGCCGGAGCTGGCGACCGGGGTCACGCTGGCCGAGGCCGAGTCCCTGGTGCTCGACTACATCCGCCGCCACGTACCCGAGCCGAAGAAGGCGCCGCTCTGCGGCAACTCGATCGGCACCGACCGCACGTTCCTGGCGAGGGACATGCCCGGGGTCGACGCGTACCTCCACTACCGGATGGTCGACGTGTCCTCGATCAAGGAGCTGGCCCGGCGGTGGTATCCGCGGGTCTACTTCGCCGCGCCCGAGAAGCAGGGCGGACACCGGGCCCTGGCCGACATCCTGGAGAGCATCCGCGAGCTGCGTTACTATCGAGCAGCGGTGTTCGTCAGCCATCCCGGCCCGGACTCCGCGACGGCGCGCGCCCTCGCGGAACGCGTCAGCGGTTAACGGATGGCGTGACGACTCCAGAACACCGCTACAATTCTCATGTGCCGCCTGATCGGGCGGCGCGATGGTGGGTGTAGCTCAGTTGGCAGAGCGCCAGGTTGTGGTCCTGGATGTCGAGGGTTCAAGTCCCTTCACTCACCCCAGGTGCGATGGCCGGTCCTTCGGGGCCGGCCATCGGCGTTTTCTTCCGACAAGTCCCCAAAAACCTGTCAATGCGAGTTATGCTCGCTGTCTACCGCCAACGCCGGTTGCTCGGGGGGACTCGGCGATCTGACCGTCTGCCGCCCGGAGGCCGGATGAGAGTCGACGACGCAGCGTTCAACGGCGCTTTCACGTCTCTGAGCAAGCGTGAAGCCGAGGTCATGGATCTGATCGCGACAGGACAGTCCAACAGCCAGATCGCCCAGCGGCTGTTCCTCAGCGAGAAAACCGTCAAGAACCATGTGAACCGCATCTACGCCAAGCTGGGCGTGGACTCCCGCGTCCGCGCCATCGGCCTCTGGCGTTCCCGCTCAACCGAGTGACCTGCGCGCGCCCCCGCACTCAGGGGGCGCTCTCCAGGAGGCCGGAGAGAGCCGTGAGGCCGTGGTCGACGTCCGCCTCGGGGATGTTGAGCGCCGGGCGCAGCCGGACCGACCGGGGCCCGCAGGGCAGCACCAGCACGCCGGCCTCCTCCCGCAGGCGGGCGATCAGGGCGTCCCGGTCCGAGGGCGACGGCAGGTCGAAGGCGCACATGAGCCCGCGGCCCCGGACGCCCGACACGGTCCCGGGATGCTCGGCCTCCAGCTTGGCCAGCCGCTCCAGGATGGTCGCGCCGAGCGCGGCGGCCCGCGGAATGAGCCCGTCGCGCTCGATGATCTCCAGCATGGCGCGGCTGCGGACCATGTCGACCAGCCCGCCGCCCCAGGTGGAGTTGATGCGCCCGCTCTGCTGGAAGACGTTCCCGGGCACCTCGTCCACCCGCCGCCCGGCCATGATGCCGCCGACCTGCACCTTCTTGGCGAAGGCCACGATGTCCGGGGCGAGCCCGAGCTGCTGGTAGGCCCAGGGGGTGCCGGTGGTGCCGCCGCCCGTCTGCACCTCGTCGAGGACGAACAGCGCGTCGTACTCGTGGCACAGGGCCTGCATGGCCTGGAGGAACTCCGGCCGCATGTGGTTGTCGCCGCCCTCGCCCTGGATGGGTTCGGCGATGAAGCAGGCGATGTCGTGCGGGTGGCGCTCGAAGGCGGCGCGGGCCTGGGCCAGCGCGCGTTCCTCGGCCGCCTCGACGTCGCCGAAGTGGATGGCGGGCACGTCGACGCGCGGCCAGTCGAAGACGGGGAACCGGTCGGTCTTGACGGGGTCGGTGTTGGTGAGGCTCAGGGTGTAGCCGCTGCGGCCGTGGAAGGCCTTGGTGAGGTGGAGGACCCGGGTGCCGAGCTCGCGGGGGCGGCCGGCCTCCTCGTTGCGCCGGCTCTTCCAGTCGAACGCGGTCTTGAGGGCGTTCTCCACGGCCAGCGCGCCGCCCTCGACGAAGAACAGGCGGGGAAGCGCGGGGTCGCCGAGCACCCGGGTGAAGGTGTCGACGAAGTCGGCCAGGTGCTCGGTGTACATGTCGGGGTTGGCCGGTTTGTTACGGGCGACCTCGCCGAGCAGCCGCGTGACCTCGGGGTCGAAGGGCGGGTTCACGCCCAGCGGGGCGGAGGCGAAGAACGTGTAGAAGTCGAGGTAGCGGCGCCCGTCGCGGGCGTCGACCAGCCATGAGCCCTGGCTGCGTTCGAGATCGAGTACGAGTCGGTATCCGTCGACGAGCAGATGGCGGGCAAGGCGGGCGTGAACGTCCATGTCTCCTCCGCGATAGCCGGACACGCCATATATTCCCCACCATAGCCGCGATGTATCCACAATATTTACGGACAGACGCCGCTATGTCGTGACTTTTTTCAACCTGATCGACAGAGCGACCAGCGCGATCCCGTACAGAACAGCGAAGATCCCCAGCAGCCAGACGATGCTGAGCAGCCCCGCGGCGGGCCAGATCAGGAGCAGCACGCCGAAGACGACGGACAGGGCGCCGCCCAGGATGAGCGTCCACTCGTTCTCGATGACCTTGCGGAGCTGGATCCCGTCCACGATCTCCGCGAGGCCGGTGAGGATCGCCCAGAAGGCGACGACGTACAGCAGCGCCAGCGAGGTGATCCCCGGCCAGGTGAGCGCGGCGAAGCCGGCCAGGATCCCGATGACGCCGACCACCACGGCCCAGACCCGCGAGCGCGCCCCGTGCCGGAACGCGGAGAAGATCGAGAAGATGCCGTCCACGAGCACCCACGCGCCGAAGAACGTCACCAGGACCAGCAGGGTGATGGCCGGCCAGATCAGCGCCAGGATGCCGAAGAGGATGGCCACGATGCCCCGGACGAGCGGCAGCCACCAGGTGCGTGCGAGATGCTCCATTCCTCCCTGATGTCCGCGCGGCTCGCCGGGGCACCCCTCGGCACGGTCAAGAAATGGTGATCATTGGGAGTAGACCACGATCGAGACCGCGATGTACTGCACCAGGTAGGCGGCCAGGGTGAAGGCGTGGAACACCTCGTGATAGCCGAACCAGCGGGGCGACGGATCCGGCCTGCGCAGCCCGTACACGACGGCCCCGGCGCTGTAGAAGACGCCGCCGACGGCGACCAGCACCACCGCGGCCACCCCGGCGCCGTGCAGGAGCTGCGGCATCACGAAGATCGCCGTCCAGCCGAGCGCGAGGTAGAGCAGCGTGTAGAGCCAGCGCGGCGCGCCCATCCAGAGCACCCTGAACAGCACGCCCGCCAGCGCGCCGCCCCAGGTGACGCCGAGCACGGCGGCCCGCGCGACGCCGTCGAGCGCGAGCAGCGCGAACGGCGTGTAGGTGCCCGCGATGATCAGATAGATGTTGGCATGATCGAACCGGCGCAGCCAGTCGGCCAGCCGGGGGCCGAGCGTGCCGCGATGGTAGGTGGCCGAGATGCCGAAGAGCAGCCCCGAGGTGATCGCGTAGATCGCCGAGGCGAGCCGGGCCTGGAGGGTCGGGCCGAGCGCCACCAGCAGGATCCCCGCGATCAGCGTCACGGGCAACGCTCCCGCGTGCAACCACCCCCGCAATCTGGGCTTAACGGTGATCGTCGTCATGAAACCTACGGTACCGTAGGTTAGAGCCCGTTGAGGAAGCGCCGGGCGATCGGCAGAGCCCCCGTGCTGCCCGCCCCGCCGTGCTTGACGAAGACCGAGAAGGCCAGGTCACCGCGGTAGCCGATGAACCACGCATGCGGCGCCCCGCCCGGCACCTCGGCCGTTCCGGTCTTGCCGGACAGGTCCGCGGGCAGCCCCGCCCCCGCGGCCGTCCCGTGGTCCACGACCGCCCGCATCATCTGCCGCAGCCCCGCGACGACGCCCTGGTCCAGCTCCACCGGCCCGGACCCGGCGCCGTCGATGTCGGCCGCCGCCTCCGCCGGCACCAGCCGGGGCACCCGCCAGGTGCCGCTCTGCACCGCGGCGGCCACCGTGGCCATGCAGAGCGGGCTGGCCACGACCGAGCCCTGCCCGATGGCGTTCGCGCCGCGCAGGTCGGGGTCGTCGGTCTGCTCGACCGTGCCGCAGAACCCGCCCACACCGGTCGGCAGCGCGCGCCCGAACCCCCACCGCGCCGCCGTCTCCGGCAGGTCGGGCACGGCCAGCCGGTCGATCGACTCCTTGACGAAGGTGGTGTTGCAGGAGTACGCGAACGCGTCGAGGAAGGAGAGGGTCCCGCGCGCCACCTCGCCGTCGTTCCGGAAGGCGCGGTGGAAGGGGATCGTGTACGTGCCGGGACAGGCGACCTGGGCGGCCGGGTCCAGCCCGGCCCTCAACAGGGCCGCCGCCGTGACGACCTTGAAGGTGGAGCCGGGCGGGAAGGTGTCCTTGAAGGCGCTGTAGTTGTCCTTCAGCCGGTCGGCCACGGCCAGGATCTCGCCGGTGCTGGGCCGGATCGCCACGATGGCGGTGTCCGCCCTCCCGTCGAGCGCCCGCGCGGCGGCGGCCTGCACCGGGCGCGACAGCGTGGTCCGCTGCACGTCGCCGTCGGGCACGGCGCTCAGCAGCTCCTTCTCCGGCTCGCCCGGCGTCCTGAGGACCAGCGCGTACCCCGGCTCCGGCTCCTCCTGTAAGTCCCGCAGCGGCTGCAGGTAGGCCTCGGCGTAGTTGTTCTGCGGGATCTTGGCGCCCTCGCTCGTCACCAGCTCGGCCGGGGGCCGGAACACCTCGACCACGTGGAACGTGCGGCCGTCCGTCAGCAGCGGGTGCAGGGTGTCAGGCCGCCAGTCCACCTTCCAGCGCCGGTCGCGCACCACCAGCCGGAGCGTGGCGTCGAACGGCCACTCCCCCAGCTCCTCCAGCTCCCTGACCCCGTGGAACGGCACCTCGGCCGTCTCCTCGCCGGTGCTCCTGACCTTCCCCGGCTCCAGCCGCAGCCGCTCGACGCCGAGCGCCCCGCCCATCGCCTCGTGCCAGGCGCGGAAGTCTTCCGGCGGCCGGTCGACCAGGCGGGACATGGCGGCCACGTCGCCGTCCTCCCAGGAGCGGAAGTACGCGGTCGCGGTCTCGGCGGCGCTGCCCACCACGCCGCCCGCGGCCGACACCGCGAACGCGACCGCGGCGGCGACCGCCAGGACCGCCCCTAAGAGCACGAACAACCTTCTGCGTCGCATACGGTTTCTCCCAGGAGGAGATGAATCGTGGCACGTGGTCAGAGGGAACCGACGCCCGGCCATTACCAGGTGACCTTCGGCGAGGTGGAGCTGCTGCGGGATCTGGACAGGCAGGACGGCTGGATGCTGCTCAAGGATGGCGTACCGCAGTCCTATGTGGACCTGCAAGACCCGACATTTCTGGAATTCGAGTACGTCCGACTCATGGCGGACGTCATCGACCTGATCGACGAGGGTCCGCTCACCTGCGTGCACGTCGGCGGCGGCGCCTGCACGATCCCCCGCTACGTCGCGGCCACCCGCCCCGGTTCCCGCCACATCGTGATCGAGCCCGACGGCCTCCTGGTGAACCTGGTCCGCGAGCAGCTCGCCCTGCGCTCGGTGCCCAAGCTGAAAATGATCATCGCGGGCGGCCGGGAGGGCACGGCCAAGGTCTGGGACGACTCGGCCGACCTGGTGGTGCTGGACGCGTTCGTGGGCGCCAGCATGCCGGTGGAGCTGGCCACACAGGAGTATCTGGGCGACATCACCCGCATCCTGCGCCCCTCCGGCACGCTGCTGGTCAACCTCGCCGACGGCCAGGGCCTGGCCTTCGCCCGGCGCCTGCTCGCGGGGATCACCGGCGCCTTCCGGCACGTCGCCCTGATGGCCGAGCCGGGGGTGATGCGCGGCCGCCGCTTCGGCAACCTGATCGTCGCCGCCTCGCGCGAAGAGCTGCCGCTCCGCCTGCTCACCCGCCGCGCCGCGGGCGGCCTCACCCAGGCCAGATGCGTGTCCGGGAAGGAACTGGAGAACTTCATCGCCGGGGCCGCCCCGATCAAGGACGGCGACCCGGTGCTGGCCCCGGTGCCGCCCGCGGCGCTCTTCGACTAGGGCTTGAGGTAGGCGAGCACCGCGGCCACCCTGCGGTGCACGTCGCCGCTGTTCTCCAGGCCGAGCTTGGCGAAGATGGAGTTGACGTTCTTCTCCACCGACGACACCGACAGGTGCAGGGCCCGGGCGATGGCGCCGTTGGACCGGCCGCGGGCCATCTCGCGCAGCACGTCGCGCTCGCGCGGGGTGAGCGACTCCGGCCCGCCCCGCACGTGGTGCCGGGCCATCAGGCCCTCGACGACCTTGGGGTCGATGACCGAGCCGCCGGAGGCGACCGCCCTGATCGCGCCGAGCAGCTCGTCGAGATCGCCGACCCGGTCCTTCAGCAGGTAGGCGAAGCCCTCGGTGCCGTGCTTGAACAGCTCCAGCGCGAACAGCGCGTCACCGTACTGCGACAGCACCACGACCCCGACGCCCGGGTGCCCGGCGCGGACCGCGTGCGCGGCGTCGATGCCCTCGAAGCCCTGCCGCCAGGCCCCGCCGGGCATTCTGATGTCGGTGACCACCACGTCGGGCCGGAGCCTGCGCACGGCGTCGAGCAGTTCGTCCGCGTCGCCGACCGCGCTGACGACGGTGACCTCGCCGGACGTCTCCAGCAGCTGCCGGGCGCCCTCGCGCACCAGGTAGTGGTCGTCGGCCAGCACCGCCCTGATCGCCTCACCCATCGACCGGCACCCAGGCGTCCACCCGCGTCCCCTTTCCGCGCTCGCTCCCGATCCGCAGCCCGCCGCCCAGCGCGCCGAGGCGGTCGGCCAGCGTGGCGAGCACGCCGGGCCGCACCTCGAACCCCTTGCCGTCGTCGGAGACCGCGGCCCGCAACCGCCCGTCGCCGCTGGACAGCCGCACCTCGATCCTGGCCGCCCCCGCGTGCTTGAGCGCGTTGGCCACGGCCTCGCTCACCGTGAAGTACATCGCACCCTCGGCCCCGTCCGGGAACCGCTCGGCCCGCAGCTCCGGGACGGCGAACACCTGGACGGGCACCGGCAGCCCGGAGCAGCGCGCCTCGACGGCCTCCACCAGGCCGCCCTGGCTGAGCACGGCCGGATGGATGCCCGCCGCCAGGTCGCGCAGGTCGGCGAGGGTCTGGCGGGCCTGCTCGCGCAGGTGCCCGAGCGTCTCGGCGCCGCCCCCGGTGGCGCGGGCCAGCTCGATGCCCGCGATGAGGGCGACGAGCTGCTGCTGCACGCCGTCGTGGATGTTGCGCTCGATGCGCCGCCGCTCGGCCTCCTGCGCGTTGACCAGGCGGGTGGCCAGCGCGGCGCTCTGCAGGGCCAGCCCGGCGGGCACGGCCAGCGCCTCCAGGAAGCGCCGGTCCTCGCCCGACAGGCGGCCGGACGTCCGGGGGCCGCACTCGATGGCTCCCCGGCCCCCGGGCACGGGCACCGTGAGCGCCGCCGGGCCGTCCTCCTCACCGGACACCACCCGCCGGCCGTCGGCGGACGTGACGGCGGCCCAGCGGGTGTCCAGCCCGGTGCGGACAGCGGCGGCCAGCGCGCCGAGCTGCTCCCCCGGCTCGGCGCTGCCCTCCAGCTCGGGGGCGAGGCTGGACAGCACCTCCCCCACGGTCGGCCGTACGTCGAACACCAGCAGCAGCCGCGAGCCGCGCAGGCCGATCCTGATGTCGAGCAGGCGGTGCCGGACGACCGCCACCACGATCGCGCCGGGCAGCGCCACCAGCATGGCCAGCACCCCCACCAAGCCCACCCACTGCTGACCTGAACCGCCCAGCAGGACGGCGGACATCAGCAGGACCCCCGCCTGGCTGACGGCGGTCCCGGCCACCATCCAGCCGTACTGGGCCCGCTCCGGCGGCCGGCTGCGCCGCCAGCGCAGCACCAGCCCGCCGAGGACCACGTAGCCGAGGACCCAGACGGTGAGCTGGCCGATCCCGGATGGAACTGTCCGTCGACGGCGCGGGGCTGATCAGCGGGCTGCGGCTCTCCGAACCGCCCGCCCCGCGGCCCGCCCCGGCGAGCTGGAAGGAACTGGAGCGACGGCTGCGCGCGGCCGCGCCGCAGGCCGGGTTCGTCGCGGCGGAGGTCAAGGGCCGCACCTGCCGCACCGTGCGCGGCGTGGCGGCGAATGTGCGCCGCCCGCTCGCTTCGATGGTCAAGCTGTACGTGCTGGGCACCGTCGCCGAGCAGATCAGGAAGGGCGCGTACGGCTGGGACACCGAGCTGACGATCACGCCGGACGTCAAGAGCCTGCCGACCGGGCGGCTCCAGGACCGCCCCGACGGCAGCCGGGTGACCGTGCTGGAGGCCGCCGAGCTGATGATCTCGATCAGCGACAACACCGCCACCGACCTGCTGATCCGCAAGGCTGGACGCGAGGCGGTCGAGCGCACCGTACGTTCCTGGACCAAGGGGAACGACCGCCGCAACACGCCGCTGCTGACCACCAGGGAGCTGTTCGTCCTCAAGGGCGCCCGCTACCCCGAGCTGGCCGGGCGGTACCTGTCGAAGAACACCCGGGACAAGCGCGCCTACCTGGCGGGGACCGTGGCCGGGGTGCCGCTCTCGGACATCAGGCCCTGGCCGGAGCCGCGCGAGATCGACACCATCGAGTGGTTCGCCTCCCCCGCCGATGTCTGCCGCGCCTACGCCGAGCTGGCCCGGCTGGACGACGGGCGGGTCGGCGAGGTGATGTCCGCTAACGACGCCGGGCTCGGGCTGCCGCGCGACCGGTGGCGGCAGGTGTGGTTCAAGGGCGGCTCCGAGCCGGGCGTGTACGACCTGAGCTTCCGGGCGCGCACCACCGGCGGCCGGACGTACGTCGTGACCCTGATGGGCGTCGGCCCGGAGTCGCCGTTCGACGAGGGAAAGATGGGCCAGGAGTTCCTGGCGCTGGCGCGGGGCGGTTTCGCGCTGGCGGCTAGCTGATCGTCAGGCAGGCGATCCGGTCGCCGGCGTCGCCCGCGTGGGCACCGGTCTTCGTGGTCGGCTTGGCGTGCACGATCAGGGATCGGGGCGGCGAGGCGGGGTCGAAGCCCCACGGGTGGCGGGCGGTGGCCCGGCCCTCGCCGGAGGCGTTGGTCTCGAAGTCGAGCCAGATCTCGTTGTCGGGGCTGGCCGGGCCGTCCTTCCGGTGCCGGTAGTGCGGGCCCGCGTCGGCGCCCGACTTGCCGCACGGGTTCGTGTGCAGGTGGGCGCCGTAGGTGCGGCGCGGCAGGAAGCCCTCGACCACCAGCGAGGTGATCGTCTGGCCGCCGGAGGACTCGGCGGTCAGGCTCGCCTGGGCGCCTTTGGGCGCGAGCTTCCTGTCGTAAGCGATCGCCGAGGTGTCGTCGTCGGTGAACACGCCGCTGCCGCTCAGCGTCGTGGCCGACACCGGGCCGTCGGCCGGGTGGGCGAGCTGCGGCGGGCTGGCGCCGCAGCCGGTGGCGAGCAGGGCGATCAGGAGCGCGGGCAGGCGTCTGGGCATGCCCCCACTCTTATCAGTAACCGGCCCGCTACGTAACGTATTTGGCGGCGATCGTGTCGATCCGCGCCGCGAGCGTGAAGTCCAGCTCGGTGAGGCCGCCCTGGTCGTGGGTGGTCAGCGCCAGGTGGAGGGTGCGCCACCGGATGTCGATGTCGGGATGGTGGTTGAGCCTCTCGGCCTCGACCGCGATCTCGTCGACGATCCGGATGGCGCTCGGGAAGTCGGGGGCGGTGATCGTCCGCCGGATCTCGTCGCCCTCGCGCCGCCACTCCGGCAGCTCACGCAGCTTCTGCTCGACGTCCATGTCCCTACTGTAGAGATCCGAAGCTCAACCGAAGCGGGATCGGGTCTCGGCGAAGGCCTGGTCGGTGCCTTCCAGGGCGCGGGCGACGTCCTCCTCGGTGTGGGCCGCGGACATGAACCAGTTGTGCCACGGGTGCAGGTACACGCCGTGCCTGAGGCAGGCCTCGCTCCAGGACATCGCCACCGACAGGTCGGCGTCGCCGTCGAAGCTGAGCCAGGGGATGGTGACCGGGCCGGTCTGGTTGACGGTGAAGCCGTGCGCCTTGGCCTGCGCGTACAGGCCCTCCCGCAGCTGGGTGCCGGCGCGCTCCATGGCCGCGATGCCTTCGGTGTCGCGCAGCGTCTCGATGGTCGCCTTGGCCGCCGCCATCGCCACCGCGGAGAACCAGAACGAGCCGGTCGTGTAGAGCGTCTGGGCCGCGCCGCGCAGCGCGTCGACGCCGGTGAGCGCGGCGATCGGGTAACCGTTGGCCATGGCCTTGGACCAGGCCGTCAAGTCCGGGCGGACCCCGTACTGCTCCCAGGACCCGCGCAGGTCGATCCGGAACCCGGCGCGCACGTCGTCGATCACCAGCGCGGCGCCGAGCCGGTCGGCCAGCGCCCGCGCCCCCCGCGCGAAGGCGGGCTCGACCAGTTCCTGGTCCTCGAACGAGTCGTGCTTGAACGGCGTCACGATGATCGCCGCCACGTCGTCGCCGGCGCTCGCCGCGGCGGCCTCCAGCGACTCCAGCGAGTTGTAGTCGAACTCGATCAGGTCGGCCCGCTCGTTCGGGGTGGTCCCGGCGGTCGAGGGCGTGCACCACGGGTCGGCGCCGTGGTAGGCGCCGTGCGCGCGGAGCACCTTGGTGCGGCCGGTGGCGGCGCGGGCGACCATGAGCGCCTGGGTGGTGGCGTCGGTGCCGTTCTTGGAGAACATCGCCCAGTCGGCGCTGGGGATGGTGTCGACCAGCAGCTCGGCCAGCTCCACCATGATCGGGCCGGGGCCGTTGAGGCAGTCGCCGAGCGCGGCCTGCCGCGCCGCCGCCTCCTCGACCCGCGGGTGGCGGTGGCCCAGCACGACCGGCCCCCAGCTGCACATGAAGTCGATGTACGAGCGACCGTCGGCGTCCCATTGCCGGCATCCTTCGGCACGTTCGAAGAACTGGGGGTATCCGGGGGCGAAGATGGCCGCGTTGAGGTGTCCGTACATGCCGCCGGGGACGACCTTGGCGGCCCGGGCGCGGAGTTCGGCGTCTGACATGGGGGGCTCCTGTGGGTGGTCGGAGGGGCGCGCCTCAGCCGAGGAGGGCGCGTACGGCGTCGAGGTCGGTCAGCCCGGCGTCCGAGCCGAGCCCCGTGGCGACGAGGGAGGCGGCGGCGGTGCCCCAGCGGGCGGCGGCCGGCACGTCCTGCCCGTGCAGCAGCCCGGTGAGGAACCCGGCGCAGTACGCGTCGCCGCAGCCGGTGGTGTCGGCCACCTCGGTCTTGATCGCGGGCACCTGTTCGGCGCCGGAGGCGGTCACCACGAGGCTCCCTTCCTCGCCGAGGGTGACCAGCACGCCGCGCGGCCCGTCGGCCAGCAGCGTCTCGGCCGCCTCCCGTACGTCCTCGGCGCCCGCCATCAGCCGGGCCTGGCTGTCGTTCGGCAGCACGTAGTCGACGTGCGGCAGGAAGGCCCGGGCCGGGCCGAGCAGGTCGGGCATCTCCGACAGCAGGTCCATCGTGACCAGCGTGCCGGCGGCCCTGACCTCGTCGAGCAGCGCGAAGAACGCGGGGTCGGCGAGCGCGAAGGTCACGTCCATGCCGCCCAGGTGGATCGCCCGCGCCCGCCGCAGCAGCGCGGTGTCCAGGTCGGCGAGCGTGACGCCGAGGTTCGCGCCGGGGACGTGGAAGCTGGGCCGCCCGCCGTCGGGCCGGATCGGCAGGATCGAGGCGGCCGTGCGCTCCCCCGGCCTGCGGACCAGCCGGGAGACGTCCACCCCGCGCTTGGCGAGCACCGCGGCCAGGAAGTCGCCGAGCTCGTCGTCGCCGGCGACGCCCATCGTGACGACCTCGTTGCCCAGCTTGACCAGGTCGACGGCGGTGCCGGCGGCGGAGCCCGCGGCGGTGAGCCGGATCTCGTCGACGAGCACGGTGTCCTGCCCGTCGGGGATGCCGGAGACGGGCCTGGCGAGGATGTCGACGATGTGGACGCCGACTGTGACGACGGTCATGGTTTAAATAGACAGACGTCCGACTAAAAAGTCAATATGCTGGAGCGGGAAGAGGAGGTGCCGGATGCCGAAGATCGTGGACCACGACGAGCGCAGGGCCGAGGTGCTGTCAGCGGCCCGCCGGGTCATCGCCAGAGACGGCCTCGACGCCGCCACCACCCGCGCCATCGCCAAGGAGGCCGGCTACTCCAACGGCGTCCTGGCCCACTACTTCACCGACAAGGACGACATCCTGCTGTCGGCGCTGCGCCAGTCCCACCAGCGCATCCGCGAACGGCTGGCCCGCAAGGTCGAAGGCGTCACCGGCCTCGCGGCGCTCCGCGAACTGCTCCTCGACAACCTGCCCCTCGACGCCGAACGCACCCAGGAGACCCGCCTGGAAGTGAGCTTCTGGAGCCGCAGCCTCGCCTCCGAACGCCTCGCCGACGTCCAGCGCTCCGAGGCGGCCGAACTCCGCGCCGCCGTCCGCGACCTCCTCGCCCAGGCCAAGACGGCCGGCGAGCTCTCCACCGACCAGAACCTCGACGACGTCACCGAACACCTGCTCGCCCTCGTCGACGGCCTCAGCCTCCACCTCCTCCTCTACCCGGACCGCCTCCGCCGCGTCGACCTGGAACGCATCCTCCTCCAACACCTCGACAACCTCCGCTGACGACCCTGCTCACCGCCGGAGACCTCCCCCCGCGCTCAGCCCGCCTCCTCACCGGAACCCCCCGGACGCACTGAGACTGACGCGCCCACCCACCAGCTGTCGCGAGGGAGGGCCCGCCCCGCGGGCCTGGACGGACACCGTGACCTCGGTGCGCGCCCGCCCGTGCTGAAGACCCTCTCCTCTTCGGACGTGCCAGCCGGACTGTACGGCGGGAGCGCGAGGGTCGGTGGCCGACTCCCACGACGGCGGCGAGCAGATCGGCCAGCCCGCCGTGGAAGCTGAGCTGCGGAGTCATCGCCACGCCCGCCTTGCCGGAACCTTCGCCGCGCACGAGGCGCACCGCCGCCTTGCCGAGGCCGACGCACCTACCCACCGGATGTCACGATCCCGCGGACGCCGCACCCGCGCTCCCCCTTGATGACCACCGTGACCTCGGGTGCGCGGCCGCTCTTCCTGGCCGGTGAAGACCCTCTCCTTATCGAAGGTGCCCGCCGTGAGAGGGGGCTCGATCGTACGGCGGGAAGGTGTCACTACCCCCCGCCTGAGCGGTGCGCTGCGCGGCTGGTGAAGATCCCTCCGTGACGGTGCGAGGGGTTCACGTGCGTTGCTGCATTTCGGACGACCGACTACATTGCCGCCATGAGTCTCCGCGAGCAGCTGTGCGCGTATGGTCGGCGGGCCGTCGAGCTGGGCCTGGTGATCGGGACGTCGGGGAATCTGAGCGTGCGCGACGGCGAGCGGGTGGTGGTGACCCCGTCGGGGGTGGCGCTCGATCGGTTGACTCCTGAGCAGTGTCCCGTGGTGGATCTGGACGGGTATCTGCTGGAGGGCGATCTGCTGCCGTCGTCGGAGACGCCGATGCATCTGGCGATCTACCGCGCCACCGGGGCGCAGGCGGTGGTGCACACGCATTCGGTGTTCAGCACGGTGGTGGCGACGACGATGACCGAGCTGCCGCCGGTGCACTACAACGCGCTGCTGCTGGGCGGGGTGGTCAAGGTCGCCGAGTACGCCACGTACGGCACCGACGAGCTGGCCGCGAACGTGCGGGCCGCGCTGGAGGGCAAGCGGGCGGCGCTGATGGCCAACCACGGCGGGGTGACCGTCGGCGCCACGCTGGAGGAGGCGTTCGAGGCCACCCGGCTGCTGGAGTGGCTGTGCGAGGTGTACGTGCGCGGGCTGAGCGTGGGCACGCCCACCGTGCTGACCGAGGAGCAGCTGGCCGCCGTGGTGGAGCGGGCGGTCAACCCGCCGGAGTTCCCCCGCCGTTGAGCGCGGCTTCGGCGAGGCCGAGGGGCAGGCCGCCGGAGCCGGCGATCCGGTCGTGGAAGGACTTGAGCGAGCCCTCGTACGAGGCGCGGATCCGTTCGATCTCGATGGCGCCGGTGAGGTACGAGGGCGCCTGGGTGGGCCAGGCGCAGTAGCGGCTGACTTCGCCCTGGGCGGTGCCGGGCGACAGCGACGCCTTGGTGGCCATGAACGTCTCGGCCTCCTCGATCGTCATGTCGCCGCAGTGCAGCGCGGTGTCGACGACGATGCGGGCGGCCCGGAAGATCCGGAAGTCCAGGTGGGCCAGCTCGGTGGCGGGCGTGTCGAAGTAGCCCTGTTCGTGCAGGAGCTTCTCCACGTACAGGCCCCAGCCTTCGGTGAAGTACGGGGTGCGGAAGACCTTGCGGACCCGGCTCGGGTGCTCGGCGAGGGTGGCCAGGTGCCAGTGGTGCCCGGGGTAGGCCTCGTGGACCGCGATGGACGGCATCTGGGCGCGGCTGTTGGTGCGCAGCCGCTGCCGCACCTGCTCGGGCGTGAAGTGGTCGGGCGTGTAGGGGACGAAGAAGACGCCGGTGCGCGAGCTGCTGAGCGGCGGCGGCGCCAGGTAGTGGGCGACGGCGACGATCGGCCGGGTGTAGACGGCCGACGGCAGCACCAGGCACTCCTCGCCCTCGGGGAACGTCACCAGGTCCCGTTCGAGGACGAAGGCGCGGGCCCGGCGGGTCTCGGCGTCGTACTCGTCCCGCATCTGCTCCAGCGTGTCCGGGTGGTCGTCCATGAGGGTCTCCATCGCGGCCCGCCAGTCGGGCGAGCCGTTCACCCGTACGGCGACCTCGCGCATCCGCCCGTCCAGGTCGTCCCAGGCGGCGCGGCCCTTCTCGTGCAGCTCGCCGGCGCCGTACCCGAGGAGTTCGCGCTCGCGCAGCAGGCGCGAGTAGAGCCGCTCGCCCATCCGCCAGGTGCCGCCGCAGCGGAACTCCGACAGGAACGTGACCAGCTCGTCGAAGGCGGCGGCGGCCGGTTCGGCGGCCTCGGCGAGGCGGGCGCGCAGATCGGGGTCGCCGACCATGCCGGGGATGGTCTGGGTGAGGAAGCCGCGGCCGGTGCGCGCCTGCCCGAGGCCGCGTTCGACGAGCAGCGGCGCGGCGAGTTCGGGGTCGAGGTTGGCCTGGCAGGCGGCCAGCACGCCGGGCACCTCGGCCAGCCGGGAGATCGCGGCGTCGACCAGTTCGGGCTCGGGCTTGAGCCGGTGCTGGAACGGGGTGAACAGGGCGGCGAAGACCGCTGAGAGGTAGACGGCCGGGTCGCGCCGCCAGTCGGGCCACTCGGCCAGCGCGACCGCGCCGCGGAGCTGGGAGAGCACGAGCTCGCGGTCGATCGGGTCGCCGGAGGCGGAGGATTCCAGCCGGGCCAGCCAGGCGGCCTCCTCCCGCTCGCGCTCGGTGAACGCGGCGGCGGAGAAGTCGCCGAGGGTGTGGTCGTAGCCGTCGGCGCCCAGGGTGCTCGCCAGGACCGGTCGCCGGGAAAAGTACCACTTGAGAAACTCGTCCACCGACGCACCCTATCCTGGTCGAATGCCCCTTCAGATCACCGGCACGTTAGGCGATCCCGACCTCATCCGCCTCCCCTGGGACCAGCCGCTCGCCGAGTGGCCAGAGCATCACCTCGTCGACCTGCCCCGCGGCATCTCGCGGCACGTCGTCCGCTTCGCCCGGCTGGGCGGCAAGGTCTACGCGATCAAGGAGATCAGCGAGCGGTACGCCAGGCGCGAATACCAGCTGCTGTGGGACTTGGCCCGGCTGGACGCCCCCGCCGTGGAGCCCGTCGCCTACGTCACCGGCCGCGACGAGGGCCTGGACGCGGCGCTGATCACCCGTCATCTGCAGTTCTCGCTGCCGTACCGGGCCGTGATGTCCGGCACGCTGCGGCCCGAAACGCTCACCCGGCTGCTGGACGCACTGGTCGTGCTGCTGGTGCGGCTCCACCTGGCCGGGTTCTACTGGGGCGACTGCTCGCTGTCGAACACGCTGTTCCGGCGCGACGCCGGGGCGTTCGCCGCCTACCTGGTCGACGCCGAGACGGGCGAGATGCACCCGATGCTCAGCGACGGGCAGCGGCTGGCCGACATCGACACCGCGCACCTCAACATCTTCGGCGAGATGCTGGACCTGGAGGCGGGCGGCCTGCTGCACCCGTCGGTCGACCCGATGGAGACCGCCGAGGACATCGTCAACCGCTACCACCGGCTCTGGGCGGAGCTGACCCAGGACGAGATCATCGAGGAGGTCGACTGGCACCGGGTGGAGCAGCGGATCCGGCGGCTGAACCTGCTCGGCTTCGACGTGGCCGAGATGATGGTGCGGCGCAAGGTCGGCACCGGCCGGCTGATCGTCCGGCCCAAGGTCGTGGACTCCGGCCACCACCAGCGCCGCCTGCTCCGGCTGACCGGCCTGGACGCCGAGGAGAACCAGGCCCGGCGGCTGCTGAACGACCTCGACGGGTTCCGGGTGGCCCAGGGGCTGCGGCATGAGGACGAGGCGATCGTGGCGCACCGCTGGCTGGCCGAGGTGTTCCAGCCGACGATCGCGGCCATCCCGGCGCACCTGCGCGGCAAGCTGGAGGCGCCGCAGCTGTTCCACGAGATCCTCGATCACCGGTGGTACCTGTCGGAGGCCGCCGGGGCCGATGTGGGGCTGAGCGCGGCCGTGCAGTCGTACGTGGAGAACGTGCTGGTTTTCAAACCCGACGAGAAAGCGCTGCTGCCTGACGACGAAAACGTGAATAAAACTCCATAACGCCTCCGACATTTCTCGAAAACGGCGGAGATCTCCCTCCCCGGAGGGTTTTTCTCCGCCTCAGTCATAAACAACTTCATCTCGGTACGGCTCCCGTTATCACGGTCCATTTCCGCCTCTTCCGATTCTCCTAAGCTGTGCGACGTCCTCATGACGGCGAGGGAGGTCACCGTGCTCGCACTCGACAGCTGCCTGACCGAAGTCATGGCCATACCGGGAGCGCTTGACGCGATGCTGGTGGACCATACGAGCGGAATGGCGGTGTCCTTCAGCGGGCAGCCGAACGGCGTGGACGCCGACAAGGCCGCCGCCGCGCTGACCGAGATGCTGCGGGCCAGCATGGACGGGCTGGCCCGCACCTGCCCCGGCGACACCGTCCGGATCGGCGACCTGCTCATCAGCACCGATCAGGGACACCACCTGATCAGGGTGATGGACACGCTGTTCGAGGGGCCGCTGGTGATCTACGTCCGCCTCGACGCGGAACGGTCGAACATCGCGCTGGCCCGTCACCGGCTGCGCGCCATCTCCGAGCAGCTGCTGGCGTGACCGATGCCCTCGCTGGACACGCTCCTGTCCGGGCTCGCCAAGGAACGGGCCACCGGTGCGCTCAGGATCGGCCGTACCGGAACCGTCTATCTCGACGACGGGCGCATCACGTACATGACCTGCGCGCGAGTGCCCGGCGCGGAGCGGCTGCTCGCGGCGGCGGGCCGGGTGCCGGAGTCCGCGCTGCGCAGGATGCAGAGCGACGGCGGCACCGACCGGCTGCTGGAGGAGGGCCGGGTCACGCTCGGCGAGCTGCAGTACTGCGTGCTCGGCGCGGTGCTGGACGCGGCGTTCTTCCTGCTGCCGGCGACCGGCACCCGGCCCAAGTTCCGGCCCGGCGAGGGGCACTGGCTCGGCGGGCGGTGGTACTTCGACGTGCCCGGCCTGGTGCGCGAGTGCGCGCGCCGCCGCGCGCGGCTCGCCGAGACGTGGCCGCGGGCCGACGCGGACACCGCTCCGGTACGTCTCGCGCCGCGGCTGGCCGGGCAGAGCGTGACCCTCACCGACGTGCAGTGGGAGGTGGCGGTACGGGCCGACGGCGAGGCCACTCCCCTGGAGCTGGCCAAGCGGATGGGCCGGTCCGGGTACGCGGTCCTGCTGGCGGTGCGCCGGCTGGCGGCGGCGGGGCTGATCGTCACCGAGGAGGCGGCGCCCCTGCCCCAGCGGGTCAAGCGCCTGGACCTCAGCCGGCCCAGGACGGCCGCCCCCGCCGGCGGCGGCCCGCTCGGCCCGGCCGTCAACGGGGACCCCACGGACATCGAGCTGCTGCTGCGGCTCAGGAAGGCGCTGGAGGAGCTGTCGTGAGGTTCCCCTCACGTAGGAGGAGGCCATCGGTGGAACTGCGTCACGAAGTGTTCAAGGAGATGGTTCTCCTGCGCGAACGGACCCCCGACATCAAGGGGAGCGTCGCCTCCACGATCGACGGGCTGACGATCGCGTGCGACCTCGCGGAGGACACCAGCGAGCACGTGTCCGCGCTGGCGGCGGCGCTGCTGGCGATGAGCCGGCGCATGATGATCTTGGCTGGGCGGGGTGATCTGGAGGAGACGCTCGTCTCCGGCAGCGCGGGATACGCCGCGTTCTACGCCGCCGGGCCCACCGTCGTCCTCACAGTCCTGGCTGAGCCCGGCGCCAACCTCGGGCTGCTCCGGCTGGAGGGGCGCAAGACCGCCGCCGCGGTGGCGGCGGTGGCAGCAGGCAACAAGTGATCGTTTTCGAACGGAGGAAGAACATGGCCAGCATGGACATCTCTCTCAAGGAGATGATGGCGATCGACGGGTCCATCGGCGCCGCCATCGTGGACCACGGCAGCGGCATGGCGCTGGGCTCCCTCGGCGGCTCCAAGGACCTGGACCTCCAGGTCGCCGCGGCGGGCAACACCGAGGTCGTCAAGGCGAAGCTCCGCACGATGGACTCGCTGGGGCTCAACGACGCCATCGAGGACGTCCTCATCACGCTCGGCAGCCAGTACCACCTCATCCGGCCGATATCCGGCCGCGGCGGCAAGGGCCTGTTCCTCTACCTGGCGCTGGACCGCGGCCGGGCCAACCTGGCCCTGGCCAGGCACCACCTGAAAGGCATCGAGGAGCGGCTGGAGGTCTGACCCTCCGCCCCGAAGACCCGGCGGCGCGCGCCCGGGCGCGGCGGGCGCGTGCCGTCGCCGGGGCGCACCTCGTGAGGCAGCGAGCCTCCCGGCAGCTCGCGAGGTGCGCCCCTTCCACCCGTACGTTCCCGCGGGCCTTCTGGCTGGCCCGCGGGAACGTGCCGTCACTGGCCGGCGGTGAGCTTGGAGACGGCCTCGACGAGGTCGGGCCAGACGGGGGCGGGGAGGTCGTGCCCCATGCCGGGGAAGACCTTGAGCTCCGCGCCCGGGATCGCCGCCGCGGTGGCCTGGCCGCCGGAGAGCGGGATGAGCGGGTCGTCGGCGCCGTGCACGACCAGCGCGGGGACGTTGAGCCGGGTGAGCGCCTCGGTCCGGTCGGGCGAGGCCATGATGGCGGCGAGCTGCCGGGCCACGCCCGCCGGGTCGTGGCAGCGGTCGTACGCCTGCCCTGCCAGCCGCTCGATGTGCTCGCGGTCGAGCTCGTAGCCCGGGGAGCCGATCACCGACGAGGTCACCACCGCCTGCTTGACGGCTTCCTCCCGGGTGCTCACCGGCTTGGCGAAGAGGGCCTCGCGGGCGGCCTCGGTCGGCGGCGCCACGCCGAGGTCGGGGGTGGACATGATCGAGGTGAGGGTGAGCACGCGATCGGGGTGCTGGATGGCGAGCGTCTGGGCGATCATGCCGCCCATCGAGGCGCCCATCACGTGCGCGGCCTGCCAGCCGAGCGCGTCCATCAGCCCGGCCGTGTCCTCGGCCATGTCCTTCAGGAGGTAGGGCGCGGGCCCGCCGGGAGTGGGGGCGCCCGCGTCGTGGAGATGGGTCGACAGGCCCGCGTCGCGGTTGTCGAACCTGACGACGTGGTGCCCCTGCTCCGCGAGCTGTGCGCAGAGCCGGTCGTCCCAGTGGATGAGCTGGGCGCCCAGCCCCATGATCAGAAGGAGCGGGCGCCCGCCGGGAGAGCCGAAGCTCTCGTACGCGATGTCGATGCCGTTGGCCGATGCGATCGAGGTCACGGCCCTAGAATGTCATTCGGATCGGGCCGCCGCAAAGATCAGCGGCGCACCAGCCTGCGGATGCGCTCGCGGCCCAGCACCAGACCGCCGCCGAGCAGCGCCACTCCGCCGACCACGGCGGCGCCCGTCAGGCCGCTCCGCTCGGTGCCGGTGGCGGCGGCCTCGGTGGTCTCGGCGGGCTTCCGCTCGGCCACGGGCTGGGTGTGGGCGAAGCCGGCCTTCACCGGAGAGACCCGCACCGGGCCGGGCTTCCCGCCCTGGGCGAGGGACTTCTCGTCCTTCGCCTTCTTCTTCTCCTCGGCCTTCTCCTCGGCCTCGTCCTCCGCCAGGACGGTCGGGGGCGGGGTCGCGGGGTTGCGGTCCATGCGCTTGTACGCGCCGGTGGAGAAGGCGACCGGGTGGTTCTTCAGGCCCAGGCCGTCACCCCACTTGGTGATGACGTACTCGACCTTGATGTGGCCCTTGCCGCCGTTGCCGTCCACCATGAGCGTGCGCGGGTTGAACTTGCCGCCGGTCAGGTCGGCGAAGGTCTTGGCGTCCAAGTCGAGCATGATGCCCCGGTTGGAGGGGTTGCCCGGACCGCGGTCACCGACGAAGAACGGCGCCTTCTTGCCGTTGTAGATGACGTATCCCTCGGTCAGCAGCGGCCAGCTGGGGCTGGCGGCCATGCCCTTCTGCATGGGCTTCCCGCTGGCGGGCAGGCCCGTGTCGCCGGCGCGGCCGGAGCCGTCGTCCCAGAAATACGAGGCCGTGGTCTTGCCCTTGAGCAGGACCTTCTGGGTGGTCGTGGCCTTGGCGGTCTTCTTGGCGGAGTCGTCACCGGTGTCGGCGAGAACCGTGGCGCCGGAGCCGAGCGCGAGCGTGCCGGCGGTGGCGGCGAGCAGGGCGAAAGAACGCATGCTGAAGCGAGCAGACATGGAAAACAGAAGTCCTTCGTGAGGGAACAGGAAAGACAGCGCTCGTCAGAGGGCGTAGCCGGGCTCAGGCCATGCGGACGCTACGCGCGGAGCGCGATCAGATATGAGGAAGAATGTCGCCGCTCAGCCGGCGGTCGATGAGATCCCGCGGTGGGGGGAAGAACTGCGGTGATACATCAAAGAAACTGTCCTCTCCATCTCGCCTACCGGGTTAGCTGACGGGTTCGGACGTGGAGATGCCCTACCGGCCGCCTGGGCCGGATTCACCCCAGATGAGATGGGTCCCCGGTTCCCGCGCGGTGCGGGATTCGGCGCCGGGCAGTCGCCTCTTCCTGGTGAAGAGCCGAGCTCACTGCCCGGTTGATGCGGCCCAATCTAGCGAGCAAACCGGACATACGCAAAGGTATCCCCATGATTCGGGCGAAGATCTACCTAGAAAAAGGGGGTACGGCATGCCGTACCCCCTCGAACACCCAGCGTCAGCCGCCGCTCTTGCGCCTGAAAGATCGCTTGCCGGCGACCGGACCATGCTTTCCGTGGATCTTGGAATGGCCGGCTTCCCTGCCACCCCCGCCGGATCCGGCCTGCTGACCGCGCTTGCGCTCCAGCGCCTCACGGAACTTGCGCTTCATCTCGTCCTCGGGAGTCTCGCCGACTTCCGACTCCGGGGTTTCCGCCATGAGGACCTCCTGTGTGCGTACGAGGCCAGCTTGGCACGGCGGCCATGACAGCGCATAACCGGAAACCGTCATGGACGACTTGGTATTGCCTTGACCTGATCGAGGAAACACCAAGTGACATGCAGCTTCTCCCCCCGGAGCGGCGGCGGGTGAGTCCGCTCGGATTCCTCGGCCGGGACCTCGCGATCGACCTCGGCGCCGCCACCACGCAGATCTACGCCCGCGGCGCCGGCATCGTGCTCAACGAACCCTCGGCCGCCTTCCTCACCGACCCCGGCCCCTCCCTCGCCGCCTCCCACCGCAACGGCCAGGACACCCTCTACGGCGCCTCCGCGTACGTGGCCCAGCAGGACGTCGTCTTCGGCTCCCCACCCCCGGGCGTGCTCGGCTCCCCCGGCGGCGGCGTCCTCTTCGGCGCGGAAGCCGTACGGCAAGGCGACGGAGTCCCCCGCTGGCCGGTGCGCGAGGGCGGCGAGCTCGCCGGACGGCTGGTCAAGCACTTCCTGACCAAGGTGCACGGCCACCCCTTCGCCCGGCCCCGGCTGGTGATGGCGCTCCCCGGCGCCGGATCGCCGGTCCTGCGCGAGGCCGCCAAGAGCCTCGCCTACCGCGCGGACGCCAGGCGCGTGTACTTCGTCGACCACGCCGTCGCCGTGGCCCTCGGCGCGGGCCTGGCCGTCACCGAGCCCGCCGGGCGCATGGTGGTCGACATCGGCCCCCGCGTGACCAGGATCGCCATCCTCGCCTGCGGCGCCGTCATCGCCTCCCGGACCGTCCACACCGGCGGCGACGCCGTGAACGCCGCCATCGCCGCCCTGGTCGCCCGCGAACACGGCCTGCTGGTCGGCCCGGCCGAGGCGGAGGCGGCCAAACTCCGCGCCGGCTCATCCTGGAAACCGATCGACCGGCACGTCATCGTCCGCGGCCTCGACCCCGGCTCGCGGCGCCAGCGGGTGGCGTGGCTCCCCGTCCAGCAGCTGTACGAGGTCACGAGGGCCCCCGCCCAGGCCATCGCCCGCGCCGCCGCGTCGGCCCTGGAAGACTGCCCTGCCGAACTGGCCGGCGACATCGCCGCCCACGGCATGGTGCTGACCGGCGGCGGCGCCCTCCTGCGCGGCCTCCCCCGCCGCCTGCGCGCCGCCCTGGGCGTCCCGGTACGACGCGCGGACCGCCCCGTCGAGTCGGTCGCGCTCGGCCTCGGCCACTACGTAGACCGCCTCGGCCCCACCGGCCCCCGCGCCCTCTCGTAACGCCCTCTCCCTCGTAGAGATCCGCGACCCGTCCGAACTCCTCCCGCGAAGAGAGCCCCACCACGTCCAGCCCCGGCTTGCGTCAGAACGGGATCGAGCACGTGCCGCGCGCGACGTAGGCGAGCCCGTCGAAGTCGTCGCCGAGCACGGTCGGAGTGAAGGACATCTTGTACGAGAAACGCCCCACCACGGCTCCGTAGCCACGCACGTACTGCTCCTTGCCCAGCCACTCGTCCACAGCGTCAGGCCGGGGCCCGCCACGCAGGTCCACCACATGATCGCGAGGGCACGCGGCGGCCAGCCGGGATTCCACCATGTCGGCCCTGTCGACGGCGGGCACCGAGTTGCGCACCGGAGGTCTCCGCACATCGGGCCTGCCGAACCGGAGCCGCCTGGCACGGAACTCACCGCTCCCGAACAACAGGCCGAGCGCGTAATAACCGGAGCCGTGACGCTCACGCAGGTGATGCCCCATCGCCGGGATGCTGCGCCCCGCATAATGCCCGGTCGTCACATGACCGTTGTGCGCCCAGACGGCGACCTTCGCCCCCGGACGCTCCAGCAACCGGTCGACGTTCTCTGCCATGAACCGGTCGCGAGCCGCCCCCGCCGTGCGCGACCCGTCGGCATCACGCATGGGCCGCGTCACCAGCGCAGCGAACTGCCGCACGATCCTCGCATGCGCCTCCGCGTCCATAGTCGCTGTCGCCCCGCCCACACGGCCGGGCTCCGCGAACCGGTCGACGCGCGACCCGTTCGCGGTCACGTACTCCAAAAGTCTGCGGGCGGCCGTCTCGATCGCCGGGTCGAGCGGCTCCCCCACGCCCAGCCGCGTCTCTTCCAGCACCGACAGCGGCGCGAGCAGTTCACGCTCCCCCAGGTGATCGCGGAGCCACCGCAGCGACGCCGCGGGGAACTGCGGGTCGATCCCGGCGAAGCGCACCCTGCGCGAGGCGGTGCGGTTGTGCGCCCGCATCCACTCCACCACGGCCAGCATCTCCCGCGTCCGCCACGTCCAGAACCCGAGGTCGGCCAGCAGCCGCTCCGGCTCCCCAGCCCCGCCCTGGACATACACGTCCAGAGCCTCGGCCGCCGACACGCTGGCCTCCATCGCCAGCACGGTGAACCCCATCTCCTCCACGAGGAACCGCAGCAGCCGATGCTTGAGCAGGAAGAACTCCCGCGTGCCGTGGGTCGCCTCCCCCAGCCCCACCACCCGGACGCCGCCGAGGGCCGCCCGCAGCGGCTCCAGGTCGCCCACCGGCGCCCGGGGGTCGAGCCCGTCGAGCGGGACGACTCTGGACGCGAGCCAGCCGGTCACCGCCGTCACGAGTCCTCCTGGAGACGGACCAGGACGAGCACCACGCCGAGCGCACCCGCCACGAGATGCGCGACCGTCAGCGCCGTGCCGTCGAGCCAGCGGTGGAGCAGCCCGAAGTCGCTGTCGAAGAACTGGCGGGCGACGAACCCTCCGAAGCCCTGGATCATCAGAAGGACGCCCAGCAATCCCATGCTCACCAAGGTGCCATCGCCCTCGGGCCCACCGCATCCGACCAAAGTATGCCGACCCGCGACCTCGGCCCATCGACAACCCTCGCGGGACCTGTTCAAGCAGGCGCCTTCTTGGTCAAGACTGAGGCGGACGCTCAGAAAGATCCACAAAACGCGAAAAAGGCACTAGATTCGAGGCATGGCGCAGCTTCCGGGGCAGATTGATCCCACCGTGCCCAGTGTGGCCCGTATGTACGACTACTACCTGGGCGGCAAGGACAACTTCCCCGCCGACCGGGAAGCCGCCGAGCAGGTGATCGAGCTCGGCCGTCAGACCGGCTCCGACATCCGCGAGGTGGCCCTGGCCAACCGGGGCTTCCTCATCCGCAGCGTGCGGCACCTGGCCGAGTCGGGCATCCGGCAGTTCCTGGACATCGGCACGGGCCTGCCCACCCAGGACAACGTCCACCAGGTCGCCCAGCGGGTCGCGCGGGACTCCAGGATCGTGTACGTGGACAACGACCCGATCGTGCTCGCCCACGCCCGCGCCCTGCTCGCCGAGAACCAGGAAACCATCATCATCCAGGGCGACCTGGCCGAACCCGACGCCATCCTCACGGCGGCCGCCGACCACCTGGACTTCTCCCAGCCGGTGGCCGTGGTCGTGGCGGCCGTCTTCCACTTCTTCCACGACGACGCCCAGGTGGCCGAGATCGTCAAGACCCTCCGCCGTCCGCTGGTCCCCGGCAGCCATCTCGTCATCTCGCACGCGTACATCGAGCCGGGCGAGGGCGAGGAGAAGAAGGCCGACCAGGTCCGCGGCGTCTACCAGCGCAGCACCTCGGGCGGCATCGCCTGGCGCGGCCGGGAAGAGCTGCTGTCCCTCTTCGACGGACTGGACATCCTCCCGCCCGGCGTGGTCCCGGCCCAGAAATGGCGCAACGACGACGACACGTACCACTGGCCGGGCCTGGCCAAGGGCGGCGTCCTCGGCGCCGTCGGCCGCGTCCCCTAGATCAGTCGCGGACAGCCACGTCCCCTGGATCAAGCCCGGGCGGCGGTGCGGAGGGCGCGGTAGAGCAGCCGGGCGTCGCCCAGGTGGTGGCGGAGCAGTTTCTCCAGGCCGCCGATCGGCACCAGGTTCTGCGGGGCGCGCGGGTCCTTGTAGTCGACGCCCGCCAGCGGCGGCAGGGCCAGCGTCACGGTGTCGGCCAGCGCCGCCGCCTCCTCCGGCGCCAGGTCGGCGCTCGCCTCGCAGCGCACGATGCCCGCCCACGGGGTGAGCGACCGCACGGGCAGCCGCACGTACCAGGCGTGCCGCCGCCAGCTCGTGCCCATGAGGAACACCGGGGTCCGCTGCCCCGGCCCCAGCGACGACACCACCGCCGACTGGGCGGGCGGCAGGTAGGCGGTGTGGTGGGTCTTGATGTAGCCGATCGTGCGCGGCAGATGGCCGCGCCCGCGCAGCGGCCCGTCGACCAGCAGCAGGTCGTCGGCCTTGCTCCGATGGCGGACCGACAGCTCCACCTCCAGCTGGGTGACCTGCCGCTGCAACGCCAGCGACAGCTCCTCCACCGACGAGTCGGCCGCCCGCCCGGGCTGGTAGGTGGCGTGCGTGGTCTTCACCTCGGGCGCGCTCGCGGAGGCGCTGATGATCGAACGGCGCACCTCGACACCGGCCAGCCCCGCGCCGTCCGGGCCGCAGCGCACGATCCCGGCCGCGTACGAGGCGGCGATCCCCGGCAGCGGCATGGCCGTGTCGGGATCGTCCACCCAGACCCGGGCGTCGATCCGGCGCACCCCGTCGGCGACCAGCAGCGTCTCGGGCGCCCTGGCGTCGGGCCCGGGAGTGATCGGCTTCCAGTCGCCGGCCGGGCGCTCGATGTCCAGGATGAGTTCGGCGCTGGTGGCGCCCAGCTCGGAGAACGCCTCCGCCGCCATCGCGGCGGCGTAGCCGGGATCCCAGGGGTCGACGGAGAACGCCGTCACGGCCCCACCCGCCGTACGTGCGAGCCCTTGGCGTCGCGGCCGACCTCGAACCGCACCGGCACCCGCTCGGCCAGCGCCGGGACGTGGGTGACGACGCCGACCATGCGGTCCTGCCCGGCGGCGAGCCGTTCCAGGGTGGTGGCCACCGTGTCGAGGGTGGCGGGGTCGAGCGTGCCGAACCCTTCGTCCAGGAAGATCGAGTCGAGGCCGCGCGCGACCGCGTCGGACAGCGCCAGCGCCAGCGCGAGCGCCGCCTGGAAGGTCTCCCCGCCGGACAGGGTGCGGGCGCTGCGCCGCAGCCCGGCCTCGGCGTGGTCGATGACCTCGATCTCGGTACGGTCGCTCAGCGCGAGCTCGTACTGACCGTCGGACAGCTCCCTGAGCATGCCCGAGGCGGTGGTGACGAGGACGGCCAGCGCCTCGGCGCAGAGCCAGCGCTCGAAGGCGTTGGCGCGCAGCCGGAGGGCCAGCTCGTGCGCGACCTTGGCGGCGTGCTCCTTCTCGGCGACCTCCTCGGCCAGTTCGGCGGCGCGCTGACGGGCCTCCTTGACCCGTTCCAGCCGGGACTCGACGCGGGCGACCTCGCCGGCGACGGCCGCGCCGAGCTGGTCGGGGGTGCCCTCGCTGGGCAGCGGGACCTCGTGCTCGCGCAGCCGTTCGGCGAGCCTGGCGCGTTCGCGGGACAGACTCGCGGTGGCTTCGGCGAGCGCCTTGTCCCGCTCGGCCAGCGCCGCGGCGGCGGCGCGCGCGGCCCGGTCGCGCCAGGCGAGCAGGTCGGTCCAGGCGCGGTGCAGGTCGTCGCGGTCCAGCGGGGGCGGCGGGTCGTCGTGCGACCCGAGCGCGAGCAGCCGGTCGCGGGCCGTCTCCAGTGTCCGCCACGCGTCGGCGGCCCGCCGTTCGGCCCTTTCGGCCTCTGTCTGCGCCTGCCTCAACCGGGTACGGGCGGTCCTGGCAGCGGCGCGAGCCTCGGCTGCGACCGTCTCCGCCTTGGCGATCGCGGCCAGTCTCCCCTCGACCTCGGCCCGGTCCACCGCCGGAGGCAGCGCCGCCAGCTCCCCTTCCAGCTTGGCCACCTGCCCCGCGTACATCCCCGCCGACGTCTCGGCCTTCGCGTACGCGGTCCGCGCCCGCTCGGCTTCCTTCCGCGCGGCGGCCAGCACCCCTTCCGCCGCCTTGATCTCCTCGGCTCCAGGCCCCCGCCCAGAGCCACCCACCGAACCGGCGTGACTCCCCGAATGAGGATGACCCGCCGAAGAGGCAGCACCCACACGTGCGGAGGAGCCCGCCGAAGGACGCCCGCCCGCCTGTTCGGGGTGAGTCGTCGAACCGGCACCACCCGCGTGTCCGGGGGCGCCCGCCTGGCTCGCTGAAGCGTGGTCTTCACCATCGGCGGGGCGGGCGTCGACGGGGCGGAGGCAGACGGGGCACGGGGCGCCCGGGGTGAGGCGGGAGGCGAGGTCGGCGGCGGAGTGGGCGTCGCGGAGCCGGTCGCGGTGGCGCTCGGCCTCGGTTACGGCCCGGTCGGCTTCCTGGAGCGCGGACTTCAAGGGGGCGAGGGAGTCGGCTGCCGACTGGGCCTGGGCGCGGGCCGACTCCAGCTGGGCGGTGAGGCGGTCGCGGGCGTCGAGGGCGGCCAGGGCGGCCTGGGGCTGGTCGCGTCCGCCGAGGGCGGCCAGGGCTTCGTCGGCGGCGTGTTCGTCCGCTTCCAGCGCGGCGACCTCGTTCAGGAGCGCCGTCACCGCTTCGCCGGCCGTCCGGCGGGCCGTCGAGAGGGTCGCCACCCCGTCGGGCAGGCGCGGCGCCGCCAGCGCGGCCTGCCGCTCGGCGACGGCGGCGCGTTCGCGGGTGGCGTGCCGGATGTCGGCTTCGCGGTCGCGCAGCAGGTCGAGGTCGGTGTCGAGGGTCGCGGCCAGCCGCCGCAGCGCCGCGAGCCGCCCGGTCAGCTCCGCCTCCAGCTCGGCGGTCGCGCCCGACAGCTTGCCGAGCTGGTCGCGGGCCAGGGAGGCGGCGCTCCTGGCGGTCTCCTCCTCGCGGACCGCCCGCTGCCGGATCGCCTCGTACACGTCGGCGTCGAGCAGCTGGACGAGCAGGTCCTGCCGTTCGCGCGGCGCGGCGTGCAGGAACTCGGCGAAGCGCCCCTGCGGCAGCACCACGCACTGGGTGAAGAAGCGGTATTCCAGCCCGGTCACCCGCTGCACCTCGGGAGTGACCTGCTCGCCCTCGGCGAGCGGCTTGACCACGGCCTCCCACGCCTGATCGAGCGGCACCCCGGCGGCCAGCTCGTCGATCCGGGCCTCTTTGGTGCGGACCGTGCCCTTGCTGTCGCGGACGAGCGCGCGGACCACGCCGTAGCGGCGGCCGTCGCTCTCGAACAGCAGCGCCACCTTCCCGGCCGCGACGGACGGGGCCAGCGCATGGGCGATGACGTTCTCTCTCCCCCAGCGGGGCACGGTCCCGTACAGGGCGAAGCAGATCGCGTCGATGACCGTGCTCTTGCCCGCCCCGGTGGGCCCGGTCAGCGCGAAGTAGTCGACGTCGGAGAAGTCGATCTCGGCGGGCTCCCGGAAGCTGCCGAAGTGGTCGAGCCGGAGCAGCAGGGGACGCATCAGCCGGTCACCTCGTCGTAGAGCCGGTCGAAGAGGGTGGCCACCTGCTCGTCGGCGCGGCCGGTGGCGGTCAGGTATTCGCGGAACAGTTCGCGCGGGCTGCGGGCGGGGGCGCGCGACTCCCGTACGGCGGCGACGGGGCGGAAGCGTTCGTCGAGGGACACGTCGAGCGCGCCCGGCAGCAGCTCGCGCACCTGGTCGGCGAGGCCGACCCGGGGTTTCTCCTCCACGATCACGCGCAGCCAGTCGTCGCCCGCCTCCACGGTCTCCAGCTGCTCCAGCGTGCCGCGGACCGTGCGCAGCCGGCGCGGCGAGCGGAACACGACCTCCTCCACCACCGCGGGGCGGCCAGGTTCGACGTCGACCAGCAGGGCGCCGGGCTGGTTGGCCTCCTCGCCGAAGTCGACGGCGATGGGCGACCCGCTGTACCAGATCGGGCAGGGGCCGGGGAGCTGCTGGCGGCGGTGCAGGTGGCCGAGGGCGGCGTACTGGGTGGACGGCGGGAAGGCGGTGGGCTCGAAGTAGTACGAGAAGATCGACTGGGCTTCGCGTTCGCCGCCGCCGAACCGGCCGCCGGGGAGGGTGCCGTGCGTGGTGACCAGGTTGACCGTGTCGCTCCGGAAGTCGGCGGTGAGCGCGGCGATCAGCTCGGCGATGCGGGCGGCGTAGTCGCGGTTGTGCTCGGCGGCGGTGCCGGTCAGCACTTCGGCGGCGCGGACCACGTACCGGTGTGAGAGGAAGGGCAGCACGGCGAGCCGGACCGGCTCGCCGGAGCGGGCGGTGAAGGCGAGCGTGCCGCCCTGGTCGGGGCGGCGGAACGAGCCGACCACGTGCAGGCCCAGCTTGCCGAGCAGCGGCCGGTAGACCTCGAAGAGCTGGGGGTTGTCGTGGTTGCCGGCCAGCACGACCACGTCGCGGCCGCCCTCGCGCAGCGCCATCAGCGCGGGCAGGACGAGCTGCTGCGCCTCGGGGGTGGGCGCGGAGGTGTCGAACAGGTCGCCGGCCACGATCACCAGGTCGACGTCGCGCTCGCGGGCGGTGGCGACCAGTTCGCGCAGCACCTGGCGGTGCTCGTCGAGGCGGGAGCGCCCCTTGAGCACCTTGCCCACGTGCCAGTCGGCGGTGTGCAGGATCTTCACGGGTCGACCTCTCAGAACGGCGGGATGTCGTCTTCGGCGCCGGGCAGCCCCTGGAACGGGTCGGCCGTCGTCTCGGCCGGGGCGAGCGCCTCGGAGGGGCGGGTGGCCCAGGCGGGGAACGGGAAGGCGACGGCGAGCGGCACCGGGATCTCGGGCTGGGCCACGAACATGGTGCCCGGCCTGGCGATGGTGGCCCGGTCGCGGACGGCCGGGGGCAGCCACCCGTACTCGGACCTGGCGGCCTCGGCGGTGTCGAGGCGGCCGGCGACGCGGACGGCGCTGTTGGCGACGATGCGGCGCTCCACCTCCGACGCGGTCTGCTGGGCGCCGACGAGGATCACGCCGAGGCTGCGGCCCCGCTCGGCGACGTCGAGCAGGATCTCCTTGATCGGCGAGTCGCCCTCGCGCGGCGCGTACTTGTTGAGCTCGTCGAGCACCACGAAGAGCAGCGGCTTGGCGGTGCCGGAGGACTCCTTGCGGTGGAACTCGCCGCGCAGCACGACGCCGACCACGAACCGCTGCGCCCGCTCGGGCAGGTTGTGCAGGTCGACGATCGTCACCTGGGCACTGGAGGTGCTGACCGAGTGGTTGCGGTAGAACGGCAGGTCGCCGCGGACGATCGGGGACAGCGCGCGGACGGCGCTCCTGAGGCGTCGCAGGAAGGCGTTCACGGTGCCGAGCGGGGTCTGCGCGCCGGTCCACTGGTGGCGGCTGCCCTCGTCCTGGAGCTGGTCGGACAGCAGCTCGACCAGGTCGGAGAAGGTGCGGCAGGCGGTGCCCTGGATCATCACGGCGCCGCCGTCGCCGACCGGCTCCGCCCACGCCTTGAGCCGGGCCGCGACCTGGCCCACCAGCAGCGAGTAGCCCGCCCGCTCGTCGTCGGCGTCGGCGAACGCGAAACGCAGCAGCTCCTCCTGGCAGAACTCGACGAGCGTCCAGTAGAAGGAGCTGACACCGTGGGTGCGGGCGGAGACGTGCGGCACGCCGTTGGGGTCACCGGGCCGGGGCGGGGCGAACACGTGGACGCTGCCGAACGGCCTGGCGGGCAGCCCGAGCCGCGCGTAGACGGCCTTGGCCGCCTCGTCGAGACGGACGTTGTCCTGGTCGAGGAAGAGCAGGTCCTCCCCCTTGACGGAGAAGATCAGCGCCTTGGTGTTGGCCGCCTCGCCGCCCAGCACCCCCGAGTTGAAGATCGAGTAGAGCAGGAACGTGGCGAACGAGGTCTTGGTGGCCACGCCGGACACGCCCGAGATCGACACGTGCGCGCCGCGGGTGCCGTCGAGGAAGTCGAAGTTCACGTAGAGCGGCTGCCCGTCGCGGCCCACGCCGAGCGGCACCCGGCGGTCCATCACGTCGAAGTAGAGCGCCTGGTCGCGGTCGCCCGCCCCGGCGAGGTAGACCCGGGCGCCCGGCAGCGGCGGCACGAACACCTCGGGCTCGACCCGCGTGACCCGTACCTCCGCCACCTCCACCACGGCGGCGGGCAGCGCCCCGTCGGCGATCAGGAACACGTCGGAGTCGTAGGCGGCGCCCTCGTGACGCGCCTCGACCGCCGTCACCACCCCCGCCATCACCAGCGGGCCGTGGCCGGGCACCTCGCGCTTGGTCACCACCACGTCGTCGAGCTGCACCACCTTGCCCGGCTCGAGACCGATCCAGAACGACAGCGGCGAGGCGGCCTGCGTGCCGAGCACCCGGCCGACCGCGCCGGCGGCCACGGCGGCATCCGCGGCCACATCCGCGCTCGTCATCCCGTTGACCGTCACAGAACCCTCCACCCCCATCGACGCCTCCCTGCAGGGTAGTGCGCCGGTGCGACAGAAGTCCCCGGCCGCGCGTCACGGATCCTCGCTGATCAGCACTTTCACGGTGACGGTCTCCTCACCCGCCGGGCCGCTCAGGCGGATCGACAGGTCCCAGACGCCGGTCATGGTGAACAGCTCGCCCTCGGCGACGTAGTGGCCCGGTTCCCGCTCCTCGGCGGCCACCTCCGGCGTGGCGTGGCCCATGCTGGGCATCGCCGCCGACACCGCGACGGTGTCGGCGTCGCCCGAGGTGACCCGTACTTCGACGGCGGTGCGGCCGGTGGCGGGACGCTCGAGGTGGACGGCGGTGGTGTACCGGACGCCGGCGGCGGTGAGGTCGAGCGGGCCGGAGGTCAGGGCGGCGCCCGCGGCGAAGAGCGCCACCGCCGCCAGGATGAGCGCGGCCAGCGCGATCAGCCGTTTCATCGGGCCTCCGCGACGTCGACGGCGAACGGCCGGGTGACGATGTGATCTGTGGTGGCGTGCTGCGCCCAGGCCAGGTAGCGGCCGGCCCGGGGGAAGCTGAAGGTGAAGCGCAGCCGGGTGCCCGGGGCGCCCATCTCGTGGACGTGGCCCAGGAAGGATCCGTCCTGGCTGCGGACGATCAGGTGGCCGGACATGCCGAGCCACGGCCGGACCGGGCTGTCGGCGGCCACCTCGATCGTGGTGGGGCGGCCCGCGACCGGGACGGCGGGACGCAGGAGGGGCGAGCCGGCCGCGCCGGCGGTCCCGTCCGCGTCGCCCGGCTCGCCGCCGACGGTGAAGGCGCCGGCGAGCAGCTGACCGCCCGAGTCCTCGCGTTCGAGCTCGGCGTGGGCCAGGTAGCGGCCGGGCCGGTCGGCGCGGAGCCGGACCTCCAGCCGTCCCGGCGCGGTGCGCAGCGGGTGCACGTGGCGGAAGTAGCGGCCGTCCTCGCTGGTGACGATCAGGTGGGCGAGCGCCTCGTGGTGGGAGACGAGGTCGTCCACCGGCCGCCCGGTGGCCCCGTCCACCAGGTCGAGGGTCAGGGTGAACTCCTGTCCCGCTACCGGCTGCGCGGGCGCCGTGCCGAACCGGCCCTGGGCGTACGGGCGGCCGCCGGCGAGGAGAGTGTCCGCGGACGGGGCGGCGCCGTCGGGCGGGCCGGGCGGCACGAAAGGTTCGAAGACGACGACCATCGCGGCGACCGTCACTCCGGCCGCGGCGCCGGCGGCCAGCAGCATCGCCGGGCCGCGCCGCGCGACCGCACCGGTGAGCAGACCCCCGACCAGCAGCAGCCCCGCCGCGAACAGGCCGCCGTAGATCAGGAACTGTCCCGGCGAGCCCCGGTCCACCAGCACGCGGAAGGGCACCACGGAGGTCTCGCCCCCGGCGCGCACGGTGAGCTCGTGCGGGCCGGTCTCCTCGACCCTGAGCTCGGCGTACTCCGGCTCGGCGGCCGCCCGCGCCACACCCGTGGTCGTGCCGCCGCCGGTGAGCGAGCGGACCTCCAGGCGCACGGGCAGACCGGCGGCCCCGTCAAAGGCGGCCCCGTCGAAGGCGGCCACGCCGATCCGCAGCGGCCCCGGAACCCGTGGCGTGCCCTTGATCACCAGCGTGATCTCGGCGCCGCCGATCGTCTGCGCCAGCCGCAGATCAGCCCCGGCCGTCACGTTGTGGGCGGCGGCCGGGGCGGCGAGCGCCAGCAGCAGGACGGCGGCCAGGCAGAGAGCCCTGATCACTGGGATCCGGGTGCGGCGTCGGGCAGGAACAGCGCCCCGAGCAGGAGCCCGATCAGCCCGGCGACGATCGGCGCGCCGGTCCACAGCTCGGGCACCGAGGGCAGGCTCCCCGCGGTGGCGGAGGCGACGCCGATATACAGGGACCAGGTGGCGAACGCCGACAGGCCGGCGAACGCCCAATAGGCTCCGCGCCGCGCCGCCGACGGGCGCAGCCACCGGATCAGCAAGTCGCTCACCAGCCCCGCGGCGACGAAGGCCAGCAGGATCGGCAGGTTGCGGAAGGTCGTCTGGGCTCCCGGCATCAGGGCGACGATCGCGTACATGAGCGTCACGCTGCCGAACGGCGGCTGCCAGCGGCGCACCAGCAGCAGCACCGGCGCGAGCGTGATCACATTGGTGATGACCATGGCGGTGGCGAGCCAGACGGACCTGTCGAGGTCGGAGAACGCCGTCACCACGTCGTCCGCCCCTTGCTGCAGGGCGTCGCCGTACGACAGGAAGAGCGACACCAGCGTGGTCGCGAACGCGAGCCCGACGAGCGCGGGCAGCAGCCGCCAGAGCGAGGGCCTGACGCCCACGTCGGGGGCGTGCCAGGCGGAGCGGAGCGGCGTGGTGACGATGAGCATCATCGTGGCGACCAGCCCGAGGTGTGAGGGGCTGAACAGGATGTCGACGGACGTCTCGATGCCGAGAAAGGTGTGCCACATCATGTCGGCGAACCCGAACGCGGCGAACGCCGGAATCGCCACCAGTCCGGCCAGGTAGCCCATGGGCACCGCCGCGACCCCCTGGCGGCCGGTGCGGACGTTGCGCAGCACCTGCCAGATGATCCAGCCGGCGACCGCCGCGAACCCCGAGTAGAACACCGCGTGCCACGGAGTGAAGAACGTCTCCAGCTCGCTGGGCAGGTTGGTGTGCGCCCACGCGTCGATCATCAACCCGATGCCGAACCAGAGTCCGAGCAGTGCGGTGACCAGGTCCGTGCGCGGGGACACCCAGCCGCGGTCCTCTCCCGAGTCCGCCAGCAGTCGCCGTAAACCGGCGTCGGCCGTTGCCACGTCATTCCTCCCTGTGCCTTGCCGAGATCGCATCTGAACGTGTCCACGGTACGCGGATACGCTCAGGCACACTGGGCGGATGACCTTGATCGATCATGAGCCGGTCACGCCGTTCGAGGAGCGGCTGTGGGCGGCTCACCGTGACGGGCGGACGGCCCTCTGCCTGGCCATGCTCCGCGACGCCGACCTGGCCCTGCCGATCACCGCGGCCGCGGCGGACGGGACCGAGGCCCCCGCCTGGGCGACGGCCGCGGACGCCGAGCGGACCTGGGTGCTGGCGTACACCTCCGCGGAGGCGATGCGGACGGCCACCGGCGGCCGCGCCGCGCACTGGCGGGTGACCTCGCCCGTGGAGCTGGCGGCCGGCTGGCCCGACCCGCGCTGGGGGCTGGCGATCAATCCCGGGCTGGGCGCCTCCTTCCTGCTGGAGTCCGGCACGCTGGCCAGGCTGGCGGTGCCCACGCTGGCCCAGGATCTGATGATCGCCCCGAAGTCCGGGGTGCCGACGGTGCAGAAGCTGCTCTCCCCCGCCGACGTCCACGACCTGATCACCGGTGGGGTGCCGCGGATCTCCGGCTACTGCCATCACGCGCTGGACGTCTCGCACATCGCGACGCCCGCCGTGCTCGCCGACGCCCTGGGTCAGCCGGACATGCTGACCGGCGACGGCTCGTTGAACGTGCTGCGCTGGCGCCCCGCCGGGCTCGCCCTCTACCGCACCCCCTACGGCGGTACGGACGAGGAACGCAGGGACGCGGTGGCCGGGTGGGTGGTCGAGGAGCCGCCGTTCGTCGGGCTTGGCCTGGTGCCGAACGTGGACCAGGTCATCCGCGAGTACAAGGTGTACGGGGTCGTCCTGCCGCACGGCGCGGAGATCTGGGAGCTCACGGCCGAGGGGACCGAGCACCGGCGCGCGTTGTACCACGGTGACCTGCGGCGGTGGCTGCTGATCGGGGTGCGCGGATGACGATCCGGGCCTACTACCGCGCCCGCTGGCGTGGCGTGGACTACGAGGCGAGCCCCGAGTCGCACAGCCTGGAGCTCTGGGTACGGCTGCGCAGCCCCGATCCGGTGGACGGTTTCGAGGAGGTCGAACCGGGCTGCCACGTCCGCACGGTGCCGGCCGAGGAGTGCGAGGCCCTGCACTTCGTCACGGTGGTGTGCGGCTGGCGGGGCGAACGGTGCCACGTGCACGCCGAGCGCGACGGGTGGCTGCTGCTGGAGTACGCGGGCGGTTCCGCAAAGACGGCGCGGGAGCTGGGGATGGAGCGGATCGAGCGGGGCGTGTACCGGCTCTGGGTGCCGCGCGCGGAGGTGAACGATCTCGGCGAGGAGGCCGTACCCCTGAAAGGGGAGCCGGTTTGATCACCTCTTGCCTTTTGATGTTCATGTGACAGAAACTAACCAGTAATGTGGAAGTGTGACCCGGTTCACGAGTGACGGGGGTGTCTTGGAACCGCACGGTCCTCCCGACACGGCGGCGATGCGCGCCTACGCCGACGAACTGCGCGACCTGTTCCGGCAGATCCAGGACGCCAGTCTGGAGCTGCACGAGAAGGCGCGGGCGGTCCAGGTCACCGAGAAATCGCGCGACGGCCTGGTGTCGGTGACGGTCGGCGCCCGCGGCGAGCTGGTCAGGATCGATCTCGACCCTCGCATCTACCGGCGCCCCGACACGCGTCACCTCGCCGACACGATCACCGAGACGACCCACCGGGCGGTGGCCAAGGCCAGGGAACGGGTCACGGAGATCTTCGAGCCGGTGATCCCCCGCGCCGAGTTCGAGGCGCACCTCGACGGCGACATCGAGGCCGCGATGACGCTGCTCGCCGACCGGATGGAGGGCAGGATTTGAGGCTCTGGGACGGTACGGAGATCACCCGGCCGGTCGTCGACCGGGGCCTGACCCAGTGGGACACGATGGCCGGCGACCTCGACAAGCAGTTGTCGGAGCTGGCCGCCGAGGTCAAGGCGGCGCTGGCCGCCGCTCCCTGGGGCGCCGGGGCCGAAGGGCTGGCGTTCTGGCAGGCCCACTTCCAGGGCGACGGCCCGAACCTCCTGCTCGAACGGTGCGCCCTGCTCGCCGAGGAGATCAGCGGAGAGCCGGGCAGGGTGCGCGAGGCGGTCACCAACACGCTGGAAGTGGACGCCGCCATGAAGGAGGATCTCGGCGGCGTGATGTGGCAGGTCTGAGGCCCCCACGTGACCGTCAACGGCAGTACGCAGAACCCCACCAGCATCAACGGGGGCGGGCAGGCGACCGAATCGGCCCTGGTCCGCATCGACAGCGACATCCGGCCCGTCTGGGAGACGGAGGCGCTGCCCGACTGGGTGGTCACCTGGCTGATCCCCATGCTGTCGGCCGGCCAGAAGTGGCCGGAGGCCAGCGAGAGCGGGCTGTCGGATTTAGCCCAGAAGTACGCGGCCCTGGCCGCCGCGGCGGTCGGCGCCACTCCGGACGCCGGCGCCGCCGCCCGGACCGTCGTCACCGGCTGGTCCTCGCCCGCCACCGCCGAGTTCGTCTCCAGGGCGAAGGTCCTGTACGGCCACGAGGGCGGGCTCGCCGGGGTGTCGGCGAACGCGCACGCCTACGGCCAGCAGGCGAACGACTTCGCCGTCGAGACCCAGTACTCCAAGATCTCCATCAACGTCGCCTTCTGGGTGACGGTCGTCGCCATCGCCATCGCGCTCATCGCCGCGTTCTTCAGCGCCGGCACCAGCACCGCGATCATCGGGCCGTACGCGGCGGCGGCCCGCGCGGCCATCAGCCGGATCCTCGTCAGGCTGGCGACCCTGGGCGGCAGGTCCCTGACCGCCACCCGGCTGGCCCGGGTGACCACACTCAGCGGCGCCACCGGCCGGGGCGCCATCGCCCGCCTGCTCGCCAGCCCGCTCGGCCGCGAGCTCATCGAGGAGATCGGCGAGGAGTTCTTCATCGACGCCGCCTCCCAGTACCAGCAGATCCGGATGGGCACCCGGCAGGAGTGGGACTGGAAGAAGTCCCAGGCGGCGATCGTCGGCGCGGGCGCCGGAGCCGTGATCGGCACGCGGCTGGCCGGGCCGGTGTCCCAGGTCACCAGCGCCGTGCCGGGCTTCGCGGGGCGTGCGCTGACCACCGGCGCGACGAACATGATCGCCTCCCCGGTGGGCAGCTTCGTCGCCAACGGCGCCGTCTACGGCCAGTGGCAGAACCCGTTCACGGCGGATGCGCTCATGGGCGGGTTCCTCGGCGGCGCGGGACGGACCGGGACGATCAGCCCGTTCAACCCCGACGTCTACTCCGCGCTGGCCAGCCCGGTGTCCACGCTGGCGTCCGCGTACGACGCCGCCGCCCGCACCGACGCCATGCGCGCCTCCGGCGATCCCGGCCAGGGCGCGGGCGGCAACCCGACGAGCGGCGGCCCCACCGGCGGACCGGACGGCGGACCGGTCCGTACGGGCGACGCCGCGCGGACCGGCAGCCCTTCGGCCCACGGGAGTTCCACGAGGGCGAGCGGCTCCGCTACGGCTCCGGACGCCGACCCCACCCGGCGCCGCACCCCGCCGACGCCGGAGCCCGGCGACCAGGCGGACGGGCGGCCCGGGCGCTCCTCCAGAACCGCCCCCGACCCCGCCACCCGCGAGCCGTCCGCCGATCCGGAGCGGAACCGCACCGAGTCCAGCCGTACGAACGAGCCCGCGCAGCGGCAGGACCCCGCCGCCGCGCAGAGCCCGCAGACCACGAGCGCCCCCCAGAGCAACACCACCCCGGCGGCCCAGAACGAGAACACCCCGACCTCCGAGAACGCCGACCCGGCACCACACAACAGCGGCACCGCCGACTCATCCCCGCAGAACAGCAACCCCACCGACCCGGCGCCACAGACCGACCAGCGGGGGCAGACCGCCAGTACGGCCGAGCAGCCGGCGCCGGGCGACGTCCGCGCCGACGCGGAGCCCACCGCCCGGGCGGACGCCACCCCCGACCCCGCCGCCCCGGCGACGCCGCAGAACCCGGAGCACCGCACGGAGACCGCCGACAGCGCGACGGCCACCAGCCAGGCTGCCGCCCCGGCCTCCGCCACCACCCACGGCCAGCCTTCCGCCCCCGCCCCTGCCGCCACCCCCGGGCAGCCTTCCGGCCCCGAGACCGCCGTCGTCTACACGAGCAGGCCCGGGACGGTCACGTCGAGACCCGTCCCCGGCACCAGGTATGTGACCGACGGCCGCCAAGGCCCCGACCTCACCGTCGACGAGGTGCGCGCGGCCACCGACGAGCTGCTCGCCTCGTACTTCCTCGACGGGACCGTGACGGACTGGACCTGGTCTCAGGACGGAAGCACGCTGCTGGTGCGCACCACGGACGGGACCCGGCACTTCCGCCCCGTCATCGGCGGCGTCAACCCCGACCTGATGGCGGAGACCCTCCTCAACGAGAAGAAGGGCACCGAGAAGGGGGGCACCGCGGAGAACCCGTATGTGGTCCGCTTCAACCCGCGCGTCGCCTCCGACCAGCTGGCCAGGGTCTGGCTGCACGAGATCACCGACGCGCTGCAGGCGGCGCAGCCGGATCACGGCCGGGGCGTCCTGCGCCGCCGCAGGGCCGAGAGGACGCAGGACCACTGCGTGACCGCCAAGCTCAACGAGCTGGCGATGCTGGCGGACAAGTGGGACCAGGCCCAGAGCATGCCGGAGAAGCGGCTCATCGCGGTGGACCTCGACGGCCTGGCCCGCGAGCTGAACGCCCGGGGACAGTCCGCGTCCGAGCCGCCGTGGGCCGCCTCGCAAGCGGTCCGGCAGCCGCACGCGCCGCCCCTGCCGGGCCCGCGACCGTCCCAGTCGGAGATCCAGGCGATCGTCGACGCCCTGATCCGCTCGGAGCAGCACATCGTCCAGCAGATCGAGGCGAAGAAGGAGAGCGCGAGACAGGCTCACAAGGAGGCCGCCAAGGCCCGCAAGAAGGCGCGCCGGGCGAAGGCCAAGCACGACCAGGGCCGTTTCGAGCGGGCCAGGAAGGCCCGGCGGGAGCAGCAGAATCACTTCGCCGCGCGGGCGCGGTACCTCAGGATCGCCGAGGCGTACGGCCCCGCGCTGAAGCAGGCCCAAGAGACCAGGGAAGCGTACGAGCGGGTCCTGTACGCGATGAGGCAGAGCGGCCTGCCGACCCAGCCGGGAGCGGTCAGCATGACCGACGTCGCCGGCTGGCTCACGACCCAGGCGGCCGAGCAGCACCGGGAGTACCTGAAGGCGCTGGAAGCGGCGCTGCCGCGGATCGACGCCCTGCCCACGGTCATGCCGACGGACGGGCTGGCCCACCGGTCCGCCCTGACCACCGCCGTCAACGAGATGCTGGAGCGCAACGGCGCGGAATTCCGGTACACCTCCGACGGGCTGGAACGCGCCCTGCGGGCCGACTTCCACAAGGTCGTCTCCCCCGACGGCGTCGTGCTGCGCGTGGGCCACGGCGACACGGCGGCGGAGCTGCGGTTCCGGCTCACCCTCAGCGACCTGGCCGAAGTCCTCGACCCCGGCGTGACGGCGTCGGAGATGATGGTGGGCCACTTCTTCCAGGCGGCCCGGACGATCAGCGCCACCGAGGCGAGCAGCGGCGGCATGTCCGGCGGCTTCGACACCCGGGTGCTGGCCAAGGCCATGCCGGAGGGCGAGTGGTACCGGACCGTGACCGAGATTCTGGGGGTCAGCGTCGGGGTTTCCTCCGGCCGCCAGCGCTCGGCGACGGGCGGCGCGGGCATGTACGCGCAGGGCGGTTCCGTCGCGGACAACCGGAGCGAGTCGCTGATGTTCGACGCCGCCGCGTCGTGGACGGTGGAGATCCGCACCGGGGAGCCGGAGGGCTGGCGGGACACCACCGTGGTGAACTCGGGTGCTCCCGGGGATCCCGGCGGCCAGCGCATCTGGGTCTCGCACTCGTACACCGACCAGCCGCCCCGCAAGCTGACCTGGATCAGCGACCAGCAGCGCGACAGCAGGCTCCCCAACCACGTGGTCCACCACATGTCGCACCTGGGCGACACGTTCGACACGATCGCGGCCCGGCTCGGCGGCGACTACGCCAAGGTCGGCACCGTCGCCCGGCAGCAGCTGCACGCGTTCATCGCCGACGAGCTGCCGCACCGCCTGCGGGACGCCCAGAACGGTCTCGAACGGGTCTTCATGAAGGACGGCCGGCCGCACGCGAGGGTGCGCGCCGAGACCAAAGTCGTGCTTGTGCTGAGCGAGCCGCTGGGCGGGGCGACCGCCGAGCAGTGGGAGGAAGAGGTCCTCGTCGACTTCGTCGCCGCGCCTGGCGGGACGTCGTCAGGGGGGAGCCTTGAGGCGAAAGCCTCGGTCGGCATCAAACACCCCGTCCTGGAGGACGTCAACGGCCCCTTCGATTACAGCCCTGACATCGGCCCCAGCCTGACGGGGTCGAGGTCGGCGGCGCGGACGTACTCGGCCACCGCCGGCATGCAGGCGATCCACCCGAGCGTGCACAGGAAGACCAGCCCCATGCAGGCGTATCGGCTGGCTCTGGAGACCACGTTCGTGGTGGAGGAGTTCGGCAAACCGCCCGTCACGCTGCCGACGGTCTTCGGCAGGGCGACCGTGAGCATGCGGGAGTCGGCCGCCTACCGTTTCGGCCTGCCCGTCGGCAGCGACGCCCTGGTGTACCGGGACGGTCAGCCGGTCGTCGACGCGGACGGCAACCAGGTGCTGCGCGGCGATCCGCGGCCCGAGCCGATCCCGGGCCGCAAGCCCGAACTGCCCGAGTGGCTCGGCGAAGGCCCGAACCGGATGCGCGGCGCGGGCCCCGCTCTGGTCCAGGACATCGAAGGGCTGGACCAGTTCCGGGCCCAGGTTCTGGAGCAGCTCGCGAAGCGAGGTCTCATCCCGGAGATGGTGAACGGGGAGCCGCAGTACGCCAGGTCCAAGCTCGCCCGCGCCACCCAGATCCTCAACCTCCAGGAGGTCACCGAGCAACTGTCGGAGCACCGGATCCGGAGCGCGTACGACTCGCTGGCGCAGGACGGCATCCTCCTCGACCTGGTACGGCACCGCGTCAACAGCGCACCCGAGCACTTCGTCATGCGCATCTCGCTGGAACAGAGCCTGGGCAGGTCCGATTACCTCGGCCACACCGAAACGGAGACGGTGGTCAACCTGGACATCGGCTCCGACACCGCGGCCCGGGCCATCAGCCGGTCCAGGACCTACGCTGGGGACGGGTCCGCCTCCCTGAGCGACGGCCCCGCAGAGGGCCAGGAGGGGTTCTCCCACGGGGTCAAGTCCGGCGGCGGCGGCCGGCACACCCGTACGGTGGGATCCAGCGCCGGCGGCACGGTCAACGTGGTGACGCTCCAGGAGAACGGCGGCCACACCGCGATCTTCTCGGTGCCTCACCGGCTGAAGGCCGAGATGCTGTCCGACGGGGCGCCGACCCTCCTCGCGACCGGCCCGGGGAGCGCGAGGCTGCTCTTCTCCGCGGACCTCCTGCCCCCGTCCGACGCCACCCCGCCGGCGCCTCTCGGCGAGGTCTCCGACCGGCTGCGGTCCAGGCTGAAGCTGCTGCACATGGACGTGCCGTACGTGCTGATGGCTGCCAGGCAGGTGCTGCCGCAGGGCATGCGTGAGGACTCGGTCGCCTTCCAGAAGATCGCGTCGGTGCTCAACGTGCGGAACCTGGTCTCCCACGCCAAGCTGCTGACCCGGCCGATCGTCACGAACCTCGCGGTGCGCGCCCAGGGCGTGCCCGTCCGGTCGTCGCTCTCGGTCTCGGGGAAGATCCGCGACGCCTCCGTGGTGGGAGTCGTGGACCAGGTGAACGGCGACATTCTGTTCGGGCTCGGCAGCGCGGGCGTGTCCTGGGGCGGGTCCACCGGCACCTCCGTCGGCGGCTCCAGGACGTTCGGCGACGTCGACGTCGACGAAGACAACGGGACGACGAGTGACAGCGGCACGATCTCGGGACCGGCCAGCTCCCGGGGCACCTCCGAGTCGACCTCGATCCTCGACATCTGGGGGAGGGAAGAGCTCACGATCGAGTTCGGCCGCCAGTACATCGTCCGAGCCGCGGTGGACCTCACCCTGACCGGCTCCGAGAGCGTGGCGGAAGGCACGCCGACCGAGGACCGGATCCCTATCGGCAGGGAGAAGACGGACAACGCGAAGGGCAGCGCGCTGTTCTCGCTCCCCGAGCACGACGCGCTGCTCATGTACGGGGACGGCGAGCTCGACCTGCCGGGAACCCTGGTGAGGGACGCGATCGAGCGCATGCTCAACGGCAGCCTGACCCTGGACCAGAGCGTCGCCGTGCCCCTCGTCCAGCAGTACGTCAAGGATGTGGCCGAGGCGAGAGCGGCCGGAGAGGACGTGTCCTACGCCGACGCGCACACTCCGGAAAGGCTGTCGGCCAAACTCATGGAGCTGACCGGGCTCCGCAAGGCCAAGGGCACATCCCCGCACGCGACTGCCGAGGAGCGGTTCGGCCGGACGCTGAGCAGGGCGAACGAGGCGCTCGAACGCGCCAAGGACGTGGTGCTGGGACCGGCGTTCGAGAGTTCGGTCGGCGTGGGCGCGACCGAGTCCCTCACTCTGACCGACGCGGACGGCGGCCGGGTCGAGATCCTGGACGCCGTGCTGGGGGCCCTGCGCGACGCGGCCCCCGGGGCCCTGGACGGCAGCCCCAACGTGGCGGAAGAGGTGCGCGTCGACTTCTCCTCGGACGCCGCGCGGATCCACGTCAACGACATGTGGTCGCGGAACGGCTACGAGAAGAGCTATCACGTGCAGTCCGGCCCGCATGTCGCGCAGGCCGAGGAGGTGACGGTCAAGGTCCGGCTGGAGTACGACGACGACGGCGACTCCCGCAAGGCCGAATTCCTCTCGCGCACGCATGAAGCCGGCGTCATCAACCAGCTCTACAGCTACCTCGACGGATCCCATGCGGAGTCGTGGAACGGCTCCTACTCCGCGGGACTGGATTACGGCGACGGCAACAACGGCGACGGCCAGGGAGTGGGGCTGTCGACCGACCGGGGCCGCGGCTACTCGGCCTCGACCAATCAGCAGGCAACACGGCTGCAACGGCAGGGCCTGTTCCTCGGGCTCGACCGGGTGCGGCAGGACATGAAGCTGGTCATCGAGGTCACCCGCAGGCCGGTGCATCCGGGCGCGGTGCGGCGCACGCTTACGGACGGGCCCAGGCGCGGGCCCAGAACCAGCCCTCCCGTCACCTACCGAGCCTCCCTGGTGCGGCGCATCCCGACCGGCATGACACGGCCCGCCCACGAGGATCCGGGGCAGGTCGGCATGGTGTCCGACCCGCGCCAGGCCGAGCTGCGGCCCGGTTTCTATACGGAGACTCTGCGGGAGGACCCTAACGGGCCGACGCTCTTCGAGGTCGTCCACGATCAGCTGACGAAGATGATCGGCCGCAACGCCGTGGAGGAGCGCCGGTACGAGCTGGCCAAGCGGCTGTCGCTATCCGCCTCGCAGACCGCCTTCGAGCAGCGGACGGGCCCCGTCGGCCAGGTCCTGCGGGTGTCCAGGCTGGGCTTCAAGAACCAGGGCGTCAAGGTCACGATCCGGGCCCGCCTGTCGGACCTCACCATCGTCGCCGGGCCGTTCGACGGGGAGAAGGGGGAGGTCGACAGGAAGGCCGACGGCCAGAACGTCACCGTCTCCCGGAGCCGCGTGCGGCCTCTCGGGGTGAGCGCCGGCTGGGACGACGCCGGATCCGGGCTCAGCGGCGGCGTGCGGGCCCGAGAGCAGTCCGCGGAGAGCGTGACCGACCACCACGCGGCCCGCCGCGAGCGCAGCGAGTTCACCGACGGGGACCCCCTCTACACCGTCCGGCTCAGGGTGGACTACGACGTCATCTTCGAGTTCGTGGCCTTGCTGCGGGGCCGTGACGAGAGCGTCGTCGGCGATCCCGTGCTCCGGCCCGGCGCCGCGCAGGGCACGGTGGACGTGACGCTCTCCGCGCGGGAGCTCCAGGAGCTGACGGACCGGATGGAGCGCGACGTGCGGCTCGCGCCCCCCGTCGATCCGGGATCGCGGGTGGACGACATCAGCCCGGCCCCCGGCCGCGAGAGCCTGGCCGAGGCGGTGTGGGACGCGCGTCTCGAGGCGCGCGAACGCGGCAGGCCCGTGCGCGTGGAGGTCCAGGAGGGGGACGTGGTCCACCGGTACGTGGCCGCGCCCGACGGCAGCGTGCACAGCGAGGAACCGGACGGGGGGTTCGCCGAGGCGCTGGCGTCCCTGTCCCCCGCCGCGCTGGACGCGGCCGTCCAGGCCGGCCTCGACCTGCGCCATGTCTTCATGAACTCCACGGTGACCGGCACCTTCACCCAGCAGGTCCTGGCCGAGCTCGGCGTCGAGGAGCTCAGTCAGGGCGAACCGGCCTGGCCCGCCGCGCGGGCGGAGTCGCAGACCGGGGTGGGCGGAACCACCGCCCAGGGGTTCGCCGGCGGCGGCTCGCCCTCCCCCGCCTTGGAGGGCACGATCTTCGACAGGGCGGGGCGGCCCGGCGGGGACCCGGACCTGACCTTGGCCGAGGTGCGCGGGCTGGAGCTGCTCGCGGGCGACCTGGGCGAGGCCGTGCACGTGTCCTGGACCTCCGGCGACCTGCTGACCGTCCAGTCCCCGGCCGCGCCCGACCAGCACGTCCGGGTGCTGATCGAAGACCCGGGAGCGGGGCTCAACGGCACCACGGAGGCACGCGCGGGCACACCCGAGGACCCGCACCTCGTACGCCTCTGGCAGCGGATCCACCCGGACGTGGTGTCGTCGGTCCTGGTGCACGAGCTCTCACACGTCATGCAGGAGGCCGCCGCAGTCGAGGCCGGCGCGCCGCAGGGAGTGATCAGGGAGTCCTCGTCCCCTCGGGAAGGCGACGACCTGTGCCTGGTCCCCCGCCAGAACGAGCACGCCCACCTGGCGCGCAAATGGCTCGCGGCCACCGCCCCGGATGTCCGGGAGACCTTGGCCGACGCGATCGACGCCATCGCGGCCGACCTCGAACGGCGGGGTCACCCGCCGCCCCCGCCTCCCTGGGGCACGGGCTCACGCACCGCCGTCCCGGTGTCGCTGAACAGGATCGACGCCCTGCTCAACGACGGGGCGACGGCCGTGGCGAGCAGCCGCCCGCAGCCGCTCCCCGAGGCGGCCGCGACCGCCGCCGTCGAGCGGACCGCCGCCCTCATGGGCGCCCGCGCCGAGCCGCGCGGGCCGGGCGTCCTGGACATCGTCCTCCCCGGCCGCCCGCCCATCCCCGTCCATGTCCGTCCTCCCGTGGCCACCGCACCCGGCCACACCTCCGTCCCCGAACAGCGCCGCACGCCCGGCCAGGGCGACACGCCGGGACAGCACGACACGCCGGGACAGCGCGACGCCCTGGGGCAGGGCGGCACACCCGGCCAAGGCGACACGCCTGGACAGCACGACACCCTGGGACAGCGCGACACGCCGGGGCAGGGCGACGCGCCGGAGCGGGGGGCGCTCACGTTCCACGTGGACGGGCGGCTCACGATCGGCGCGAACGAGCGCGCCGCCGCCGCGGCGGCCGCGGGGGCGATCGCGCGGGCCCGCGGCGAAGCGGCGGCGGACCAGGCGGCGCTGGCGGAGCTGCACGAGGCTGTCCGGCAGGTGCGGGCGGCCACCGAGGCACAGCGCGCCGGGCGGCTGGGCGTGCTGTACGACCTGGTGACCTCCGCCCGGCCGGAGGTGCTGCGGCTCCTCCCCGAGCCAGTGGCGGCCGAGCTCGCCGTCCTCGCGGACGGGCCCCGTCCCGTCGACCGGGCCGCGCTCCTGCGCAGGCTCAGGACGCTCGCGAACACCACCGGCTGGTACCCGCCCGAAGAGCCGTGCCGCTGCCCGGAGGGCGCTCCGTGCGTCTGCGGCCACGCCGCGGCACCAGACGGACCTCAGGAGGCGGAGACGACCAGCGCAGCACCGAACGGGCCACGGGAGGCGACCGGTGCGGTGCGGGCGTGAGCGGGGCCACCGGGCTCCGGCATGATGGGAACCCCCGAGGGAGAGGACGGCGATGGCGTTCGCGGTGGCGAGGACTAGAGACGAGGCGCACCTCTACCTCGATCTGCACCCGTGTGCCTGCGGGTCGGCGGAGACCACCTGGAGCAGCGGGCTGGTCAGTGTGGAGGGTGAGCTGGTCAACCTCTACTCCGGCAGCTGCGAGGAGTGCGCCGCCCCCAGGGAGTACCTGTTCGGGCTGCCGGAACGCCCGGTGATGCCGGCCGGCTACCCGACGTTCGGCGGGCCCGAGCCGTCGGAGCTGCTGGACGCGGGCGAGTGGATGTGGGTGGCCGACCTGTCGGCGGGCAATGTGCCGGTCGACGACCCGGCCGAGGCCGAGCGGGCGCTGCGGGTCGCGACCGCGGCCGTGGCGGAGGTGGTCAAGTTCGTGCCGGCCGGCGCGGACGCCGTGCCCGACGACGGGTTCTGGTCCGAGCGGGGGCGGCAGGTGCGCGCGGCCGAGCCCGGCCGGTTCGCGCTCGACCGGCTGCTGGTCGTCAAGGACACCTACCAGGAGCTGGCGGTCCGTCATGCCTGAGCCGGGTCTCGCGCGCACGCTCGTGGAGGCGTTCGTCTACCTCGATCTGGGCGGCGGGTCCCAGGACGCGGTGACCGAGGAGGTAGAGGACGGCTGGATGGTGCGCCTGGGCGACGTCGAGGTGCTCGTGCCGCGCGAGTCCGAGGCGTGGGCCAGGGAGCAGGACCTGATCTTCGGCGCGGGCCTGTCGGAGCTGATCGACCCCGGCCAGTGGGTGCTCGTGGCGACCACGTACGCGAGGCGGGCCCTGGAGGGCGCGCTCTACTTCGCGGCCGACCCGTCGAGTGCCGAAAGGTTCGACGAGGTCGCCTCCGGCTGGCGGTTCGCCGCCGAGGCCGTCGCCGAGGCGCTGAAGTTCTTCCCCGGCGGTGAGGACGAACTGGTCCCGGACGACTTCTGGACTCCGGCGGGCAGGTCGCTGCGCGAATCGGAGCCCCACCGGCTCACCAGGCGGAAGCTGGAAAAGGATCTGGCCTTCTACCGTGAGAGCCTGGCCGACTTCCGTCGCCGGCACGGCCGCTGACCGGGAACCGGCCGCGCGGCGCGCTCGTTGGACTGATCAAGACAAACGACTGCGGGAGCGGCCACGTGGCGATCACCGGAATCATCTCAGCACTCATCATCGGCGCGATCATCGGTGTTCTCGGGCGGCTCGTCCTGCCCGGACGCCAGCATCTGCCCGTCTGGCTGACCATCGTCGTGGGCATCGTGGCCGCGCTGATCGGCACCGCCCTGGCCGGTGTGCTGGGGGTGGCGGACACCCGGGGCATCGACTGGATCGAGATCGGCATCCAGGTCGCGCTGGCCGCCGTGGGCGTGTCCGTGGCCGAGGGGTGGTACGGGAAGCGCAAGTCCTGAGGTCACACCGTACGGCGGCCCGCGAGAGGCGGGCCGCCGGTGTGAAACAGAGAACCCCAGCTCAGCGATGCCGAACTGGGGTCTGTCAGGTACGCCGCCAGGGACTCGAACCCCGGACCCGCTGATTAAGAGTCAGCTGCTCTGACCAACTGAGCTAGCGGCGCCTGCGGGAATGAATATACCGGCAGATCGCATGCTGGTCGAATCGGAAAGAGCGGGACGTCACCGGCTAGAATAAAGTTCGGCCACCTGACAGGAGCATCGATGTTCGCATCCCCCGCCGACGTGTCCGAGCGGCTCACCGCCGTCGAATATCTCTCCGACGACGCCATCTCGACCTCGGTGTTCCTGGCCGCCGCGCTCGGCAAGCCGCTGCTGGCGGAGGGGCCCGCGGGCGTCGGCAAGACCGAGCTGGCCAAGGCCGTCGCGCGGGCCACCGGGTCCGAGCTGATCAGGTTGCAGTGCTACGAGGGCCTGGACGAGGCGCGGGCGCTGTACGAGTGGAACTACAAGAAGCAGCTGCTGCGCATTCAGGCGACCAGCGCCGACGACGACATCTTCACCGAGGAGTTCCTGCTGGAGCGGCCGCTGCTCAAGGCCATCCGGGCCGAGGAGCCGGTCGTGCTGCTCATCGACGAGATGGACAAGGCCGACGTCGAGGTCGAGGGCCTGCTGCTGGAGCTGCTCTCCGACTTCCAGGTGACGATCCCGGAACTGGGCACGATCACCGCGAAGCGCCGCCCGTACGTGGTGCTGACCTCGAACGCCACCCGCGAGCTGTCGGAGGCGCTCAAGCGGCGCTGCCTCTACCTGCACATCGAGTACCCGACGCCGGAGCGGGAGCGCGACATCGTGCTCGCGCGGGTGCCGGGGCTGCCGGCGGACCTCGCCGAGCAGCTCGCCCGGACGGTGGCGACGCTGCGGGCGCTGGAGCTGAAGAAGGCGCCGTCGGTGGCCGAGACCGTCGACTGGGCGCACACGCTGCTCGCGCTGGGGCGGGACGACCTGGACGAGGAGACGGTGGCGGGGACGCTGGGCGTGGTGCTCAAGCACAACTCCGACCACGCGCGCGCCGTCAAGGAACTCGGGCTGGCCTGATGTCGCTCGTCGACAGGCACATCGGGTTCGTGCACGCGCTGCGGGAGGCGGGGCTGCCCGTGTCGCCGGCCGAGGGGCTGGACGCGGCGCGGGCGCTGCGGGTGATCGATCTGGCCGAGCGGGAGTCGCTGCGCGAGGCGTACGCGGCGACGCTGGTGAAGAAGCCGGCCTACCGGCCCGGGTTCGACGTGCTGTTCGACCTCTGGTTCCCGCCGGCGATCAGCGGCCTGCGGCGGCGCGGGGAGGTGGACGCGGACGAGGCCCCGGTCGCCGAGCTGCGCGAGCACCTGGCCGGGCTGCTGACGGACGGCGGCGAGGCCGAGCTGCGCGCGTTCGCGCGGGCGATGGTGGAGCGCTTCGGCAGGCATGAGGCGGGGCCCGGGCGGCAGAACTGGTTCTCCTACAGCGTGCTGCGCGCCCTGTCGCCGGAGACGCTCATGGCCGGGATCCTGCGCGAGGTGCTGGCCGGGCAGGAGCGCGGCGGGCTGGCGGAGAAGACCGTGCGGCAGCGGGTGAACGCGGGCATCCGGCGGTTCGAGGACGCGGTCGCCGCCGACGTGCGCCGCCGCATCGCCGAGGACTCCGGCATCGAGAAGATCGCCCGTTCGGCCGTGCGGCCGCCGCTGGACCAGATCGACTTCCTCCGCGCCACCCGGGCCGACCTGGCCCGGCTGCGCCGCGAGGTCCATCCGCTGGCGCGCAGGCTGGCCGCCCGGCTGACGATCAAGCACCGGAAGGGCCGGCGCGGGCGGCTGGACTTCCGCCGCACCGTGCGGGCGTCGCTGCAGAGCGGCGGCGTGCCGCTGGACACCCGGTTCCGGCCGCCCCGGCCGCACCGGCCCGAGCTGGTGATCCTCTGCGACACCAGCGACTCGGTGTCGTCGTTCGCGCATTTCACGCTGCTGCTCACGTACGCGCTGCGGGAGCAGTTCGCCAAGGTGCGGGCGTTCGGGTTCGTGGACACGGTGGACGAGATCACCCGGTTCTTCGAGCCGGGCGCGGACGTGGTGGACGCGATGACCCGGCTGGTGAACGAGGCCGACATGGTGCGTTTCGGCCGCACCAACTACGGCCACGCGCTGGAGACCTTCGCCGAGCGCTACGGCGACGCGATCGGCCCGAAGACCTCGCTGCTCATCCTGGGCGACGCGCGCTCCAACTACCAGCCGCCCGCCCTGGAGGTGCTGAGGTCGCTGACGCGTGGGGCGCGGCACGCGTACTGGCTGAACCCCGAGCCGCGCCCGCAGTGGGACACCGGCGACTCGATCGCCACCGAGTACGGCTCGGTGGTGCCGATGTACGAGTGCAGGAACGCGGCCCAGCTGGCCGCCTTCGTCGAGGAGATCGCCTGACGGTCAGACGCGCTGCAGCTCGCGGGCGGCGGTGCGGGCCAGCAGCTCGATCTGCGCGTCGTCCAGCCGGGCGGTCTGGTGGGCCCGGATGTGCCTGGCCACCAGGCGTGGCTTGAGGAACGTGACGCCCTCGGCCGTCAGCGAGCCGCCGCGCGGCAGCATGCCGCAGTGGACGGCCATCAGCGGCCTGATCTCGACCTCGACGCCGGTCTCCCGGGACAGCAGCTCGGCGAAGGCCATCGCGGCCTCGCAGAGCGGCTTGGCGGTGCTCTTGCCGTACTTCTCGCCGAAGAACAGCTTTCCGCCGTACGAGGCGATCTCGGTGTCGGGGCTCCACGACTCGTTGTCGACGATCCACACCCCGCCCGGCCCGATCACCAGGTGGTCGATGGAGGCCTGGTCACGGATGGCGCGGCCGTCGAGCACGCGGTAGCCCTGCCTGCCGAGCGAGCGCCGCAGCAGCCGGCCCGTGATGACCTCGCCGCGCCGTTTGCCGCGCCAGACCGCGGTGGCCCGGAAGGAGCGCCAGTCGAGCCACCAGTCGACGGCCGCCACGATGCCGCCGGCCGCCAGGCCCCACAGGACGGTCCCGGGCAAGCTGTGCCAGAGCGCGAACCCCAGGCCCGCGACGGCCCCCACCGCCGCCTTGATCATCCGAGAGCGGCGCCTGCTCTGCGCCCCCTCCCGGTAGAACTTCTCGTACCACCATTGCGGTGACGACCCCGTGAACTTCTCGTCCTGCTGCACGTAGATAGAGCCACCGGGCACGGCAAACTCCCCGAATGAGATGTCGTCAACCACAGGATCTGCCACGCCGAAGATCCCTCGCCGAAACAAGAGATACCCCATGCGGAAGGAAGGTGAGCCTAAGGTGACGTAATTGGTACCTCCAGGGCCACAATCACGACACACAACCGACCAGTCGGTATGCTTACCCCGTGACAGATGAACCGGTACGCCAGCGACTCCTCACCGAGGCCACCAGGCTCTTCGCCGAGCAGGGCTTCGAGAGTACCTCCGTGCAGGAGATCGTCGCCGCGGCGGGCGTCACCAAGGGCGCCATGTACCACTACTTCGACTCCAAGGACGACCTGCTGCGCGAGATCTACGCCAGGGTCCTGCGCATGCAGATGGAGCGCCTGACGGAGATCGCCGACAGCGACGGCCCGGTCGTCGAGCGGCTGCACCGGGCGGCGGCCGACGTGGTGGCGACCACGGCGGCCAACCTCGACGACTCCAAGATCTTCTTCCGCTCGATGCACCTGCTCGCCCCCGAGACCCGCAAGACGGTACGGGCCGAGCGCCGCCGCTACCACGAGCGCTTCCGCGACCTGGTGCTGGAGGGCCAGCGCGAAGGGGTGTTCGACGACCGGGTCCCGGCCGACCTGGTCGTCGACTACTTCTTCGGCTCGGTGCACCACCTGGGCACCTGGTTCCACGCGGACGGACCGCTGACCGGCGCCCAGGTGGGCGAGCACTTCGCCGACCTGCTGCTCAGGTCACTCGGGGCCGGGCACCCCGGCGAGTGACGCCAGCGCCTCCCGGTGGTCGCCGGGCGTGCCGAGCGCGACCTCGGCCGACTTGGCGCGCTTGAGATACAGGTGCAGCGGGTGCTCCCACGTCATGCCGATCCCGCCGTGCAGCTGGAGCGCCTCCTCGGCGGCGCGTACGGCCACGCCCGCGTTCCAGGCCTGGGCCACGGCGGCGGCGATGGGCGAGTCCTCGGTCACCGCGTTGCGGGCGGCGGCCCGGGCGCGCACCACGTCCAGCCAGAGGTCGGCCAGCCGGTGCTTGATCGCCTGGAAGGAGCCGACCGGCCGGGCGAACTGGTGACGCTCCTTGACGTAGGCGAGCGTGGTGTCCAGGCACCACTGCGCGACCCCGTACTGCTCGGAGGCGAGCAGCCCCGCGCCGAACCGCAGCACGCCCGCCAGGTCCACGTCGCCCAGGCGGATGGCGTCCGCGCCGTCGAGCGTGACGGCGGCGACCGGCCGGGTGAGGTCGAACGAGGTCGTCACCCGTACCTCGGCCCCCTCCACGTGGTAGAGCCCGCCCTCGGCCGGCACCAGCAGCACGTCCGCGACGTCCGCCCCGGCGACGCCGGTGACCGTCCCGGTCAGCGTCCCGCCGTCGGTCACCCGTACCGACGAGCCGTGTTCAGGACGGTACGGGGAGGCCGCGAACGACACCGCCAGCGCGGCCGTCGCGCGCCCGTCGGCCAGCCGCTCCAGCAGCTCGCCCGCGCCCGCCTGGACGAGCGCCCGGGTGGCCAGCACCGAGCTGGTGAAGAACGGCACCGGCGCGATCCCCCGGCCCAGCTCCTCCAGCACCACGGCCGCCTCGCGGGCGGACGCGCCCGCGCCGCCGTGCCGCTCCGGGACGAGCAGCCCCGCCACGCCGATCTCCCCGGCCAGCGTCTTCCACAGATCCGGGTCGTACGGGCGCGACTCGGCGCGCTTGAGCACCGCGGCCGGCGGGCAGCGGTCGGCGAGCAGGTCGCGCACGGCGGCCCGCAGCTCCTCCTCGACCTCGGAATACAGCAGGCTCATCGCGGCAGGTCCTTCCAGGGCACGTCCTTGTCGATACGGGGCTCCGAGGGCAGGCCGAGCACCCGCTCGGAGACGATGTTGCGCAGGATCTCCGAGGTGCCGCCCTCGATCGAGTTGCCCTTGGCCCGCAGGTAGCGGTAGCCGGGGCCGCGGCCGTAGAAGTCGATGCTCTCGGAGCGGCGGAAGGTGTAGTCGTCGTAGCCGAGGTCGCGCAGGAACTCCATCTCCAGCCCGGAGATCGCCTGGTTGAGCTTGGCGAACGACAGCTTCATGCCGGATCCCTCCGGCCCCGGCTGGCCGGCGGCGAGCTGCTCGCGCAGCCGCGCGCCCGACAGGCGGGTCACCTCGGCCTCCACCCAGAGTTCGAGGAGCCGCTGGTGCAGGTCGTGAGTGCGCAGCTCGGGGTGCTCGTGCCAGGAGCGCAGCAGGGCGCCGAACATGCCCGCGCCGCGTCCTCCTCCCCCGCCGCCGCCGATGGCCACCCGCTCGTTCATCAGCGTCGTCTGGGCGACCCGCCAGCCGTCGCCGACCGCGCCGAGCCGCAGGTCGTCGCCGAGCCGGACGCCGGTCAGGAACACCTCGTTGAACTCGGCCTCGCCGGTGATCTGCCGCAGCGGCCGGACCTCGACGCCGGGCGCGTGCATGTCGCAGACGAAGTACGTCAGGCCGCGGTGCTTGGGGACGTCCGGGTCGGTGCGGGCGACCAGGATGGCCCAGCGGGAGTGGTGGGCGCCGGACGTCCACACCTTCTGGCCGTCGACCACCCACTCGTCGCCGTCCCGGACCGCCCGGGTGGCGAGCGTGGCCAGGTCGGAGCCGGCGCCGGGCTCGCTGAAGAGCTGGCACCAGATCTCCTCGCCGGTCCACAGCGGGCGCAGGAAGCGCTTCTTCTGCTCTTCGGTGCCGAAGGCCAGGATGGTCGGCGCGGCCATGCCCATGCCGATGCCCTGCACGCCGCCGTCGATCTGCGGGGTGCCGGCCAGCTCCCGCTCCACGACCGCCTGAAGGTCGCGCGAGAGCCCCAGGCCGCCGAGCCCTTCGGGGTACCAGACCCAGGCCAGTCCGGCGTCGAACCTGGCGCGCAGGAATTCCAGCCGGTCGCCGTCCGGGTCGTTCTCGCTCAGGAACGCGGCGACGCGCTCCTTGAGCCGTGCTTCGTCCACTCCAGCTCCTGTCGTCGTGTGGCCGGGGGTCACATGTACTGCTTGAGCTCGCGGTAGGCCAGCGACCGCTTGTGCACCTCGTCGGGCCCGTCGGCCAGGCGCAGCGAGCGGGCCGCCGCCCAGAGCCCGGCCAGCGGGAAGTCCTGGGAGACCCCGCCCGCGCCGTGCACCTGGATGGCCTTGTCGAGGATCCACTCCACGGTGATCGGAGTGGAGATCTTGATGGCCTGGATCTCGGTGTGCGCGCCCTGGTTGCCGACGGTGTCCATGAGCCAGGCGGTCTTGAGCACCAGCAGGCGCAGCTGCTCGATCCTGATGCGGGACTCGGCGATCCAGTCCTGCACCACGCCCTGCCGGGCGACCGGCTTGCCGAAGGTCGTCCTGGCCAGCGCCCGGCGGCACATCAGCTCGACGGCCCGCTCGGCCATGCCGATCAGGCGCATGCAGTGGTGGATGCGGCCGGGGCCGAGCCGGGCCTGGGCGATGGCGAAGCCGCCGCCCTCCTCGCCGATCAGGTTCTCCGCCGGGACGCGGACGTCCTCGAAGACGATCTCGGCGTGGCCGCCGTGGTCGGCGTCGTCGTAGCCGAAGACGTGCATGCCGCGCTTGATGTGCAGGCCGGGGGTGTCACGGGGCACCAGGATCATGCTCTGCTGGCGGTGCTTGGGCGCCTCGGGATCGGTCTTGCCCATCACGATGAAGATCTTGCAGTTGGGGTTCATCGCGCCGGAGATGAACCACTTGCGGCCGTTGATCACGTACTCGCCGCCGTCGCGGACGATCGAGGTCGCGATGTTGGTGGCGTCGGAGGAGGCCACGTCGGGCTCGGTCATCGCGAACGCCGAGCGGATCTCGCCGTCGAGCAGCGGGCGCAGCCACTCCTCGCGCTGCCACGCGCTGCCGAACATGGAGAGGACCTCCATGTTGCCGGTGTCGGGGGCGGCGCAGTTGGTCACGACGGGCGCCAGCCTCGGGCTGCGGCCCATGATCTCGGCGAGCGGCGCGTACTGGAGGTTGGTCAGCCCGGCGCCGTGCTCGCCGGGCAGGAACAGGTTCCACAGGCCACGCGTCCTGGCCTCGTCCTTCAGGTCCTCGACGAGCGGCGGGGTGCTCCAGCCGCCGGTCTCGACCTGCTCCGCGAAGGCGGGCTCGGCCGGGTAGACGCATTCATCCATGAACCGCAGCAATCGCTGACGCAGGTCCTCGGTGACGCTGTCGAAGGCGAACTCCATGACCGGAGCCTACCGACCGGACGGTATGGCTGTCGACAGTGGTCTTCGCGAAAACCCGCCGAATGGATCTCTCTTGTACGGGTCGCGCCCCCGTAACGTCACCGCCATGACCGCGAACCTCCCCTCCCCCGTCGTGCTCGAGAACGACGTCGTCCGCCTGGAACCGCTCACGCCCGCCCACGTGCCCGACCTGTTCGCCGCGGGCGGCGGCGACGACGAGGTGTGGCGGTGGATGCCGATCCCCACCCCGCGCACCGAGCAGGACCTGGCGGCTCCGGCGCGGTCGCTGATCGAGGACGACAAGCACGTGCCCCTGGCCGTCCTGCTCAAGGAGACCGGGCGGGCGATCGGCTGGACCACCTACGGCGACGTGCCCGGGTTCGACGAGAGCGTCGAGATCGGCTGGACCTGGTACGGGCGCGCCTACTGGCGTTCGGCGGTGAACACCGCCTGCAAGCTCCTGCTCATCGACCACGCCTTCGACAAGCTCGGCCACAACCGGGTGCTGCTCAAGACCGACTCCCTCAACGTCCGCTCGCAGACGGCCATCAAGCGGATCGGCGGCGTCCACGAAGGCACCCTGCGCCGCCACCGCAGGCGGCCGGACGGCACCTGGCGCGACACGGCCTGCTTCGGCATCCTCGCCGAGGAGTGGCCCGCCCACCGCACCCGGCTGACCCGCACACCTTGACGCGCCGGCCCGGAGCGCCCGCCGTTTCCTCAACCACCGTCCGGCCGGGGGCCGGTGAGCATGCCTGCCAGGATCTCGCGTACGCCCGCGATCAGGTCGTCCGGCGACGGCTCCTCACCCGCGCCCACGATCGCGTCGAACATGACGCCCTCGGCGAACGCCACGAGCTGGCGGGCGTGCCGTACCGGGTCGCGCGAGCCGGCGGCGGCGAGGACGGCGACGGCGGGGTCGCGGAAGCGGCGGCCCGCCCGGTCGTAGATCACCCGCAGCTCGGGCCGCCGGGTGGCCTCCAGCGCCAGCTCGTAGCGGGCAAGCGTGCGCCGGCGGTCGCGGAGCTGGACCATCAGCACCCTCGCCAGCAGCTCGGCCAGGTCGAAGCCCGGCGGCCCGCCGTCCGGCATCGCCTCGGCGAACACCCGCTCCTCCAGCTCGGTGAGCCGGGACAGCGTGAGCTCCAGCAGCGCGGCGCGGGTGCGGGCCACGTTGGAGGTGGACCCCGGGGGCAGCCCGGCGGCCTCGTCGACGGCCCGGTGGGTCAGCCCGCGCATGCCCCGCTCGGCCAGCAGCGTGATCGCCGCCTCCGCCACCGCGTCCGATCGCTTCACGGGCACCGATACTACAGTTGTAGTCCGTACTACAGGAGTAGTAACTTGGCACTACAGAAGTAGTGGAGGGACGCGTATGAGGACGATCGTCATCGGCGGCGGCATCGGCGGGCTGACCGCCGCCATCGCCCTGAGCCGGAAAGGCTGGGACGTCACCGTCCTGGAGCAGGCGCCCAGGCTCGAACCGGTCGGCTCCGGCCTGGCCATCGCCGTCAACGGGCTGCGCGCCCTCGACGTCATCGGCCTCGGCGACCCCGTGCGGGCGCTCTCCCGCATCCAGGGCCAGGTCGGGATCCGCAGGCCCGACGGCCGCTGGCTCACCCACACCAGCGGCGACGCCGCCGACGAGCGCTACGGCGACCGGGCGGCCGTGATGCTGCTCCGCTCCCACCTGGTGGACCTGCTCGCCGACGCGCTCGGCCCGGATCGCCTGCGCCTCGGCACCAGGGTCACCGGCGTGGACGCCACCACCGGCACCGTCCGCACAGACGCTGGCGACCTCACCGCGGACCTGGTCGTCGCCGCCGACGGCATCCACTCCCCCACCCGCCGGGCCCTCTTCCCGCGTCACCCGGATCCCGTCTACTCAGGAGTGACCGCCTGGCGCGGCCTGGCCCCCAAACCGGACACCCCGCTCCGCAACAGCGAGACCTGGGGCCGTGGCCTGGTCTTCGGCGCCCACCCCCTGGACGACGAGACGGTCTACTTCTACGCCACCGACCTCGCACCCCCTGGAGAGGTCGCTGAGGACGAGAAGGGTGCGTTGCTACGCAGATTCCAGGGGTGGCACGATCCGATCCCCGAGTTGCTGAACGCCGCGGACCCCGGCGCGATCATCCGCAACGACCTCTACTACCTGAAGAAACCGCTGCCCGCCATGCACCGGGGACGGGTGGCGCTGGTAGGAGACGCGGCCCATCCGATGACGCCCAACCTGGGCCAGGGCGCCTGCCAGGCGATCGAGGACGCGATCGTCCTGGCCCACCTGGCCGGGGGCGACCTGGCCGCCTACACCGAGGCCAGGCTGAGCCGCACCGCCTCGGTCGTGCGCCAGTCGATGAACGTCTGCCGGATGACCAAGCTGCGCAGCCCGCTCGCCGTGGCCCTGCGCGACACGGCGATGTCGCTGGCCACGCGGTTCATGCCCGATCTGATGCTGCGGCGAGCGGACGGGATTCTGCGGTGGCGGCCACCGCGGCGGGCCGGGTGTGATCGGGTGCGAGACGGCCGAGGGTGATCGTGCCGGCGATGGTCAGCGCCGCCGCGAAAACGGCCGGGACGGCGGTGGCCGGGCTGGTCGGCAGCGGCTCGCCGAGCAGCAGCACCCCGGCCATGACCGAGGTGATCGGGTCGACCACCTGCACGCCCGCGTAGGCGATGCCGAAGTAGCCGACCGCGTAGGAGCGCTGCAGCAGCACCACGGCGAAGACCAGCAGCACCGGCACAGCCAGGGTGAACCAGTGGAGCAGCCGCCCGAGGTCGCCCTCCATACCGCCGCCCACCACCCGGACGAACGTCGAGACGCTGGCCGTGACGACTCCCGCCCCGACGGCCAGCAGCATCGCCTTGGCGGGCCCGCGCACCCGGGCGGCGGCGACCTGGGCGGCCAGCGCGATGAGCGCGATCACGCCGATGAAGCCGAGCGCCGCCCCGTCGCCGAGCCGGGGCGTGACGTCGCGGTGCGGCACCAGCAGCATCAGCCAGAGCAGGCCCACCGCCACCGCGATCGAGCCGAAGATCTCTGCTTTGTACGGTTTTCGCCCGTACATGAAGGCGGCCAGCGGGACCGCGAACACCAGCGTGGCCACGCTGATCGGCTGCACCGCCACCAGCGGCGCGAAGCTCAGCGCGACCGCGTGCAGGCACGCGCCGGTGAATCCGATGGCGCCGCCGATCCACCAGCGCGGGCGCCGCATCAGCTTGAGCGAGGCGCCTTCCGCCACGGCCTCGTACTGCTGGAGCGCCGCTCCCAGCGCGTAGCCGAGGGCGCCCGCCAGCGCGATGAGCACGCCGATCCAGGTCATGGGCGCCCGCGCAGGGGCAGAGATCCTTGGAGCATTGCCCCAGCTTAGAGCGTGCGCGCCAGGGCGGAATCACCCTTTAGGCCATTCTTCCCCTTAAGGGGGCGCGACCTGCTGCTCAGGGTCAGGACGCTTCGGGGCAGACGCAGAACGCGTGACCCTCGGGATCCAGCAGCACGACCCAGCCCACGCCCTCGCCGGTGACGCCCGGCTGGAAGTCCGGTTTGGTGGCGCCCAGCCCGACGTACTCCTCGACGGCCTTGTCCACGTCGGGGACCCGGAAGTCGAGGTGGAACTGCTTGGCGGAGCTGGGCCACGGGACCGGCTCGCGGTCGGGCACCCGGCCGAAGTAGATGCTCGTGGTGCCGTCGCCGACGGCGGCGTAGTCGTCCTCCGCGTAGGTGACGGGCAGGCCGGTCACCGCGTGGTAGAACTCGGCCAGCTTCTTCGGGTCGGCGCAGTCGATGGTGACGGCCAGAAGTGTCGCTTTCGTGGTCATGCCCGGCAGCCTTCCAGCCGTACCTGCCATCTGCTGTCAGGTACGGCCGGAACCGCCCTTGACCCGCTTGAGAATGCGGTCCCAGTCGCTGCCGAACGGGTTGTCCTGCACGAGGTAGGTCCAGGTCGCCTCGGGCCGCTTCAGGTCGGGCGCGGGGGCCTCGAATGCCGCCCGGGAGCGCCGCTCGATCTCCGCCTGCAGCGCCTTGTACTCGGCCACCGCCTCCCGCTGGAACTCGTCGATGGGGCTCATCCGGCCCAGCGCCCGCAGGTGGATGCCCTCGCGCAGGTCGTGCAGGAACGCCAGGTGCTCGGTCCAGCAGGTGTCGATGGCGTGCAGCACGATCTGCCGGGCCGTCTCCTCGCGGGTGTCCTCCGGCTCCGACGCCCACCGCTCCGGGTCGGCCTCGGCGCGGGCGCGGGCCGCCGCGTCGGTGTGGAGCACCTTGTCGCGCCACTCCAGGATGAGCTCCCGCTGGTGTTCGAGCAGCCGGGTGTAGCGCCAGGTGTCGCGGTGCATCTGCAGGTTGATGCCCTCGGCCACGCGCTGGGCGTGGCCGACGATGTAGGCGGCGCGGCGGTTGCGGACCAGGCCGTCGGGGTCGGCGGCGGGCAGCCGCTCGTCGGGCGCGAACTGGGTGATCAGCTCGTCTTCCAGGCTGACGAAGAACACCGAGCCGCCCGGGTCGCCCTGCCGCCCGGCCCGGCCGCGGAGCTGGTCGTCCAAGCGGCTGCTGGCGTGGCGGCCGCAGCCGATCACGTACAGGCCGCCCAGCTCGGCGACGCCCTCGCCGAGGCGGATGTCGGTGCCGCGGCCGGCCATCTGGGTGGAGACGGTGATCGCGCCGCGCTCGCCGGCGCGGGCGATGATGGAGGCCTCCTCGGCGTCGTTCTTGGCGTTGAGCACCACCGGCTCCAGGCCGCGGCGGCGCAGCAGCGCGGCCAGGCTCTCCGACTCGGCCACGTCGAGCGTGCCGATGAGGATGGGCCGGCCGGTGGCGTGCACCCGCTCGACCTCCTCGATCAGCGCCGCCTCCTTGTCGGGCACCGTCGGGTAGATCCGGTCGGGCTCGTCGACCCTGACGCACGGCCGGTTGGACGGGACCACGGCGACCTTCAGCCCGTAGAACTCGCCGAGCTGCTCGCTCACCGCGACGGCGGTGCCGGTCATGCCGCAGACCCGGGGATAGCGCTTGATCAGGCCCTGGACGGTGATCGAGTCGAGGATCTCGCCCTTGTCGCTGGCGGGCAGCGCCTCCTTGGCCTCGACGGCCGCCTGCAGCCCGTCCGGCCAGCGCTGCAGCAGCGCCACCCGGCCGCGCGAGGGGTTGATGAGCTGCACCTTGCCGTCGCGCACGATGTAGTCGACGTCGCGGGTGAGCAGGGCGTGGGCGTGCAGGGCCAGGTTGAGCTCGATCAGGGTGCCGGGCTCGTGCTCGTCGTAGAGCTGGACGTCGAGCCGCTTCTCGACGGTCTCGGCGCCCTTGGGGGTCAGGTAGACGCTGCGCGCCTGGTCGTCGATCTCGTAGTGGTAGCCCCTCACCAGCGTGCGGACCAGCGCCGCCATCTCGGGCACGGTGCTGCCGGGGTCGGACGAGCCGGCCATCACCAGCGGCACCCGGGCCTCGTCGACCAGCACGGAGTCGGCCTCGTCGACCAGCGCCACCTCCGGCTCCGGCACGATCAGCTCGCTCGCGTCGGTGCGCAGCCGGTCGCGCAGCACGTCGAAGCCGATCTCGCTGACCGGCCCGTAGGTGATGTCCCTGCTGTACGCCTCGCGCCGCTCCTCGGGCGTGGAGTTCTGGTCGAGCCAGCCGACCGTGACGCCCAGGGCCTCGTAGAAGGGGCCCATCCACTCGGCGTCGCGCCTGGCCAGGTAGTCGTTGACGGAGATGACGTGCACCCGCTTGCCCTGCAGGGCGTAGCCCGCGGCGGCCATCGCGCCGGAGAGCGTCTTGCCCTCGCCGGTGGCCATCTCCGCGACCTTGCCGTCGAGCAGGGCCAGCGTGCCGATCAGCTGCACGTCGTACGGTCTGAGCCCGAGCGTGCGGTCGGCCGCCTCCCTGGCGACGGCGCAGAACCCGGCGAGGTCGCTCATGTCGGGCCGGGGCAGCTCGTCGAGCTTTCTCAGGCGGTCGGCGCGGTCGGCGGCGGCCTTCACGACCTTCCGGTACGGGCTGAGGTTCACCCCGCCGGGACGGTCCAGAAGGTTCCTGACGATTCCTTTGATCGAGGCCACAGTTCCTCCAACGCGCGCTTCGCCGGCACCGTTCCCTCGCGCCAGGGCGGAGCGGTCCGCCGTACGGACCCTAACCCATCGGGCCTACCGCACCCGCACCCCGCCGGGGCCGGACGCGGGCACAAGAAAAGGCCGCGCCGACGACGCGACCAGCGGTGTTCCCCGGCTCACCCGGCTCACGGCCAGGAGGGGCCACCCGCGGGCTCGACGGGCTTGCCGATCACACCGAGCCGTTCCAGCAGGGTCAGGAACGTGGCCGCGTACGGCGAGGAGGCGATGACTGCGGCCACCCGGTCCCAGTCCACCTGCTCCCGCAACGCCCTGACCTGCGGCAGCAGCGCGCCGTAGTCGCAGGCGTGCTCCGACAGCGGCATCAGCCACGAGATCACCAGGTCCGTGGCCTCCAGCACAGGCACGATCACCGCCGACGCCTTCATCGGCTCGGCCCGGTCCAGCAGCGTCTCGGTCACCGCCCGGTCGGAGACCTTGAAGATCAGATCCACCAGGTTGCCGTTGTCGTACGCCTTGACCAGCCAGTCTTCCGGTGGTTTGGCCGTCTTGAACCCGATGCCGCGCAGCGCCTCCAGCGCCGCGGGCACGTCATGCTCGGTGATCACGAAGTCCACGTCGTGCAGGGACGGCGCCGCGCCCCGCGCGTACGCCGCGCACCCTCCCGCCAGCGCGAACTTCACCCCGGCGTCCTTCAATCCGGCGGTCGCCCGTTTCAGGGTGTCGAGGATCGCGTCGGTGACCTCATGAGTGTGGCTGCTCATGTGACCGGGCTACCCTCACGATCCCCGAGTAGGCCTGCGATGGCGCATAGAACGGCGGCCTGTGGGTAGCGCCCCGGCCCATGACGGAGTTCCTGGAGAAGACCGGGCAGGAGTACGAGGGCGACCATGATCGTCCGCTGGCCGCCTACGCCCGCGTCATCGGCGTCTACGGCGCCGCGGTGACGGCGGCGGCCGTGGCGGCCAAGCTCACCGGAAAGCGTCCCCCGGAGCGGATCGGGCCGATGGACCTGACCCTGATGGCGGCGTGCACGCACAAGCTGGCGCGGCTGCTCGCCAAGGACCCGGTCACCAGCCCGATCAGGGCGCCGTTCACCCGCTATCAGGGCGTGAGCGGGCCGTCGGAGCTGAAGGAGGAGCCCCGCAACACCATCGGCGAGCTGCTGAGCTGCCCGTTCTGCATCGCGCAGTGGGTGGCCACCGGGTACGCCGTCGGCCTGGTGTTCGCGCCGCGGGCGACCAGGCTCGCGGGCGCGGCGATGACGGCGGTGGCCGCCTCCGACTGGCTGCGGCTCGCGTACGCCAAACTCATGAAATCCGTTGAATAGCCGGCGGAGAAACATGTTAAAGACTTCGCCACCCGGGCAGTTGCAGACCCATGGCTACATTGCTCTGGATCATCGCAGTCGTTCTCGTCATCGCCGGCATCTACGTGATACTGGCCCGTCGCGATCTCCTCTGGGGGATCGTCCTGATCGTTCTCGGGTTCCTGGTCGGCCCCGGTGGGGTCAGCATCTTCAATGTTTAGCGGGGCGTCGCCTGACGCCCCGCCCGCCCGTTCATCGGGCCGGTGGTTATCCGCCGGCCCGGTGAATTGACATAGCTAAAGAAATGGTTTGCTCACGTCGAAGCCCTTCCCGAGCCGGGAAGGGCTTCCGCTATTCGCCCGACAGCCAGTAGACCGCGTACGCCCGGCCGAGCACCGGCAGGGCGACGTTACGCACCCGGATGCCGCCGGAGGTCATGCCCTTCTCGGTGCCCTTGTGCGCGTGCCCGTGCACGATGAGGTCGGCGCCCGCCGTGTCGACCGCCTCGGCCAGCAGGTAGCTGCCGAGGAAGGGGTAGATCTCCAGCGGCTCGCCCTCCAGCGTCTCCTTGATCGGCGAGTAGTGCGAGAGCACCACCCGGCGGTCGGCCTCGATCTCCTTCAGCGCCTTCTGCCAGGATTCGGCGATCAGCCGGGTATGGCGGACGAAGTTCTTGGTCTCGCGCTCGCCGAACTCGCTCGCGCACTTGCCGGCGAACCCGCCGCCGAAGCCCTTGCCGCCGACCACCCCGAGCCGCGTGCCGTCGCACTCGACGACCACGCCGTCGTCGTTGAGCACCATCACGCCCGCGTCGCGCAGCTCGCTGGCGATCTCGTGCTGCAGGTCGGAGTGGTAGTCGTGGTTGCCGAGCACGGCCACCACCGGGATCGGCAGGTCGCGCAGCTCGTCGGCGACCACCCGGCCCTCCTCCAGCGTGCCGTGCCGGGTGAGGTCGCCCGCCACCAGGAGGACGTCGGCGCGCTCCTCGATCCCGTCCAGGTTCTTGCGGTACTGGCCGCGCACGTCCTCACTCTGGTGGATGTCTCCCACGGCCGCGATGCGCAGGTCAGTCAAGATGCTCATCCTCCAACGGCCTGTTGACCTCGACGACGTTGACCTCGTTGTGCACGTGCAGGCCGGGAGCGGCCTCGCGGGCCACCTGGCCGAGCCGTTCGCGCTGCTCGGCCCCGCTCACCTGGCCGCGCAGGAAGAGCTGGTCGCCTCTGACGTCGACGCGGATGCCGAGCTCGTGCGTCCGTCCGTCCTCGGCCAGCGCCGCCTGGACGCGGGCCGCGACGTACTGCGGAGCTTCCATCGCTTGCCTCCTCGCTCCATGCCGCGCATGCCCGGCAAAGAACCGCTCAAACGGTACGAAGGAGCTCGATGACCGCCCGTTCCACTTCCCCGTGGGTGGCGAGCTTGCCCGGGTCCACGCCCGCTCCCAGCTCGGTCAGGGCGTGACCGATCGTCCTGCCCGTCTCGTACGCGCCGATCACCCGCGGATCCACGTACGAGGCCCGCGCCACGGCGGGGGTGTTGCCCAGATATTCGGAGACCTCCCGCATGACCCGGGAGATCGCCCGCTTCCTGGCCGTGTCGGTCTCGGCCATACGCGAGACGGCCAGCCCGACGGCGGCCAGCACGGTGGCGTGCCAGGTGCGGAAGTCCTTGGCGGTGAACTCGCCGATGGTCTCGCGCAGGTAGCCGTTGATGTCCTCGCTGCGCACGTCCACCCAGCCGTTCTCGCCCCGGTAGCGCAGCAGGTCGCCGTCGGCGCGCAGCGACTTCAGCGACCTGACGACCCGGCAGGCGGCCGGGTCGGTCACCTCGATCTCGCGCGGCACCTCGCCCTTGGCCGGGTAGGCGCAGGTGATCGTGCCGCCGGAGCAGGTGACGTGCTCCATCCGCAGCGTGGCCAGGCCGTAGGTGTCGTAGTTCTCGCCGCCGACGCGGAAGAAGCCGATGTCGAGCAGGCGCGCCGCCGCGGCCAGCACCCGGTCCCGGGTCAGCCCGCGCCCCCTGAGCTGCTCGTCCACGGTCTTCCTGAACGCGGGCAGCCGCTCGGCCAGCTCCAGCACCCGGTCGAACTTGGCCTCGTCCTGCTGCTGCCGCCACAGGTCGTGGTACCGGTACTGGCGGCGCCCGGCCGCGTCGGTGCCGACCGCCTGGAGGTGCCCGTGCGGCGAGGCGCAGATCCACACGTCGGTCCAGGCCGGCGGGATGGTCAGCGCCCGGATCCTGGCCAGCGTCGCGGGGTCGCGCACGACCTCGCCGCCGGGACCGTGGTAGCTGAATCCGCGGCCGCGCCGCCGCCGGGTGATCCCCGGCTCGTTCTGATCGCTGGGATGGAGCTCGGGCACGCCTGCCGCGCTACCCCGCACGTTAGAGGGCAAACGGCACGGGCAGGTGGGCCACATGAGTGATGAGAAGGATTGGGTCGAGACCCGGGACAAGAAGGGCCATGCGATGGTCCGGGCCACCCCTCGCGACGTGGTCCACATCAGGGTCGGCTCGTTCGTGCTGGTGCTCCTGTTCGCGCTGGCGGTGCTCAGCGCCATCGCCAAGGCGTGGGTCATGACCGGCATCGTCGTGGTCGTGGCGATCCTGGTGGTGCTCAACATGTGGCGGGCGGTGCGCAAGCAGAAGGACCGCGACGTCGGAGAGGCGGGCTGAACACCCCCATGGCACCCCACATCCTCCAGGACCGGGTGGTCGTCGTCACGGGCGCGAGCGGCGGAGTGGGCCGGGCGATCGCCCGCGAGCTGGGGGTCAAAGGCGCCAAGGTGGCGCTCGTCGCCCGCGGCGCGGCGGGCCTGGGCGCGGCGGCGGTGGACGTCGGCACCGCCGGTGGCATCGGCCAGGTGTACGAGGCGGACGTCGCCGACCACGACCAGGTGCGGCAGGCGGCTCAGCGGATCGAGGCCGAGCTGGGCCCCGTCGACGTCTGGATCAACTGCGCGTTCTCCTCGGTGTTCGCCTGGTTCTCCGACCTCTCCCCCGAGGAGTACGAGCGCGCGACCGCGGTCACCTACCTGGGCTACGTCTGGGGCACCAGGGCCGCCCTGGACCTGATGCGGCCCCGGAACCGGGGCACGATCGTGCAGGTCGGCTCGGCGCTCGCCTACCGCGGCATCCCCCTGCAGTCGGCCTACTGCGGCGCCAAGCACGCCATCAAGGGCTTCACCGAGTCGCTCCGCACCGAGCTGCTGGCCCGGCGGAGCGGCATCCGGGTGACGATGGTCCAGCTCCCGGCGGTGAACACGCCGCAGTTCGGCTGGGTGCTGTCCAAGCTGCGCCGCCATCCCCGGCCGGTGCCGCCGATCTACCAGCCGGAGGTGGCCGCGCGGGCGATCGTGTACGCGGCGGCCCACCCGGAGCGCAAGGAGTACTGGGCCGGCGCCTCCACCGCGGCCGTCATCCTGGCCCAGCGTCTCGCCCCCGCGCTCGTGGACCGCTACCTCGCCAGAACGGGCGTACGGTCCCAGCAGACCGACGAGCTGCCGCCCACCCCCACCGCGAACCTGTGGGAGCCCGCCGACGAGGACCGCGACCACGGCGCCCACGGCGACTTCGACCCCCGCAGCCACGCGCGCAGCCCCCAGCTCTGGCTCTCCCAGCACCGCCGCCCCGTCCTGCTCGCGCTGGCGGGCGTCGCGGCGCTGGGCGCGGCCGTCAGGCTCGCCCGCTGACACCCCTCCGACTCCGATGAGTTTCCCCGGATTCGCCGGGTAGGCGGGGCGAAACGATCGGAGGAAGAACGATGGCTGAACGACATACCCGGTTCCTCGGCGAGCTGGCCGCCCAGCTCCGCGTCGACACCGTGCGGGCCGCCGCCGCGGCGGGCTCCGGCCACCCCACGTCGTCGATGTCCGCCGCCGAGCTGATGGCGGTGCTGTTCGCCCGCCACCTCCGCTACGACTTCGGCGACCCGGGCAACCCGGCCAACGACCACCTCGTCTTCTCCAAGGGCCACGCCTCACCCCTGCTGTACTCGCTGTTCAAGGCGGCGGGCGCGATCACCGACGAGGAACTGCTGACGTTCCGGAAGCGCGGCAGCCGCCTGGAGGGCCATCCGACGCCCCGGCTGCCTTGGGTGGACGTGGCCACCGGCTCGCTCGGCCAGGGCCTGCCGGTCGGGGTCGGCGTGGCGATGGCGGGCAGGCTGGAACGCCTGCCCTACCGCGTCTGGGTGCTCTGCGGCGACAGCGAACTGGCCGAGGGCTCGATCTGGGAGGCGGCCGAGCACGCCGGCCACACCGGCCTGGACAACCTGGTCGCGATCGTGGACGTCAACCGTCTCGGCCAGCACGGCCCCACCCGGCACGGCTGGGACACCGGCGCGTACGCGCGCAGGTTCGGCGCGTTCGGCTGGCACCCGATCGAGGTCGACGGCCACGACCCGGACCGCATCGACGAGGCGTACCAGGAGGCGCTCGCCACCCGGGGACGGCCCGTCGTCATCCTGGCCAGGACCCGCAAGGGCGCGGGCGTGCGGGCCGTGGAGGACCGCGAGGGAGCGCACGGCAAACCGCTGAAGGAGCCGGAGGTCGCCATCGCCGAGCTGGGCGGGCCGCGCGACCTGCGGGTACGGCTCCGGCCGCCGGAGTACGCGGGCGAGCCGTACCGGTTCGAGAGCGGCGGCCCGCTGACGCTGCCGGAGTACAAGGTCGGCGACAAGGTGGCGACCAGGAGCGCGTACGGCGAGGCCCTGGCGGCGCTGGGCGCCGCCCGCGGCGACGTGGTGGCGCTGGACGGCGAGGTGGCCGACTCGACCAAGGCCGAGGAGTTCGCGCGGGCGTTCCCCGAGCGGTTCTTCGAGATGTACATCGCCGAGCAGCAGCTCGTCGCCGCCGCGATGGGCCTGGGCGTGCGGGGATGGGTCCCGTACGCGGCCACCTTCGCCGCCTTCCTGACCAGGGCGTACGACTTCATCCGGATGGCCGGGGTGAGCGGGTCGCCGATCCGGCTGGTCGGCTCGCACGCCGGGGTGTCGATCGGCGAGGACGGCCCGTCCCAGATGGGTCTGGAGGACCTGGCCATGATGCGGGCCGTCTACGGCAGCACCGTGCTCTACCCGTGCGACGCCAACCAGGCGGCTGCCCTGACCGCGGAGATGGCGGACCTGGGCGGGGTGTCCTACCTGCGCACCACGCGCGGCGCGACCCCGGTCGTCCACCAGCCGGGCGAGCGCTTCCCCGTGGGCGGCTCGTGCGTGCTGCGCCGCTCGCCGTCGGACCGGGCCACGATCGTGGCGGCCGGGATCACCGTGCACGAGGCGCTGGCCGCCGCCGAGACCCTGGCGGCCGAGGGCGTCCAGGTCGGCGTGCTGGACATGTACTCGGTCAAGCCGATCGACACGGCCGTGCTGGTGGAGGCGGCGACCACGACCGGCAACCTCATCACCGTAGAGGACCACCGGCCGGAGGGCGGGCTGGGCGACGCCGTCCTGGACGCGGTCCGCGAGCTGGGGCCGCGGGTGGTGAAGCTGGCCGTGCACGGCATGCCCGGCTCGGCCACGCCGGAGGAGCAGCTCGCCGACGCGCGCATCGACCGCCACGCCATCGTCGCGGCGGTCAAGCGGCTGATCCAGGGCTGACACGGCGGACGGGCGGACCGGCCTCCCTCTCAGGGGGCCGGACCCGCCCGTCCCGGGGTCAGCGGCGCGCCTTGGCGGTCGCCTTCCTGTTGGCCTTCTTGATGGCGTCCACCAGCTCCTGCTTGTTCATCTTCGAACGGCCGCTGATATCCAGGTCGGCGGCCACCTGCCGCAGGTGCTCCTTGCTGGCGTTGGCGTCCACGCCCTCGGCCGTACGGCCCGAACGGTCCGTCGCGCCCTTGTCCGACGGGCCCTTCTCCGCCTTCGGCTCCCAGTGGTCGCCCACCTTCTCGAAGGAGTGCTTCAGCGCGGCGAAGGCCGTCATGTGGGCACGCCTGCCCTCCCCGTACGTCTCGACGGCCGAATCGTGCGCCTTCGACCACGTGTCCTGGGCCTTCTTGGGAGAACGGCGGATGGTGGACGGCAGTTCCTCTCTGGCCGGCATGTCCGGCTCACCTCCTAGAGCGGCGGCTCGTCGTAGTGACGACGCTCCTCGTACACGGTCGTCCTGCGAGCCTCGGGCTCCTCGTAGATCTCGTGCCGGTGGACGGGCTCCTCCACGGGGCCGACCGCCCGCCGCGTGACCTGAATGCGGTAAAGGGCGAACAGCAGCCCGGCCAGTCCGCCGAGCATGACGATGACGCCGACGACATTGATATCGACCCCCGCGAGGTCGAATTCGACGGCCCACGTGAGGATCGCGCCGAGCATGATGAGGATGATGCTTCCGGCGATGGTCATATGGTTTACCTCCTTGACAAGAGGAACCTCTATCCCCATGAAGAAAAACAAACCAATCGTGGTAATAGGGCTGATGGGCAGCGGTAAAACGACGTCCGGACGCCTCATCGCCGAAGCCCTCGGAATGCCGTTAAGCGACAGCGACCCCTATCTCCGGAAGAAGTACGGAGCCAGCGCCGCCGAGATCGCGGCCCGCGAAGGGGTCGATGTGCTGCACGAGCGGGAGGCCGATCACGTGATCGAGGCGCTCGCCGGGGAGCCCGAGGTGGTCGCCGCCGCGGCCAGCACGGTCGACAGCCCGCGGGCGCGCGAGGCCATGCGCGGAGCGCTGGTGATCTGGCTGGACGCGGACGACGCGGTGCTCGCCGAACGGATGCGCTCCGCCTCCCACCGGCCCGACTTCCCGCCGGCGGTCATGCGGGCCCAGCGGGAGCCGCACTTCCGCGAGCTCGCCGACCTCCGGTACGACGTCGGCGTGCTCACGCCCGAGCAGGTGCGGGCGGCGGTGCTGCGCGATTTCGGCTTGCCCCCGGCCGACCAGGGCTGATAACCAGAGGCGGTGTTCTCCGACAAGCCCACCCTGACCGGCCGGCGGGTGACGCTGCGGCCGGTCGGGCCCGAGCACGCCGACGGCCTGCTCGCGCTGGTCTCCGACCCCGAAGTGCGGCGGCTCACCGGCTCGCACGCCGCCTTCGAGCCCGAGGCGTGCCGCCGCTGGTGCGCCACCCGGGCCGACCAGTCCGACCGGCTCGACCTGGCCATCGAGGCCGGCGGCGAGTACGTCGGCGAGGTGGTGCTCAACGACCTCGACCCGGCCAACCTGTCGTGCAACCTGCGCATCGCGCTCCGCGTGCCCGGCAAGGGCTACGGCTCCGAGGCGATCGAGCTGACCCTCGGCCACGCCTTCCGCACCACACCGCTGCACCGGGTGAGCCTGGAGGTGTACGCGTACAACGAGCGCGCCCGCCACGTCTACAAGAAACTCGGCTTCGTCGAGGAGGGCCGGCTCCGCGACGCGCTGCGCTGGGACGGCGAGTGGCACGACGCCGTGGTCATGTCGGTGCTCCGGCCCCACTGGCAGGCAAGATCCGAAACCCTGACATAATGATCATTACCCACGGGCTCCCCGAGGCGCGCGGGGGGCCTGTGGTGTTTCCGGGGGGCCTGCGCAACCAATGGGCGGCAGGGTGCGTCTAAACCTTCTGATGATGCGCTCGGTCCCAGGTGATCCCGAGAGGCTCGGCGGCTACTGGCTGGCGGGCCGGCTCGGCGCTGGCCGGCACGGCGTGGTCTACGACGCCTACGACGACAAAGGGCGCCGGTTCGCGGTCAGAGTCCCGCGCGGCCCGGCCCCCCGGCTCCGGCCCGTCACCCACCCGCACCTGGCCGGCGTGCTCGAAGTCCGGCCCGGCTACGTGGTGAGCGAGTTCGCCGCCGGGCCGTCCCTGCGGGAGGCCCTCGCCCGGCGCGGCCCGTACGCGGGCGAAGAGCTGATCGCGCTGGCCACGGCGGTGGCCTCGGCGCTCGCCTGCCTGCACGCGGCCGGGCTCGTCCACGGCGACCTGCGGCCCGGCAAAGTGCTCCTGGCCGACGGCGGCCCCAAAGTGATCTGTCCCGGCGGCTCCGGCTCGATCGGCGCGACCCGTACCTACCTCGCCCCCGAAGCCGTCACCGGGCGGCAGGCCGACGCGCCCGGCGACGTGTTCGCCTGGGGCGGGCTGGTGCTCTTCGCCGCCACCGGCGAGGACCCGTTCCGGGGCGACTCCCTGGGCGAGGTCATGCACCGGCTCCTCTCCTGCGACCCCGACCTCACGGTGCTCCCGCCGCCCCTGCGCGACCTCGTCGCCAGCGCCCTCTCCAAAGACCCCGCCGCCCGCCCCTCGGCCGCCGCCCTGCTCCTCCCGACCGACGCCCAGGTTCCCGCCCTGCCGGGACCACCCACCCTCGGCGAGGTGGCGGAGGACCTGTACACCTCCCTGACCCCCGCCGAGCAGCACCGCCTCAGAGACCTCCTGATCGACCTGGCCCCCGGCCAGAACTCTTCCGCGAGCCCTCCCCCTCGCTCTTCCACGAGCCCTGCTCAACCTGCCGCGAACCCTCCCGCGAACCCTCGCCCTCAGCCTTCCGCGGGCCTTCCCGCTCACTTCTCCGCGAGCCTTCCTCAAGACGGGCACGACCGGCAGGGCGGCTCACTCACGGGGGTGCATGAGGACGAGGCGGTACTGGCCAGGCTGCTGGAGACCGGGCTGCTCGTCCGGCCCAGCGTGGCCGTACCGCCCGTACGGACCGAGGTCGGCACGCTCGTGGCCGTCACCGGCGACCGGCTCGCACCCGCCACCGCCGCGCTCTTCCACGCCTGGCCGCGCCTGCGAGGCTGGCTCGACCGGCCGCGCGAGGAGACCCGCTCCTGGGCACGGGCCTGCCTGCCACAGCCCAGGGCCAGACGGCGCCGGTTGCCCGCGGTGGCGCTGGTCGCCGCCTTCGCGCTGGCCATCAGCGTGGTCACCGTCGCCAGGGACACCCGCCGCACCATGCAGTGGCTCGGCGAGACCACCTCCCGGGTCGCCCCCATCCTCGCCCCCGACCCTCCCCCGACCCGCCGCTGAAGCACACCGAGCCGTTCACCTGATGGGGTTCCTAGGCCGTTAACCCGAATGGGGGTCCGAGGCCGCGCCCACCCAAGATGTTCCATGGCCGATCACCGAGCGGGGTCCCGAGGCCGATCACCCGAACGGTTCCGAGGCCATTCACCCGAATGCGGTGCCGAGGCCGTCCACCAGTTCCGAGCCGACGCTGAGCCCGTGCGGAATCGCGGCCCGGAACCGGCCGCGATGGTTCCTAGCGTGAGCGCATGGATCCCGTTCTCTCCCCCAGGGCGCTCAACCGGGCCACACTCGGCCGCCAGTTCCTGCTGGACCGCGTGAACCTGCCGGTGCCCGACGTGGTCGAGCACGTCGGCGGGCTGCAGGCGCAGACCCCGCACACCTGGTACACCGGCCTGTGGGACCGGATCGCCGGATTCCGCCCGGAGACGGCCTCGGCGCTGCTGGAGCAGCGTGTCCTGGTCCGGATCGCGCTGCAGCGCTCCACCATCCACCTGGTCACGGGCCGCGACGCGCTGGCGATGCGGCCGCTGCTGCAGCCGGTGACGGAGCGGATGACCAGGTCCACGTTCGTGCGGAAGCTGCGCGGGGTGGACCTGGGCGAGCTGGCGGAGGCGGGCAGGGCGCTGGTGGAGCGGGCGCCGATGACGTTCTCGGATCTGGGCCGGGAGCTGGCCGCGAGATGGCCGGGCAACGACGCGCACGCCCTGAGCCAGGTGGTGCGCTGGCTGGTGCGCCGCTACCTGGCCGCGTTCGGCCCCGCCACGGTGATGGACGTGCAGACCTGGTCCGGGCTGACCCGGCTGGGCGAGGTGGTGGAGCCGATGGATCTGCGGCGGTACCGGGACGAGCGCGGGCGCACCCTCTACGACCTGCCGGAGCTGGACCGCCCCTCCCCCGACGTCCCGGCCCCGGTGAGGCTCATGTACGACTTCGACAACGTGTTCCTGTCGCACGCCGACCGCTCCCGGGTGCTGGGCGAGAAGGCGGAGACCCTGATGAAGGGGTTCATGCGCGCCAATGTGCAGCCCCGCATCATCCTGGTCGACGGCTTCCCGGCGGGAGACTGGACGGTCACCAGGGCCGGCGGCGTCAGCACGCTGAACCTGCACCGGTGGGGGCCGATCGCGGATCTGGACGCGGTGGGCGAGGAGGGCGGGCGGCTGCTGGAGTTCCTCGCCCCCGGTGACGAGCACGCGGTCTCGGTGCTCGACGGCCCTTCCAGGGCCTGACGTTTTGGTGTACGAACGAACGCCGCATAGGTTCTCAGCCGTGTCCGCACTCAATTCGACAGACCTGGTGACCTTCGGCGAGACGATGGCCCTGTTCGCGGCCCGCCGTACCGGCCCGTTGCGCTTCGCCCGCGACTTCGACCTGGGGTTCGGCGGCGCCGAGTCGAACGTGGCGATCGGGGTGACCCGGCTGGGCCGCACGGCCTGCTGGATCGGGCGGGTGGGCGCGGACGAGTTCGGCGACCTGATCCGTTCGGCCCTCCTGGGGGAGGGGGTGGACGTCCGCGCGATCCCCGATCCGGGGGCGCCCACCGGGCTGATGATCAAGGGCAGGCGGACGGCCGACCACATCGACGTGCGCTACTACCGCAGCGGCAGCGCCGGTTCTCGCATCCGGCCCGAGGACCTGGACCCCGGGCTGATCAGGGGCGCGCGGGTGCTGCACGTCTCCGCGATCACCCCGGCCCTGTCGGAGTCCGCCCGCGCGGCCGTCCGGCACGCCGTGGAGGAGGCGCGGGACGCGGGGGTGCCGGTCTCGCTGGACGTCAACTACCGCAAGGCGCTGTGGAGCCCGGCCGAGGCGGGCGCCTGGCTGCGGGAAATGGCAGGGCTGGTGGACGTGGTGTTCGCCACGGTCGCGGAGGCCGGGCTGATCACCGCGGACGGCGGGGACGATCCGGTGGCGGCGGCGAAGGCGGTGGCGGCGCTGGGGCCCCGGCACGTGCTGGTCAAGCTGGGTTCCGAGGGCGCGGTCGAGCTGTCCGACGGCGAAGCGCGCCGGGCCCCGGCCTACCGGGTGACCGAGGTGGACCCGGTGGGGGCGGGTGACGCGTTCGCCGCCGGGTGGCTGGCGGACTGGCTGGAGGGTGCCGACCCCGACCGGCGGCTGCGTACCGCCTGCGCGGCGGGGGCGTTCGCGGTCACTTCCCAGGGCGATTGGGAGAGCCTGCCCCGCCGTGGCGACCTGGCCCTCCTCGACAGCACCGCCGACGGGGTCAGCCGATGACGGCCGCTCGCTCGTACAGAAGCCTCTCTCTCGCACGAAAGCCGCGAAGCCCACGGAGCCCCCTGCCAAAACGCCAAAGCCCCTTTCCCCTACCAAAGCTCAATATCAAGGGCGTAGCCGACTGTCCTAGGGTGGTGACATGGCCGAGATCGCGCTAGCCGACGGGGTGTGGACGTTCGACGGCGAGGTCCTGCGGGTGGTGCCCGGCAGCGGGCGTGACGTGCACGAGGTCCGCAAGGTGCTCGGCGAGCTGGTCATCCCGCTGGAGGCGATCGCGGGCGTCACGTTCGAGCCCGCGCGCAAGGGCGGCCATCTGCGGCTGCGGCTGCGGAAGGGGGCCGACCCGCTGACCGAGGCGGTGGCGGGGTCGCTCACCGCGCCCGCCGACCCGTACCGGCTGCAGATCCCGAAGGACCGCGTGGGCGCGGCCGAGTACTTCGCCGACGAGATCCGCGACAGCCTCACGGTGTGGCAGACCGCGACGGGGCCGTTCGAGGAGTTCCTGCTGCCGGGCCCGGAGGTGCCGATCACGACGACCGCGGGCGACGGCACGGTGAGCTTCGACGGCGAGACCGTCCGCATCGAGTGGACGGCGTTCGCGTCGTCGGCCAAGGAGGAGGCGGGCCCGCAGGAGTGGGCGGTGACCGACCTGGCGAGCGTGGAGTGGAAGCCGCAGAGCGGCATGGGCTACGGCGTGCTGCGCTTCCACCCCAAGGGCGAGGGCCCGCTCCGGCCGCCGCAGAAGGACCCGCGCTGCGTGTCGTGGGGCGTGCAGCGGTTCGGCGGGACGACCTGCCTGGTCGCGGCGGCCGTCCAGGCCCGCATCCCGCGCCGGGCGGCCGAGCTGCCGCCGCCGCCGAGCTCGGCCGCGGAGACGCAGACGATCCTCGGGCAGCTGTCGGAGCTCGGCGAGCTGCATCGGCAGGGCGTGCTGACGGACGAGGAGTTCAGTGCGGCGAAGCAGGCGCTGCTCCGCCGCCTGGGGTGACTACCGTTCGGCGTGCGCGACGCGCTCGTTCGGCACGCAGTGCGTCATCTTGAGTCCGTTCACGTCGCGCGGCCCGTTCCTGCCGAGGTTGGCCAGGCGCTCCTGCTCCTCCTTGGTGAGGTCCTGGGTGGCGAGCGGCTTGAGGTTCCTCACGTCGTCCGGCGTGATGCCCAGGCCCTCGCCGACGCGCAGGCCGAAGTCGTCCTCGGCCATGAGGCAGTGCCAGACCATGCGCTCGGCGATGCGGCGGTCGCACTGCTTGAGGTTGGTGACGAAGTTGTTCACCAGGTCGTCGCGCTCCCAGTCCTCCATCAGCAGGTAGCGCTGCCCGGCCTGCTTGTAGTCGTTGGTCCTGGGGATGCGCTTGCGGGTCAGCCGCCCGACGATGACCGGGCCTTCCTCGTCCACGGTCGGGTACTCGGCCTCGCGCAGCCCGTCCAGGAGCGACGGCTCGTAGTTGATGTGCGGCGACTCGCCGGCCGTGTCGACGAAGTACGTCATCTGGCCGTCGCGCTGGTTGGTGTTGATCTCGGCGTTCCTCGCCTGGTTGACCGGGAGCTGCAGGTAGTTCGGGCCGACCCGGTAGCGCTGGGTGTCGCTGTAGGAGAACGTCCGGCCGACGAGCATCTTGTCGTCGGAGAAGTCCAGGCCGTCGACCAGCACGCCGGTGCCGAACGAGATCTGCTCGTTCTCGGCGAAGTTGTTGTCGACGTTGCGGTTGAGCACCAGCCGCCCGACCGGCCTGGCGGGGAACTCGTTCTCCGGCCACACCTTGGTGTCGTCGAGCGGGTCGAAGTCCAGCTCGGGGTGCTCGTCGTCGCTCATCATCTGCACGAGCAGCTCCCACTCGGGGTAGTCGCCCCGGTCGATCGCCTCGTGCAGGTCCCTGGTCGCGTGCCCGAGGTCCTGCGCCTGGACGACGGCGGCGTCCAGCTCGGTCATGCTGCGCACGCCCTGCTTGGGCATCCAGTGGTACTTGACCAGCACGGTCTCGCCCTGCTGGTTGGTCCACTTGTAGGTGTTGACGCCGAAGCCCTGCATGTGCCGGTAGTCGGCCGGGATGCCGCGCGGGCTGAACAGGTTGACCAGCATGTGCAGCGACTCGGGCGTCTGCGACATGAAGTCGAAGATCCGGTTCGGCTCCTGCCGGAACGTCACCGGGTCGGGCTTGAGCGCGTGGATCACGTCGGGGAACTTGATCGCGTCCCTGATGAAGAAGACGGCCAGGTTGTTGCCGACCAGGTCCCAGTTGCCGTCCTCGGTGTAGAACTTGACCGCGAAGCCGCGCGGGTCGCGGGCCGTCTCGGCGGAGTCGCGCCCGCCGATGACGGTGGAGAAGCGCACCGCCACGTCGGTCCGCTTGCCCGGCTCCTGGAACAGCTTGGCGCGGGTGTAGCGGTTGATCGGCTCGTCGCCGATCTTCCCGTACGCCTCGAAGAAGCCGTACGAGGTCACACCGCGGGCGTGCACCACCCGCTCGGGGATGCGTTCCCGGTCGAAGTGGCTGATCTTCTCCAGGAACTGGTAGTTCTCCAGCGTGGCGGGGCCGCGGGCTCCGACGGTGCGCTGGTTCTGGTTGTCGTATACGGGGTGTCCCTGGCGGTTCGTCAGGATCCGCCGCTGGTCACCGGCGCCGGACCCCTGGCCGGAAACGTCTGTCATGTCACCGTTCCTCTCCTCCGATGAGCCTCTTCCCCCCATGCCCTCAACGGGCGATACGTCACGGGCAAAAAGTCATCTTCGGGGGCAGAACCGGGAGAGAATGAAAAAACCCCAGCTCTACTGAGCTGGGGTTTTGTGCTGTACGCCGCCAGGGACTCGAACCCCGGACCCGCTGATTAAGAGTCAGCTGCTCTGACCAACTGAGCTAGCGGCGCCCGCAACAGGGATAACTGTAGCAGCCGCCAAACCCTTCCCGCACCATGTCAGCCGAGCCGCTCCGCGAGCCTCCCGTACGCGTCCAGCAGCGTGTCCCAGAACCGGCCGACCTCCAGGCGGGTGCCCACCAGCGCGTTGGGAACCTCTTCGCCCACCCGGAAGTCCACCACGGTCATGCCCCGCGTGTACTGGCCCCGGGTCTCCACCCGCACCACCGCCGGCGTCATGGTGACCAGGCCCGGGTCCAGCGCGTACGCCACCGCGCAGGCGTCATGGATGGCCGGCCCGCCGTCGGCGGTGACCATGCCGTAGCAGGTGGCGGCGGGGATCAGCAGGTCGTCGGCGAGGCGGCCGAGCGGGCGCATGCGGTCCAGCACCTGCTCGGTGACGACGGCGGTGAGGGTCACGTCGAGGCCGAGCATCTTCACCGTCCAGCCGGACTCGAAGACGATCGCGGCGGCCTCCGGGTCGGCGAGCATGTTGAACTCGGCGGCCGGGTTGTGGTTGCCGCGGGTGTAGGAGCCGCCCATGATGACGAGGTCGCGGGCCCACGCCACGACGCGCGGCTCCTTCCGTACGGCCAGCGCGACGTTGGTGAGCGGCCCGATCGCGATGAGCGTGACCTCGCCGGGGGCGGCACGCAGGGTGTCGATGATGAGGTCCACGGCGTGCCCGTCGGAGGCGGCCCGGACCGGTTCGGGGAGCACGGCGTCGCCCAGGCCGGTGGGGCCGTGCACGTGCCCGGCGCGGACCACCGGGTGGAGCAGGGCGCCGGGGCTGCCGGGGGCGATCGGGACGTCGCCCAGGTCCAGGAACTCGCGGAGCGCCAGCGCGTTCCTCGTGGTCACGGCCAGGTCGGCGTTGCCGCCCACGGTGGTGATGGCGACGACCTCCAGGCTAGGGGCGCCGACGGCGAGGGCGAGGGCCATGGCGTCGTCGATGCCGGGGTCGCAGTCGATGAGGACCTTTGTCACGAATCCGTACGATACGCAAGATTCAGGCGATCAATGCCACCGCAGACATGAGAAACGGGGCCGGCACGGCTGCTCGGCCCCGTCTACGCATAAGAATCGGGGCCGGGCAGTTCCCCCAAATCTGCCCGACCCCGATCCGGTGGCGGTCCAGGCCGGGTGCTTTCCCCCAAAAGCCCCGGCGGTCCCGCGCGCAGACGAGCGGTCCCCCTCCGCCGTCTGCTTTTCGGTGTAGGTCTGTCGGCCGGTCACCGTGCCTTCGCACTGCTTCCGTCCTGTCTCCGACGCTACCGGCGCCTATGCAACGACCGCGTCATAACGCAGTCGAATATCCGTTTAATCGCGGCTAGGGATCTCCAAACGGACCTCTGTGCCTTCTTCGAGCGTTCGGCCCACCGTGCAGTACTTCTCGTGGACGCGCTGCGCCACCGCCCGGAACACCTCGCCGGCCTCCTCCGAGGGAAGCTCGACGTCGTAGCGGACGGTGAGGGGCCCCAGCAGGTCAGGCTGGACCTTGCTGCCGGAGACCTCCATGGCCAGGCGCACCAGCCGGTGGCCGCGCTTGGCGGTCAGCGGCTCGACGGTGACGATGTGACACCCGCCGAGCGCCGCCAGCAGCAGCTCCACGGGGGTGAACACGCCCTCCTCGGCGCCGCCCATCCGCACCTGCGCGCCCCGGGCGTTGGTCGCCACGAATCCGCCGTCCTCGGTCCGCTCTACCCGAACGTTAGCCATGCTTCAGACCCTACTCAGCCGTTTCTCATCTTCGAGTTACAGGGTGCAAGCATGGCTATCGAGCGGAAATTCCTCGGACTCCTGCTCTTTCTCCTGGGCGCCGCCGCGACGCTGGCCGCCTACCGGTTCGGCTGCTCCACTCCGGTCACGGGCCTGGCGCTCACGGTGCCCGCGACGGCCGCGGTGCTCGTCGTACGCGGCCCCCGGCCCCGCACGAAGGGCACCTTGCTCGTAGCCGCCGAGCTGGAGCCGGACGCGCTGGGGCGGCTGCTGGCCCGCCAGGAGCCGGACACCCTGGCCCTCTACCGCACCGAGCAGGTCACCGCCGAACTGCTCGAACTGCAGGACCGGTACGGCCTGGTGCTGGTGGTCGGCAGGGAGCACGATCCGCGTACCAAGGAACGGCTGAGCGCCTCCGGCCTGAGCAGGCAGGTGCCGGACATCGCCGAGCGCGCGGTGATTCTGGCCGGCCCGAAACACTTCCGGAAGTACGTGCGCGGCGCGCTGACCAGGCTCTCCGTCCCCGGCTCCCATGTGCGGACGGCAAGGAACCGGTAAAGCGGTGGCAAAGTAAGGACGTAGCCTTAGCCTGACATTACGGATGTTATGACAGTGTTACTGGGGAAAAGGAGGCGAAGGTGACGACTTTCCCCGGAACAGCCCGTGTCGGCGACTTCATGGGTTCGAAGGTCAGCGTCGACATCCGCACCGCGCTGCCCGCGCGGGAGCTGGCTCCCGTGCTCGACCACGCGTTCAGGTGGCTGCGATGGGTCGAGGACACGTTCGACCCCGACAACGAGGACAGCCAGATCGTCCGCCTCAACCGCGGCCAGACCCTGCGGCAGGTGCCGGAGCTCATCGAGGTGCTGCACCGATGCGGCGAGATGAGCGAGGCCACCGACGGCTGGTTCGACGCCCGCAGGAGCGGCCGGGTCGACCCGTCCGGCTACATCAAAGGGTGGGCGCTGGAGCGGCTCTCCCGCGCGCTGACCCAGGCCGGCGCGATCGACCACCTCATCGTCGCCGGCGGCGACATCCGGGCGCGCGGCTCGCTCTCCCCGGGCGAGCCCTGGCGGATCGCCGTCCGCGACCCGCAGACCGGCGCGGTGCGCAGGGTCCTGTTCGCCCACGACCTCGCCGTCGCGACCTCCGGCCGCGCCAAGATCGTCAACCCTCGTACGGACGAGCCGCAGCAGGCGATGTCGTCCGTCACCGTGCTCGGCCCCGACCTGGGCGTGGCGGACGCCTACGCCACCGCCATGTACGCGATGGGGCCGGTCCTCGCCCGGCAGTTCGCCGTCAGCCTGGCCGCCGAGGGGGCGTACCAGAGCCTGATCGTCGCCCGTGACGGCCAGGAGTTCGGCACCCCGGGCCTGGCCGCCCACTGCGGCGCGGGCGCCCTGCTGGCCGGCTAGGCGTCGGGGTGCTCGCGCAGGTACTCCAGGTAGACCGGGCGGAGCGCCGCCCCCAGGTCGCCCTCGCCCGCGATCATGGCGTCGCTCAGCAGCGCGGACACGTGGCTGAGGTCGGCGGTGCTCTCGCCGTGGTGACCGGTGGCGGCCTCGGCCGCGGGGATCACCTTGAGCAGGTTCCAGAGGAATCCGAGGTCCCCGTGGCGCACCGCGTAGCGCACGGCGCGTTCGTGTAGTTCGGCGTCCGACAGCGTTTCGAGTCCGGTGGTGTCCATCTCACTCCTCCCCCGGGGCACCCCCTGCCCCAGGGGAGCGGGGCGGTAACGCACCGGAATGACTGATGGCCTATCCGTGCGGCGGACTCGGTGGGAGGATCAAGCAGCGTGAGATTCATCATCAGAACCCTCGCCGCCGCGGTCGCCCTCTGGGTGGCCGTCCAGCTCCTCGACGGCATCGAAGTGACGGCGCCGGAGAACTCGGCGACCTACTGGGGCACGCTCCTGATCGTCGCGCTGATCTTCGGCCTCATCAACGCCATCGTCAAGCCCATCGTGAAAGCCCTGGGATGCGCGCTGATCGTGCTCACCCTGGGACTGTTCCTCCTGGTCATCAACGCCGCCATGCTCCTGCTGACGAGCTGGGTGGCCGGTCAGCTCAGCATCGACTTCCATGTGGCCAGCTTCTGGCCGGACGCTTTCCTCGGCGCGATCATCATCAGCGTGGTCAGCTGGGTGCTCGGCCTGTTCATCCCCGACGGCGACTGAGGTCCGCCACCGAATCACGCTCGCGGAGGGTGGGGCGCTGGACGACGCGCCGGCGCTCACCCCGCCCGTCCGCCGCGTCGGCCATGAGGCGGACGGCGGCCCCGACGATGTTGCCGATGTTCCAGTCGACGGTGGCCAGCCCCGGGGTCAGCAGCCCCGACATCGGATGGTCGTCGTAGCCCATCACCGAGACCTCGTCCGGGACCGACAGCCCCAGCTCGCGGGCGGCGGCGTAGACGCCGTAGGCGATCGAGTCGGCGAAGCAGAAGACGGCGCTGGGCCGGGCGCCGGTCAGCAGGTCGCGGGCGGCCCGGTGGGCGGCGGCCGGGCCGTGCTCGGCGCTGGCCATCTCGACGTCGAGGCCGAGCCGCGCGGCCTCGGCCATGACGTGCACGTCGGCGGGCCGGTCGGGGGTGCTCGGCCGGGTGGGCGTGAGCACGCCGATGCGGCGGTGGCCGAGCGCCCGCAGGTGCTCCAGCGCGAGCGTGACGCCGCGCCGGTTGTCGAAGACGACCTCGGCGGCGGTGCCGCGGAGCGAGTCGCCGATCGCGACCACCGGCAGCGACGCGCACAGCTCACGCCAGAACGCGGCGGCGGGGTCGAGCGGCTGCACGATCAGGCCGTCGACGCGCTGGTCGCGGAGCTGGAGCGCGAGGTCGCGCTCGCGGTCCGGGTCGCCCACGGCGTCGAGGATGAGCGCGTAGCGGCCGTGCTCGCGCAGGCCCCGGCTGATGCCGACGGCCAGCGACTGCTGCCAGAAGTCCTCCAGCGAGCCGCAGAGCAGCCCGATCATGCCAGTGCGCCCGCTGGCCAGGGCCCGGGCGATCGGGTCGGCCTCGTAACCCAGCTCGGCGGCGGCGGCCCGGACCCGCTCGACCGTCTCGGGCGCGACCTGCACCCCGCGCAGCGCGTAGGAGACGGCGGCCTGGGACAGGCCGGTCACCCGGGCCACCTCACGGATCGTCGCTCGCTTGCGGGCCATGCCGCCACCATAAACGGGGCCGCCGACAATCCGGTGACCACCTGGTCACGCCACGGTCACGCCCCGCCGCCCGGCCGCAGCACGCAGCAGCTCGGGCACGCCTCCACGTCCGGCAGCGTCAGCCACAGGCAGCACGTCAGGCGGAAGTAGCCGTCGCCGGCGGGTTCGATCAGCCCGTCCACCGGCCGGCCGATCTGCCGGAGCAGCTCCATGTAGTCGCCGGGCACGATCGAGGTGAGCGGGTGCGCGAACGCCTCGGCCGTCGAGCCCCAGAGCGTCCGCGGGCCCACCCTGGCCATCGAGCTGAGCGCCTCGACCAGCGGAAGCTGCGACTCGGCCAGCGCCCCGGCGATCGCGTCCGCGCCCTGCGTCCAGCTCACGCGGGTGGCCGCGACCGTCACCCCCGCCTCCGACCGCTTCACGTAGGTGTCGGCCAGCTTCATGATCGGCACGCGCCCGTCCAGCGCCCAGCCGAGCGCCATCGGCATCGTGTGCCAGTAGCCGTAGGTCTTCCAGAACAGCGCCGCGCCGACGTGGCGGGGCGCGTTCCAGCGCGCCGCCGTCTCGTCGACCAGCTCGCCCAGCTGCGTGTACGGCTCACGTACCAGATCGGCGACGGCCGTCCAGGTCTGGTCGGGCTCGATGACCAGGCCCGGCTCCACTCCCAGCACGCCACCGCGCTCGGCGGCGGCGCGTTCGAGCACCTCGGTCAGCATCCCGGCCCCTTCGTCGCTACAGGTTAGCCTTACCTAAGGTAGCAGGGCGTCCGGCGAACCAGCCGGTGACCAGTTGCAGGCCCACCACCCCCAGCCCGGCCAGCAGCGGCACCGTCCAGCCGCCCGACACCTCGCCCAGGTACCCGAAGAGCAGCGGACCCAACGCCGCGATCACGTACCCGACGGTCTGAGCCACCGCGGAGAGCGCGGTCACGGCGGCCGGGTCGGCCGGGCGGAGCGCGATGATCAGCAGCGCCAGCGCGAACGACGCGCCCTGCCCGATGCCCAGCACGATCATCCACACCCAGGGCACGGTCGTCGGCGCCACCAGCACCGCCAGATAGGCGGCGCCGGTCAGCACGCCCGCCGCCATCACGTACGGGACCTGCGACGGCCGCCGCCCGGCCAGGACCGGCACCCCGAGGGTGGCCGCCACCTGGACCAGCGCGCTCAGCCCGAGCAGGTAACCGGCCTGGTCGGCGGGGAGCCCGGCGTCCAGGAAGATCTTCGGCAGCCACGTCAGCATGATGTAGAAGCTCGCCGACTGCAGCCCCATCCAGGCCGTCACCTGCCAGGTCACCCGGCTGCGCAGGATCGCCCGGAAAGGCCGCGGCCCCTGCTGCGGCACCGCCTGCCTGCCGAACGCCTGGGGCAGCCAGAGCAGGGCCGCCGCCAGCGCGGGCACGGCCATCAGCGCCGACACGCCCCGCCAGTCGTACCCGGTGACGTGCTCCAGCGGGATGACCAGGGCCGAACCCGCGGCCGCGCCGCCCACGATCGCCGAGGAGTAGACGCCGGTGAGCAGGTTGACCCGGTGCGGGAAATGCTGCTTGACGATCCCGGGCATGATCACGTTCATCACCGCGATGGCCGTCGCCGCGACGGCCGATCCCACGTACAGGGCAGGAGCCCCGTCGAGGACCCGCAGCACCACACCGAGGCCCAGCACCAGCAGACCGGCCAGGAGCGTGCGGTCCAGCCCGATCCGGCGGGCGAGCAGCGGCGCGACCGGCCCGAACACGCCCAGGCAGATCACCATCACCGTGGCGATGGCGCCGCCGCCCGAGGGGGTGAGACCGACGTCCTTCATGATCTCGTCGAGGAGCGGCGCGACACCCGCGATGGCGGGGCGCAGGTTCAGCGCGGCGAGTACCATGCCGGCGACGAGCAGGGCGGATCTTAACGACATGGGGCTCATCCTGTCGCACCGGGCGTTGACAACGTTGTCCTCGACGGCGAGGTGCGACAGGATCCTAAGCGTGAGACCGACGATGAAGGACGTCGCCTCGGCCGCGGGCGTCGCGCTCAAGACCGTGTCGCGCGTGGTCAACGGGGAGCCGGGCGTCCACCCGGCGACCGCCAACCGGGTGCGGGCCGCCATCGACCGCCTCGGCTACAGCCGCAACGAGAGCGCCCGCGTGCTGCGCCGCGGCCGGACCGCCACCGTCGGGCTGGTCATCGAGGACGTGGGCGACCCCTTCTACGCCGGGCTGGGCCGGGCCGTGGAGACCGTGGCCACCGCCCACGGACACCTGCTGCTCAGCGGCTCGTCCAGCGAGGACCCGGCCCGGGAACGCGAACTCGTCCTCACGTTCTGCGCGCGGCGGGTGGACGGGCTGATCGTGGTGCCCGCCGGCCGCGACCACTCCTACCTGCGGCCCGAACTGGACGCGGGCACCCCTGCCGTCTTCGCGGACCGCCCACCCGGCCCGGGACTCGACGTCGACACCGTGCTGGCCGACAACGCGGGCGGCGCCGCCCTGGCCACCCGTCACCTCCTCGCGCACGGGCACACCAGGATCGCGTTCCTCGGCGACGACCCGGCCATCTTCACCGCCGCGCGGCGGCTCCACGGCTACCGGACCGCCCTCGGCAGCCTCTACGACGAGCGGCTGGTGTGGATGGGCACGCCCTCGCCCGAGCCGGTACGGGCCGCGCTCGACCACATGCTGGCCCTGGACCGCCCGCCCACAGCGCTGTTCACCGGCAACGGCCGGCTCACGGTGACGGCGCTCAGGGCCCTCGCGGGCCGCCGTCTGGCACTGGTCGGCTTCGACGACTTCGAACTGTCGGACCTGCTCCGCCCCGCGGTGACGGTGATCGCCCAGGACCCGGCACGCATGGGCAGGGTGGCCGCCGAACTCCTGTTCCGCAGACTCTCCGGCGACACCGGCCCCGCCCAGAACCCGATCCTCCCCGTAAGCCTCATCCCCCGCGGCTCCGGCGAGATCTCCCCATAGCCCGGCACCCGGACCTCCCGGCGACCCCCCCACCTAACGGTCCAGCACCCCGAACTTCCCCGTGAGCCTCATCTCCGCGGTTCCTCAGAGATCTCCCCGCAGCCCAGGCTCACCTCACGGCCCAGCACCCGAGCCTCCCTATGAGCCTCCTGAGACCCGTAGCCAGGCTCACCTGACGGTCTGGGAGGCCGGTTGCGGGGCGGCGGCGGGTTCCGGACGGAGCGGGCGGGCGAGGACGAGTGCCGCGACCACCCCCGCCGCCCCCGCCACCACGATGCCGAGCCGCGGGCTCAACAACTCGCCCACGACCCCGATCAGCGCCGCGCCCACCGCCTGCCCGGTCATCAGCCCGGTGGACAGCAGGCCGAACGCCTGCCCGCGCGCCTCCTCCGGCACCGCGTCGACGAACCGGCGCTGCAACCCGAGCTGGTACGCCAGACCACCCGCCGCGAGAGCGGACAGCACGGCGGCCCACCCGACGCCGGGCGCGGCCAGGAACCCCAGCCACGGCAGCCCGAGCAGCACCGCCAGCGGCAGCGAAAGCCGTTCGCGCATCCCCGGCGGCGCGAACCGCCCGACCGCGAACTCCCCCACCGCCATCCCGGCAGCCGCCGCGGCCAGCACCACCCCGGCCCGGCCCTCCCCGCCCAGATACGGCACGATCATCGCCTCGGCCCCGGCCAGGAAAAGCGGCGGCACCCACGACGCCAGCAGCAGCCCCCGCACCCGCCGGTCAGCGAGCAACCGCCTGTTCACCCGCAACGTGCCCCGGACCGCCCCTTCAGAGGACACCCTCCGGGCGGGATCGGGATCGGAGGACGCCCATCGGGCGGGAGTGCGCGGAAGGCCGAGCCGGAGGACGAGGGCGCCGAAGGCGGCGAGGGCGGCGGTGGCGGCGAGTGCTCCCCGGGGACCGGCGGCGGCCAGGAAGGCACCGCCGACGGCGAGCCCGGCGATCTGTGCCCCGGCCGAGGTGACGCCCAGCAGCGAGCGCCCGAGCACGAACGCGTCGCCGGGCAGCACGTCGGGCAGCATCGCGCTGCGCGCCGCCCCGAAGACCGGCGAGAACAGCCCGGTGGCCAGCACCAGCGCCAGCATCGCCCAGACCGGCAGCCCCGCGTAGGCCAGCAGCAGGCAGACCACGACCCGGACCAGCTCGCCCGCCACCATGAGCCCCCGCGCGGGCAGCCGGTCGGCGAGCGACAGCAGGAAGACGCCGCCGACGATGTACGGCAGCCATCCGGCCATGTAGGCGGCCGCGGCCAGGCCGGGCGACCCGCTCTCCGCGTAGACCAGCACCGACAGCGCCAGCATCTTGATCGAGTCGCCGGACACCAGCAGCGCGAAGCTGCCGAACAGCACCCGGAACTCGCGGACGGCGAACACCTCGCCGAAGGTGGCCCCGCGTTCGGTTGACACGGCGGATCTCCTCACAGGGGATGGTCGGCCCGGAGGGAGGGGCCAGGTCCGGTCTCTCCTCACAGGGGATGGACGCCCCCCGAGGGAGGGGCCAGGTCTCGTCTCTCCTCACAGGGGATGGACGGCCCCGGAGGGGGCCAGGTCTTGTCCGATGGTCGGCCGGGTTCCCGACCCCAGGCGAATTTTTCGGATATAACCGAAAGGTGGTGTTCAGGGTCGAGGTCACCCCGCAGGACGTGGCCGCCAGCCGGTTCGCGATCTCCCCGCTGATCGAGACCATGCACGCCCAGTGGCTGCTCGACGGCCGCGGGCCCGCGGGCGTGCACCGGCAGTGGGCGGAGCGGTGGCGCCCCGTCTACCGGGAGCTGGCGCGCCGCCATCCGGGGCTGCGCGCGGTGGCCGCGGTCTCCGGCAACAGGGGCGACGCGAACGTGGACTTCATCGCGCCCCCGCCCACCGGCGTGCGGGTGCCGTTCGAGGCGGAGCTGGCCGCCGTCCGGGAAACGCCGGTCGAGCGGGCGCACGACGAGATCGCCCGGGTGCTGGCCCGCCGCCCGCCCGCGCCCGCCGCCGTCAGGGACCTGCTGCTGGGCCCGGACGTGGTACGCCTGATCGCCGACGGGTACGAGGCGCTCTGGACGGAGATCGTGTCCAAGACCTGGCCGCGCCTCCGGGCGATCCTGGAGCGGGACGTGGCGCAGCGGGCCGGGCTGCTGGCGGCGTACGGCTGGGCGGCGGCGCTCGGCGGCCTCAGCGACCGGGTGCGCTGGCACGGCGACGGCCACATCGAGATCGGCATCGGCGAGCGGGAGGAGCGGCTCCGGCTGGGCGGCAGGGGGCTGCTGTTCCTGCCGTCGGCGTTCATCCCCGCCCTGGGCGCCTATCTGGAGGAGGCGTGGCCGTACGCGCTGGTCTATCCGGCGCGCGGGATCGCGGCGAGCCCGCCGCGGCCGGAGCCCGGGCTGGCGAGACTGCTCGGGCGGAGCCGCGCCCGGATCCTGGAGGAACTGGCCGTGCCCGCGACGACCAGCCAGCTCGCCGCGCTGCACGGGCAGAGCGTCGGCACCACGGGCGGCCACCTGGCGGCGCTGCGCGGCGCGGGCCTGGTGAGCGGCACCCGGACGGGCCGGAGCGTCCTGTACGCGCGCACCCCGCTCGGCGACGCCCTGGCCGCGGGCGCACTCCCCTCGTGACCTCGCCTCCCCTATCCGGCGCGGCCTCGCTAGCCTTTCCTCGGGATGACGCGAAGGTATAGTCGAGCACATCCCTTCAGCACACTTGTTCAGATTCAGGGAGCGCGTGCATGAACGCCGACGCCGCACAGGAAGCCCGCTTCCCTCAGGAGCTGATGTACGCGGCGGCGTCGCAGTACTACCTCCACGACGCCACCCAGGCCGACATCGCCAAGCGCCTCGGCGTCAGCAGGGCGACCGTGAGCCGGCTGCTCACCGAGGCGCGCCGGCAGGGCATCGTCGAGATCAAGGTGCACCGGCCGGAGCGGACGGCGGGCGGCCACCTGGCGAGCGAGGTCGCCGACGCGCTGAACCTGGAGCGCGTCCACCTGGTGCCCAAGGTCAGCGGCCCGGCGCTGGGCCCCTGGCTGGCCCCGGGCCTGGCCAAGGCGCTGGCGGCGGTGGGGCTGGAGTCGGGCGACGTGATCCTGGTCTCGTCGGGCAGCACCGTGTACGAGTGCGCGCGAGAGAACCTCGGCCGTTTCCCCGGCGTGCGGATCGCCCCGGCGGTCGGCGGGCAGCAGGACCCGCAGCCCTGGTTCCAGACCAACGAGACCACCCGTCTCCTGGCCGAGCAGGTCGGCGGCGTGCCCCACTACCTGTACGCGCCAGCCCTGCCGGGTCCGGAGCTGTTCTACTCGCTCCAGCACGAGCCGTCGGTCCGCCGGGTGATGGACCTGTGGGCGCAGGCCAGGTGCGCGGTCGTGGGTGTCGGCTCGCCGCCGCTGATGCGCCAGGTGGTGCCCGCGTTCGTGCCGCGCGACGAGCCCAGCCTGCGCCGGGCCGTGGGCGACGTGTGCTCGCGCTTCTACGACCGCGATGGCGAGCCGGTCGGCTATCCGGGCAGCGAGCGCCTGGTCGCCACCGGCCTGGAGGAGCTGCGCCGGATCCCGCACTCGATCGCGGTGGCGGTGGGCGCGGAGAAGGTGGTCTCGATCATCGCCGGGGCCAGGGGCGGCTACTTCAACCGGCTGGTCACCGACTCGCTCACCGCCGAGAGCATCCTCGCCGCCGCCCGCTGAGCCCGGCCCCGAAGGTGAACGGCAGGTCACCTCTGCGCCAACTGTGTGAACAGTCGTGCTGGACAAATGTTCCGACCTCGGGCTAGCGTGAGCGCACCACAGGGCGCGACCTCAGGTGAGGCGCGTCCTCGGTCGCACTCGGGGGACGCGACGCATACGAGATCGTCCGCCTGGACGTAGCGAGTGAGGAAAGAACCCGTGAAGAGAATCAAGATGCGGACGTCCGCCTTCGCCGCCGTGGCCATCCTCGCGACCTCCGCGCTGGCCGGGTGCGGCGCCGACGCCGCCGGCGGTGACGGAGACACCGGCGGCGCCGCGGACGCCAAGGTGGCCTTCCTCATGCCCGACCTCGCCTCGACCCGATACGAGCAGCAGGACAAGCCGCTGTTCGAGGCCAAGATGAAGGAGCTCTGCCCCGGCTGCTCCGTCATCTACCAGAACGCCGACTCCGACGCCGCCAAACAGCAGCAGCAGGCGAGCTCCGCGCTGGCCCAGGGCGTCAAGGCCATCGTGATCGACCCCGTCGACTCCACCGCCGCCGCCACCATCGTCCGCGACGCGCAGTCGCAGGGCGTGCCGATCATCGCCTACGACCGGCCGATCCCCGCCACCCCGGCCGACTACTACATCTCCTTCGACAACGAGAAGATCGGCTCGATGATCGGCCAGTCGCTCGTCGACCATCTCAAGGCCGAAAAGGCCGAGGGCGGCATCCTCCAGGTGAACGGCTCCCCGACGGACGCCGCGGCCGGTCTGATCAAGCAGGGCATCCACAGCGCCGTGGACGACAGCGGCTTCAAGCTGCTGGCCGAGTACGACACCCCCGACTGGAGCCCCGAGAAGGCGCAGACCTGGGTCAGCGGCCAGATCACCCAGTTCGGCGACGACATCGTGGGCGTGGTCGCCGCCAACGACGGCACCGCCAGCGGCACCATCGCCGCCTTCAAGGCCGCGGGCAAGGACGTGCCGCCCGTCACCGGCAACGACGCCGAGATCGCCGCCGCCCAGCGCATCATCAAGGGCGACCAGTACAACACGATCTCCAAGCCCATCAAGATCGTCGCCGAGGCCGCAGCCGAGGTGGCGTACCAGTTCATGCAGGGCGAGAAGCCCGAAGGCAAGGACACCCTGTACGACACGCCCTCCGAGCTGTTCGTCCCCACGGTCGTGACCAAGGAGAACATCAAGGAGGTGCTGTTCGACAGCGGCATCATGACGGCCGGCGAGGTGTGCACCGGCGACTACGCCGAGGGCTGCGCCGAGCTCGGCATCCAGTAGGGGGTCCCCGTGCCGTCCACTCAGCAGCAGAACCCCGTCCTGTCCCTGCGCGGCGTCAGCAAGACCTTCGGGGCCGTCGCCGCGCTCACCGACATCGACCTCGACGTGGCGGCCCACCAGGTCGTCGCGCTCGTCGGGGACAACGGCGCGGGCAAGTCCACACTGGTCAAGATCCTCTCCGGGGTGCACCCGCCGGACTCGGGGACGATCACGTTCGGCGGCCGGGCGGTCGACATCCCCGACCCGGCGGCGGCGCACCGGCTCGGCATCGCCACCGTCTTCCAGGACCTGGCGCTCTGCGAGAACCTCAACGTGATCCAGAACCTGTTCCTGGGCCAGGAGATCCGCCCGCTGCGGCTCAACGACGTGGCGATGGAGACCCGCTCCTGGGAGCTGCTCCGGCAGCTCTCCGCGAAGATCCCCAGCGTGCGGGTCCCGGTGGCGGCACTGTCCGGGGGCCAGCGCCAGACGGTGGCGATCGCCCGGTCGCTGCTCGGCGACCCGAAGGTCATCATCCTGGACGAGCCGACGGCCGCGCTGGGCGTCGCCCAGACCGCCGAGGTGCTCAACCTGGTGGAGCGGCTGCGCGAGAACGGCCTGGGCGTGATCATGATCAGCCACAACATGGCCGACGTGAAGGCCGTGGCCGACAAGGTCGCGGTGCTCAGGCTGGGCCGCAACAACGGCTTCTTCGACGTCGGCGACGTCTCCACCGAAGACATCATCGCCGCGATCACCGGCGCCACCGACAACGCGGTGGCCCGGCGGGCGGCCCGGCATCAGGAGGGGCTCCCGTCATGAACACCACCCTGGCCACCGACCGCCAGGACGAACGGCTCCAGCGGCGCGAGGGCCTGCGCGGCGCCCTCGGCGAGGTGGTGGAGCGGGCGCGCGGCGGCGACCTCGGGGTCATCCCCGTCGTCGTCGGGCTGATCGTCATCTGGAGCGTGCTGCAGGCACTCAACCCGATCTTCCTGTCCAGCCAGAACCTGGTGAACCTCACGATGGAGTCGGCCGCGGTCGGCATCATCGCGCTCGGCATCGTCTGCGTGCTGCTGGTCGGCCAGATCGACCTGTCCGTCGGCTCGGTCAGCGGCCTGTCGGGCGCCGTGCTCGCGGTGCTCTTCGTCGACCAGGGGCTGCCGGTCTGGGTGGCGATCTCGGCCGCGGTCATCTTGGGCGCCGTCATCGGCTGGGTGTACGCGCAGCTCTACAACCGGTTCGGCGTGCCCAGCTTCGTCATCACGCTGGCCGGCCTGCTCGGCTTCCTCGGCCTGCAGCTGTACGTGCTCGGCACCAAAGGCGCGATCAACCTGCCGTTCGACTCGGGGCTGGTGAACTTCGCCCAGCTCGCCTTCATGCCCGCCTGGCTCTCGTACACGCTCGCCGTGATCGCGGCCGGATGGCTGTTCGCCAGCGGCTACCTGCACGCCCGCGAGCGGCGCGCGGCCGGGCTGTCGTCCAGGAGCACCTCCCTGCTGGTCGCACGGAGTGCCGCGCTCCTCGTCGCGCTGCTGTTCGTGGTCTGGTACCTGGGGCAGACGCGCGGCGTCGGCTGGATGTTCGCGTTCTTCGTGGCGCTGGTGCTGGTCATGCACTACCTGCTCACGCGGACGCAGTGGGGCAGGTCCGTGTACGCGGTCGGCGGCAACGAGGAGGCGGCCAGGCGCGCGGGCATCAACGTCAGGCGCGTCTACACCTCGGTGTTCGTGCTCTGCTCGTCGTTCGCCGCGGTCGGCGGCATCCTGGCCGCGGCCCGGCTGGCGGCGGCCAACCAGAGCAGCGGCGGCGGCGACGTCAACCTCAACGCCATCGCCGCGGCGGTGATCGGCGGCACGAGCCTGTTCGGCGGGCGCGGCACCGCGTTCGGCGCGCTGCTCGGCATCATCGTCATCCAGTCGATCTCCAGCGGCCTGACGCTGCTGAACCTCGACTCGTCCATCCGTTTCATGGTCACCGGGGCCGTCCTGCTCCTGGCGGTGGTCGTCGACTCCGTCTCGCGCCGGTCCAGGACCTCCCACGGCAGGGCATGATGGCGGCCATCTGCGTCGACGCGGGCACCACGGTCATCAAGGCGGTCGGCTACGACGGCGACGGCGCCGAGTCGGCGGTCGCCCGGCGGCCCACGACCGTCTCCAGGCCCGCGCCCGGCCACGCCGAGCAGGACATGACCGCCGTCTGGGACGCCGTCGCCGCCGCCGTCCGCGAAGTGGCCGCCGCGCTCCGCGAACCGGTCGGCTTCGTCGCCGTGACCGCGCAGGGCGACGGCTGCTGGCTGGTGGACTCTTCCGGCGAGCCGACCGGCCCGGCCATCCTCTGGAACGACGGCCGCGCCGCCGGGATCGTGGACGGCTGGACCCGCTCCGGGCTGGCCGGGCGGGCGTTCCGGGTCAACGGCTCCTCGGCCGCGTCCGGGCTGCCGCACGCGATCCTGACCTGGCTGTACGAGCACGACCCGGACCGGCTGGCCCGCTCGGCCGCCAACCTCACCTGCGGCGGCTGGATCTTCGCCCGGATGACCGGTGAGTTCGCCGCCGACGAGTCGGACGCCTCCGCCCCGTTCATGGACCTGCGCGCCCGCCGGTACGCCCCCGAGCTGCTGGAGCTGTTCGGGCTGGAATGGGCCGGGCGGCTGCTGCCGGAGATCCGCGACGACACCCGGCGCACGGCCGGCCTGTCCAGACGGGCCGCCGGCCAGCTCGGCCTGCCCGAGGGCACCCCCGTGGTGCTCGCCCCGTACGACATCGTGACGACCGCGCTCGGCGCGGGCGTGGTGCGGCCGGGGCAGGCGTGCGGCATCCTCGGCACCACCCTCTGCGTGGAGACCCTGGTCGAACGGCCCGACCTGGACGGCGACCCGGTCGGCATCACGATCGCCGCGCCGGGCGGATACCTGCGGGCCTTCCCCACCTTCGCCGGGACCGAGGTCATCCAGTGGGCCTGCCGGCTCCTCGGGCTGGACAACCCCGCCGACCTGGGCGAGCTGGCCGCCCTCAGCGAGCCCGGGGCGCACGGCCTGGCGTTCCTGCCGTACCTCTCCCCCGCCGGCGAGCGGGCGCCGTTCTCCGACCCCCTCGCCCGAGGCGCGTTCCTCGGCATGTCCGTCGAACACGGGCGCGAGCACGTGGCCCGCGCCGTCCTGGAAGGACTCACGCTCGTCGTCCAGGACTGCCTGGCCGCCACCGGCGCGGCCCCGAGCGAGCTGCGGGTCTGCGGCGGCGGCTCGTCCAGCGCCCTCTGGCTGCGCCTCATCGCCGCCGTCACCGGCCTCCCCGTCCGCCGCCCCGCGGACGCCGAAGTCGGCGCCCGAGGCGCCTACCTCACCGGCCTCGCCGCCACCGGCGCCACCTCCATCCAGGACGCCGCTGTCCGCCACGTCCGCCTCGGCGCCCCCGCCGACCCCGAACCCGGCCCGTACGAGACCGCGTACGAGCACTTCCTGACCCTCCGCGACCACACCTCCCACACCTGGCCCCTCCTCGCCCACCTCCGGAGCCGGCCATGACCCGACACCTCTTGCCCGATCTGACGACGGGGCCGCCCATGCGCACGCACCGAGACTCACGTGAGCACGCGGTCTCCACCAGATCCCCGCTCTGTCAGACGACGCGGCTGGTCGTGAGCGCGTGCCGAGATTTCCTCACCCCCCACCAGCGGACGGCCCCCTCCAGAGACCGGCTCGCCCAGACTGCGGGGCCGGTCGTGAGGGCGTGCCCGGGCTTTCCCGCTCGATCCGGGGTGAGCTGGGCATGAGCGCGTGGGTCGGGATCGATCTCGGGACCCAGAGTGTGCGGGCGATGGCGGTGGACCCCGAGGGGCGGGTGCTCGGGGCGGCTGTCCGGCCGCTGACCAGCCGCCGGGACGGGGTGCGGCACGAGCAGGACCCCGAAGAGTGGTGGGAGGCGCTGGCAGCCGCGGCCCAGGAGGCGCTGCGAGAGGTCCCCGCCGGGCGGATCGAGGGGGTCGCGGTCGATGCGACCTCTGGAACGATCCTGCTGACCGCGCCGGACGGGACGCCGCTGACGCCCGCGCTGATGTACGACGATCGCCGGGCCGCCGAGCTGGTGGACCGGGTGAACACGGTGGGCGGGCCGGTGTGGGAGCGGCTGGGGTACCGGCGGATGCAGGCCAACTGGGCACTGCCCAAGCTGCTGTGGCTGCTCCGGGACACCCCGGCAGGGGTCCGGGCGGCTCACCAGAGCGACTTCATCAACCGGCGACTGACCGGGCGCGAGGTGGCGACGGACCTGAGCAACGCGCTCAAGACCGGGGTGGACCTGATCGAGGAGCGCTGGCCGTCGGACGTGCTGTCCGAGCTCGGGGTGCCCGCCGAAGCGCTGCCCAGCGTGGTCCGGCCCGGCACCCGCATCGGGACGGTCTGCGCGGCGGCGGCCCGGGAGACCGGCATCCCGCAGGGCACCCCGGTGATCGCGGGAACGACGGACGGGTGCGCCGCCCAGCTCGGCGCGGGCGCCCTCACCCCCGGCAGCTGGAACTCGGTCCTGGGCACCACGCTCGTGCTCAAGGGCGTCACCCGGGAGCTGGTGCACGACCCGCTCGGGGTCGTCTACTCGCACCGCGCCCCGGACGGCTCCTGGCTCCCGGGCGGCGCGTCGAGCACCGGCGCCGGCGTCCTCTCCCGCGACCTCCCGGGCCGTGACCTGGACGCACTCTCCGCCGCCGCCACCGCCCGCTACGGCGCCAAAAAGGACGACACGCTGCCGACCACGTACCCGCTGGTGTCGCGGGGCGAGCGGTTCCCGTTCGCGGCCCCGGACGCGGAGGCGTTCACGCTCGGGAAGCCCGCCGACGACGTGGAGCGGTACGTCGCCATCCTGCGCGGCGCGGCGTTCGTCGAGCGGCTCTGCTTCGACTACCTCGACCTGCTCGGCGCCCCCGTGGACGGTGAGATCGTCCTCACCGGCGGCGCCACCCGCAGCGCCTACTGGAACCGGCTCCGCGCCGACGTGCTCGGACGCCCCGTCACCTTGCGCGAGAACGCCGAACCGGCCCTCGGCACGGCCGTCCTCGCGGCCGGGGAAGCGTCCGCGGGCATGATCCGTACCCGCGAGATCGTCGAGCCGTCCGGCGCCGACCTGCGCGAACCGTACCTGCGCTTCGTCGCAGCCCTGGAAGAACGCGGCTGGCTGCCCGAGCCCGCCGCCGCCCACGCCCGCGAAAGGAGCGACCGATGACCACGACGCTGGTGCTGGTGCGGCACGGCGAGACCGTCTGGCACGCCGAGAACCGGTACGCCGGGATCAGCGACATCGAGCTGACCCCGCGCGGCCACGAACAGGCCGGACAGCTCGCCGCCTGGGCCGCCGGTGCGGGCCTCACAGCCGTGTGGGCGTCCACGCTGAGCCGCGCCCGGATCACCGCCGCCGGCGCCGCCGAGGCGGCCGGGCTGGAGGTACGCGTGGACGGGCGGCTGCGGGAGCTCGGCTTCGGCGAGGCCGAGGGGCTGACGGCGGCGGAGATGCGGGAGCGCTTCCCCGAGGCCCGCGCCGCCTTCGAGGCCGACCCCGGCAGGCACCCGCTGCCCGGCGGCGAGGACCCGGCCGCCGCCGCCGACCGGTTCACGGCCGCGCTGCGCGACATCGCCGCCGCCTCCCCCGGCGGCCGGGTGCTGGTGGTCGCGCACACCACCGCCATCAGGATCGCGCTCTGCAGGCTGATCGGCGTGCCGCTCGGCGCGTACCGGCGGCTGTTCCCGCGCCTGGACAACTGCGCGCTGACGGAGCTGCGCCTGTACGGGGACCCCGCCGATCCACGGGCCGCGATCCTGCAGTACAACTCCCCGATTGGAGCCGTTCGTTGACCATCCGAGTGCTTGCCGCCGGCGATCACTTCGTCCGCAACGACCTGCTGGCCGGCGCGCTGCGCCGCGAGGTCCCCGGTGACCTGGCCATCAGCGAGCTGACGCTGCCGTGGCCGGTCGTCCCGTTCGGGCGGGTGGGCGAGGTCGAGGAGGCCTCGGACGTGGAGGACGAGCTGATCGCCGCGCTGCGGGGGGTGGAGGTGTGCGTGACCCAGATGGCCCCGCTCACCCGGCGGGTCCTCGACGCCTGCCCCGAGCTGCGGCTCTTCTGCGTCAGCCGGGGCGGCCCGGTCAACGCCAACCTGGCGGCGGCCACGGAGGCGGGGGTGGCGGTCACGTTCGCGCCCGGCCGCAACGCGGTGGCGACCGCCGAGCACACGATGGCGATGCTGCTGGCCGCGACCCGGCGGATCCCAGGCACGCACGCCGACCTGGCCGGCGGGGTCTGGCGCGGCGACTACTACACCTTCGACAGCGTCGGCCCGGAGCTGGAGGGCAGCACGGTCGGCCTGGTCGGCTACGGCGCGATCGGCCGCCGGGTGGCCGCGATGGTGGCGGGGTTCGGGGCCGAGGTGCTCGTGTACGACCCGTACGTGGACGTGCCGGGGCGGGTGGAGCTGGACGAGCTGCTGCGCCGCTCGCGGTTCGTGTCCCTGCACGCGCGCGCCACGCCGGAGACCACCGGCATGATCGGCGCCGAGCAGCTGGCACTCATGCCGCGCGGGTCGGTGCTGGTGAACTGCGCGCGCGGCGCGCTGCTCGACTACGACGCGCTCTGCGACGCGCTGGAGTCGGGCCATCTGTTCGGCGCGGCCGTGGACGTGTTCCCGGAGGAGCCGATCCCGGCGGGGTCGCGGCTGCTCGCGGCCCCGAACCTGGTGATGACCCCGCACCTGGCCGGGGCCAGTCAGGAGACGGCCATGAAGGCCGCCTCCATCGTGGCCGCCGACGTGGCCAGGTACGTCCGGGGCGAGCCGCTGGCGCACTGCGCCAACCCGGAGGTCAGCCCTTCAGTGCGCCGGCCATCAGGCCGCGCATGAAGAACCGGCCCAGCAGCACGTAGATGACCATGGTTGGGATCGACGCCAGGATCGCCGCGGCCATCTGCTGGCTGTAGGGGGTGGCCTGGGCGCCCGCGATGTTGTTCAGCATCACCGTGGCCGGCCAGCTCTGCGGGCCGGTGAGGAAGACGGCGAACAGGAAGTCGTTCCAGAGCGAGGTGAACTGCCAGATGATCACCACCGCGATGGCCGGGCCCGACACCGGCAGCACCACCGACCAGTACGTGCGCAGCATCCCGGCGCCGTCCACCCGGGACGCCTCGATCAGCTCGTCCGGGATCGTCACGTAGTAGTTGCGGAAGATCAGCGTGCTGATCGGGATTCCGTACACCACGTGGGCCAGCACCAGCCCGGGGATGCCGCCGTACCAGACGCCCTGCATGCCGGTCAGCTCGTTCAGCCCGACGAGGAGCTGCACCAGCGGGATCATGACGCCCTGGTACGGGATGAACATGCCGAACAGGAACAGCGTGAACAGCACGTCCGCGCCGGGGAAGCGCCACTTCGAGAGCACGTACCCGTTCATCGAGCCGAGCGCGCACGACAGGATCGAGCCGGGGACGGCGAGCAGCACGCTGTTCCAGAGGCCGGGCGCGAGCTTCTCCCAGGCCACCCGCCACGCCTCGACCGTCCAGGTCTGGGGCAGGTTCCAGGCCTGGCCGGGGTCCGCCTCGGTGAGCGGTTTGAAGCTGGTGACCAGCAGCACGTAGATGGGGATCAGGAAGATCACCACGAACGCGAGCAGGATCGTCAGCTTCGCGAGCGAGAAGGCCCGGCGCCTGCGCTGGGCCACCGCCACCGCCGTCATGACCGCCTCTCCTTACGTACGGACCAGATCAGGTACGGGATCACGAAGACGGCCACGCTGAGCACGATGTAGGAGGCGATGGTCGCCCCCTTGGCCGGGTCGTGGGAGTCGAAGACCGCCACCCACATGAACACCGCCGGCACGTCGGTGATGATCTGCTTGCCGGACACGGCCACGATCAGGTCGAACACCTTGAGCGAGATGTGGCCGAGGATGATCAGGGCGGAGAGCGTGACCGGGCGGAGCAGGGGCAGCACCACGTGCCGGTAGACGCCCCACTCGGTGCAGCCGTCCACCCGGGCGGCCTCCCGCAGCTCCTCGGGGACGCCGCGGAACCCCGCCAGGAACAACGCCATGACATATCCGGACATCTGCCAGATGGCGGGGAGGGCCATCGCCGCCATCCCCCAGTCCGGATCCCGGAACCACTGCCACTGCGGCAGCCCGAGCCAGTCGAACAGCCGGTTCAGCCCGACCGCCCGCTCGCCCGTGCCCGAGTTCATCAGCCACCGCCACACGATGCCGGTGGCGACGAACGACACGGCCATCGGGAACAGGTAGATCGCCCGGAACGTGCCCTCGCCCCGGACGCCCTTCTCCATCAGGAACGCCAGGAACCAGCCGAGCACCAGCGCCCCGGCCACGAACGCGATGGTGAACACGATCGCGTGCTGGACCGAGAGGTGCCATCGGGCCTCGTCCCAGATGTCGATGAAGTTGGTCAGCCCGACGAACTCCCCCTCGGACACCTCGTCGTGCTTGTCCGTCATGGCCAGCTGGAAGTTCCATCCCAGCATCCCGTACACGAACACGCCGATCGCCACGATCGACGGCGCGACGAGGAGCAGTCCCGGGAGCCAGGTGCGCACCCGCCTCACAAACCACTCCCTCCTCAACAGGAACGGCAGGCGCGGAGCCGCGCCTGCCGTGCCCGTCGTCCTACTGGACGTGGGCCGCGGCGGCGTCCGCCAGGCCCTTCTGCAGCGCGGCCACGTCCTGCGTGCCGAGGAAGAGGCCCACCTGGGTGTTGATCTCGGCGAGCCACGGCTGGTTGACCGCGACGCCGTGCTGGATGGAGCCGGCGAGCTTGTCGCTGGACCAGTCCTTCAGCGCGTCGGCCAGGTAGTCGGTGTAGAGCGACTGGTCGGCGTCCTTGCGGGCGGGGATGGAGCCCTTCTTCGGGTTGAACGCGTCCTGGCCCTCCTTGCTGGCGGCGACCTTCAGCCAGGCGATGGCGCCGTCACGGTTCTTGGCGCCCTTGGGGAGGGTGAAGCTGTCCGACAGCCACAGGTACGTGCCCTCGGTGCCGGGCGACGGCGCCCAGTCGAAGTCCTTCTTCGACTCCTTGCCGAGCCCGCCGTCGGGCGGGTTGTGGAAGTAGCCGTACGCCCAGTCGCCCATGATGTTGAACGCGGCCTCGCCGTCGGCCACCTGCTTGGCGGCGGGCTGCCAGTCGTCCTGCGGGTCTCCCGCGTACGACATGATCGTCTTGAAGTTCTCCAGCGCCTGGGTCACCTCGGCGCTGTTCCAGTCGGCGCCCGGCTGGAACAGGGCGTTGTAGGCGTCGGTGCCGAGCGAGCCGAGCAGCACGCTCTCCAGCAGGTGGACCGCGGTCCACTCCGAGCCGATGGAGATCGGGATCTTGCCGGTGGCCTTGACCTTCTCCAGCGCGGCGACGAACTCCTCGATCGTCTTCGGCGCGCCGTCGACGCCGGCTTCCTGGAGGACGGACGGGTTGAACCACAGGACGTTCGACCTGTGGATGTTGACCGGCACCGAGTAGATCTTGCCGTCCACGCTGATCTGCTCGATGAGCTGAGCGGGGAAGACGTCCTGCAGTTTCAGCTCGTCATAGAGGAAGTTCAGCTCCTCCAGGTCGCCCGCCTTGATATAGCCCTGCAACTCGGCGCCCGCGTGGCCCTGGAACGTGTCCGGCGGGGTGTCGGCCTGCAGCTTGGAGGCGAGCAGCGCCTTGGCCTTGTCGCCCGAGCCGCCCGCGACGGCGGCGTCGAAGAACGACTGGCCGGGGTTCTGCTGCTCGAAGAGCTCCCGCATGGCTTGCAGGCCGTCGGCCTCGCCCGGGCCGGTCCACCACGAGAAGACCTCGACCTGCTGTTTGCCGCCGGCGCTCGCGTCACCGCCGGCCGTGCCGCCGCCGTCGCCGCCGCCGCAGGCGGACAGGCCGAGCACGCATGCGAACGTGATCGCGGCGGCTGCCATCCACCGTCGTCTCATCGCACACCATCCCTTCGAGAAGCCCCCGAACCCCGGTGAGTTGACAACGTTGTCAGTAGCAGCCATCAACCCATCTCGCCCGCGCACGCGTCAAGGAGGTGCGCATAACAGCTCGGCAACCTCCCTCGTAATGCGAGGGACTGACGCGAGGAAACATCGCGTGAGGATTCCGCCCTTCCGCCGGGAATACTCCACGCCATGGCCGACGAGCCCCTCGAACTGGGCGAGATCACGCTCTCCGACTGGCACGCGCACACCGACGAGATGGCCGGGGTCGGATTCCTCACCATCGCCAAGCGGCTCCCCTCCCTCATCCGCCAGGCGATGGGCATGGCCTGGCGAGCCAGCCCCCGCGACACCGCGGCCACCGTCTCGCTCAACCTGCTGGGCGGCGTGTTCACCGCGTTCGGGCTGCTGGCGACCGCGGGCGTGCTCAACGCCCTGTTCAGCGAGGGCCCGACCCCCGACCGCGTGGTGGCGGCGCTGCCCAGCCTGATCCTGGTCGCCACCGCCGCCGCGCTCCGCACCCTCGTCACCGCCGGCGCCGGCTGGGCTCAGTCCCGCCTCGACCCGCAGGTCAGCCGGCTCACCGAGGAACGGCTCTACGGCCTGACCAGCCGCGTCGAACTCATCGCCTACGACGACCCGGAGTTCCACGACGCGCTCCAGCGGGCCCGGCTGCGCGGCGTGGCCATGGCCGACTCGGTGGTGACCTCCGCCATCAACGTGGTGACCGCCGCCGTCGGCATCGCCGCCGTGGCCGGCGTGCTCGGCGTGCTCCATCCGGTGCTGCTGCCGTTACTGCTGCTCGCCGTGCTGCCCGACGCCTGGGCAGCGGTACGGAGCGCCAGGATGCGCTACTCGACCCTGTTCGCCCTGATCCCGGTCGTCCGGCGCAAATGGATCATCGCCGAGCTGCTGGCCGACCGCGAACCGGCGGCCGAGGTCCGCTCCTTCGGCATGCGGGGCTTTTTGCTGCGCATGTACGACGCGGTGGCCAGGGCCGAACAGGACGTCATGCTCCGGCTGGCCCGGCGGCAGACCTTCGCCAAACTGGCCGGCGAGGCGCTCGGCGGGCTCGGCAGCGGCCTGGTCTACGTCGCCCTCGGCATCCTGCTGGCCGTCGGCGCCATCCCGCTCGCCGTCGCCGGCACCGCCGTCCTCGCCATCCGCTCCGGCTCCCAGTCGCTGGCCAACCTCCTGTTCGCGACGAACCGCCTCTACGAGGAGGGCCTCTACTTCACCGACTTCGTGGAGTTCTGCCGCGACGCCGAGCAGCGCCGGCCCGACCCCGCCCGCACCCCCGCCCCCGGGCGCTTCGAACGCATCGCCGCCGAGAACGTCACCTTCACCTACCCCGGCGCCGACGAGCCCGCGCTGCGCGGGGTCAGCGTCGAGATCAAACGGGGCGAGGTCGTCGCCTTCGTCGGCGAGAACGGCTCGGGCAAGACCACCCTCGCCAAGATCCTCTCAGGCCTGTACGAGCCCGACACCGGCAGCGTCCTCTGGGACGACGTCGACCTGCGCGGCGTCAGCCCGGAAGACCTGCGGCTGCGCACCGCCGTGATCGCCCAGGACCACACCCGCTGGCCCCTCGCCGCCCGGTACAACATCACGATGGGCACCGAGAAAGGCGAACCGGCCCTGCACGCGGCCGCCGCCGTCGCCGGAGCCGACGAAGTGATCGCCGGGCTCCCGCACGGCTACCGCACCCTCCTCGACCGCCGCTTCAAAGACGGCCACGAACTGTCGGGCGGCCAGTGGCAGCGCATCGCGGTCGCCCGCGGCTTCCACCGCGACGCCCAGCTGCTCATCTGCGACGAGCCGACCGCCGCCCTGGACGCCCGCGCCGAACACGCCCTCTTCGAACGCATCCGCCACCACTCCGACGGCCGCACCGTCCTGCTCATCACCCACCGCCTGGCCAGCGTCCGCCACGCCGACCGCATCTACGTCCTCCAGCACGGCAAGGTGACGGAACAGGGCGACCACGAAACCCTCATGACCCTCGACGGCCTCTACGCCGAGCTCTACACCTTGCAGGCCTCGGCCTACCGCTGACCCCCGGGTTCGAAGAGCTCCCCCACCGTCTCCGCGGTCGCGGCCCGGGTGAGCCACACCTCCAGCTGCCCCACATCACCACAGGACTCGATCCGGGCCCGATCTTCGTCGGTGACGCCGACCCCTCGGGCCTCCAGCACCAGCAGCACCGACTTCGCCGCTTCCTCAGCCTTGCCTTCGGCCATGCCTTCTTGGTGGCCGCGACCGTAGTGCTCGCGGGCCCAAGGTGTGAACACCGGCCAGCCGGTGGACGTGATGAACCCTCTCTCAGGCGGCTCTTCGCGAGACGGCCTATGAAACCCGTCACGGCCGTGCATCAAGAGCGACAAGGCCGCCAGCCCCGGATCCGCGACGACGTCCTGAGGATCGGAGATGAACGGCACACTGTCCGGGCCCAGCACCTGGGCCCGGAAGCAGTAACCGCTCAGACCGGACTCGATCGGCTTCGCATAGTGCTCGGCAGCCGCGCGATCGGGGCAGATCATCAGGACCGTGACGTCACAGCGCAATTGCAGCCACAGGGCGGCGGCATAGCGGGCGAGTTGCTGCGGGTCCTTGGCCTGCCCCTGCTGCATCTCCACGATGACGGCATGGGCCGCACTCTGGGGAGCTCCCATCGTGAAGATCAGGTCGGATGCGATGTCCACAGAGTTGCGCGTGTTGAAGCTGGCGTTCTCGCGCCGGATCAGCGGGGTGTCAGGAAGATCGGCGCCCAGGAGGTCACGCAGGATCTTCGTCACTAGCTGAGGGCGGTCGGCGAACAGTTTGACAAGAGTGTCATGTCGGGGGGACGGCATGACACCCATTGTGGCACTTCAATTACACAACGTGACGGACATTCGTGGAACACCGAACCGTCAGAGCACGCTGCGGTAGTAGGAGATCTTGTTGCGGATGTAGCGCTTGCGTTCGAGGAGGTTGTCGATCTGGCTTTCGACGCGGCGGTCGTGGTCTTCGAGGAGTTTGATGCGGTCCGGGATGGTGTGGTCGCCGGCCCGGGTGAGTTCGGCGAAGCGGAGCATCTGGGCGATCGGCATGCCGGTGTCACGCAGGCAGCGGAGCATGCCGAGCCAGCCGACGTCCTGCTCGGTGAAGCGGCGCTGGCCTGCGGCGTTGCGTTCGACGCGTTCGAGCAGGCCGATCTTCTCGTAGTAGCGCAGGGTGTCGAGGGTGAAGCCGGTCTCCTCCACGACTTCGGCGGGGGTGTAAACGGTCATGGAGAAAAGGATCGCACCTGGAGTAACTCCAGGTCAAGCTCCAGGTCTAGACGTCCGATTTGTGGTGGAAAGTCGGGAAAAAATGGGTCGTTGACATGGAGCGTGCTCCAGAATCCATCGTCTAAGGCATGGATATCGCACTCGGCACCATCCCCTTCGGCACCACCGTCGACGAGAAGGACACCTTCGCCATCCTGGACCGCTTCGCCGAGGCGGGCGGCCGGATGCTGGACACCGCGAACAACTACCCGTTCTGGGTGCCCGGCCGCACCGGCGACGAGAGTGAGCTGGCCATCGGCGCCTGGCTCGCCGCCCGGGGCAACCGGGATCAGATGTACCTGAGCACCAAGGTGGGCGCGCGGCCCACGGTGCCCGGCGACACGACGCTCGACTCGGCCGAGGGACTGTCGGCCGTCGCGATCCGTACCGCGATCGAGGGCAGCCTGCGCCGGCTCGGCACCGACCACGCGGACCTGTACTGGGCGCACATCGACGACCGGTCGGTGCCGCTGGAGGAGACCCTGGGGGCCTTCGACGAGCTGGTCAAGGCGGGCAAGACACGGGCGATCGGCGCGAGCAACCTGCACTCGTGGCGACTGGAGCGGGCCAGGAACATCTCGGCCGCGAACGGCCTCACCCCCTACACCCACCTGCAGCTCCGCCACACCTACCTGCGCCCGCGCCCGAACGCCGTGATCCCCGAGACCGGCCACACCCTCACCACGGACGAGCACCTGGACTACCTGGCGGACACCGGGGTGACGCTCTGGGCGTACAACACGCTGATGTTCGGCGCCTACACGCGCGAGGACCGGCCGATCCAGGAGATCTACGACCACCCGGGTACGACGCGCCGCCTGGAGACCCTGCGCCAGGTCGCGCGGGAGCTCGGCGCGACCACGAACCAGGTGGTGCTGGCCTGGCTCCTGGCCGACGGCCACGTGCCCATCGTCGGCGTGAGCAGCCTGGCCCAGCTGGAGGAGGCGATCGGCGCGACGCGGATCAAGCTGGACGACGAGCTGAAGTCCCGCCTCGACGGCGTCAGCTGACGACCGCCTGCGGGCCGCAGGCACACTTCACAGCGCCCGGCCCGAGGGGGTTCCCAAAGGCCCGCCCCGACGGGGTTCCCGACCTTCGGAAAGGCCCGCCCCGAGCACAGCGCCCGGCCTGGAAAAAGGCCGGGCTGCCAGATCACGGCAGGTGGGCGGACAGGTAACCCCGCACGAGGTGCTTGCACTCGCTGATCAGCTCCGGGTCACCATCGGGGGCGACTCGGAAGGCCAGCTTGAGCACGGCGTCGGCGGCCTCGACCGCGACCAGGATCGCGCGGTCGAGCGCCGGCCCGGCCGGCGCGTCGAGCAGGTCGACGGTGATGGCGCGCAGCCGGTCGGCCACGATCGCGTTGTTCTCCAGGGCGGTGTCGAGCATCCGGTTGGTGCCCTCGATGGCGGGCCCGCCGGGGGCGCGCAGGATCTCCCCGAAGTCGACCACGCCGAACCCCGGCGTGGTCCGCTTCATCGCGACGAACTCGTCGATCGCCAGGTCGACCAGCTCGGTCCAGTGGCCGAGCTCGCCCGCGCCGGCGCGCTCGGCGATGCGCGCGGTGACGCGGCCGAGGAACGCCTCCAGGTTGCGCAGGGCCAGCGCCCGCACGAGCCCCTGCTTGTCCGGGAAGAACTGGTAGAAGGTGCCGATCGGCACCTCGGCGCGGCGGGCGACCTCCTTGGTGGTCAGCGCCTCGTAGCCGACCTCGTCGAGCAGGAGGGCGCACTCGTCGAGCATCCGCTCCACCCGCTCCAGGCTGCGGCGCTGAGCCGGACGGCGACGCAAGGTACTCGTCATGTCTCCATCCTTGCTCATTACCGCCTGGTAACGGTCGCCTCGGTTAACATGAGCCGGACTCAACGCAGAGGGAGCACGGCATGTTCCTGTGGGGTACGGCGACGGCCGCCTATCAGATCGAAGGCGCGGCGGACGAGGACGGCCGGGGCCCGTCCGTCTGGGACACGTTCTCTCACGAGCCGGGCCGTACCCGGGAGGGCCACACCGGCGACGTGGCCTGCGACCACTACCACCGCTGGCCCGAGGACGTCGCGCTGATGGCGGGCCTCGGGGTGAACGCCTACCGCTTCTCGATCGCCTGGCCGCGCGTCCAGCCGGCCGGGAGCGGGCCGGTGAACGCCCGGGGCCTGGACTTCTACGACCGGCTGGTGGACGCCCTGCTGGAGGCGGGGATCACGCCGGTGCCGACGCTGTTCCACTGGGACCTGCCGCAGGCGCTGGAGGACGGCGGCGGCTGGCTGGCGCGCGACACGGCGCACCGCTTCGCCGAGTACGCCGCGCTGGCCGCCGGGCGGCTGGCCGACCGGGTGCGGATGTGGATCACGCTCAACGAGCCGTTCGTGCACATGGCGTACGGGTACGCGATGGGCATCCACGCCCCGGGCCGGGCCCTGATGACCGGCGCGCTGCCGGCGGCGCACCACCAGTTGCTGGGCCACGGCCTGGCGGTGGGGGCGCTGCGGGCGGCGGGCGCCGAGCAGGTGCTGATCACCAACAACTGCACGCCCGTCTGGTCGGCGTCGGACGCGGCGGCGGACCTCGCGGCGGCGGAGGCGTACGACGTCCTGCACAACCGCCTGTTCAACGATCCGGTGCTTATCGGCAAATATCCGGATCTTTCGGCGTACGGGGTCGCGAACCTGGACTCCGTGCACGACGGCGACCTGGACATCATCGCCGCCCCGCTCGACGGCATCGGGATCAACTACTACAACCCCACCCGGATCGCCGCCCCCTCCGCCGACGCCGGCCTGCCCTTCGAGGACGCCGGGATCTCCGGCTACCCCACCACCGCGTTCGGCTGGCCGGTGGTGCCCGACGGCCTGCGCGAGCTGCTCGTCCACCTCAAGGACCGGTACGGGGACGCGCTGCCGCCCGTCTACGTGACCGAGAACGGCTGCTCCCAGGAGGACGTGCCGGGGCCGGACGGCGTGGTCGACGACCGGGGCCGGATCGCGTACCTGGAGAGGCACATCCAGGCGGTGCGCCGGGCCCAGCGGGAGGGGGTGGACGTGCGGGGGTACTTCGTCTGGTCGCTGCTGGACAACTTCGAGTGGGCGGAGGGCTACCACCAGCGGTTCGGGCTGGTGCACGTGGACTTCGCCACCCAGCGCCGCACCCCCAAGGCCTCCTACGCCTGGCTGCGGGACTTCCTGGCCGCAGCTGAGGACTAGAACACCGAGACGTGCACGTGGTCCCAGTGGTTGGCGGTGACGCCGCCGCGGTCGGACATCGGGGCCCAGCCGCGGCGTGACCTGATGTCGTAGTAGCGCTGCTTCCAGATGATGTACATGATGCCGAGCCGGTCGCCGTTGCGGATGAGCCAGGCGGCCAGGTCGTCGCCGCGGGCGAGCTCGGCGCCGGTGGCCATGCCGCGGGAGATCATGAAGTCGCAGGCCCGGCCCTTGCCGTGCTCGCCCGGGTCGCCGGGGCGCAGGCAGCCGACCCCGTACGGCATCGGGAAGTTCTGCATCACCTCGGCGCGCATGTTGATCGTGCGCTGGGTGAGCCCGCTGGAGCTGCCGGGCTGCTGGAAGCCGTACTTGGCGAGCAGCCGGTCGAGCTCGCGGCGCCTGTTCTGGAAGTCCTTGATCTCCTTCTGCAGCTTCTTGATCCTGCTGTTGGCCTGGAGTTTGGCCTTCTCGGCGTCCTTGATGAGCTTCTTGACGCCGGCGACCCGGGCGGCCCGCTCCTCGACCATGTGGTTCAGGTTGGCCGCGTGGCCGAGCGCCTGGTGGGGAGGGACTCCGCTGCCGAAGAGCCGGCTGGTGTCGAGCGGGCCGTAGATGTAGGCGTTCTCGGCCAGCGCGGACAGGTCTGCCTGGGCCCTGGCCAGCCGCCGCTGCAGCGAGCCCGAGTTGTCGACCGCCTTCTTGGCCTGGATGCGGATCTCTTCCAGGCTCTGGATCGAGCCGCGGTAGCGCTCGTTGAGCTGGGCGGCCTGCCGGGTGAGCTTGCGCAGCTCGGCGGGGCTGGGGTCGGCCGCCGCGGGTGAGGGGGCGGGGAGGACGAGCAAGCAGGTCAGGACGATGGCGAAAACGGCCATACGCCCGGCTTTCACTCCCACCCTCCCCTCGTAGACGAACCGAAACTATAGAAGATGATCTTGAAAGCTGTCATCTCAACAGGGGAAGTCCTGCCCGATTAGCGAAAATTGCCGGAATGTGTCCGAGATAAGACAGAAGTAAAGATTGGGCCTTGTCGAGGCGGTCAACGCGAATTGAGATGTCGCTCGTACGCGATCTGCGAAGGGGCGGAAATCCGTGTCTCGTTCACTCACCCTCCTCACGGCCGTGATCCTCTGCTTAGGCACGTCCACGGTCGCCCTGCCGGCCCAGGCGTCCGTGGACCCCCTCCCGCCCGGCGACCGGATCGAGCTCTACGAGCTCGACAGCCCGCTCGGCACCGCCCAGACCCTCCGGGAGCAGGGCTTCGACGTCGTCCAGCAGGAGATCAGGGACGGCAAGGAACACGTCGAGTTGACCGCCACCCCCAATGATCTCGACGGGCTGGAAAAGCTCGGCCACAGGCCCGAACCGGTCCGCAACCCGCAGGGCCAGACGCAGCTCCAGGCCGCCAAGGCCCAGGCGGCGAGCGGGTACACCGTGTTCAAGTCCTACTCCGAGCGCGGCGGCATCGCCGACCAGCTCAGGAAGATCGCCAAGGACCACAAGGACGTCGTCGAGCTCCAGTCGATCGGCAAGACCCTCCGCGGCCAGGACATCCTCGCCGTCAAGGTGACCTCGCTGGCCCGGCTGCTGCCCGACGGCATCAAGCCCGCCACCCTGTTCTCCGCCACCCAGCACGCCCGCGAGTGGATCGCCACCGAGGTGGACATGCGGCTGCTCAAGTACGTGGTGGCCAACAAGAGGCAGCTCAGGAGCCTGCTGGACCGGACCGAGCTCTGGTTCGTCCCGGTCGCCAACCCCGACGGCTACCTGGTCGTCCGTAGTGCTCCGGCCTTAAGCCGGGGGTGAAGCGGACTCTCCCGCGTAGCGGGGCAGGGAAAGACGAATCGCCGTCAAGGAGATTCGTCGTGCGACTGGTCCGCGGCGAGCGCGATCTCAAGCAGGTGCACGATCTGAGAGTTCAGGGATCTCCGCTCGGTCTCGGCGCGGGCGACCACCCGGGCGTGGACGTCATCGGGAAGCCGGAGCGTGATCCGAATCATGACACCATCATAGTGTCGAGTCGGGGTAAGATCGAACCGTGCAGCTCCGATACAACTTCCGCCTCTACCCGACCCCGGGCCAGCGCGCCGCGCTGGCCCAGGCGTTCGGGTGCGCCCGGGTGGTGTTCAACGACGGGCTGCGCGCCCGGCAGGAAGCCCACGCGGCCGGTCTGCCGTACGTCTCGGACGGCGAGCTGTCCAAGCGCGTCATCACGCAGGCGAAGAAGACCCCGGAGCGGGCCTGGCTGGGCGAGGTGTCGGCGGTGGTGCTCCAGCAGGCGCTGGCCGATCTGAACACCGCCTACCGGAACTTCTTCGCGTCGGCGTCCGGGAAGCGGAAAGGTCCGAAAGTCGCCCCGCCGCGCTTCCGGTCCCGCAAGGACAACCGGCAGGCGATTCGCTTCACCCGCAACGCCCGCTTCGCGATCACAGCGGGCGGGAGACTGCGCCTGCCGAAGATCGGCGACGTTCCGGTGAAGTGGTCTCGCCGCCTCCCGTCCGAGCCCTCCAGCGTCACTGTGATCAAGGACGCGGCGGGCCGGTACTTCGCCTCGTTCGTCGTCGAGGCCCCCGCCGAGCCGCTGCCGCAGACGGCCGCCGAGGTGGGCATCGACCTGGGGCTGACGCACTTCGCGGTGCTCTCGGACGGCCGGAAAGTCGGCAACCCCCGGTTTCTCCGCCGTGCCGAACGGCGGTTGCGCAAGGCGCAGAAAGCTCTGTCCCGCAAGGCGAAGGGATCGAACAACCGCACCAAGGCCGTCGCTCGCGTGGCCCGCGCCCACGCGAGGGTGGCCGACGCGCGCCGGGACTTCACCCACCAGCTCTCCACCCGGATCATCCGCGAGAACCAAGCGGTGATGGTGGAGGACTTGTGCGTGAAGGGCCTGGCCCGCACGCGGCTGGCCAAGTCCGTGCACGACGCCGGATGGTCGGCGTTCGTGAGCATGCTGGAGTACAAGGCCGCCCGGTACGGCCGGACCCTGGTGAAGATCGACCGCTGGTTCCCCAGCAGCAAGCTGTGCTCGGCGTGCGGGGCGCTGGCCGAGTCCATGCCGCTGAACGTTCGGTCGTGGGCCTGCCCGTGCGGGGCGGTCCACGACCGGGACGTCAACGCCGCCAAGAACATCCTCGCCACTGGACGGGCGGAGAGGTTAAACGCCTGCGGAGGGACCGTAAGACCCGCCGCCTAGCGGAGGGCAGGACCCGTTGAAACAGGAAGCCGCAGAGGTGCCGCATGTGCGGCACGGACTGAATCTCCGGCCTTCAGGCCGGGGAGCGCGTCAAGGCAAGAACCAGACGGTCCAGGTCAACGCCAAGCGCAAGCTCGGCCCGATCTTCCTGAACTACCAGGTCAACGACGGCCGCACGCACGTCAGGACGACCAAGGAGTGGCGGGGCGGCGAGCGGTACGGCAAGGGCTACGACCGCTACTACCACCGGATGCGCGGCCAGATCACCGGCACCAAGCCGGGCGACACGGTCAAGGTCTGGTTCAGCTCCCTGGGCAAGAAGAGCGGGTCGTTCACGTACAAGGTCCATGACGACATCGGCGGCAAGGTGCTCGTGCTGGCCGCCGAGGACGTCACCGGCCTGACCCCGGCGCAGGAGGGGACCGAGGCGAAGTACGCGGGGGCGTACGCGCAGGCGCTCCAGGCGGCCGGTTACAGCTCCGACGTGTACGACATGGACAAGATGGGGCGGAAGGCGCCGCACCCGCTCGGCGTGCTCAGCCACTACAAGGCGGTCATCTGGGAGACCGGCGACGACATCATCCCGCGCGCCAGGTGTTCGAGGAGGGCGCGGGCATCACCACCGAGAACACCGTCTACCTGGGGTTCGGCGCGGAGAGCCTGATCGACCAGGCCACCAGGACCGACCTGGTGAAGCGGTCGATGGCGCATCTGCTGCACGGGCGGCGCTGACCGCCTGAGGAGGGGCGCGGCACCGGTTGCCGCGCCCCTCTTGCGTGCCTGGACAGAACATGATTCGGTCACTTCTGCGAAGGATGCATTCGGTTCCGGCAGGAGGCTCACGACATGCGCCAGCACGACACGCTGTTCATCGGGGGCGAGTGGGTGACCCCGGCGGGCACCGGCACGATCGAGGTGATCAGCCCGCACACCGAGGAGGTCGTCGGCCGGGTCCCGGACGGCACCGCCGCGGACGTGGACAGGGCGGTGGCGGCGGCACGCGAGGCCTTCGACCACGGCCCCTGGCCGCGCATGACGTTCGCCGAGCGGGCGGCCGTCATCGGCAGGCTGGCCGAGATCTACGCCGAGCGGCAGGGCGAGATGGCCGCGCTCATCACCGAGGAGATGGGCTCGCCCATCACGTTCTCCAACCTCGCCCAGGCGCCGCAGCCGCTGGGCATGCTCCAGTACTACGCCCAGCTCGGCGCCACGTTCGAGCAGGAGGAGGAGCGGCCCGGCGTGTTCGGGCCGGTGACGGTGCGCCGCGAGCCGGTGGGCGTGGTGGCGGCCGTGGTGCCGTGGAACGTCCCGCAGTTCGTCACCATGACCAAGGTCGCGCCCGCGCTGCTGGCCGGCTGCGCGATCGTGCTCAAGCCGGCCCCCGAGACGCCGCTCGACGCGTACCTGCTGGCCGAGATGGCACAGGAGGCCGGGGTCCCGGCGGGCGTGCTCAACATCGTCCCCGCGGGCCGCGAGGTCAGCGAGCACCTGGTGTCGCACCCGGACGTCGACAAGGTGGCGTTCACCGGCTCCACGGCGGCGGGCCGGCGCATCGCCGCCCTCTGCGGCGAGCAGCTCAAGCGGGTCAGCCTGGAGCTGGGCGGCAAGTCGGCGGCGATCGTGCTGGACGACGCGGACCTGGCCTCCTCGATGGGCATGCTGGCGATCGCCTCGCTGATGAACAACGGCCAGGCGTGCGTGGCGCAGACCCGCATCCTGGCCTCGCGCAACCGCTACGACGAGGTCGTCGAGGCGGTCGCCAACATGGTCAACTCCCAGCCCGTCGGCGACCCCGCCGACCCGGCCACCGGCATCGGGCCGCTGGTCGCCAAGCGGCAGCAGGAGCGGGTCGAGGGCTACATCAAGATCGGCATGGACGAGGGCGCCAAGGTCGTCGTCGGCGGGCTGGAGCGGCCGCGCGACCGCGGCTGGTACGTGGCGCCGACGGTCTTCGCCGGCGTCACCAACGACATGCGCATCGCCCGCGAGGAGATCTTCGGCCCGGTCCTGGCCGTCATTCCGTACGAGGACGAGGCGGACGCGGTGCGGATCGCCAACGACAGCGAGTACGGCCTGGCCGGGACGGTCTGGACGGCCGACACCGAGCGCGGCATGGAGGTGGCCCGGCAGGTGCGGACCGGCACCTACGGCGTCAACTGCTACATGATCGAGACGGGCGCGCCATTCGGCGGCTACAAGGCCAGCGGCCTCGGCCGCGAGCTCGGCCCCGAGGGCCTGGCGGGCTACCTGGAGTACAAGACGATCGCCCGGCTGGGCTGATCGCGCACCGAGGGGCCCTACCCAGGGGCCCCTCGGGCGCATCGGACGGCGACCCAGCGCGCCCCCGCGACGCTGGGAGACCAGACGACTACGAGAAGTATGAACCACGCCCGGCTTTGGCCGGGTCTGTCGCATCTCGAACTTCTCCCTGCGGTTTGCTGCCATCCGCCCTAGGTAGACGTGTTTTACTCAGGGAAGGTTCGAAGAGATCCACTTTCCGATCCTGCGGACCAGTTCGGGGGTCGCCGCCGACTCCGCGTGACCGTACCCGGGCTCGATCCACAGCTCCTTCGGCTCCCGCGCGCCCTCGTACAGCTGCCGGGGGTGGTCCAGCGGGAAGAACGCGTCCGCGTCCCCGTGCACGATCAGCAGCGGCACCGGAGAGACCAGCCCGGCGGCCTCGTGCGGCGGCATCGGGATCGGGTCCCAGCGCCCGACCGCGATCCGGGTCCGCTTCGCCACCCGGGCCGCCCACCGGCCGAGCGGCCGCTCGATGGCCCAGTGGACCTGGCGCATCGGCCGGGTGCCCCGGTAGTACCACCGGGCCGGGCCGCTGACCGCGACCACCGCGTCCACGCCGCCGCGGAGCCCGGCGTGCCGCACCGCCACGGCGGCCCCCATCGAGAACCCGACCACCGCGACCCGCCGGTAGCCGACCACCCGCGCGTGGCGGACGGCCGCCGCGACGTCCAGGATCTCCTTGTCGCCGACCGTGCTCTCGCCGCCGGAGCGGCCGTGCCCCCGGAAGTCGAAGGCGAGCACTCCCCCGTACTCGCTGAGCACGTGCACGATCCGCCGCGCGGTCCGCTCCCGCCACGACCCGGTGAACCCGTGCGCCACCACGATCCCCGTATCCAGCGCCCCGCCCTCGCGGCAGGGCGTGTGCGCGGCGTCGATGCGCACCCCGTCGTCGGTCCTGAGCATCACGGGAAAGCTGGGCGCGAACGGCATGCTCCGAGCTTAGATACCGGCGCGCGCTCGGCCGCGCAGGGCATCGGAGGGATCAACTAGAATTATGTGGTCGCGAGTTCGCGCGGCCGGCCCCGACACCTACAGAGCGAGACTCACCATGCCATTGAACAGCCGCGACGACCTGAGGAACATCGCGATCATCGCGCACGTCGACCACGGCAAGACCACGCTGGTCGACGCCATGCTCTGGCAGTCCGGGGCGTTCCGCGCGAACCAGGACGTCGACGACCGGGTCATGGACTCCAACGACCTGGAGCGCGAGAAGGGCATCACCATTCTCGCGAAGAACACCGCCGTGCGCCATGACGGCATGACCATCAACATCATCGACACCCCCGGCCACGCCGACTTCGGCGGCGAGGTCGAGCGCGGCCTGTCCATGGTCGACGGCGTGGTGCTGCTGGTCGACGCCTCCGAAGGCCCGCTGCCGCAGACCCGGTTCGTGCTGCGCAAGGCGCTGTCGGCGAAGATGCCGGTGATCGTCTGCATCAACAAGGTCGACCGGCCCGACGCCCGCATCGCCGAGGTGCTCGACGAGGTCTACGAGCTGTTCATGGACCTCGACGCGACCGACGACCAGATCGACTTCCCGGTCGTCTACACCTCGGGCAAAGCGGGCCGGGCCTCGCTGGAGCGCCCCGCCGACGGCGAGATGCCCGCGTCGCCCGACCTGGGGCCGCTCTTCGACATCATCAAGTCGACGATCCCGGCGCCGACCTACGACCCGAGCGCGCCGCTCCAGGCGCACGTCACCAACCTCGACGCCTCCTCCTACCTCGGCCGGATAGCGCTCTGCCGGATCCACCAGGGCCGGATGACCAAGGGCCAGCAGGTCGCCTGGTGCCGCACCGACGGCAGCATCGAGAAGGTGAAGATCACCGAGCTGCTGATGACCGAGGCGCTGGAGCGCAAGCCCGCCGAGGAGGCCGGCCCCGGCGACATCATCGCCATCTCCGGCATCCCCGACATCATGATCGGTGAGACGCTGGCCGACCCCGACGACCCGCGCCCGCTGCCGCTCATCACCGTCGACGAGCCCGCCATCTCGATGACGATCGGCGCCAACACCTCGCCGCTGGTCGGCAAGGTCAAGGGCAGCAAGGTCACCGCCCGCATGGTGAAGGACCGCCTCGACCGGGAGCTGGTCGGCAACGTGTCGCTGCGCGTGCTGCCCACCGGGCGGCCCGACGCGTGGGAGGTGCAGGGCCGCGGCGAGCTGGCGCTGGCCATCCTGGTGGAGCAGATGCGCCGCGAGGGCTACGAGCTGACCGTCGGCAAGCCCCAGGTGGTCACCAGGGAGATCGACGGCAAGGTCTGCGAGCCTGTGGAGCGCCTCACCATCGACTGCCCCGAGGAGTACCTGGGCTCCGTCACCCAGCTCCTGGCCGTGCGGAAGGGCCGCCTGGAACACATGACCAACCACGGCACCGGCTGGATCCGGATGGAGTTCACGGTGCCGGCCCGCGGGCTGATCGGCTTCCGCACCGAGTTCATGACCGAGACCCGCGGCACCGGCCTGGCGCATCACGTGTTCGACTCGTACGAGCCCTGGTTCGGGGAGCTGCGCACGCGCGCCAGCGGCTCGCTGGTGGCCGACCGGTCCGGGCCGGTCACCGCGTTCGCGATGCTCAACCTCCAGGAGCGCGGCGCCCTGTTCGTCTCGCCGGGCACCGAGGTCTACGAGGGCATGGTCGTCGGCGAGAACTCCCGCTCCGACGACATGGACGTCAACATCACCAAGGAGAAGAAGCTCACCAACATGCGCTCCTCCACGGCGGAGGAGACGGAGAAGCTGACCCCGCCGCGGGTGCTCTCGCTGGAGCAGGCGCTGGAGTTCATCCGCGAGGACGAGTGCGTGGAGATCACGCCCGAGGCGGTCCGCATCCGCAAGGTGATTCTCGACGCCGCCACGCGGGGCCGCATGGCGGCCCGCGCCAAGCGCTCCTGACTACGGGTCATCCCGCCGTGTGGAGAGGCATTCTCCGTACGGCGGGATGACCCGTACGCATTTACCGGCGCGGAAAACGGTAAAGCCCGCGAATCCCCTGGTAGCGGGGCTGCTCCTGCCTCTCTGGAGAGGTGTGTGCCGCCCGAGCAGGGGGAATTCAGATATTGGCGTTGCTTCGCGTTTGAGAAAAGCCGCTCGCTGTCAAGACGAGTACACCGTAATCACACCGTTACCCCACCGGAAGAACAATCGGCTGGACGAGTGAATCATTCGGTTCATGGAGAGGCTCCGGGCATTCATCGGGTTCGGGCTCGCCGCCGTGTCGCTCAGCGCCATCGTCTGGTGCGCCGTCGCGGCCGAGCCCGTGCCGCGGCCTGTGCCGCCGTCCTCGCCGGCGGACGCCGACTCGTGGGGCCTGTCCGCCACCCGCGCCGAACCCGCCGCCGGGGGTGACCGCGAGGCGTCCACCGAGGTGACGGTCGCCCCGGCGAGCGCCGCCGACCTCGACGGCGTGCCCGAGGGGCGGATGGACGAGCGGCGGCGGCAGGTCAAGGTGACGATCACCCACCGGCTGTCGATGGACCCCGCCGACGGCCTGGCCGAGACGCTGCGGGAGGGGGCCGAGTTCCCGCACGGGCTGCGGCGCTTCACCGACGAGGGGTTCGGCGCCGTCAAGGTCAACGGCACCGTGCTGGCCCCGGCCACCCGGCTGCCGCCGCGCCTCACCACCACCGGCGACCGCACCACCGCGGTCTTCACCGTGACGCTGCTGCGCCAGGTGCGGCCGGAAGACCTGATGCGGGTCGACTTCCACACCCCCGCCGCCGCGCCCTCGCTCGTCGCCTACCGCCGGGTGACGCTGCTGCCCGGCGAGTGGAGCGTGCTGCGGGCCGCCTCGATCGCGCCCGACCGGGAGGAGCCGGACCGGCTGGAGTTCACCGCCGCGAACCACGCGGTGAGCGTCACGCTCGCGCACCGCTCCTACGGCTTCCCCGACGTGCGGGAGCGCGACGACTTCTCCTGGGCGACCGCGCTCGGCGTGGTCACCGCGGTCGTGCTGACGGTGCTGCTGCTGCGCACGCCCGGCGGCGACTGGTGGCGGCGGCCCGCCAACCGGGAGCTGGCCGCCGGGCTCGCCCTGGCCGCGCCGGTGGTGCTGCTGCCGCTGGTGGCCGAGGAGTTCACGCTGCCCGCGTACGTGATGCTCTTCGTCGGGCTGCCGCTGCTCGCGCTCCGCCACGCGATCCAGGTGCTGCCGACCGGGCCGCAGTGGACGCCCCGCGACGCGCTCGGCGCGACCGGGGTGGGCGTGCTGCTGGCGGTCGGCATGCTGTCGTGGTCCTACCGGTACGGGCAGCTGCCCGGTGACACGCTGCTCACCGGGACGAGTGTCGCGGCGACCGCGGCGGCCGGGTCGGCGGTGGCGCTCAGCGCCGACCTGGGGGTGCGGGCGGTGGTCGTGCGGCTGGCCGCCTTCGCGGCCGGGTCCGCGGTCGCGCTGCTGGCGCTGGCGCTGTGGGCCAAGGCCCTGGTCACCCAGGTCTACCCGCCCGACAGCGTCCGGCTGCTGCTGGCGTTCTGCTGGGCGCTGATCCCGGTGGCCGCCGTGGCCGTGGCCATCAAACAGTGGAAGCGCGGCGCGGTCGTGGTCGCCGTCGTGGTCAGCCTCATGGTGCAGGGCTGGCCGAGCGAGTGGCTCGACGCGGGCTCATGGAGCCTGGCCCCGCCCGCCCAGGAGCTGCCGCGGATCGGCGAGCTGGAGCTGACCCCGCTGGTGCGCGGGGTGATGGGGCTGCTGCTCCTCGGCTACCTGCTGCTGGTGCTCCGGCTGAGGCGGCTCGGCACCGCCCTGGAGGCGACGCGGGACCCCTCCGCCGAGTCCGCGATGATCGTCTGCCTGATGGTCGCCTACCTCACCCCGCAGGGCAGCGCCACGCTGGGCGACATCGACGTGCCGCTGCCGATGCTCTCGATCACCGCGATCGCCGCCTGGGTGACCGCCCGCTGGCTGCTGGCCGGCCCGCACCTGTCGATCGTCGAACCGTACGACCAGGAAGAGCACCGCGAGCTGATCAGGGCGGCGCTGCACCGGCGGCTGCTGCTCTCCTCCGAGCAGGAGCTCTACCGCGCCGGGCGGAGCCGGATCGGCGGCGGCGAGCTGTCGATGGCGGAGTTCGACCGGCGGCGCCTCGAACTCGACGCGGCGCTGCGCGGGCACGGCGGCCACCCGGAGACCGCGTTCGCCACCGCGGCGGGCTGCTCCCCCTGGCAGAACGGCCTCCACGCGTTCGTCGTCAGCCTGCTGCTGAGCCTGCCGTTCCTCATCGTGTTCGGGGTGCCGTCGGGGATCGACCTGACCAGCTTCGTGTTCGAGGCCCGCTCGGTGATCGCGCTGCCCGCTTTCGGCTTCCTGTTCGGCTACTTCTACCCGCGCATCCGCGGCACCCAGCCGATGACGAAGGCGCTCCACCTGATGGCCGCCGCGCTGGTCACCGAGCTGTCGGGGTACGTGGCCGCGATCGCCGAACCCGACCTGGGCGCGATGGACAAGGTGCAGGTGGTGGCCATCATCGTGGGCAAGGCGGCGCTGGTCTCGATCGGGCTCGGCCTCTACTGGGAGTGGCGGATCATGTACCTGGCCGACGAGCCGTGGGCCCGGGTGCGCAACATCCGCAGCCTGCGCAGCCTGGCGACGCCGCTGCTGGCCATCACCATCGCGGCGATCACGACCGCCGCCACCTCGGCCGCCAGCCAGACCGTCGACCGCGTGCTGCGCGGCGACGAGACCTCCCAGCAGCCCTGATCAGGGCCTGCCCGGCAGCTCGCTCCCGCGTACGTGCGTGCAGAGCCAGTCGACCAGCGGCCCGAAGTCGCGCCAGCAGGCCCGCACCCGGTCGGCGACCTCGGGGGTGTGCACCCACGGCTCCGGCTCGAACCGGCGGCCCGCGTACAGGGACCGGTGGCGCAGCAGGTCGAGGCGGGGGTGGTCGTCCGGCACGCCGCGCGGTTTGGTCTTGAGCCGGTCGCCGCCGCGCTCGTACCCGGCCGCGTCGAGCGTGGCCACGAGGGCCTCCAGCGGCTTGCCGGTCGTGTCCTCGTCGACGGCGGCCCGGTAGCGGGCCACCTGGTCGGGGGCCTGCGAGTACAGGCCGCCCGCGACGTGGAGACCGGCCGCGCTGACCTCCACGTAGAACCCGATGCCGTGCGCCAGGCCGACGAAGACGCCCTGGTGGGTCTTGTACGGCGACTTGTTCTTGGAGTAGCGGATGTCGCGGTACGGCCGGTAGACCTTGGCCTCGCCGAACTCCTCCCCCAGCTCGTCGGCCAGGGCCAGCATCGGAGCCCGCACCGCCTCCTCGTACAGCTGCCGGTGCCGCGAGAAGTAGGTCTTCGAGTTGTCGGCCTCGAGGCCCTCGTAGAACAGGAACGCCTCGTCCGGGATGCCGGTGAAACCCATGCCGAACAGCCTGCCACGCCGGGCAAGCGGTCACTGATCCGGATGGGCCCGCCGGTAACGCCTGCCGGGCTCCGGCGCGCTCCCGTACAGCTCGCTCACCGTCACCAGCCGGTAGCCCTTGCGGGTGAGCGCGTCGAGCACCCGCGGGACCGCTTTCACCGTGGTGCGGTGGATGTCGTGCAGCAGCACCACCGAGCCGGGCTTGGCGCGCGCCGCGCGCCTGGCCACGACCTTGGGCACCCGGTCGCGCCAGTCGTAGGTGTCGACGTTCCAGAGGATCTGGGCGAGGCCGCGCCGCCGTGACTCGGCGGCCACCCTGCGGTCGGTCGAGCCGTACGGGGGCCGCATCAGGTGCATGCGGACCCCGGTCGCATAGCGCACGACGTCGCCGGTGCGCTGGAGCTCTCGGGCGATCAGCCGCCTCGGCAGGGTGGTGAGCTGGGTGTGGGTCCAGGAATGGTTGCCCAGCTCGTGCCCTTCGCTGGCGATCCGCCGTAGCCGGGCGGCCCCGCCCGGGGCGGCCGCCATCTCGCCGACGACGAAGAACGTGGCCCGGGCGCCGTGTGCGCGCAGCGCGGCGAGCAGCCGGGTGGTGTAGCGGCCCGGCCCGTCGTCGAAGGTGAGCGCCACGCACCGGTCGCAGCTCGTGTCGGGGGCGGGCCAGTCGCGCTGCATCCCCGTCAGCCGCTTGGCCAGCGTCTCCGGGTCGGCGGCGGGGCGGTCAGGCGTGGGCTCTTGCCCGGGCGACCAGGCCGGCTGCTGGGGTGCGGGCTGTGCCGACGGCTGGGCCGACGGCTGTGCTGAGGGCTGGGCCGACGGCTGTGACGATGGCTGGACCGGCAGCTGTGCCGAGGGCTGGGCGGCGCATCCCGTCACCGCCGCCAGCGCCGCCACCCACCACCACGCGCGCATGTTCCCCCCGCGGGACCTGCGGGGACGTCACGGATAGTCGCCGGCAGGCCGCCCCCGCATGTCCCCGACCAGCTCTTCCCACCATGATGGGATATCCGCCTGCAACTCCTCGTAGCGACGCGCCACTCTTAGTGCGCATCCGGCCGGGTCGGTCCCGAGATGGCGGCGTTTCACCGGGCCTTCCCGCCAGCGGTAGAAGCCGTCCCGGTAGCGCACGACGAGCCCGATCCAGATGGAGAGGGTGGCACCGTCGCCGATCTCGTACGCGGTGGTCAGGCCGAGGCCGTGCAGCTCCGCGAGGAGCTTCTCCGTCGCCGCACGGGACTCGCTCATCCGACACCCCCCGTAGACGATCCGCCGTCCACGATGAGGTGTACCCACCAGCGGCCCGCAGCCGTCAGATCACGAGACTCCGGGGCGGCGTTACTGGTCGGACACGTCGCGCGGCTCCGCGACGGACATGACGAACCGCAGCTCCTCGGCGCCTTCGTTGGCGTAGCGGTGCGGGCGGTCGGCGGTGAAGAGCACCGCGTCGCCGGCGCCGATCACGTGGCTCTTGCCGTGGACGGTCAGGGTCAGCTCGCCCTGCAGCACGGTCACCATCTCCCGGGTGCCGGCCGGGTGCGGGTCGCCGTCGTGGTGGCCGCCGGGGGCCAGCCGCCAGTCCCACAGCTCCAGGATCATCGGGGAGTCGGCGCCGACGAGCAGCCTGGCCTGCCCGCCCTCCTGCTCGAAGGTGACCACGTCGTCCGCGCTGACGACCCTGACCACGGGCACGTCGCCGACCTCGACCAGCCGGGCCACGGTCACGCCGAGGGCGGAGGCGATCCGGGTGAGCGTGGACACGCTCGGATTCGTCCTGCCCTGCTCGACCTGGACGAGCATCCCCCGGCTGACGCCGGACCGGGCGGCCAGCGCGTCGAGGGTGAGCCCGCGGTGCGCCCGCTGGGCTCGGACGTTGCTGGCGATGGCCTGGTTGATCAGCTCCGGGTCCTCCACGCTGTGCAGTCTAGTGGAAAAATAGTGCACTGCACTGAGCCCTGTGTGGTGTACTTGGAGTACAACACAGTGAACTAAAGGAGGGCGAGAGGTGACCGCGGTGATCCTGGCGACCGCCTGCGCGGTGGTCTACGGCACGGCCGACTTCTTCGGCGGCCTGGCCACCCGGCGTTCGCGGGTGCTCGCCGTGGTCGGGCTCTCACAGCTCGCGGGGCTGGCGCTGATCCTGTCCCTGCTGCCCGCGCTGCCCGGCGTCTTCCAGGCCCCGTCCGTGCTCTGGGGGTTCGCCGCCGGGCTGTCGGGCGCGGCCGGGCTGGTGCTGTTCTACCGGTCGCTGGCCACCGGCGTGATGTCCGTGGTGGCGCCGACCACCGCGGTCACCTCGGCGGCGCTGCCGGTCGGGTTCGGGCTGCTGCAGGGCGAGCGCCCCGAGCCCGTGGCGCTGCTCGGCGTCGCCCTGGGGCTGGGAGCGGTGCTCCTGATCAGCCAGGACCACTCCCCGGACGGGAAGGGGTCCAAGAGTGCGGTGCTGACCGCGCTGGCCGCGGGTTCGGGGTTCGGCGGGTTCTTCATCCTGCTCGCGATGGCCTCGCCGGAGGCCGGGCTCTGGCCGCTGGCGGGCGCCCGGATCTCGTCGATCAGCCTGGTGCTGCTGCTGGCGCTGGCCACCCGCCGGGCACTGAGGCCGGCGTCCGGCTCGCTGGCCGTCATCGTGGCCGCCGGAGTTCTCGACATGACCGCCAACGTGCTCTATCTGCTGGCCCAGCAGAAGGGCATGCTGAGTCTGGTGGCGGTGCTGGTGTCGCTCTACCCGGCGAGCACGCTGCTGCTGGCCAGGCAGGTGCTGGGCGAACGGCTGCGGGCGATCCAGCTCGCCGGCGTGGCCTGCGCGCTGGGCGCGGTGGCGCTCATCGCCGCCTCATGAAAGATGGCCGCCCCGCACTCCGGGGAGCCGGGCGAGGAAAGTCAGGCGGCGGTCGGAGCCGCCTCGCGGAGCGCGCCCTCCTCGCGGGCGTACTCCTCCAGCATGCCCCGCAGCTGCTTGCGCCCCCGGTGCAGGCGGGACATGACGGTGCCGATGGGCGTGCCCATCCGCTCGGCGATCTCCTTGTAGGCGTAGCCCTCGACGTCCGCCAGGTAGACCGCCACCCGGAAGTCCTCGGGCAGCGCGCGCAGCGCGTTCATCACCGCGCTGTCGGGCAGCCGGTCGAGCGCCTCGGTCTCGGCCGAGCGCAGCCCGGTCGAGGTGTGCGACTCGGCGGCGTGCAGCTGCCAGTCCTCCACGTCCTCGGCGGCGGACAGCTTGGGCGAGCGCTGCTTCTTCCGGTAGTCGTTGATGAAGTTGTTGGTGAGGATGCGGTGCAGCCAGGCCTTGAGGTTGGTGCCCTCGCGGAACTGGTGGTAGGACGTGTAGGCCTTCGCCACCGTCTCCTGCACCAGGTCCTCGGCATCGGCGGTGTTCCGGGTCAGACGCATGGCGGACGCGAACAGCTGCGACGTCACGGGCACGACATCGCGCTCGAACCAATCCAGACGCTGCTCTTCGGTCATAGTGATCAAATCAATCCCCCTTGCGCTATCCCCCGTTGGCCACCGGCCGACTGACAGCGGTTCCATCGTCCCAAGGCCCGCGTAAGGGCCGCGTTAGGGGTACCGCGCTGGTCAGAGAGGTGAACAGTCCCTTGGCTCGCGGCGTGCGACATCACGTCCACGGCTGGACAAGTTTCATTAGCATAACACTATCCCTTCAAATCTGCGGAAAACGTGGCAAGTGTCACATGGGATAGCGTATGGACCATGGATTTCGTGGACCGGCACGCTCCGGCTACACGCCGCTGGGTGGCCGAGGCCGTCCGCAAGGTGGAGGCCGACGCCAACCGGAGCTGTGATACGCACCTGCACGTGTTTCCGCTGCCCTCTGAGTGGGGGGTAAACCTCTACCTGAAAGACGAGTCAGTGCACCCCACCGGTTCACTCAAGCACCGACTCGCCCGGTCACTTTTCCTGTACGGGCTGGCCAACGGCTGGATCGGCCCCAAGACCACGATCGTCGAGGCGTCCAGCGGATCCACCGCGGTGAGCGAGGCCTACTTCGCGCGGCTGCTCGGGCTGCCGTTCATCGCGGTCATGCCGGCCAGCACCTCGCCGGAGAAGATCAACCTCATCGAGTTCTACGGTGGCAAATGTCACCTGGTCGACGACCCCGCAGCGATCAACGAGGAGTCCCGCCGGCTGGCGGCCGAGACCGGCGGCCACTTCATGGACCAGTTCACCTACGCCGAGCGCGCCACCGACTGGCGGGGCAACAACAACATCGCCGAATCGATCTTCGACCAGATGAGCCTGGAACCGTACCCCGAACCCACCTGGATAGTGGTCGGCGCCGGCACCGGCGGCACCAGCGCGACCATCGGCCGCTACATCCGCTACCGCCAGTACGCCACCCGCCTGGCCGTGGCCGACGTGGAGGGCTCCGCCTTCTACCCCGGCTGGGTGTCCGGCGACTTCGAGGTCACCGCGCCGGGCTCGCGCATCGAGGGCATCGGCAGGCCCCGCATCGAGCCGTCGTTCCTGCCGACCGTGATCGACCGCATGATCGCGGTGCCCGACGCCCGCTCGATCGCCGCCATGCACTGGGTGCGCGAGGTCACCGGCCGCGACGTGGGCGGCTCCACCGGCACCAACGTCGCCGCCTGCGTGGAACTGATCAAGGAGATGCGGGCGGGCGGCCAGCGCGGCAGCGTCGTCACCCTCATCTGCGACAGCGGCGACCGCTACCGCGGCACCTACGGCAACCCCGCCTGGCTGGCGGACCAGGGCCTCGACATCTCCCCCCACCTCGCCGACCTCCGCACCTTCCTCCCCGCCTGAGAGTCAGCCGAGGCCGGCCGGCGCCTCACCCCCACCCCGACATCTCCCCACCTTCCTTCAGTCCGGGAGAGTCAGCCGAGGTCGGCCAGGGCCTCGCGGATCTGCTCATCGTCGGGGGCCAGCGCCGCCGCATGCAGAAGATCCGCCCGCGCCCCCTCCACATCACCCAGAGACCGCAGCGCGTAGGCCCGGTTGAACCGCACCTCGGCCCCGTCCTGCAACTCGATGGCCCTGGTCAGATCGGCCACCGCCGCGTGCGGGTCACCCTCCTCGAACGCCAGCGCCCCCCGCCCGGCCCAGGCCACCGCCAGATCCGGCGCCCGCTCCAGCGCCGAGTCGAACGCCTTGCGCGCCTCCACCAGGTCACCCCGGGCCGCCTCGATCTGCCCCAGCACGCTGAGCAGGAACGGGTTGCCGGGATCCCGCCCGACGTCCTCCTTGGCCCGGTCGAGCTCGTCCATGGCCACCAGCAGCCCGGCCCGGTTCACGTACGCGTCGGTGAACCCCGGATCCAGCTCGATCGCGTAATCCAGGTCGGCCAGCGCACCCGCCAGGTCGCCGCGCGCGTACCGCACCTCGGAGCGGTTGTAGTACGGCTCGGGGAAGGGCGGCCCGGCCCGCATGGCGCTCTCGTAGTCGGCCTCCGCCTCGTCCAGGCGCCCCAGCCGGTACAGCAGGTTCCCCCGGTCCACGTAGTAGTCGGGATAGCCGGGGTCGGCGGCGATCACCGCGTCCAGGTCGGCCAGCGCCGCCTCCGGCTCGCCGCGCGCGCCCAGCAGCTGCGCCCGGTTGGCCCGCAGCACCAGCCGGTGGATCGGGTGACCCGGCGCGAGGTCGCGTTCGCCCAGGTCGATGGCCTCCTGGACGAGCCGCATGGCCTCGTCGGCGCGGCCCAGCCGGACCTGCACGAGCGCCTTGCCGTTGAGGTCGAAGCCCAGGTGGAAGGCCCGCTCGCGCCGGTCGGGCAGCAGCGAGGTGAGCGCGATCGCCTGGTTGATCCAGGCCAGCGCCTCCTCGGGGTCGCGCCTGCCGTGGTCGTGGTGCCTGACCAGCAGCATCGCGGTCGCGTACGCCGCGGTGGCGAGGTTCTTGGGGTCCGTGCTGGCGCGCCGGCCGCGGTCGAGCAGCTCGCGCGCCTCGTCCTCGCGGTCGAGCGCGGCCAGCGCGGTGGCGGTCCGGTGCGCGAGCAGCCACCATTCCTCGCCGCCTTCCGGCAGCGAGGGCAGCAGCGCCGCCCCGGCCTCGGCCATCGCGTGGTGGAAGCCCTCGTTGCGGTATCGGTCCAGTTCAGGTCCGAGCGCGTACGAGGGAGCAGGATGCTCGGGGCCGGCCGGTTCGCGGACGATCGACAGGCCGGGCACCCGCCGTTCGAGCACGTCCATGAGCTGGAGGTCGGTCGGGTCGGCGTGTGCCGTGTTGACGACCCGCAGCTCCAGCGGCCCACCGGCCGCGGGGTGGGCGCGGACGAACTCCGCCAGCCCGTTCGCCAGCCGCAGCGTGCGCAGCGGCGCGGGCACCAGGATCCGCTCGCCCTGGGGCAGCCGGTCGGCCAGGGTCACCCGCCGGGCGGGCACCCGCGCGCGCAGCGCGGGCGCCACCGCCCGAATCTCGATGTCGTACGTGGAAAGAAGCTCGCCGCCCGCTTCGGGGACGAGCGCGTCCAGAAGCGCGGCCCCGAACGTGTAAGGGCCGCTCAAGCCACGATGGGCGTCGAATGTGATCCGTCTCAGGTGTGTCGCTCCCCCGGCGAAGAGAAAGGACCGAAAATCACGGCCCGTAAGTACAGAAATGAGGCGGGGCGGCGCCCCCACCCGCTAGCGCCGCGCCCTCTGCCATGGAGCAGGTCAGGCGGCGTGCTTCGGTGTTGCCGCCCCCACCATTTTGACGGTCCCGGGCTTGTGGACCACAAGCTTCTTCATGTTCGCCCTTTCGATCAATGACAGACAGACCGTCCAATATCAACACGGGTTTGGACAAACGACAAGGGCTAACATGAAAAACATTATTTCCGGATTAGTGACTTTCTAGTCGCCCAGGATGGCGTCCACGAACACCTCCGCGTCGAACGGCGCCAGATCGTCCGGCCCCTCCCCGAGCCCGACCAGCTTGACCGGCACGCCCAGCTCCCGCTGGACCGAGATGACGATGCCGCCCTTGGCCGTGCCGTCGAGCTTCGTCAGCGCGATGCCGGTGATGTTGACCACCTCGGCGAACACCTGCGCCTGGCGCATGCCGTTCTGCCCGGTGGTCGCGTCGAGGACGAGCAGCACCTCGTCGACCGTGGCCTTCTTCTCGATGACCCGCTTGACCTTGCCCAGCTCGTCCATCAGGCCGGTCTTGGTGTGCAGGCGGCCGGCCGTGTCGACGATCACCACGTCGGCCTTCTCCTCGATGCCCCGGGCCGCGGCGTCGAACGCCACCGAGGCCGGGTCGCCGCCCTCCGGGCCGCGCACCACGTCGGCGCCCACCCGGTCGCCCCAGGTCTGCAGCTGGTCGGCCGCGGCGGCGCGGAAGGTGTCGGCCGCGCCCAGCACGACCTTCTTGCCGTCGCCGACCAGCGAACGGGCCAGCTTGCCCGTGGTCGTGGTCTTGCCGGTGCCGTTGACGCCGACGACCAGCACCACCGCCGGGCGCTCACCGTGCTTGGCGACGTGGAGCGTCCGGTCGAGGCCGGGGTTGATCTGGGTGAGCAGCTGCTCGCGCAGCAGCCCGCGGACCTCCTCGGGCGAACGGCTGCCCAGGACCTTGACCTTGGTCTGCAGCTCCTCGACGATGGCGCGGGTCGGCGCCACGCCGACGTCGGCCGTGATCAGCTTCTCCTCGACCTCGTCCCACACGTCGTCGTCGAGACGGTCGCGGGACAGCAGCTCCAGCAGGCCGCGGCCGAGCGCGCTCTGCGACTTGGCCAGCCGGGAACGCAGCCGCACCATCCGGCCCGCCGACGGCGGAGGAACCTCCACCTCGGGGGCCTTGACCATCGGCTCGGCGGGCTTGGCCGGGGGCGGGATCGTCGTGGTCGCGCCTTCGGCCTCCTCGGCCGGTGGCTTCTCCTCCCTCTCCTCGGGAATCGGAGGGGCCTCCGGGGGTGGCGGCGGCGCCGCCTTGCCTCCCGGCCGGAAGAGCAGGAACAGGCCACCTGCCGCGATGAGGGCGACAAGGACCACGATCACGATCACGCCAAGGTAACCATCCACAAGATGTCAGTTTTCCAGATCATCTGACATGGTCAGGACCAGGGGCGCGCCGATCAGGCGGGTTCGCGCTCCCGCAGCCGCTGGCTGACCACCTGCGTCACACCGTCACCGCGCATGGACACGCCGTAAAGCGCGTCGGCGATCTCCATCGTGCGCTTGTTGTGGGTGATGACGATCAGCTGCGAGCTCTGCCGCAGCTCCTCGAAGAGCTTCAGCAGCCGCTGCGTGTTGGTGTCGTCGAGCGCGGCCTCGACCTCGTCCATCACGTAGAACGGCGACGGCCGCGCCTTGAAGATCGAGATCAGGAACGCCACCGCCGTCAGCGACCGCTCGCCGCCCGACAGCAGCGACAGCCGCTTGACCTTCTTGCCCGGCGGCCGGGCCTCGACCTCGATGCCGGTGGTGAGCATGTCGTCGGGGTCGGTCAGCACCAGCCGTCCCTCGCCGCCGGGGAACACCCGGGTGAAGATCTGCTCGAACTCGCGCGCCACGTCCTCGTAGGCCGAGGCGAACATCTGCTCCACCCGCTCGTCGACCTCCTTGACCACGGTCAGCAGGTCGCGGCGGGTCTTCTTCAGGTCCTCCAGCTGCGAGTTGAGAAAGGCGTGCCGCTCCTCCAGCGCCGCGAACTCCTCCAGGGCCAGCGGGTTGACCTTGCCGAGCTGGTTCATCTGCCGCTCGGCGGTGCGGGCCCGCTTCTCCTGCTCTTCTCGCACGTACGGGACGGGCGGGTCGCCCGGCACCGGCGCGTCCGGGCCGTACTCGGCGACCAGGGACTCCGCCTCCACCCCGAACTCCTCCAGCGCCCGCTTCTCGAGCTGTTCCAGGCGCATCCGCTGCTCGGTGCGGGCCATCTCGTTGCCGTGGACGCGGTTGACCAGCTTGTCGAGCTCCTGGCCCAGCTCGCGGACGTGCACGCGGACCTGCTTGAGCTCGGCGTCGACGGCGACCCTGGCCAGCTCCGCCTCGTCGCGCTCGCGGGCGGCCAGCTCGACGGAGGTCGCCAGGGCCGTCAGGACCTTCCTGGCGCCGTCGCTGACGGCCTGGGCCACGTCGGCCTGCTTCCGCCTCCTGGCGCGCTGTGCGGCCGCCTGGGCGCGTTCCTGGCGTTCCCGCTGGGCTGCCCTCATCAGGCCGTCGGCGCGGCCCTCGATGCCTTTGACGCGCTCCTCGGCGGTGCGGACCGCCAGGCGGGTCTCCATCTCGCGCTGCCGCGCGGCCTCGGAGGCGGCGGCCAGCTCGTCGCGCTGGTCGGTGGTCGGCTCGCTCTCCAGCTCCTGCGCGTACTCGGCCTCGGCCAGCCGGATCTCCAGCTCCGCCAGCTCCTCCAGCCCCTCGGCCCGGGCCTCCTGAGCTGCGGCGACACTCCGGGTCAGGCGCTCGGCCTCGTCCCGGGCTGCCTCCGCGGCGGCCTCCAGCTGGGCCAGCCTCCGCGCGACCGCGGCCGTCGCCTGGTCGGCCTCCCGCTGCCTGGCCCGCACCTGGTCGAGCTCCGCCTGGGCCGCGTTCACCTGCCCCTGCGCGGTGCCGACGGCGGCCTGCGCCTCGCTCACCGCGGCCTGCGCGGCCTCCAGCGCCGCCTGAGCGGCCTGCTCCGCCTCGACCGCCTCGTCCAGCCCCGCGGCCGTCTGCGCCGCGTGCGTCTCGGCGTCCTCCAGATCGGCCACCGCGTCGTCGAGCGCCGCCCGCACCTGCAGCACGGACGTCCCGCCCTCGGACCCGCCCGCCGCGACGTGCGCCCCCACCAGGTCGCCGCCGGTCGTGACGGCCCGCAGCCCAGAATGCTCCTCGACCACCCGCCGCGCGGTCTGCAGATCATCGACGACCACGACCCCGCCGAGCACCCGATCCAGCGCCCCCCGCAGATGACCGGGCACACTCACCAGCTCAGCCGCCCACCGCCCCCCACACGGCGCCTCCCCGGCGTTACCCGAACCCACGGAGCGCACGCCGGAACCACTTTCACCGACCGCGGAGCGCCCGCCGGGCCCGCCCTCATCGCCTGCGGAGTCACCAGGGCCCGCCACCAGGAGGGTGGCCTGACCGGATTCCTTGAGGCGCAGCAGTTCCAGGGCCTCCACGGCGGTGGCGACCGACTTCACCGCGATGGACTCGGCGACCGGCCCGAGCGCCGCCGCGACCGCGAGCTCAGCTCCGGGCGTGACCTGCATGACCGCCGCCAGCGGCCCCAGCACCCCCGCCAGGTCGGTCTCCAGCAGGGCCGCGCCGCCGTCGCCCTTGGCCAGCCCGAGTTCGAGGGCGTCGCGCCGGGCCCGCAGCGCCGCCACGGCCTGCTGGGCCTCCTGATCGGCGGACCTGGCCGTACCGACGGCGGCGCGGGCCGCCTGGAGCGCCGCACGCGGCCCCGCCAGCGCCGCCTCGGCCTCCGCGACGGCGGCGCGCGTCTCCTCGGCGACCGCGCGGGCCTCCTCGACCCGCGCCTCGGCGACGGCCAGCTCCTCGGCCAGCGCCGGGTCGATCTCCGGCTGCTCCTCCCGCTCCGCCTCCAGCTCCTCGCGGGCCTGCCGCTCACGCTCGCGTGCCTCGGAAACGGACCGCTCCAGCCGTCCGATCTCCTCCTCGGCGGCGCGCGTCCTGCTCCGTACGGAGTCGACCTGGCCGCGCAGCTTGGCCAGGCCCTCACGGCGGTCGGCGGCGGCCCGGGCGGCCAGCGCGAGCCGGCGTTCCTCGGCGGCCAGCTCGGCCTCGGCCTCGGACCGGCGCCGCACGGCCTCCTCCAGCAGCTCCTCGGCCTGTTCCAGCTCGGCGCGGAGGATCTGCTCGCGCTCGCGGACCTCGGCCGCCTCGCGTTCGAGGTCCTCCGGGTCACGGCCGCGGCGCTCGATGGCGGCGGCGTCGAGGGCGTGGCGGTGGCGTTCGGCGGCGAGCTGCTCCAGGCCGGTGATGCGCTCGCGCAGGGAGGACAGCCGGTAGTAGGTCTCCTGGGCGGCGGCCAGGCGCGGCTGGGTCTCGGCCTCGGCCGTCTCCAGCGCGGTCTCCCGCTGCTGGGCCTCGGCCAGCGCGGCCTCCACCTGGGCTCGCCTGGCGAGGATGGCGGCCTCGTCGGCGGCCTCGCGCTCCAGCTTCTCGCGGAGCCTGCAGACGTCGTCGGCGAGCAGCCGCAGCCGGGCGTCGCGCAGGTCGGCCTGGATGACGGCGGCCTTGCGGGCGATCTCCGCCTGGCGGCCCAGGGGCTTGAGCTGGCGGCGCAGCTCGGTGGCGAGGTCCTGCACGCGGGTCAGGTTGGCCTGCATCGCGTCGAGCTTGCGCAGCGCCTTCTCTTTACGCTTGCGGTGTTTCAGTACGCCCGCGGCCTCTTCGATGAACGCCCGCCGGTCCTCGGGGCCGGCGTGCAGCACGGCGTCGAGCTGGCCCTGGCCGACGATCACGTGCATCTCGCGGCCGATGCCGGAGTCGGACAGCAGCTCCTGGATGTCGAGCAGCCGGCAGGTGTCGCCGTTGATCGCGTACTCGCTCTGCCCCGACCGGAACATCAGCCGGCTGATCGTCACCTCGGTGTAGTCGATGGGCAGCGCGCCGTCGGTGTTGTCGATGGTCAGCGTGACCTCGGCCCGGCCGAGCGGCGGCCTGGACGAGGTGCCGGCGAAGATGACGTCCTCCATCTTGCCGCCGCGCAGGGACTTGGCGCTGTGCTCGCCCATGACCCAGGCGAGGGCGTCGACGACGTTGGACTTGCCGGAGCCGTTGGGGCCGACCACGCAGGTGATGCCCGGCTCGAACCGCAGGGTGGTGGCGGAGGCGAAGGACTTGAACCCGCGCAGGGTGAGGGTCTTCAAGTACAAGCCACGGACCCCCTTCCCGCCTGGACGGACTCCGGAAAAGACTACTGGTCCCGGCTCCCCGTCGCGTGCGGGTACAGCCAGGACCAGCGGGAATCCCGTCGAGAAGGAACTCGACCGTCTCGAATCAGAACATTTTCTCGAATGACGCCAAATAACAAGGGACGCCTCCGGGAGACGTCCCTAATCTTGCGCTCCGATCACTCTCAGGTGAGTGCCGGCTCGCGCTCCTGCATGCGGCTGATCGCCTCGTCGCGGGTTTGCGCCGCAAGAGCGTCATTCTGGGCCTGGAGTCGGATGAGTTCTGCCTCCAGGTCACGGATGCGCTGCTGCAAGCGGCGCATTTCCGAGACCATACGAGGGTCAGGACCGCCGACGTGGCCGAATAGAGCCTTCGCCATGGTAATGGGTCCTCCACGCTGAGTGACCAGACTGGTTCGCGCACTTCGTTATTCCGCGGGAGGGGTGCGCGTTGGTACCTAACAAGAGTCGCACCGGCAGTGTGGGCGGTCAAGTCGAAGCGACTGTTGGAACCCACCGGCAGGCACTCCCGATATATAACTATACCCTATTTGCACGGTTTAACGAAAGCGCCTACCTCTCCACAAAACCACCCAAACTACCTCGGGCTTCGCTCCAACGTTCCACTACTCCATCGACCTTTCCCGGCGTGTCGCAACCTCTCAGCGCGTCCAGGAGCTTGACGCAGGCGTCGCGGGGCCCCTCCGCCACGACCTCCACCCGGCCGTCCTCCATGTTCCTCGCCCACCCGGTCAGGCCGAGCTCCAGCGCCCTGGCCCTGGTCCACCAGCGGAACCCGACCCCCTGCACCCGCCCGCGCACCCACGCCGTCAGCCGCACATCGCTCATTCCAGTGATTCCTCTCACAATCCCCCCACTGCCCCTCGGCGTTTGGCCCGCCTTGAGGTTGGTGGGAGTGACTCACATCACGCCGCCATCGCCCTCGCTCCGAGAGCGTGCCCGGCCGCCGCCTCGCGGAACGCCCTGATCGCCGCCGTCTCCGTGTCCTTGACCCAGGCCAGCCCGAGAATCGACGGAGGCAGCCCGGTGACGGGGACGAAGCCCACGTCGGCGCGCCGGTGATGGGCCGCCGTGGGCGCGCAGAACAGCATGCCGCCGCGGCCGAGCGCCACCTGGGTGAGGCCCTCCTGAACGGTCGTCACCGTACCCGCCCGGGGAATCGGCCGCCCGGAAGGGGTCACGGAGGGTGTCACCCGCTCCCGCCACGCCGCCGGCGCCGGGCCGCCGAGCCCGATCAGGGGCAGCCCGGCCAGCTCCTCGGCGTCCACAGCGGCCCGCCCGGCCCACGGATGCCGTACGGAGACGCCCAGCTCACGGGAGACCCGGTTCAGCCCCTCGCCGGTCACCAGGTCGGGCTCGTCCACCGGCAGCAGCGTGAACACCAGGTCCAGCCGCCCCGCCCGCAGCCCGCCGAACGGGTCCGAGAACGGGATCTCCACCAGCTCCACCGCGCACCCCGGATGGCGGCTCTCGAAGGCCCGCACGCTGCCCGTGACCACGTCCGTGGGCGTGGCCAGGAAGCCCACCCGGAGCACGCCGGTCACCTCGCGGGCGGCCCGCCTCGCACTTTCCACCGCGCGAGCCAGGCCGTCGTAGGCGGGCCGCAGCTCGGCCAGGAACCGCTCGCCGAGAGGCGTCAGGCTGACCCGCCGGCTGGTCCGGTGGAAGAGCCGGGCCCCGATCCTGCTCTCCAGGGAACGCGTGAGCTGGCTCACCCGGCCCGGCGACAGATACAGGCGCTCGGCCGTACGGGCGAAATGCAGCTCCTCACTGAGCACGACGAAGCACTCCAGCTCCCTGAACTCCATCCCGTCCTCCGCTGATCGTTTAGCCTGACTCAACCAAGCCTCCGGCCTTCGCGATTGTTCCCGCCTACGGTGCGGCGCGAGTCTGAGCGGCATGACCATGACCGTCGACTCCGCCACCGGGAGGGCCCGGTGGCTCGCCGTGACCACGGTCGCGGTGGGCACGTTCACCATCGTGACCAGCGAGATGCTGCCCGTCGGGCTCCTGACGTCGATCGCCGCCGACTTACGCGTGTCCGAAGGCACGGCGGGGCTGATGATGACCGTTCCCGGCCTGGTCGCCGCCGTCTCGGCGCCTGTGCTGGCGGTGGCCGCCCGCGGGCTGGATCGGCGTCTCACGCTGCTGGGGCTGATGGCCCTGCTGGCCGGCGCCAACCTGGTGGCCGCGCTGGCCACGGACTATCTCGTCATGCTGGCCGCCCGGGTGCTGACCGGGGTGAGCATCGGCGGGTTCTGGGCCTTCGCAGCGGGTCTGGGCGCGCGGCTGGTGCCGGAGCGGTCCGTCGGCCGGGCCACCTCGGTCATCCTGTCGGGCGTGTCGGTCGCGTCGGTGCTGGGCGTCCCGGCGGCGGCCTTCGTCTCCTCGTTCGCGAGCTGGCAGGCCGCCTTCGCCGCCGCCGGCGTGCTGGCGCTCGTCCTGGTGGCTCTCCTGGCCGCGACGCTGCCCCCGCTCCCCGGCACCACCCCGGCCCGCTCCGGAACCGTGCTGGCATCCAGCGCCTCCCGGAATCCCTCTCGCCGCCGCGTGCCGCGGCCGCTCAGGGTGGTCCTCGTGCTGACCGTCCTGATGGTGTCCGGCCACTTCGCGGCCTACACCTACGTGCGGCCGTTCCTGGAGCAGGTCGCGGGCGCGGGTCCCGCCTTCGTCGGCGTCGCTCTCCTGCTGTACGGGGTCGCCGGCGTGGCGGGGAACTTCGCGGCCGGGGGCCAGGCGGCCAAGCGGCCCAGGGCGGTGCTCGTCACGCTGGCGGTCCTCATGGCCGCGGCCACGGCGGCGCTGCCGCTGGCCGGGCTCCCCCTGGCGGCGCTCGTGGTGTGGGGCCTCGGCTACGGCGGGCTGGGCGTGACCCTGCAACTGTGGATCATGCGGGCGGGCGGCGGCGAGTTCGGCACCGCGCTCTTCGTCGGCGCGTTCAACGTCTCCATCGCGCTCGGCGCGTTCGCGGGCGGCCGGGTGGCCGACGGCATCTCGGTTCCCGCCGTGATGTGGCTGGGCGCGGCGCTGGCCGCGGTCAGCGTGGCCGTCGCTGGCATCTGGGGCAGAAGTACGAGGAGCGGTTCATGAACGCCTCCCGCCTGATCGGGGTGCCGCAGCGGGAGCAGGGCAGGTCGCGGCGGCCGTAGACCTCCAGCGAGCGTTCGAAGTAACCGCTCTCGCCGTTGACGTTCACGTACAGGCTGTCGAACGAGGTGCCGCCCTGGTCCAGGGCGGCACTCATGACCTCGCGCACGGCCGCGAGCAGTTCGGCGATCTTCGGCCGGGTGAGCGTCTCGGTAGGCCTGGCCCAGTGGAGCCGGGCCATCCAGAGCGCCTCGTCGGCGTAGATGTTGCCGACGCCGCTGATCAGCGACTGGTCGAGCAGCGCCCGTTTGATCTCGGTGCGCCTGGCCCGCAGCCGCCGGGCGAACTCGGCGTCGTCGAACGCCTCCTCGAACGGGTCGGGCGCGATGTGCGCGATCGGCTCGGGCACACCGCCCGTCAGCGGCGTGAGCATCACGTGACCGAACGTCCGCTGGTCGACGAAGCGCAGGTCGGGGCCGCCGTCCTCGAAGCGGATCCAGACCCGCAGATGCTTCTCCGGCGGCGTCTCCCGCCGCACCACGAGCAGCTGCCCGCTCATCCCGAGATGGGCCAGGATCGCCTCCTCGGCGCCCGACAGCGGCAGCCACAGGTACTTGCCGCGCCGTTCGGCCGACAGCGGCACACGGCCCTTGAGCCCCTCGGTGAACGCGTCAGCGCCCGGCAGATGACGCCTGATCGCCCGGGGGTGCAGCACCTCCGCGGCGGAGATCTCCCGGCCGACGACCCACTGCGCGAGGCCGCGCCTGACGACCTCGACCTCCGGCAACTCGGGCATACGACTATCCCACCCTCTGGACCCGCCGGCCGTGCGGCCGGACGGTCAGCTCGCCGGCTGGCTCTCGCGCTGCTCGCGGCGGGCCCTGATGAGGGTCCACGCGGCCTCGGCGGCCTGCTGCTCGGCCTCCTTCTTGCTGCGGCCGGTGCCCGTGCCGTACGTCTCGCCGCCCACCCGCACCTCGGCGGTGAACGACTTGGCGTGGTCGGGGCCGCTCTCCTCGACGTGGTATTCGGGCACGCCGAGCGCCTCCGAGGCGGTCAGCTCCTGCAGCGAGGTCTTCCAGTCGAGCCCGGCGCCGAGCGAGGCCGAGCGCACGATCAGCGGGTCGAAGAGCTGGTGGACGACCCGGAACGCCTCGTCCAGGCCCTTGTCGACGTAAACAGCGCCGATCAGCGCCTCCAGCGTGTCGGCCAGGATCGAGGACTTGTCGCGCCCGCCGGTGCCCTCCTCGCCCCGGCCCAGCCGCAGGAACCGGCCGACGCCGAGCCCCCGGGCCACGTCGGCCAGGGCACGCATGTTGACCACCGCGGCCCGCAGCTTGGCCAGCTGGCCTTCGGGCAGGTCGGGGTGGTTGTGGTAGAGGGTGTCGGTGACCACGAGACCGAGCACCGAGTCGCCCAGGAACTCCAGGCGCTCGTTGGTCGGCAGGCCGCCGTTCTCGTACGCGAAGGAGCGGTGCGTGAGCGCCCGCTCCAGGATGTCGGGGTCGAGCGCCACCGACAGGACTCGCTCGAACTCGTCTCTGGCGACCTCGACGGCCACCGGCTTAGGACCTGCGCCCACGTGCTTTTCCTCCTCGGACATCTCCACATGGCGCGACGGCTGCGGGTGATGCCCGAAAACGTGGTGGGCGTCGGGGGATCCGATCCCCGGCGTCCACCACGACCGCGGGCGAGACCGCCACCGCACACCTCTGCGACGGCAACACCGACCGGGGCACAATGGCACCCGGCCGGAATCACGTCAACTTCAGCGGATCAGGCGGACGGCTCGACGACCTGACGCCGGTTGTAGGTCCCGCAGCTGGGGCACGCGATGTGCGGCTGCTTGGGAGAGCGGCACTGCGGGCAGCTCACCAGGGCGACAGCAGTCGTCTTCCACTGGGAGCGACGGGCGCGGGTGTTGCTCCGCGACATCTTTCGCTTCGGGACGGCCACGTCACTTCTCCTGATCGTTATCGTTCTCGGTCAACAGACCCTGCAACGACGCCCAGCGGACGTCGATCTTCTCGTGCCGGTGGTCTTCGCCGGCCTCGGCCAGCTTGATCCCGCACTCCGTGCACAGCCCCCGGCAGTCGTCCTGACAGACGGGGCTGAGCGGCAGCGCGAGCACCACCGCGTCGCGGAACGTCGGCTCGAAGTCGAACAGCTCCCCGTCGAGCAGCGAATCCTCCTCCGAGGCGTCCTCGTCGGAGTAGAAGAACAGCTCCTGCAGGTCGACCTCGATGTCTGACGACACCGGGTCCAGGCACCGCGCGCACTCGCCGGACAGCGGCGCGTGCGCCGTGCCCGAGACGAGCACGCCTTCCATCACTGCTTCGAGCCGGAGGTCCAGCTCGACTTCGGCGTCTTTGGGGACGCCGATCATGTCGACACCGAGATCCGCCGGTGCCGGCAGGACCAGGGAGAGCTCGCGCATCGTGCCCGGCCGCTTCCCCAGGTCGTGGGTGGAGATCACCCAGGGGGAGCGGGGGTCGAGGTGCTGAGTCATCCTGCTCTCGCTAGGCATGGCGAAACGCCGTCGTACAAGGCCGAAAAGAAAGAATACCAGGTCGTCGTCAGGCCTTGAGCCGCTCGGCGAGCAGCTTGTTGACCAGGTCCGGGACCAGGCCGGACACGTCCCCGCCGTACCGGGCGATCTCCTTCACCCGGCTCGACGACAGGAACGAATACTCGGGGTTGGTCGGCATGAAAAGCGTCTCCACGCCCGACAGCCGGAAGTTGAGCTGCGCCATCTGAAGCTCGTAGTCGAAGTCGCTGACCACCCGGATGCCCTTGACGATGGCCGGGATGTCGTTCTGCTTGCAGAAGTCGACCAGCAGGCCGTGGAACTTCTGCACCTTGACGTTGGGGAACTCCTTGGTCACGGTCTGGAGGATCTCGATGCGCTCATCGACCGTGAACAGGCTGCTCTTCTCTATGTTGATGAGCACGGCGACGACGACCTCGTCATACAGCCGCGCGGCTCGGGCGATGATGTCGAGGTGGCCGTTGGTGATGGGGTCGAACGACCCCGGGCAGACTACGCGGCGCAAGACGCCTCCTCTTCACGAGCGGTCAATCCCCGGCGGCGCGACCGTACCAAACGGCCGCTTCACCGTAACGACGGACCCTCTCCTCAATGAAGCCATCCGGCCACATCAAGGGCTTCCCCCTGCTTTCCCGCTCAAAAGCCACCAAAGCCCCAGGCGCCAGCCAGCCGTGGTCCCGCAGCGCCTCCAGGACCCTTCGGACCTCCTCGTCGCCCACGGTGTACGGAGGATCGGCGAACACGATGTCGTACGGCTCCGCGCACGGCTTGGCCAGCACCCGCTCCACCCGGTCGGCCGCCACCCGGGCGCCGTCCAGCCCGAGCGCCGCCACGTTCGCCCGGATCGTGCGCACCGCCCGCGGATCGGACTCCACCATCAGCGCGTGCGCCGCCCCCCGCGACAGCGCCTCCAGGCCGACCGCCCCCGACCCGGCGTACAGGTCCAGCACCCGGGCGTCCGCCAGCCCGTAGAGCGAGTCGAGCGTCAAGAAAACGCCTTCGCGCGCCCTGTCGCTGGTCGGTCTCGTGCCGCGGCCCGACGGCACCTGAAGCCGCCGCCCACCTGCGACGCCCGCGATGATCCGAGTCATGGACGCCATTGTTCCGCATGTCGGCGCAGGTCAAGAGTGGACAAGTGTCGGCCTCGACTGCGCAAGGGTGATTCACACCGGTGGGCTCGGTGAGCAAGATGAGTTCTGCGGCCTTCGAGGTGACCCAGAGAAGGCCGTCCGGCGTGATCGTGAGCCCTTCCGCACGCCGGTACCCTCGGCACCTGACCCGAGGGATGGGCCCAGCCGGGGACGGCATTCGGGGGGAGGCCGTCCCCGCCGCTGGGCCCACACTTTTTCTTGTTTTCTCTCGGCCGGGCCGGGCTTCTGTGCGGTGCTTTCCCGTCGCGGGTTTTCTACAACCTTTTTCTTTTACGGCGGGGCCGAGTTGACGCCAGACGCCGTACGGGGCCGGGGGCCTCCAGGGATACGGCCTCTGAACCTGTGCGGGGCCGGCCGCCGTTACGCCGTCTTCTTGGCCATGTGCCGTGGCTCGCCTTCCCGCCGCACCAAGGGCGCCGGTCTCCGCCGTACCCCATCCCGCCGTCCCGGCGCCCCGCGATGCGTTTTCGTCGATGCGATACCGAAAGCGCAACGATCCCGGCCCCGAAACCACCGGCGTTCACGAACAACAGAAGTACGGCTCCCAAGGTGGGCGATCCAAGGGCGATTCCGGACGGGCGGTGCCGCAGGACCATCCCGCAGGCCGGTGCCCCACGGCCCTCCCGCAGGGGAGTGCCGGAGAACCACCCCCGAGGGCGGTGCCGGAGGACCACCCGGAGGGCGGTGCCACACGACCCTCCCGCAGGCCGGTGCCGCAGAGCCATCCCGGAGGGCGGTGCCGCAGGACCTTCCCCGAGGGCGGGGCCGGGGGGTGGGTGGTTGGGGGTGGTGGGGGTTAGGTTTTTTCTAGGTATTCGGCTTTTTCGTCTTCCAGGAGTCTGTCGATTTCGGCTCTCAGGGCCGGGTGGGACGTCAGGTCGGGGTCGTCGGCCAGGAGGGTGGCGGCCTCGTCGCGGGCCGCGGCGATGACGTCCTCGTCTCTGAGGAGCTGCAGCAGCTTGAGGGACGAGCGCTTGCCCGACTGGGCGGCGCCCAGGACGTCGCCCTCGCGGCGCTGTTCGAGGTCGACCCGGGAGAGCTCGAAACCGTCGAGGGTGGCGGCGACCGCGTCGAGGCGGGCGCGAGCGGGGGTGCCTTCGGCGAAGTCGGTGACCAGGAGGCAGAGCCCGGGCAGGCCGCCCCGGCCGACCCGGCCGCGGAGCTGGTGGAGCTGGGAGACGCCGAACCGGTCGGCGTCCATGATGACCATGACGGAGGCGTTCGGCACGTCGACGCCGACCTCGATGACCGTGGTCGCGATGAGGACGTCCAGCTCGCCGCGGGTGAAGGCGCCCATGACCGCGTCCTTCTCCTCCGGCGGGAGCTTGCCGTGCAGGACGCCCAGGCGCAGGTCGTGGAAGGGGCCCTGGGCCAGCATGTCGGCCACGTCGAGCACCGCCTGCGGCGGGCGGCGCTCGTCGTCGGACGCCGCCAGGTCGCCCTCGTCGCCCTCCAGGTCGCCGATGCGCGGGCAGACGAGGTAGGCCTGCCGGCCGAGCGCGACCTCCTCGCGGACCCGCTGCCACGTGCGCTCCAGGTAGTGGGGCTTCTGCGCGGCGGGCACCACGTGGGTGGTGATGGGCGCCCGGCCGGAGGGGAGCTGCGAGAGCGTGGACACCTCCAGGTCGCCGAAGACCGTCATGGCGACCGTGCGCGGGATCGGGGTGGCGGTCATCACCAGCACGTGCGGGCGGGCCTCGCCTGCCTTCTCGCGCAGCGCGTCGCGCTGTTCGACGCCGAAGCGGTGCTGCTCGTCGACGACGACCAGGCCGAGGTCGGCGAACTGGACGTGCTCCTGGAGCAGCGCGTGCGTGCCGACGATCACCCCGGCGGTGCCGGAGGCCGCGTCGAGCAGGGCCGCGCGGCGGGCCTGGGCGCCCATGGAGCCGGTCAGCAGCGTGACCGCGGTGCCGCCGAACATGCCGCCCTGCGCCAGGTCGCCCAGCATCTTGGTGATCGAGCGGTGGTGCTGCTGGGCCAGCACCTCGGTGGGGGCGAGCAGCACCGCCTGGCCGCCCGCGTCGACCACCTGGAGCATGGCCCGCAGCGCCACCACGGTCTTGCCCGCGCCGACCTCGCCCTGCAGCAGCCGGTGCATCGGGTGGGCGGCGGCCAGGTCGACGGCGATCTCCTCGCCGACCTTGGCCTGCCCTTCGGTGAGCGCGAACGGCAGCCGCTCGTCGAAGGCGGCCAGGATGCCGTCGTCGCGGCGCGGCCGGGGCTTGGCGGGCCAGGCGGTGGCCGCCCGCCTGCGCTGCAGCAGCACGGCCTGGAGCACGAAGGCCTCGTCGAACTTGAGCCGGTTGCGCGCCCGCTGCACGTCGGCGAGGTCCTTGGGCCGGTGGATCGCCTCCAGCGCGTCGGCCAGGCCGGTGAGGCGGTGGCGGGCGCGCAGCCCGGCGGGCAGCGGGTCGTCCAGCGGGCCCAGCGTGTCGAGGACCACGCCGACGGCCCGCCTGATCGCCCAGGGCGTGATGTCCTTGCCCGCGGGGTAGATCGACACCGGCGCGGCGGCGAACTCCTCGGCGTTCGCCTCGCCCTCCTCGAACAGCTCGAACTCCGGGTGGGCGAGCTGCCAGCGCGGTCGCGACCGGGCGCCGAAGAGGCTCACCTTGCCGGCGAACATGCCGCGCCGGCCCGGCTTGAGCCGCGACTCGGCGGCGTGGGAACCCTTGCCGAAGAACGACAGGTAGATCTTGTTGCCGGTGCCGTCGACGACCTCGACCTCCAGCCACGTGCCGCCGCGGTTGCGCATCGGCTTGCGCATCAGCCGGCTCACTTCGCCGACCACGGTGACGTGCTCGTCGACCGACAGGGCGTCGAGCGAGGTCAGCTCGCCGCGCTCGGCGTAGCGGCGGGGATAGTGGCGCAGCAGGTCGCCGACCGTCTCCAGGCCGAGCACGCCGCTCAGCAACTTCGCGGTCTTCGGGTCGAGCGCCTTCGTCAGAGGCTCGTCGAAACGGCTCACGGCACCTAGTTCTACCTCGTACGACCGACAGGAATCACTCGACACCGATGAGAAGCGGGTAGCCGCCCTGTTCGCCGGCGTAGACGACGAGGTCCGCGTCGGGCCTGGACCGCCGCAGGTGATCGGCCACGCCGGGGGCGAGACCGCCGGGCGCGCCGGACCCCGTCACCAGCGTCACCAGCTCGCCGCCGGCCGCCAGCATCCGGTCGACCACGAGCGCGGCGACCTCCTCCAGCGTGCGGCCGATCACGGCCACGTCGCCGTCGATCATCCCCAGCACGTCTCCGGGACCGCACAGGCCCGCGCTGGTGACGCCCTCGCGGTCGGCGACCACCAGGTGGCCGTAGCGGGTCTGCCCGGCCGCGCCGGTCATCGCCACCACGTCGTCGTCGTAGCGCCGCAGCGGGTCGTGCACGGCCAGCGCCGCCAGCCCCTGCACGGTCGCCCTGGTGGGCAGCACGGTCACGACCAGGCCGTCCTCTCGGGCGATCTCCGCCGCCGCCACCGCGACCGCCCCGGCGTCCTCGTCGTTGGGCAGCACCACGACCTCGCGGCCCGCCTGCCGGATCGCGGCCAGCATCGACGGCAGGGCGGGCCGCCCGCCCGGCTCGCGCCGCACCACGACCGCGCCGCACTCTTCGAACAGCGCCGCGATGCCGTCGCCCGCGGCCACGGCCACCACTCCCCTGCCGTCGCCCGCGACGTGGGCGCGCTCGGCCAGGTAGGTGATCCGGATCCGGTGCGGCCTGCCCACCCGCAGCGCCGCCTCGATGGCGGGCCCGGCCTCGCCGACGTGCACGTGGACGTTCCACAGCCCGTCGCCGCCGACCACCACCAGCGAGTCGCCCATCGCGTCGAGCTCCTCACGCAGCTTGCCGATGGCGTCGTCGTCGGCGTCGAGCAGGTACATCACCTCGTAGCCGGCGCCCACCTCGGTCATCGGCGCGACCCTCGCCGTCGGCGGGGGCACCTCGTAGCGCTCGCGGTGGGTGCCGGTGATCGCCGCGGCCAGCGACTCCAGCACGATGGCCAGCCCCGCCCCGCCCGCGTCCACCACGCCGCTGCGGGCCAGCACGTCGAGCTGGTCGGGCGTACGGCGCAGAGCGGCGCGGGCCTCCTCGGCCGCCCGCCGCGCCACCTCGGCCGGCCCGCTCTCGACCCCCTGGACTGCCGCCGCGGCGGCGGCCAGCACGCTCAGCACGGTGCCCTCGACCGGCCTGGCCACGCAGCCGCGCGCCAGCTCGGCGGCCCTGGCCAGCGCCGCCCGCAGGTCGGCGCCGTCCTTCAGCACCTCGGCCAGCCCGCGCAGGGCCTGGCTGACGATCACTCCGGAGTTGCCGCGCGCCCCCACGAGCGCCCCGTACGACAGCGTCTGCCAGACCACGCCCGCGTCGACGTCGTCGGGCAGCGACTCCACCGCCTCGGCGGCCGAGAGCATGGTGAGGTGGAGGTTGGTGCCGGTGTCGCCGTCGGCCACCGGGAAGACGTTGAGCGCGTCGATGTCGGCCCTGGCCCTGCCCAGCGCGTCGGCCGTGTGCCGCGCCCACCGCCGCACCGAGGGCGGGTCCAGAACGTCCACGGGCACGCCCTCGACCTCCCGATGCTAGGGTTCGACTCAGAGGAGAATATCGTTGTGACGGGTCCGGTCCCAGTGATCGGTTCGCACGCACCCGTGGCGATCCGATATTCTTGCCTGGCTGGCCGGTTGTCCCGGCATGCCCTCCGCCCTCACAGCATCAGCGGACAGGGCTACTACATCGACTGTTATAAGGAGCGATACCGTGGCTTCCGTCTGCGATGTCTGCCGCAAGGGGCCGACTTTCGGCAACAACGTGTCCCACTCCCACCGCCGCACCCGCCGCCGCTGGAACCCCAACATCCAGTCGGTCCGCGCCGTCGTCAACGGGACCTCGAAGAGGCTCAGCGTCTGCACCTCCTGCATCAAAGCCGGCAAGGTCACGCGCTGAACCGCGTCACACGGCAAAGCCCGCACTCCTCCAGGAGTAGCGGGCTTTTCGCTTCTCAGGGGGCCGTACGATCCGGCACCGGCTCTTATGGGGCCGTACGGGTAAGCACCGGCTCTTGAGGGGCCGTACCGGCTCTTATGGGGTCGTACGTACGGATCAGCGCCAGCGCCAGCCGTGGTCCACGGGGCCGATGCCGGAGCCGAGCGGGAAGCCGCGCGCGATCGCGCCCGTGACGTACTCCTTGGCCTTCTCCACCGCGACCGGTACGTCGTCGCCCAGGGCCAGGTGTGAGGCGATCGCCGAGGCCAGGGTGCAGCCGGTGCCGTGCGTGTGGCGGTTGTCGTGCCGCTCGGCGGTGAAGCGATGCTCGGTGACGCCGTCCGTCAGCAGGTCCACCGGGGCGCCCGGGAGGTGGCCGCCCTTGATCAGCGCCCATCGGGGCCCCAGCTCCAGCACGGCGTCGGCGGCGCGGCGCAGGTCGTCCTCGTCCTCGACCTTGACGGAGGTCAGCTGCTCCACCTCCCACAGGTTCGGGGTCACCACGGTCGCCACCGGCAGCAGCTTCGCCCGTACCGTCGCCACGGCCTCCGGCGCCAGCAGGGTGTCACCGTGCTTCGACACCCCGACCGGGTCCACCACGACCGGCGCCGTGTACTCGCCGAGCGCCTCGGCCACGGTCTCGACCAGGGCGGGCGAGGCGAGCATGCCCGTCTTGATCGCCTGGGCGCCGATGTCGCCCAGCACCGAGTCGAGCTGTGCCCGCACGGCCTCGGGCGGCAGCTCCCAGTAACCCTGGACGCCGATCGAATTCTGCGCGGTCACGGCCGCGATCACGCTCATGCCGTGCACGCCGAGGGCCAGCATGGTCTTGAGATCGGCCTGGATACCCGCCCCGCCGCCGGAGTCGGACCCGGCGACGGTGAGAACGCGTGCGGGACTCATGGGGGAAGCTGAATCCGTCATGTCCCCCATCAAACCATCTGTCCAGCAAGCCGCCGTCAGGCGACCGAGCACTCCCCGCCGACGAGGCCGCAGCTCGACGGCTTGCCCGCCCGGCCCGTGGCCGAGATCCTCAGGTCGGCGCTCTCACCGGCCGCGATCGGCTTGGTCAGGTCCACGATCAGCAGGTTGCCGTCCTGCGTCCACTCGGCGCCCTCGACGCCCGTGATCTTCCCGCGTACGGGCATGGACAGGGTGAACGAGTTCATCGCGCGCGGCGACTCGTTCGTCACGCTCATCGTCGCGGTGTAGCTGGTCAGCGCCTGCCGCTCCACCCGGAACCGGACGTTGACCGCGGCGCCGCCGGAGAGCGGGCCGTGGCGCGTCGGCTCGCTGCTCGGCGTGTCCTCCGGCGGCGGCGCGCTGTGGGTCTCCACGGAGCCGGTGTCGGCGTCGGCGCGCGAGCTCGGGATCGCCGTGACCTCCTCGGGGACCTCCTCGACCACCGGCTCGTCGATGTCCTCCTCGACCTGGGCGGGCGTCTTGGACTTGGTCCTCGTCGGCGTGGGCGTGGGGGTCGGCGTCGGCGAGGCCGTGGTGCGGCGCGGGGCGGGCGCGTACGTCCTGGAGACCGTCGGCTCCGGCTGGGAGTCCTCCTCGGCGGCCTCGTCGACCGGCGTCTCCTCGTCCTCCTCGGCGAGCGGCTCGGCCGTGTCCTCCTCCTCGGCCGGCTCGGTGTCCACCGGGACCGGCTGGTTGGTGCCCTGCACGGCGGCGCACTGGCCGCCCGGGCAGTTCGTGTCGCCGCCGGAGCTCATCATCTTGACGCCCGCCACCGTGCCGCCCAGCACCACCACGACGGCGGCCACGGACAGCAGGGCCATCCTGCCCCTGCCTCCGCCGGACGGGGCGTCGAGCGCGGCGGGGTCCTTCGGCGGCTTGCGCCGGCCGCGGCGGGGCTCGGGGGCGTCCTGGTCGCCGCCCGTCCAGCCGGAGCCGAGGAAGCCGGTCTCGGCCTCCGCCCAGGCGGGGGTGGGGGCGACCGAGGTGGGGGAACCGGCCACCTTGACGTCGCCGGGCTCGGGGGGCAGGCTCGGCGGCTCGAACCGGCCCGTCGCCTCCGCTCCGAACGGGTCGCCCTGATCCCGCGGCTCACCGGAGCCGAAGGGGGCGTCCTGCTGCGGGCCGGGGGCGTGCGACCGGAAACCGCCCTGGGCGTCCCCCCCACCGAACGGATCGTCCTGCGACGGGCGGAAAGCGGCCTGCGTGGCGCCCGTGCCGAAGGGGTCGTCCTGCGGCGGCCGGAAGGCGGCGTGGGTGTCGCCGGTGCCGAACGGATCGTCCTGGGGCTGCCGGAAAGTGTCACCCGTACCGAAGGGATCGTCCTGCGGCGGGCGGAAAGCAGCGTGGGTGTCGCCCGCGCCGAAGGGGTCGTCCTGCGGCGGCCGGAAGGCGGCCTGCGTGTCGCCCGTGCTGAACGGATCGTCCTGCGGGCGGAAGGCGGCGTGCGTGTCGCCCGTGCTGAAGGGGTCGTTCTGCCGGGGCTGGAAGACGTTCTGGGGGTCGCCGGCGGCGTGCGGGTCGTCCTGGCGGAAGGCGCCGTCGCCGGGGATGCCGGTGAAGGTCTGGGTGCTGTCCTGGACGTCGTCCCAGGACGGCGGGCGGGCGAAGGCGCCGGTGCTCTCGAACGGCGCCTCGTCGGGCTGCGGGTGCGGGCGATCCTCACCGGGGCGCGGGGGCACCTGGAAGGCGCCGGTGACCTCGAACGGGTCGGACTGGGAGCCCTGGGCCGGCGGCGGGGTGTCCCGCTGCGGCATCGGCGCCCACTGGCCGGTCACCTCGGGCTGGTCGGGCAGGGAAGGCCAGCCCGGGGCCTCCTGCTGCTCGGAGTTCCCCCAGAAGCTGTCGGACTCAGACCGCTGGTTGTCAGGGCCCCAGAAGGCGCTCTCCCCCCGTTCTTGCGCGTCTTCGGATCCACCTGTCCCGTGGCGGCCCATGACAGCCCTTTCTGCCGGTTACAGTTGGCCGCCAATCTTCATAACACCTGGGCTACGTCTTTGTCCCATCAATCCCCAGAGTCACACCGTAAATCCGGAAACTATCACGCAAATCGGGACAGTCGGTCACCGAAAGTGATCCCATCCGCCGGGACCGGTCACCCGTCCTCGCACGTACACACCCTCCCCCTCCGACACCCCGCCGATCACCCGCCAGGCCGGCGGCAGCGCGACGTCCGGCGGGAAGGCGGCGGCCAGCGCGTGGTCCTCGCCGCCGCTGAGCACCCAGTCCAAGGGGTCGGCCTCCAGTTCCCGGGCCGCCGCCAGCACCGCCTCGGGCACCGCGAAGGACTCGGGATCCAGGTCGATCCGCACCCCGGAGGCCGCGGCGACGTGCCCCAGGTCCTGCAGCAGCCCGTCGCTCACGTCGATCATCGCGCTCGCCCCCAGCCGCGCCGCCTCGGGCCCTCGCGCGTACGGAGGACTGGGCCGCAGGTGCACCCCCACAGCCTCCTCCAGCAGCTTGGCTTCTCCTTCGTACGGATCGCGCCCCGACTGGAGGAGGGCGAGGCCCGCGGCCGAGCGGCCGAGCTCGCCCGCCACCGCGACGACGTGCCCCGGCCGCGCGCCCGAGCGCTTCACCGGGGCGCGGCCCTGGAGGTCGCCGAGCACGGTCACCGCGACCACCACGGTGTCGCAGCGGGTGATGTCGCCGCCCGCCACGCTCGCGCCCACCAGCGCGCACTCGTCGCGGAACCCGTCCGTCAGCTCGTCCACCCAGGCGACGGGAAGGTCCGCGGGCATGCCGAGCCCGACCACGATGGCCGTCGGCACCCCGCCCATGGCCGCCACGTCGGCGAGGTTCTGGGCGGCGGCCTTGCGTCCCACGTCGTAACCGCTGGACCAACGGCGGCGGAAGTGCCTACCCTCGATCAGCACATCCGTGGAGACCACCACGCGCCCGTCGGGCGCACTCACCAAGGCGGCGTCGTCGCCGGGGCCGAGGAGCACCGCCTCGCCCTGGGGGAGGCGCCGCGAAACACGCGCTATGACACCGAACTCGCCGAGATCTCCGACTGTGATGACGCACCTCCTGATGCTCACAGGGTACGGTGACCCCTTCGGCGTGATCCAATCGCCTGGGAGGACGTAATGGTGCAGGCCTACATCCTTATTCAGACCGAGGTGGGCAAGGCCGCCGCGGTGGCTCACGAGATCGCCGGCATCTCCGGCGTGACTCAGGCGGAAGACGTCACCGGCCCCTACGACGTGATCGTCCGCGCCGAGGCCCGCAACGTGGACGAGCTGGGCAAGCTCGTGGTGGCCCAGATTCAGGGGGTGGAGGGCATAACGCGTACGCTTACGTGTCCGATCGTCCACATCTGAGGTTCCATCGATGCGTGCGGTTTCCTTCCTGTTCGTCCTCCTCGCGCTCGCCGGCTGCGGCGCGGTCCGGGTGGAGCCGCCGGTGCCGGAGCCCGAGGCGGCCGCGGCCTGCGACCGGCTCGCCGGGCTGCTCCCCGAGACGCTCGACGGCGACGACCGCACGCCGACCACGCCCGAGTCGCCGTACGTGGCGGTGTGGGGCGACGGGGCCATCGCGCTGCGCTGCGGGGTGCCGCGCCCGGCCAGGATGGCGCCGACCGACCAGCTCCAGGAGATCGACGGCGTGGGCTGGTTCCCCGATCCCGAGACGCCCACCCTCTTCACCGCCGTGGCCGCGCCGCTCTACGTGGAGGTCACGGTCGGCGGCGCGCACGTGGCGGGCGAGGTGCTGGCCCAGCTCTCCGGCCCGATCGGGCAGGTCTCACCGCAGACCGGGTGACCGCCTCAGCGCGAGCTGGATGAGCCGGTCGACCAGCTCCGGATAGGTCAGCCCGGACGCGGCCCAGAGCTGCGGCGCCACCGACAGCGAGGTGAAGCCCGGCATGGTGTTGATCTCGTTGAGGACGAGCTTGCCCTCGGGCGTGTAGAAGAAGTCGACCCGGGCCAGCCCCTCGCAGTCCAGCGCCTCGAAGGCGCGCACCGCGAGCGCCCGCACCTCCTCGGCCGTCTCGGCGGGGATGTCGGCGGGCACCGTCAGCGACATCTGGTCGGGGTAGTACTTGGCCTCGAAGTCGAAGAACTCCTGCCCGCCCTCGACCTTGACCTCGCCGGGCGCGGAGGCCCCGGGCGGGTCGTCGCCGAACGACTCCAGCACCGCGCACTCGATCTCCCGGCCGCCGACCGCCGCCTCGATGAGCACTTTCGGGTCGTGCTCGCGGGCGAACTCGACGGCCCGCTCCAGCCCGGCCCGGTCGTGCGCTTTGGAGATGCCCTGCGAGGAGCCGGCCCTGGCGGGCTTGACGAACATCGGCCAGCCGAGCTGCTGCTCGGCCTCCTTCACCACCCGGTCGCGGCCGAGCCGCCAGTCGCGGTCGCGTACGACCAGGTAACGGCCGATCGGCAGGCCCGCGGCGGCCAGGACGGTCTTCATGTAGCCCTTGTCCATGCCGACCGCGCTGGCCAGCACGCCGGAGCCGACGTAGCGGACCCCGGCCATCTCCAGCAGGCCCTGGATGGTGCCGTCCTCGGCGAACGGGCCGTGCATGACGGGGAAGACCACGTCGACCGCGCCCAGCTCGACCGGGATGCTGCCCGGGTCGTAGGCGACCAGGTCGGTGCCGCCGGTGGGCAGGGCGAGCGAGGCGCCCGAGTCGTCGACGACGGGCAGCTCGCCGTCCTCGATCTGGAACCGCTGGTCGCCGGCGGCCAGCACCCATCGGCCGTCCTGGGCGATCCCGATGGGGATCACCTCGTACTTGCTCGTGTCGATCGCTTCGAGCACGCTGCCCGCCCCCATCAGGGACACGGCGTGCTCCGAATTGCGGCCCCCGAAAACGACGGCGACGCGTGGCTTGCTCATGTCGTCCGAATCTACCGGCGTGCACCCGTCACAGCGAGCTGAGCACGCGGTAACCGGGTCACACGCCGTAACGCTCGGGCTTGGGCGAACGCGACATGAGGAGCATTCCGGCCTCCGTCGGGGACATGCCGTCGTGGACCACGCCGACCACGACCTCCGTGATGGGCATCTCGACCCCGTGCTTCCTGGCCAGCTCCAGCACCGACTCGCAGGACTTGACGCCCTCGGCGGTCTGGCGGGTGGCGGCCACCGTCTCGTCGAGCGTCATGCCGCGGCCCAGGTTCTCGCCGAAGGTGCGGTTGCGCGACAGCGGTGACATGCAGGTGGCGACCAGATCGCCCATGCCGGCCAGCCCGGCGAAGGTGTGCGGGTCGGCGCCGAGCGCGGCGCCCAGGCGGGAGATCTCGGCCAGCCCCCGGGTCATCAGCATGGCGCTGACGTTGGCGCCCATGCCCATGCCCGCGGCCACCCCGACGGCCAGCGCGATCACGTTCTTCACCGCGCCGCCCAGCTCCACGCCGACCACGTCGGTGTTGGTGTAGGGGCGGAACCAGGGCGGCAGGTGGCATACCTTCTGCAGCCGGGCGGCGACGCTCTCGTCGGTGCAGGCCACGACCGCGGCGGCGGGCTGGCGCAGGGCGATCTCCTTGGCCAGGTTGGGGCCGGAGACGACGGCCACCCGCTCCTCGGGCACCCCGCCCACCTCGCGGATCACCTCGCTCATCCGCTTGGTGGTGCCGATCTCGACGCCCTTCATCAGGCTGACCAGGACGGCGTCACGCGGGATGTGCGGCCGCCACGCCTCCAGGTTGGCGCGGAGCGTCTGGGAGGGCACGGCGAGCACCACGAATTCGGCCCCGTCGAGCGCCTCGGCCACGTCGGTGGTGGCGCGGAGCGAGGCCGGCAGCGCGATGCCCGGCAGGTAGTCGGTGTTCATGTGGGTGCGGTCGATGGACTCGACCACCTCGCGCCTGCGCCCCCACAGGGTCGTCTGGTTGCCCGCCTCGGCGAGGATCATCGCGAACGTGGTGCCCCATGACCCGGTGCCGAACACCGCGATCTTCGCCATCACGTCACCGCCCTTCGGGTTCGTAGCGGGTCTCCGGCGCCTTCTCGCCCCGGAGCTCGGCGAGCTGCGCGGTGATGGCCTGCATGATGTCGGCGGTCGCCTCCCGCAGGACCGGCGCGTGCGGCGGCCGGTCGGCGTACTTGGACAGGTCGACCGGCTCGCCCACCATGACGCGGAACGTCTTGCGCGGGAACAGGCGGGGCTTCTTCGACCCGTACGGAAGCAACTCGTGGGCGCCCCAGTGGGCCACCGGGATCACCGGCGCGCCGGTCTCCAAGGCGAGCCTGGCGGCGCCGGTCTTGCCCACCATCGGCCACAGGTCCGGGTCGCGGGTGCAGGTGCCCTCGGGGTAGAAGAGGATCGCGCCGCCGGCCTTGAGCAGCTCGGCCGAATCGTGCAGCGACCGGACCGCGTCCGCGCTGCCGCGGTAGACGGGGATGGCACGCAGCGAGCGCACCGCGTGACCCAGGAACGGCACCTTGAACAGGCTGGACTTGGCGAGAACGATCGGCCAGCGGCCGTTGTTGTAGAGGAAATGAGCCAGCAGCACGGGATCGGTCCACGACAGGTGGTTGGCCACGATGATGACCCCGCCCGTGCGGGGGATGCGGTCGCCCCTGCGCCAGTCGCGCTTCACCAGGAGTGTCGAGAGCGGTTTCACGATCACGACGGCCAGCGTCTCCCAGAAACGCGATGGACGCGTATGGCGGCTCATGGTTCCTCCAGCACTGACAGATATTCGCACAAGTCTCCCGGTTGGCCGCGCGGGATGTCGAGGCGCGATGCTTAACCCTATGAGCTTGCGCTGGTCACTGGTGATTCCGGTGAAGACGCTGGTAGCGGCGAAGAGCCGCCTGGCCGCCGCGACGGGGCCGCACCGGATCCGGCTGGCCGTGGCGGTCGCCTGCGACACCGTGACGGCGGCCCTGGCCTGCCCGCCGGTGGCCCGGGTGATCGTGGTGACGGCCGACCCCGCCGCGGCCGAGCCGCTGGCGGCGCTCGGCGCCGACGTGGTGGAGGATCCCGACCGGGGGCTGAACACGGCGCTGCGCACGGGCGCCGCGCACGCCGCCCGGGTGGCGCCCGGCGACGCGGTGGGTGCGCTGCAGGCCGACCTGCCCGCGCTGCGGCCGGCCGAGCTGGCGGTGGCGCTCACCGCCGCCGCCGAGTTCGACCAGGCGTTCGTGCCCGACGCTCCGGAGGTCGGCACCACCTTCTACGGAGTACGGCCGGGCCACCCGTTCCGGCCCCGCTTCGGCGGCGAGTCACGGGTCAAGCACCTGGCGGGCGGGGCGAAGGAGCTGTGCCTGGACGGCATCGAGTCGCTGCGGCGCGACGTGGACACGCCCGACGATCTGCGCGCCGCGATGGCGCTGGGGCTGGGGCGGCACACCGCCGCGGTGGTGGCCGAGCTGTGGCCCGGCTCCGGCTGAGCCTCTAGATTGGCTTACGTGCAGGCCACAGTGCGCAGCTTCGACACCGAGACGCGGTCCGGCACGGTCTTCCTCGACGACGGGACCGTGCTGGTCTTCCCCGCGCGGGCCTTCGACGCGGGCCCGCTCCGGCTGCTCCGGACAGGGCAGCGGGTCAACATCGCGATGGAGGACGGCGAGATCACCTACATCACGCTGTCGACCTTCCCGCTGCCGTGAAAGAGCCCGGGTCTCCGATCGTGGAGCCCGGGCGTACGCGATGCGCGGCTACTTCTTCTTCGCTGCCCTCTTGCCGCCCTCGTTCACCAGCTCCTTGAAGTCGGAGCCGGGCCGGAACTTGGGCGCCCAGCTCTCGGCGACCTTGATCTCCGCGCCGGTCGAAGGGTTCCGCGCCGAGCGGGCGGGCTTGTGCACCATCTCGAAGGCGCCGAACCCGGTGATCGAGACCTTGTCACCGTTCGCCACCGCTTTCTGGACGGTGTCGATGATCGCGTTGACGGCCTCGGTGGCCGTCTTCCTGTCGCCCACGCGGTCCGCGATGGCGTCGACGAGCTCCCGCTTGTTCATGAAGTTCTTTCCCCCCAGTTACGGCTCGGGGTTCCAGCTCACGAGTCCGGCGTAGAAACCCCGTACGCGCTCGAAAGTAGGCGGGATCGCGGGTGAACTCAATCACCGCGCGTATTTTCGGCATCGCGTGGCGTGTCGAGCAGGGCCATCAGGGATTCCAGGCGGGCGGCGGCCCGCCCGGGATCGCGTTTGGCCAGATCGCAGATCGCGAGGTAACGGCGGCCCATTCGCTCTCGTTCGGGCGCGGGCAGCATGCGGACGCGGCGGTGCGCCTCGCGCAACCGCCGCGCCAGTGCGTCGTCTTCTAGACGGTGGTCGGCAGCCATGGCTGCCGACCATTCTCGTACGTGGTGATGGCGTCGGCGTGACGCAGGGTCAGCCCGATGTCGTCGAGCCCCTCCATCAGCCGCCAGCGGGTGTAGTCGTCGATCTCGAACGAGACCGTCTCACCGGCCCAGCGGACCTGGCGCTCGACCAGGTCGACGGTGACCTGCAGCTCGGGCTCGGCCTCGACGGCCGCCTGCAGCTCCTCCACCCGGTCGCCGGGCAGCACGACGGGCAGCAGGCCCATCTTGGTGGAGTTGTTGCGGAAGATGTCGCCGAACCGGGCGGCGATGACGACGCGGAAACCGTACTGCTGCAGCGCCCAGACGGCGTGCTCGCGCGACGACCCGGTGCCGAAGTCGGGCCCCGAGACCAGGATCGAGGCGCCCGCGTAGGCGGGGTCGTTGAGCACGAACGAGGGGTCCTCGCGCCAGGCGGCGAACAGGCCCTTCTCGAACCCGGTGCGGCTGACCTGCTTGAGCCAGACGGCCGGGATGATCTGGTCGGTGTCGACGTTGCTGCGGCGCAGCGGCACGGCCTTGCCGGTGTGCGTGGTGAAGGCTTCCATCGGTACGGGTCTCCTAGAGGTCTGCGTGTGACGAGGCCGCGGCCATCAGAGGTCGGCGGGGGCGGTGAGGCGGCCGGTGACCGCGGTCGCGGCGGCGACCTGCGGCGACACCAGGTGGGTGCGCCCGCCCTTGCCCTGGCGGCCCTCGAAGTTGCGGTTGGAGGTGGAGGCGCTGCGCTCGCCGGGCTTGAGCGTGTCGGGGTTCATGCCCAGGCACATCGAGCAGCCGGCCTCGCGCCACTCGGCGCCGGCGGCCTTGAACACCTCGTGCAGACCCTCCTCCTCGGCCTGCTTCTTGACCATCATGGAGCCGGGCACCACCAGCATGCGGGTGGCGACCTTCCGGCCGCGCAGGATCTCGGCGGCGGAGCGCAGGTCCTCGATGCGGCCGTTGGTGCAGGAGCCGACGAAGACGGTGTCGACCTCGATGTCACGCAGCGGCGTGCCGGGGGTCAGCGCCATGTACTCCAGCGCCCGCTCGGCCGCCGACCGCTCGACCGGGTCGGTGAAGCTCTCCGGGTCGGGCACGCGCTCGCCGAGCGGCAGGCCCTGGCCGGGGTTGGTGCCCCAGGTGACGAACGGGGTGAGCGTCGAGGCGTCGATCTCGACGACCTTGTCGAACACGGCGTCGTCGTCGGTCTTGAGCGTCTTCCAGTAGGCCACCGCCTGGTCCCACGCCTCGCCCTCGGGGGCGTGCGGGCGGCCCTTGAGGTAGGCGAACGTGGTCTCGTCCGGGGCGATCATGCCCGCGCGGGCGCCGGCCTCGATGGACATGTTGCAGACGGTCATGCGGCCCTCCATGGAGAGCTTGCGCACGGCCTCGCCGCGGTACTCGATGATGTGGCCCTGACCGCCGCCGGTGCCGATCTTGGCGATGATGGCCAGGATCAGGTCCTTGGCCGTGACGCCGGTGGGCAGCTCGCCGCTGACCTCGATGGCCATCGTCTTCGGCCGGTAGGCGGGCAGCGTCTGGGTGGCCAGCACGTGCTCGACCTCGCTGGTGCCGATGCCGAACGCGATGCCGCCGAACGCGCCGTGGGTCGAGGTGTGGGAGTCGCCGCAGACGATGGTCATGCCCGGCTGGGTGAGACCGAACTGCGGGCCGATGATGTGGACCACGCCCTGGCCGGCGTCGCCCATCGGGTGGAGCCGGATGCCGAACTCGGCGCAGTTCTTGCGCAGGGTCTCGACCTGGGTCTTGGAGACCGGGTCGGCGATCGGGCCGAGGACGGTCGGCACGTTGTGGTCCTCGGTCGCGATGGTGAGCTCGGGCCTTCGCACCTTGCGGCCGGCGAGCCGGAGCCCGTCGAACGCCTGGGGGCTGGTGACCTCGTGGATGAGGTGCAGGTCGATGTAGAGCAGGTCGGGCTCGCCGTCGGCGCGGCGCACGACGTGCTGCTCCCAGACCTTCTCCGCCAGTGTGCGGCCCATTGTTTCCTCCTGCTTACTGCGATGCCACCGCGTCGTGGCCCGCTCGCTCGGAATCCCAACCGACTTGCCTTCTCATATGGCGAGACTGCAGTATCGGTCTATGGACAACTCTAGCGGAGTCGGAGTACTGGACAAGGCCGTTCTGGTGCTCAACGCCCTCGAAGCCGGACCGGCCTCTCTGGCGCAGCTCGTCCAGGCGACCGGCCTGGCCCGCCCCACGGCCCATCGGCTGGCCGTCGCGCTCGAACATCACCGCATTGTGAGTCGTGACACACAGGGCCGTTTCGTGCTCGGCCCTCGTCTTTCCGAGTTGTCCACCGCCGCCGGCGAGGACCGGCTGCTGGCGGTGGCCTCCCCCGTGCTGACCCAGTTGCGCGACACCACCGGTGAGAGCGCGCAACTCTACCGGCGCCAGGGTGACGAGCGGGTGTGCGTGGCCGCGGCCGAGCGCTCCAGCGGCCTGCGCGACACCGTCCCGGTGGGTTCCGCGCTGCCCATGACGGCGGGTTCGGCGGCGCAGATCCTGCTGGCCTGGGAGGAGCCCGACCGGCTGCACCGCGGGCTGCGCGGCGCCAAGTTCACCGCCGCGACGCTGGCCTCGGTGCGGCGGCGGGGCTGGGCGCACAGCGTGGGCGAGCGCGAGCAGGGGGTGGCCAGCGTCTCCGCGCCCATCCGGGGCAGCGGCGGCAAGGTGATCGCCGCCGTCTCGGTGTCCGGCCCGATCGAACGGCTGACCAGGGCACCCGGCCGGCTGCACGCGGTGCCGGTGATGGCGGCGGCCGAGCGGATCACGGAGGCCATGCGGCGCACCTCATGATCGGGTCAAAGCAGGTATTAGGGAGCCGGGCGTCATCCGGGAGCACTAGCCTGAGGGCGTGACTGACCGCATCGAGGTAGCCGCCGCTGAGCTGCGACCCCTGCTCGAAGAGTTCATCTTGTGGGCGCGTACCAACGCGCCCGGCAGCGACCCCGAGCTGGTGGGGCCCGCCGCACTCTGGCACCGTCTCGCCTACTCGCAGGATCTCGGCGTGTGGAAGCGCGCCGACCTGCGCAACCTGCTGCTGGACCGCATGCCCAAGGTCGTGGACGACCCGGACGCCGCGGCCGACGGCATGCTGTCCGCCGTCGACGCCTACCTGACCTTCCTGGCGCAGACCGGCAGGCTGGTCAAGGGTTCCGACAGCCTCGACGACCTGCGGTCCGAGCTCGACGACGTCGAGGACCGCTTCGTCGAGCTCATGGAGGACCTCATCGACGACGGCGACGAGTACGACGACGAGGAGGACGCCGACGACCTCGGCGACCTGGAGGCGTTCGCCGACGAGCTCGCCGCGCTGCCGACGATCCGGCTGCGCCCCGACTCGGAGCTGGCCGCGGCCGCCCGCGAGGTGCCGCTGATCGCCAAGGCCCGCGACCTCGCCCTCTGGGTGGGCCCGGGCCGCCACATGGGCGAGGAGACCCTGCTCGGCGACGCCGAGATCGAGGAGGCGCTGGCCGCCGTCGGCCTGCCCAGGCCCGACGCCTCCGGCCCGCTCGCCGAGTCCGTCCCCCAGCTGTGGAACCTCTGGAACCTCGCCGTCGACCTGGAGTTCCTGGAGCCGGGCGAGGGCAACACGGTCTCCGTCCAGGACGACACCTCGGAGTGGCCGTTCGACGACGACGAGGACGTCCTCGACGCGTGGATGCTCGGCCTCCACTCGATCGACTACGGCGACCCCGAGCCGCCGGACGAGGACCACGCCCTGGCGCTGGCGGGCCTGACGCGCAATCTGCTCGTCCGGCTGCTGCTCGGCGGCGGCGAACGGGCCCTGCCCGAGCTCCGCGAGGAGCTGGCGGAGGCCGTCGCCGACCACGACGAGCTGGGCGGCGACGCCTGGAAGGCCGCGGGCGACCCGCTGAAGCCGGTGCTCGACTGGCTGACCGGATACGGCCTGGCCGAGCTCGACGGCGACACGCTCCGGCTCACCCCGCTCGGCGTCGAAGGGGTCGTCCACCTGGTCGACGACGCCGACCTCGAGATCGACGCCCGCCCGGCCATCGAGACGATGAGCGCCCACGACCTGCTGGTGCTCAGCGCCGAGCTGCCGGAGGAGGAGGCCGACGCGGAGATGGCCGCCTGGATGCGGCTGCGCGAGCCGGGCAAGGCCGCCGAGGAGCTGCTGGAGGCCGCCGCCGAGGACGAGGCGGACGCGCTGATCCGGGTGCAGGCGGCCAGCGTGGTCGGCACGCTCGGCGCCGAGGCGGTCCCGGCCTGGCAGCGGGCGCTGAAGGAGCCGTCGCTGCGCCCGTACGCGGCCACCCACCTGAGCCAGCTGCAGGTGGAGGGCGCGCCGCAGCCGACGCAGGACGACACCTACTGGCTCATCCTCGACATGTGGACGATCTCCGCCGGGCTGGGCAAGGCGGAGTTCCTGGGCAGCCTGCGCGACATCGACCCGGAGATGATGAACGGCCTGCTCGACGTGGTGTGGAAGATCCCGCACGCGCACGTCGAGGAGCTGCTCGACCGGATCTCCCAGGTCCACCCCGACAAGCAGGTGGCCAAGGCGGCCCGCCGGGCGCTGTTCCGGGCCCGTTCCGGCAAGTCGTGAGAACGGACCCGGGCGGGCGCTCGGCCCGCCCGGGTCGCTGAAGAAACGAAAAGACCCGGTCCGCAGACCGGGTCTTTTCCTCCGAGTAGTCCCGACCGGATTCGAACCGGCGTTACCGCCTTGAGAGGGCGGCGTCCTAGGCCACTAGACGACGGGACCATGTCGTTGCTTGCGTCAGTGGTAGTCCCGACCGGATTCGAACCGGCGCTACCGCCTTGAGAGGGCGGCGTCCTGGGCCACTAGACGACGGGACCCTGTGCGCAAGCAGTGTGCCGGGGGACCCCCGGCGACGGCAGTAACTCTACCGCACGCCCAGGAGCACTCCAAACCACTTCGGCCTCGCCCGCCCGGCCGCAACCCCGCCGCAGCAGGTCAATCCAGCAGATCGGGCCGGTGACGGCGCTTCCCTATCGACCCGTACTCCCAAAACGGATCTCGCTGACTCCGAGCGGGCCGTCGTCGCGTCGCAGACCGGTGCACGACTCGACCCCCACCCGAGTCAGGTGAGCGCGCCTCCAGCCGGAGATGCACGACGGCACCTCATGCTCGCCCCAGCGGACGCTCGGCACGGCTCCCGCGTGCACCCGGACGCATCCGGAACGCCTGAGACCGCGCAGGCCGATCGCAAGGCTCCTGGTGACGTCCTCTGGCCCGCTTCCGCCGGAGCCGGCGGTGGCGGGCCGACCATCAGGCACGAGATCACAGAAGAGGCGAAAGCACGGAAGGCCGGGAAGTGCGGCGAGTGCGGAAACTCTCTGGAAAAACAGAAAACGGATGTCTGTATCAGACATCCGTCACAGTGCTGGGGTACCAGGACTCGAACCTAGACTAACTGAACCAGAATCAGTCGTGCTGCCAATTACACCATACCCCACCGCCTGCGAACTCCTCCGGAGCGCGCTTGGCGACGTCCGAAAGAATAGCCCAGGCGAGGGGCTTAGGCCAAAACGAATCCGCGGCACCCCGGAGGTCATGCCAAGCTGAGGGGGACGAACCACCACGTGGAGGAGCCTCAGCGTTGGCCGAGAACCCGTTCTTCGCCCCGAGCAGCCTGCCCTACCGGCTGCCGCCGTTCGACGAGATCCGCGAGGAGCACTACCTGCCCGCGTTCGAGCGGGGGATGGCGGAGCACCTGGCCGAGGTGGAGGCGATCGCCGGCAGCGACGAGCCGCCCACCTTCGACAACACGGTCGCCGCTCTGGAGCGCTCCGGCCGGATTCTCGACCGTACGGCCGCGGTCTTCTTCAGCGTGGCCGCGTCCAACACCTCCGACGCGATCATGGAGATCGAGAAGCGCGTCTCCCCCGAGCTGACCCGGCACGCCGACGCGATCCGGCTCAACCGGGCGCTGTGGGCCCGCATCAAGCGGGTGACCACGGACGACCCGGAGGAGGCGTGGCTGCTGGAGAAGTACCGCGAGGACTTCATCCGGGCGGGCGCCGACCTGAGCGAGCCGGAGCAGGAGCGGCTGCGGCAGCTCAACGAGGAGCTGTCGCGGCTGTCGACGGAGTTCTCGCAGAACCTGCTCAAGGCCACCACCGACTCGGCGCTGGTGGTCGAGGACGCGAAGGAGCTCGACGGGCTGGACGAGGCCACGATCCGGTCGCTGGAGCAGGACGGCCGCTACGTGCTGCCGCTGCTCAACTTCACCAACCAGCCCGCGCTGGCCCAGCTCACCGACCGCGACGTGCGCAGGAGGCTGTTCGAGCTGAGCGTGGGCCGCGCCCCGGCCAACTTCGCGCTCGCCGTCCGCATGGCCACGCTCCGCGCCGAGCGCGCCGCGCTGCTCGGCTTCCCGAACCATGCCTCGTACGTGGTCGCGGACCAGACGGCGAAGACCGTGGAGGCGGTCGAGGAGATGCTGGGCCAGCTCGTGGGCCCGGCGGTGCGCAACGCCGAGGCGGAGGCGGAGGCCCTGGCCGAGCAGGCGGGGTTCCCGATCGAGCCGTGGGACTGGTCCTTCTACGCGGAGAAGGTGCGGCGGGCCCGCTACGACTTCGACGCCGACGCCATGCGCCCCTACTTCGAGCTGGACCGGGTCATCCGCGACGGGGTGTTCGAGGCGGCGACGCGGCTGTACGGGGTGACGTTCGCCGAGCGGCCCGACCTGAAGGGCTACCACGAGGACGTGCGGGTCTTCGAGGTGTTCGACGAGGACGGCTCGGCTCTCGGCCTGTTCCTGCTCGACCCGTACGCCCGGCCGAACAAGCGCGGCGGGGCGTGGATGAACAGCCTGGTCGGCCAGTCGTTCCTGTTCGGCGAGAAGCCGGTGGTGATGAACAACCTCAACATCACCAAGCCGGCCGAGGGCCCGACGCTGCTCTCGTACGACGAGGTGAACACGGCCTTCCACGAGTTCGGGCACGCGCTGCACGGGCTGTTCAGCGCGGTGCGCTTCCCCCGGGTGTCGGGCACGAAGGTGCCGCGCGACTTCGTGGAGTACCCGTCGCAGGTCAACGAGATGTGGGTGACCTGGCCGGAGATCCTGGCGAACTACGCGCGTCACCACGAGACCGGCGAGCCGATGCCGGCCGAACTGGTGGAGAAGCTGAAGGCGGCGGAGAAGTTCAACCAGGGCTTCAAGACGGTCGAGTATCTGGCGGCGACGCTGCTCGACTGGGCCTGGCACAAGCTGGAGCCGGGCCAGGAGGTGGCGGACGCCGAGGCGTTCGAGCAGGAGGCGCTGAAGGCCGCCGGGATCGCGTTCCCGCCGGTCCCGCCGCGCTACCGGACCAACTACTTCATGCACATCTTCGCGGGCGGCTACAGCGCCGGCTACTACTCCTACATCTGGAGCGAGGTGCTGGACGCCGAGAGCGTGGAGTGGTTCAAGGAGAACGGCGGGCTGACGCGGGCCAACGGCGACCACTTCCGGCGGGAGCTGCTGTCGCGGGGCGGCAGCGTGGACCCGCTGGAGTCCTTCCGCGCCTTCCGCGGCCGTGAGGCGAGCATCCGCCCGCTGCTGGAGCGGCGCGGGCTGCTCTAACAGGCTCTGGGGGCTGGTCAGAGGAACGCCTCGGCGTGCTCGGCCGCCCACTGCGCGAACGTGCGCGGCGGGCGGCCGGTGACCGCCTCGACGGTCCCGCTGACCTGGTAGGCGCCGTCGGGCACGTCGAACGCCTCGATCTGGAAGGCGATCAGCTCCTCCGGCACGCCCTGCGCGCGGTGGCGCTCGCGCATCTCGCCGGCGCTCAGTTCGGTGTACGTGAGGTCACGCCCGATGGCCTCGGCCAGGATGCGCACCTTGGCGGGCATGTCCAGCAGCTCGAGCCCGGTGAGCCCGTAGGAGTGGCCGGTGTGCCCGTCGCCGGTGAGCACGGTCGCGATGACCGCGCCGATGTCGGCTTCGTGCACCATCGCGGTCTTGGTCGCCCCGAACGGCTCCTCCACGACTCCCCTGGCCCGGACCGACGGGGCCCAGGCCAGGGCGTTGACCATGAACTCGGTGGGCTGCACGTACGTCCAGTCGAGGTCGCTCTCGGTCACCGCGGCCTCCAGGGTGCCGGTGGCCCAGCCGCTGAGCAGGGTGACCTTGCGCACGCCGGCCCGCCGGATCAGCTCCACGATCTCCCGCCCGTTCGGCAGCGGCGCGTAGCCGGGCCCGCCGACGTCGATGAGGTGCACGCCGGTCACCCCGCGCAGGGCCGGGGCCAGCGTCTCCGGCCGGGTCAGGTCGCCGCGGACGATCTGGGCGCCCTCGGGCAGGTCCGCGGCGGCGGGGTCGCGGGTGAGCGCCCGCACGGGCGCCCCCGCCCTGACCAGCTCGTCGACGACGTGGCGGCCGACGGAGCCGGTGGCTCCGGTGATGAGGAACGTCATACGGGAACCGTACGGATCATCGCGGAACGGAGAGTTCCGCGATGACCTCAGCTTCCCAGGCGGGCCAGGGCGGCGCGGAGGCGCTCCTTGGTGCGCTCGCGGCCGAGCACCTCGATCGACTCGAACAGCGGCAGGCCGACCGTCCGGCCGGTGACCGCGACCCGCACCGGGGCCTGCGCCTTGCCCAGCTTGAGCCCATGGGCCGCGCCGACCTCCTCCAGCGCCGTCTTGAGGGAGTCGGTGTCCCAGCTCACGGTGTCGAGCCGCTCCAGGTAGCCGGTGAGGATCTCCACCGGGGAGTTCTTCATCCCCTTGTCCCAGGAGGCCTGGTCGAAGACCGGCTCGTCCAGGAAGAGGAAGTCGACGTTCTGCCGGATCTCCGACAGCACCGCGACCCGGGTCTGCGCCAGCGGGGCGACCTTGCTGAACAGCTCCATGTCCCAGGACGGATCCAGGTAGGGCCGGCAGCGCTCCTCGAACGTCTCCAGCGGCAGCGCCCGGATGTACTCGCCGTTGAAGGCGCGCAGCTTCTTCTCGTCGAAGAACGCGCTGGAGGAGTTGACGTCCTCCAGCCGGAACAGCGGCACCATCTCCGACCACGGCATGATCTCGCGGTCGTCGCCGGGACCCCAGCCGAGCAGCATGAGGTAGTTGACCATCGCCTCGGGCAGGTAGCCCTCGTCGCGGTAGGCCTCCAGGGCGACCTTGTCGCGGCGCTTGGACAGCTTCTTGCGCTGCTCGTTGACGATCACCGGCAGGTGGGCCCAGACCGGCGGGGTGGCGCCCAGCGCCGGCCAGAGCAGCTCCTGCTTGGCGGCGTTGCCGAGGTGTTCCTCGCCGCGCACCACGTGGGTGATGGACTGGGTGATGTCGTCGACCGCGTTGGCCAGCACGTAGAGAGGCGAGCCGTCGGTGCGGGCGATGACGAAGTCCTCCTGCGCGTCGTTGGGGAACTCCACCTCGCCCCGGATGACGTCGCGGACCACGGTCACGCCCTCGTCGGGGGTGCGGAAGCGCACCGCGCCCGCCGTCAGGCCGCGCTCGCGGCAGTGGCCGTCGTAGCCGCGGTGCTCGGAGCCGGTACGGGCGACCAGGGCGTCACGGGTGCAGTCGCAGTAGTAGGCCTTGCCGTCGGCCAGCAGCTTCGCGACGGCCTCGCGGTGCTGCGGCTCGAACGACGACTGGAAGTAGGGGCCCTCGAACGCCGGATGGCTGCCGTTGATGCCGATCCAGTCGAGGGCGGAGATGATGCCCTCGGTCCACTCGGGCCGGTTGCGCGAGGCGTCGGTGTCTTCGATGCGCAGCACGAACCGGCCGCCGGACTGTTCGGCGAGCGCCCAGTTGAACAGGGCCGTGCGGGCGCCGCCCACGTGGAACATGCCGGTCGGGGACGGGGCGAAGCGCACCCGTAGATCAGTCACGTGCAACCACCTTGTTCGTCAGAGTGCCGATGCCTTCGATGCCGACGCTGACCTCGTCGCCGATCTCCAGCGGGCCCACGCCCGCGGGCGTGCCGGTCAGGATCACGTCGCCGGGGATCAGCGTCATGACGGCGCTGACGTAGGCGACCAGTGCGGGGATGTCGTGGACGAGCTGGCTGGTGCGGGCGCTCTGCCGGATCTCGCCGTTGACCGAGGTGGTCAGCGCCAGGTCGGCCGGGTCGAGGTCGGTCTCGATCCACGGCCCGAGCGGGCAGAAGGTGTCGAAGCCCTTGGCCCGGGTGAACTGCACGTCCTTCTTCTGCAGGTCGCGGGCGGTGACGTCGTTGGCGCAGGTGTAGCCGAAGACGACGTCCTTGACCCGTTCGACCGGCACGTCGCGGCAGAGCCTGCCGATCACCACGGCCAGTTCGCCCTCGTAGTCGACGCGGTGCGACAGCGACGTCGGGTAGGCGATCGCGTCGCGGTGGCCGATCACCGAGGTGGACGGCTTGATGAAGATCAGCGGCTCGTCGGGCACCTCGTTGCCCATCTCCCGGGCGTGGTCGGCGTAGTTGCGGCCGATCGCCACGACCTTGCTCGGCAGCATCGGGGCGAGCAGCTTCACCTGCGACAGCGGGAACCGCTCGCCGGTGAACTGGACCTGGTTGAACGGGTGACCGGCGACGGCGGAGACGACCTCTTCGCCCGGGCCGCCCTCGACCACGCCGAACGCCACACTGTCGCCTGCGGAGAACCTCGCTATACGCACCTGACTAGGCTATCGCCGACACCGGCGGGGTCTGCCCGGTGAGCGGGCCGCCGCCGTGATTTGCTTGTCGGGCAAGCGCCGGAACGTCCTGGAGGAACGCCCGTGTCCGTGGTGAAGATCAACGTGCTGACGGTCCCCGCCGAGATGCGCGAGACGCTGGAGAAGCGGTTCTCGAACCGGGCGGGGCTGGTGGAGTCGGCTGACGGATTCGAGTGGTTCGAGCTGCTCCGCCCGGTCGAGGGCACCGACCGCTACCTCGTCTACACCCGCTGGCGCAGCGAGGAGGACTTCCAGCGCTGGCAGGAGAGCCAGTCCTTCCGCCAGGGCCACGCCGAGGCGGCGGCGGAGGCCGGGCGCGGCGAGGGCCAGGGGCACGGCCACGGGCAGGGCCCGGCCGCGTCCGGCTCCGAGCTGTGGACGTTCGAGGTGGTCCAGAACGCCGCGCCGGCCTCCTGAGGTCCCGCGTTAGAGGCGGTCCAGCGGGTTGGCGGCGATCCGGTCGAGCGCGCCGGCCCGCAGGAACGCTCCGGCGGCGCTCGACGGCTTCCGCGTGCCCTGCTCGGTCATGCAGTCGGCGAACTCCTTGGGCAGTTCGAGCCGCGGGTGCCGGCGGAGCACCTCGTCGCGCACGTCCGGCGGGAGGTCGTCGACGCCCCGGCCGGTGATGTCCATCGCGGTCGACAGCTCCAGCAGGTGGCCCTCCGGGTCGCGGTCCACCGGCACCTCGTCCCGCATGTGGCGGACGATCACCTCGGCGGCGCGGGCCCGCCGCTCCTGCGGCCATCCGGCGCCCGCCGTGACCGCCCAGGCCAGATGGCCGCCCGCCTCCTCGAAGGGCACGCTGTGGCTGTCGAACTCCGGCGTCAGGCCCATGTCGTGCAGGATCGCGGCCACGTACAGCAGTTCCGCGTCGAACGCGATGCCGTTCGCCTGCCCGTGGGCGGCGGCGAACAGATACGACCTGATCGAGTGGTTCATCAGCGCGGGCGTCAGGTAGCGGGCGGCCACCTCGCGGGCGGCGTGGCAGACGGGCGTGTCAGGCAGCACGATGTCGTCATATTTCATGACCACCAGCATGTCCGGCCCTGGTAACGATCGAGCGCCCGACTTGACCGTCTGATCGGGATTCGGCCAGCATGATTGCCCCCCACACCTTTTGCCTGGACTTTGCGTTGAAAGGAACCGGCGTGCGCCGCCTCGCGATCCCCCTTGCTCTCACGCTCGCCCTCGGCGTGGCGGGGAGCCCGGCGCAGGCGGAGCCCGCCGAGCGCACCGTCAAGCGGACCGCCGAGTGCCAGGGCGACTGGCTGCCCGGCTCGCCGACCGCCGACGAGGTGATGCGCGGCGAGATCTCCCTGGTCGGCCTGCCCGCCTACAAGCTGGGCAAGAAGATCAACTGGAACGCGAGCCCGTACAAGAACAGGTCGTGGGAGTACGTCTTCCACTCGCTGCGCTGGATGGGCACGCTCGTCGTCGAGTACGAGAACACCGGCGAGCGGCGCTACCTGGACCGGGCCAAGGAGATCACCAAGGACTGGGCGGCCAGGAACAAGTACGGCGCCCGCGGCACCAAGCCCTACGTCTGGAACGACCACCCGGTCTCGCTCCGCACCCAGGCCCTGATCTGCCTGAGCAAGCACGCCAACGAGAGCTGGCTGCGGCAGAGCCTGACCACCCACGCCAAGCTGCTGTCGAACCCCCGGCTCTACAAGAAGGGCCACAACCACGGCATCGACCAGGACATCGCGCTCATGGCCATCGGCTGCCGCTACAAGCGCAAGGACTGGTCCGACCTGGCCTCCAGGCGGCTGACCGGCACCGTGAAGCTGGACGTCGACTCCCAGGGCGCGCTGATGGAGCAGGCGCCGCGCTACGCCGTCTACGTGTACGGGCGACTCCAGGTGGCGATGACCAACATGCGCGCGTGCGGCCGCAAGGTGCCCGGTGAGATCAGCCGGCGGGCCGAGGCGCTGAAGGACTTCATCGCCCACTCCACCCAGCCGAACGGCTTCATGGTGCCCATCGGCGACGGCAGCGCCGAGACCGAGCCCAAGATGGACACGGGCACGCCGAAGCAGAAGGTCCGCACGTACAAGGCCGGATACGTCTACGGCCGCACCGACTGGGACAAGCGCGACTCGGCGTACTACTCGATCCGGTACGGCCCCGGCATGAAGTTCCACGGCCACGAGGACCACCTGGGCGTCACCTACTACGCCCAGGGCCGCGACATCCTGGTCGACACCGGCTTCCACTCCTACGAGAAGAACGCCTACCGCTACTGGACGCTCTCCCCCGAGGCGCACAACGTGCCGACCGTGGTGGGCCAGCGGTTCCGGCCGCGCACCGCCAGCAGGCTGGACAAGACCCGGTACGGCAAGAACCGGCAGGCGTTCAGGCTGTCCGACAAGGCCTACGGCGTCACCCGCACCCGGTCGGTGCTGGTCAACCACGGCGACGACGTGATGGCCGTGCTCGACACCGCCTCGGGCGGGAAGAAGATCCGCAACCTGTGGCGGTTCGCCGACGACCTGAAGCTGATCTCGAACAAGGGCGGCCGGGTGGTGCTCGGCAACGGCTCGTTCAAGGTCACGCTGGTGCAGCTCTCCTCCTGCAAGCCGGTGCGCGGGCAGAAGGTGGAGCGGGGCGGCAAGCTCGGCTGGGTGTCGCCGACCTACCTGTCGAAGAAGCCCACCAACGTCGTGGTTTCGCCGGCGGCGAAGTCGCTGCTGACGATCGTGGTGCCGGGCACCGACAACCCGAAGGTGTCGTGCTCGGGCGGGAAGGTCACGGTCGACGGCGTGACCTTCCCGACCAACCTGATCTAGTCGAGCTGGTGCCCGGCGCGGAGCAGGCCGTACGTGACCGCCTGCTCCAGCGCCTGCCAGGACGCGTCGATGACGTTCTGGCCGACGCCGACCGTGGACCACTCGGCGGCCTCGTCGCTGGAGGTGATGAGCACGCGGGTGACGGCGCCGGTGCCGTGCGTGCCCTCCAGGATGCGGACCTTGTAGTCGGTCAGCTCGACCTTGGCCAGGTCGGGGTAGAGCTTCTCCAGCGCCAGCCGGACCGCCTTGTCGAGGGCGTTGACCGGGCCGTTGCCCTCGCCGGTGGCGACGATCCGCTCGCCCTTGGCGTGCAGCTTGACCGTGGCCTCGCTGACCAGCTCGCCGCCCTTGGTGTGCTCGACGATGACCCGCCAGGACTCGACCTCGAAGTGGCGCCTGCGCTCGCCGCGGACGGTGTCGCGCAGCAGCAGCTCGAACGAGGCGTCGGCGGCCTCGAAGGTGAAGCCCCGGGACTCCAGCTCCTTGACCCGGTCGACCAGGGTCTTGGTGTTGTCGCGCGTGAGCTCGTAGCCCAGCTCGCGGCCCTTCAGCTCGACCGACGCCCGCCCGGCCATGTCGGAGACCAGCATGCGCATGTCGTTGCCGACCGCGGCCGGGTCGATGTGCTGGTAGAGGTTCGGGTCGACCTTGATGGCGCTGGCGTGCAGGCCGGCCTTGTGGGCGAAGGCCGAGGCGCCGACGTACGGGGCGTGCGAGTTGGGGGTGACGTTGGTGACCTCGGTGATCGCGTGCGCGATGCGGGTCATGTCGGCCAGCGCCTCCGGCGGCACCAGGTCGTAGCCGCGCTTGAGCTGCAGGTTGGCGACCACGGTGAAGAGGTTGGCGTTGCCGGAGCGCTCGCCGTAGCCGTTGGCGCAGCCCTGCACGTGGGTGGCGCCCGCCTTGACGGCGGCCAGCGTGTTGGCGACCGCGCAGCCGGTGTCGTCGTGGCAGTGGATGCCCACCCGGGCGCTGGTCTGGACGGCCTCGTGGACGATGTCGGCCAGTTCGTCGGGGAGCATGCCGCCGTTGGTGTCGCACAGGGCGATCACGTCGGCGCCGGCTTCGGCGGCGGTCCGCACGACCTCCAGCGCGTAGTCTGGGTTGGACTTGTAGCCGTCGAAGAAGTGCTCGGCGTCGAGGAAGACACGCTGACCCTCCGCACGAAGGTGAGAGACCGTGTCGCGGATCATCGCGAGGTTCTCCTGGAGAGTCGTGCGGAGGGCCAGCTCCACGTGCCGGTCGTGACTCTTGGCGACAAGGGTCACGACCGGCGCGCCGGATTCGCGCAGTGCTGCGACCAGGGGGTCGTCGGCCGCCTTCACGCCTGCCCGGCGGGTCGCGCCGAACGCGGCGAGCTGCGCGTGCCTCAGGTCGAGCTCTGTTCGAGCGCGCCTGAAGAACTCGGTGTCCTTGGGGTTGGCTCCCGGCCAGCCTCCCTCGATGAAGCCGACGCCCAGGTCGTCCAGGTGGCGCGCGACAGCGAGCTTGTCGGCCACCGTGAGGTTGAGGCCTTCCTGCTGTGCGCCGTCACGCAGGGTCGTGTCGTAGACGTGGAACCGGTCGTCGGCCATGGTTTCTCTTTCTGAGGAGTGGCGGGAAAACAAAAAGACCCCTCACGGACGTGAGAGGTCTGCGCGCTGGCGGTGTCCCTGCGTCAGCCAGCGCGCCTGCTGATAATGAGCAGACCGTAGAACATGGTGCTACCGAGTCTGCCACATGAATTCAGTGCTCGGGACATCGGTCTCAGAGTACGGACGACTTTTGGTCAGACGGTTACCCCGTCACCGCCCGTGATCGCCTGCTCCAGCGCGACCGGGTCGAACGCCTCGTTGCCCAGCACCCGGCCGTCGAGCACCACGGTCGGGGTGCCCTCGATGGTGATGCCGGCGGTGTCGCGCAGGTGCGCCTCCGCGTACGCCTGGGAGGCGACGCACGACTCGGCGGAGGGAGCGCCGGCCTTCTTCACCGCGGCCACCAGGTCCTCCACGGCGAACCCGGTCACGCCGTGCGGCTCGGGCTGCATCGCGTACAGCTCGTCCCGGAAGGCCAGCCAGCTCGACTCGGGCACGCAGCGGGCGGCCGCGGCGGCCCGGATGGAGTTCGACCGGGACGGCTCCTGCTGGAAGATCGTGACCGGGTGGTAGACGACCTTGACCCTGCCCTCCCTGGCCAGGCGCTCGATCGTGGCGTCGACCCGGGCGTGCAGCTCCTTGCAGACGGGGCACTCGTAGTCCTCGTACAACTCCAGCACCGGCGCGCGCCCGCCCCGGTCGGCCAGCACCATGGACCCGTCGGCCTGGCGCATCAGCCGGACGCCTTCCGACGAGGGCCCCTGCTGGACCAGCGTCACGATCGCCATCACGGCCAGCGCCGCCACGGCGGCCACCACGGCCGCCACCCTCTTGTTCATCCCCGACCCGCTCTCGAACGCCGAACGCCGCGACCCTACCGGAACTAGGAACAAGGGTGTTATTCGCCTGCTCTCGGCCAGAATCGTCATATGAAGGCATTTGTTCTCGCTCCGGACGTGGCCCGGTACATCCTCGACCACTCCACCCCGCCCGACCCGCTGCTGGAGGAGCTGGCCGCGGAGACCGTGGCGGTCACCGGCGACCGGGCGGGCATGCAGATCTCCGCCGACCAGGGCACGCTGCTCACGATGATCACGCAGCTGGTGGCGCCCGACGTGGCCGTGGAGGTGGGCACCTTCACCGGGTACTCCTCGCTCTGCATCGCCCGCGGGCTGTCCGGCGGCACCCTGCACTGCTTCGACGTGAGCGAGGAGTGGACGGCCGTCGCCCGCCGGTACTGGGAGAAGGGCGGGGTCGCCGACCGGATCACGCTGACGCTCGGCCCCGCCCTGGAGTCGCTGCGCGACTTCGACGAGCCGATCGACCTGGCCTTCCTGGACGCCGACAAACCGCAGTATCCCGCGTACTACGAGCTGCTGATCGGCAAGCTGCGGCCGGGCGGCCTGCTCATGGTGGACAACACCCTGTGGAGCGGGCACGTCGCCGACCCCGCCAAGAACGACCCCGCGACGGTCAACATGCGCGAGTTCAACGACCTCGTACGGGAGGACCCGCGCGTCACCGTCGTCATGCTGCCGGTCGCGGACGGGCTGACCCTGATCCGCAAGCGGGTCCCGCAGCCCTGAGAAAGTCGTGCCGCCGTCGTGTCCATTCAGGCCGGTCCCGTTCGTGGACATGACGTGAGCACGACAGAAGGAGCGAGAACCGTGAAGTACATGCTGCTGATCAACAGTGCCGGGACCGAGGAGGCCGAGCAGGCCTGCGAGGCCTCGGCCGAGGACTGGATGGCCTACGACAAGGCCGTGCGGGAGGCCGGGATCTACGTGGACGCGCACTCCCTGGCCGACCTGACCACCGCCACGACCGTACGGGTGAACGCCGGCGGCGAGCGGGTCGTCACCGACGGGCCGTTCGCCGAGACGCGTGAGGTCCTCGGCGGCTACTACGTGATCGACGTCCCCGACCTCGACGTGGCGCTCGACTGGGCGGCCCGCTGCCCGGGCGCGACCGGCGGCGGCTCGGTGGTGGTGCGGCCGATCGCCGAGTTCGAGGTCTGACATGACCGGCGCTTCCGCCGAGGACGTGGCGGCGGTCTTCCGCGAGGAGCGCGGAAGGCTGCTCGCCGCTCTCGTGCGCCGCTTCGGCGACCTGGACCTGGCCGAGGAGGTCACCTCCGAGGCCGTCGAGGCGGCGCTGGTGCGCTGGCCCGCCGACGGCGTGCCGCCCAAGCCGGGCGCGTGGCTGATGACCACCGCCCGGCGCCGGGCGGTCGACCGGCTCCGGCGGGACAAGGCGTACGCCGCCCGGCTGGCCCTCCTGCAGGTGGAGGCCGACCGGGCGGCGCCCGCCGCCGGGGGCGGCGAGCTGCCCGACGAGCGGCTGCAGCTCTTCTTCACCTGCGCCCACCCGGCGCTGAACGCCGACGACCGGGTGGCGCTGACGCTGCGCTGCCTGGCCGGGCTGGCCACCCCGCAGGTCGCGCGCGCCTTCCTGGTGCCGGAGGCGACGATGGCCAAGCGGATCGTACGGGCGAAGAAGAAGATCCGTGAGGCCCGCGTCCCGTTCCGCGCACCGGACCCGGAGGAGCTGCCCGCACGGCTCCCCGGCGTGCTCCAGGTCATCTACTCGATCTTCACCGAGGGGTACGCGGCCAGCGCCGGGCCGGACCTGCAGCGGCCCGGCCTCGCAGAGGAGGCGATCCGGCTGGCCCGGATCCTGCGCCGGCTGCTGCCCGCCGAGCGCGAAGTGGCGGGCCTGCTCGGGCTGATGCTCCTGATCCACGCCCGGCGCGACGCCCGCACCGGGCCGGACGGCACGCCGATCCTGCTGGACGAGCAGGACCGCTCCCGCTGGGACCGCACGATGATCGAGGAGGGCCTGCGGCTGGTGCCCGTCGCGCTGACCGGCGGCCCGCCCGGCCCGTACGGCGTGCAGGCCGCGATCGCCGCGCTGCACGACGAGGCCGCCGACGTCGCCACCACCGACTGGCCGCAGATCGTCGCGCTCTACGACGTGCTGCTCGCGCTCGCGCCCTCACCGATCGTGGAGCTGAACCGCGCCGTGGCGGTGGCCCTGCGCGACGGCCCGGAGGCGGGCCTGGCGCTGCTCGACGCCCTGGCCGGCGAGCCCCGGCTGCGCGGCTACGCGCCCTACCCGGCCGCCCGGGGCGACCTGCTGCGGCGGCTCGGCAGGCTCCCCGGGGCGGCGGCCGCCTACCGCGAGGCGCTCGCCTGGGCCGGCACCGAACCGGAGCGCGCCCACCTGCGGCGACGCCTGGCCGACCTCACTTGCCCCTTCACCGTTCCGGCGCCGAGGGCTGGGGAGAACACCCTCGATCAGAAGCCGGCCGACCTCATTTGACCTGCCCTTCACCGTTTTCGCCGCCGCCGGAGGCTGGGAAGAATACCCTCGGTCAGGAGGCGATCATCCAGAGGCGAGGGCGGGACATGGTCAGGCCAGTCGAAGAGCGCTACCGCGCCGTACGCGATCTCTTCCCGGAGCTCCGCATCGAGCTGGTCAACGGCCGCATCGTGGTCAACGAACCCGGCACCTGGCAGCACAACACCATCATCGCCCAGCTGCTCGCCCAGCTCGCGCCGCTGGTCGCCGAGCGGGGCTGGGAGATCTGGCCGAACATCACCGTCCACCTGGACGAGGAGACCGACCGTTACGTGCCCGACCTGACGATCGTGCCGCGGGAGCCGGCCATGGCGACCGACCAGGCCGTCCGCGGCACCAGCACCCTCCTCCTGGTGGACGTGGTCTCGGCGGGCAACGCCTACGACGACCACGTGGTCAAGCCGATGGGGTACGCCCCGGCCGGGGTGCCGCTCTACCTGGTGGTCGACCCGTTCCAGCAGCTGCTCAAGCTCCACAGCGAGCCGGAGCCGAGCGGGTACGCGCGCGAGACGGTGGAGCCGGTGGGCGCCCCGCTCCCCCTCCCGGACCCGTGGGACTGCCTGATCGACACCAGCGGGCTGCTGAGAATCTGACCGCTCCGGGCGCCGGGGGACCGGCGCCCGCCGGCCACTAGGCGATCTTGTGGACCCAGTCGCGGGTGTCGGGGCGCGACCCGTACTGGATGCCGATGAGCTCATCGCGGACGCGCATCGTCACCGGGCCCGCGCTGCCGTCGCCGACGGTCCAGGCGCGGTCGGCGCCCTTGACCGAGCCGACCGGGGTGACCACCGCGGCCGTCCCGCAGGCGAACACCTCCGTCAGCTCGCCGGACTCGCACCCGGCCTGCCACTCGTCGACCGTGATCGACCGCTCCTCCGCCTCCAGGCCCAGGTCGGCGGCGAGGGCGAGGATGGAGTCGCGGGTGATGCCGGGCAGCAGGGTGCCGGTCAGCGCCGGGGTGACGAGCTTGTCGCCGAAGACGAAGAACAGGTTCATCCCGCCCATCTCCTCGACGTACCGGTGCTCGGCGGCGTCCAGCCAGACCACCTGGTCGCAGCCGTTCTCGACGGCCTGGCGCTGGGCGACGAACGCGGCCGCGTAGTTGCCGCCGCACTTGGCGAAGCCGGTGCCGCCGGGGGCGGCGCGGGTGTACTCGGTGGACAGCCAGACGGAGACGGGCTGGATGCCGCCGGAGAAGTAGGACGCCGCGGGCGAGGCGATCGCCAGGTAGCGGTAGGTCTTGGAGGGGTAGTTGACGCCCAGCCCGACCTGGGTGGCGATCATGAAGGGCCGCAGGTAGAGGCTGTGGCCCTCGGTGGTCGGCACCCACTCCTTGTCGGTCTGGACGAGGAGTTCGAGCGACTCGACGAACGTCTCCTCGGGGAGCGCGGGCATGGCCATCCGCTCGGCCGAGCGGTTGAACCGCGCGGCGTTGGCGTACGGCCGGAACATCACGATCGAGCCGTTGACCTGGCGGTAGGCCTTGAGGCCCTCGAAGAGCTCCTGGGCGTAGTGGAAGACGGACGTTGCCGGGTCGAGCGTGAGCGGCCCGTACGGTTCGAGCCGGGCGTCGTGCCAGCCCCTGCCCTCGGTGTAGTCGATCGAGATCATGTGGTCGGTGAAGACCTGCCCGAATCCGGGATTCGCCAGTACCTGCTCGCGCTCGGCCGCGGTGCGAGCGTGGCCGGAGAGCTGCACGTCGAAGCTGAGCTTCTGAGCGATGGTCATGACGCGGGTCCTTCTCTCTGCGATTCCGGGCGGCACTGCCGCGAAGCGGGGCAGTCCGTCCTTCCTATTGTCTCGCTATTTGGAATGGCAAGGGGTTGGCGGAAGCGGACAGGAAAAAGCGCCCGGGGTCTCCTCTGACGGGACCGCCGGGCGCTGCACGGGAGCCAGGGCGGCCCTAGCTCGATACTCGCTCGGTGATGTCGTCGCCGATCTCGCGGGTGGTGCGGCTGGTCCAGCCGGTCAGCCGCTCGACGATGTCGTCGGCGACGGCCTGCTCGACCTTGGCCGCCTCGTCGGTCAGGCCGAGGTGGTCGAGCATCATGGCGACGGACAGGATGGTCGCGGTGGGGTCGGCCTTGCCCTGCCCGGCGATGTCGGGGGCGCTGCCGTGGACCGGCTCGAACATGCTCGGCGCGGTGCCCTCGGGGTTGATGTTGCCGCTCGCGGCCAGGCCGATGCCGCCGGCGATGGCGGCGCCGAGGTCGGTGATGATGTCGCCGAAGAGGTTGTCGGTGACGACCACGTCGAACCGCTCGGGCTGGCTGACGAAGAACATCGAGGCCGCGTCGATGTGGCTGTAGTCGGTCGTGACGTCGGAGTACTCCTCCGCTACGCGGTCGACGGTGCGCTGCCACAGGTCGCCCGCGTACGTGAGCACGTTGGTCTTGTGGACCAGGGTGAGCTTCTTGCGCGGGCGCGAGCGGGCCTTCTCGAACGCGTAGCGGACCACCCGCTCGACCCCGTAGGCGGTGTTGAGCGACTCCTGGGTGGCGATCTCGTACGGGGTGCCGCGGCGCATGGCGCCACCGGTGCCGGCGTAGAGGCCCTCGGTGCCCTCGCGGACCACGACCATGTCGATGTCCTCGGCGGGGGTGTCGGCCAGCGGCGTCGCCACGCCCGGGAAGAGCTTGACCGGGCGCAGGTTCACGTAGTGGTCGAACGCGAAGCGGATCTTGAGCAGCAGGTCGCGCTCCAGCACGCCCGGCGGGACGCTCGGGTCGCCGACGGCGCCGAGCAGGATCGCGTCGTAGCCGCGCAGCTCCTCCAGCACGGAATCGGGCAGGGTCTCGCCCGTGCGGTGATAGCGGGCGGCGCCCAGGTCGTAGTGGGTGGCATCAATCTTGGTGCCGACGGCCTCGAGGACCTTCAGGCCTTCGGCCACCACCTCGGTGCCGATGCCGTCTCCAGGGATGACGGCCAGGCGGATGTTGCGCGACTCCATGGGCGTACCTTACCGGCTCGTCTCGGCTGACGAACACTTGATCTCATTAGGTGGACACAGGGGTGCTGCTCAACCCAAATCTTTCATACCTCGGGCGCCCTATGGTGCCACCCGTGCCGAGCAGGCACGTAACGGGTCTCTAGCGGCCGGAGTTCTGCGGCGCGCCGCCGTTGTCGCGGCGGTCCAGAGCGATCTGCAGGGCCTCGGCGGCCTCGTCGCGGTGGTCGTCGGCGTTCTTGCTGTGCTCGCGCATGGGAGATCTCATTTCGCGTGGACGTGTCGTGAAGGGAATCGGAACCCCGGTCGCGGACCCGACCGGGACCTGCCTCTCGCCGTTCCGGGTCACGGACGGCGACGGGACTTACCGGCCGGCGCGACGCCGCTCACCGCGGCGGGTCGCCGACCTGCCCTAACAGGCCCCGCCGCGGCAGGCGATGAGTACGAGCACCTGACGCATCACGACCAGATTACCGGAGCATCTCGTTGGATGTCCTAGCATCTCGCATGCTGAGACGACGAAACGGCCGCCGCCGGAACCCCGGCGGCGGCCGTCCCCCCCTGGTCCGCGTCAGTCCTCCAGGTCGACCGAGCGCCCGGTGACGGCGCCGATCTCCTGGCCGATCTGCTCGACCACCTCGGCCGGGATGGCCGTGTCGACGGTGAGCGCCATGAGCGCCTTGCCGCCCTTGGCGTGCCGGGAGACCTGCATCGAGGCGATGTTGATGCCCCGCTCGCCGAGGATGCGGCCGACCACGCCGACGATGCCCGGCCGGTCGGTGTAGGTGAAGAACGACAGGTGAGCGGTCGGCTCGATCTCCATCTGGTAGCCGTTCACCTCGACGATCTTGGTGATCTGCCGGGGGCCGGACAGCGTGCCGGAGACCGAGATCTGGCGGCCGTCGGCCAGCACGCCGCGCACGGTCACCACGTTGCGCCAGTCGGGGCTGTCGGAGCTGGTGACCAGGTCGACGGTGACGCCCCGGTCCTTGGCCAGCAGCGGCGCGTTCACGTACGTCACCTGCTCCTCGACCACGTCGCCGAAGACGCCCTTGAGCGCGGCCAGCTCGATGACCCGCACGTCCTGCGAGGCGATCTCGCCGCGCACCTCGATGTCGAGCTTGGTGGCCACCTCACCGGCCAGGGCGGTGAAGACCCGGCCCAGCTTCTCGGCCAGGGGCAGGCCCGGCTTGACGTCCTCGGCGACCACGCCGCCCTGGACGTTGACCGCGTCGGGCACGAACTCGCCGGCCAGCGCCAGCTTCACGCTCCTGGCGACCTGCGTGCCGGCCTTCTCCTGGGCCTCGTGGGTGGAGGCGCCCAGGTGAGGCGTGACGACGACCTGGTCGAGCTCGAAGAGCGGGCTGTCGGTGCACGGCTCCTTGGCGAACACGTCGAGGCCGGCGCCGGCGACCCGGCCCTCCTTGATCGCGGCGTAGAGCGCGGCCTCGTCGACGATGCCGCCGCGGGCCACGTTGACGATGCGGACCGAGGGCTTGACCTGGTGGAGCTCGCGGTCGCCGATGAGGCCGACGGTCTCCTTGGTCTTGGGCAGGTGGACGGTGATGAAGTCGGCCTGCTTGAGCACCTCGTCGAGGGTGAGGAGCTTCACGCCCATCTGCGCGGCGCGGGCCGGCGGCAGGTAGGGGTCGTAGGCGACCAGCTGGACGCCGAACGGCTGCAGCCGCTGCGCCACGAGCTGGCCGATCTTGCCAAGCCCAAGGATGCCGACGACCTTGCCGTCGAGCTCGACGCCGGTGTACTTGGACCGCTTCCACTCGCCGTTCTTGAGCGCGGCGTGGGCCTGCGCGGTGTTGCGTGCGGTGGCCAGGATGAGCGCGATGGTCTGCTCGGCGGCGCTGGTGATGTTGGACGTGGGCGCGTTGACCACCATGACGCCGGCCTTGGTGGCCGCCTCTACGTCGACGTTGTCGAGTCCGACACCGGCACGGGCCACCACGCGCAGCTTGCGCGCCGCGGCGATCGCCTCGGCGTCCACCTTGGTGGCGGACCGGACGATGAGCGCGTCCACGTCGGCGAGGGCGGGCAGCAGCTTGGACCGGTCGGCGCCGTCCGTGTGGCGGACCTCGAAATCGGCGCCGAGCACGGCGAGGCCGGCCTCGGACAGCTCCTCTGCGACCAGTACGACGGGCTTGTTCACGAGCGTGAGTCCTTAGTAGCGTGCGGCGGGCGTCAAGGGACACGGCTATGGGTCCCCCGGTTTCCTTGAGAGTGTATCGGGCGCTTGTGAACGCTTTCACGAGAGTTCGGCTTCTGAGACTGTGACGCCGGGTACCCCCGCGGGCGCCGGCTCATCCATACCTGAGCCATCTTTATCTTGATCGGGAGAATTATTCGGCATTAGCCTGATAAGCCGTGGCCGACTACCTATGGTTCGTCATATGAGCATCGGGAATCCTGCGCTTGCCGACGTGCTCGCCCAGCACGGTGCCCCGCACCGGTTGCTGGCGGCTCTCGCCGACGGTGGAGTCCTGGTGGCCGTGCGACCAGATCGCTCAGTCGTCCTGGGCACGACCCAGGCCGGCGACCGGGTGCTGCTCGGATACACCAGTGCGGCGACCTATGCCAGGCACCACGGCAGCCACTCGCTGTCGGCGTGCGACGCCAACACGATCCTCGACATCGAGCGCGTCACCGGCGTGCGGGAGATCGTGATCGACGCCGCGGGTCCGGCTGCGGCGGCCGTCCCCATCGACGATCTCCAGCGTTTCCTCGCCTCCACGCGGAGCGGGGCCACGCCCGTCCTGTCCGGGGCCGCTCCGGCGGCGTACGCGACGGGCGCGATGGCCACGGTGTCGCGGAGCGGCACGATAGCCCCGGCCGCGCCACACTCCCCCGAGGCGCCCGCGGTGCCGTGGATACCGGCGCCCAGGCCGCACCTGTCGGGCCCGATGCAGCAGGTGGACCCCGGCTACCGCCGGTGCAAGCACCCGATCCTGCCCGCGCTGCGCCAGGCCGTCGCCCAGTTGCTCATGGACTTCCCGCTTGTCCATCACGTGTGGATCTCCGAGGCCAGCACCGCCTCCGGCGCTCCCGGGATCATGCTGCACGTGAAGGTCCACATGTCGGCCGCCGAGGACGTGGTCCGCGACCTGCACCGGGGCGTCCGCGCCCGGCTGCCGCAGCTCGCGGCGAGCGGGGCGCCGATCCTCATGGCCCGGGTGGCGGATTCCCGCAGCGAGCAGCGCATGATCGAGATCGGCGCGCACGTCGTCTGTGCGAATGTGAACGAATAGCAACATATCCGGGGCTCCTGGGCCTACCGAACGCGCTTCGGCTCGGCTTCAATGAGTCTCGTGATCGCACCCGCCGTGGCCGCGCCCACGGTCCCCCGAGGTGTGCGGCTGGGCTACGGTGTCGGGTCGTTCTGCACCGCCACCTTCGGCTCCGTGCCCGGGCTGCTGCTGCTGTTCTACATGACCAACTTCCTCGCCGTCCCAGCCTGGCTCGCCGGCGTCGTGGTGACCGCCCCCAAGGTCTGGGACCTGGTGATCAACCCGCTGGTCGGCCGCTGGTCCGACCGGACCGTCTCGCGGCTCGGGCCGCGCCGCCCCTGGCTGCTGGCCGGCGCCTGCACGCTGCCGATCGCCTTCTTCCTGGTGTTCGCCGGCCCGCCGCTGACGGGCGTGCCCGCGGCGCTGTACGTGGGCGGCTGCTTCATGGCGGCGGCCACGGCCTACTCCCTCTTCGAGGTGCCGTACAAGACGATGCCCGCGGAGATGACCGACGACTACCACGAGCGCACGTCGCTGCTGCAGTGGCGGATGGTGTTCGTCGGCGCGGCCACCGCGATCGCCGGCGTCGCGGCCCCGGCCATCGTCAACAGCCAGGGAGAGAGCGGCACCCTGGCCAGCTACCGCCTCATGGGCGCGGTGATCGCCGTGGTGCTGCTCGCCGCCATGCTCGGCTCCTTCTTCGGTACGGCACGCGCCCCGATGACCGGCGCCCCCGAGCCCGACACCGGCAGCCTGTTCAAGCAGTTCGCGGTGGTCAGGGGCAACAAGCCGTTCATCTGGCTGACGGCGCTGAGCTGCACGCAGCAGCTCGCGGTGGCCATCATGCTGGCGGCCGCCCCGTACTTCGCCACCTACACGATCGGCGACCCCAGGGCCACCACGACGCTGTTCGCGGCGCTCGTCGTCCCGATGATGCTGACGATGCCGTTATGGACGTGGCTGTCCAAGCGTTTCGACAAGCGGAACGCGATGATCATGGCCGCTGCCGCCTTCGCCGGCGGCACCGCGCTGGCGATGGCCACCCCGATCTTCGGCGGCTGGTACGCGCACGTGATGATCCTCCTGGTCGGCACCGGGGTCGCGGGGGTGACGCTGCTGCAGTTCTCGATGCTGGCCGACGTGATCGCGGTGGACGCCCGCAGCACCGGCAAGCGGCGGGCGGGCGTGTTCACCGGGTTGTGGACGGCGATCGAGAGCGGCGTCAGCGCGTTCGGCGCGCTGATCCTGGGCGGCATCCTGTCGATCGGCGGGTTCCTGTCCTCGGTGGCGAACCAGCGGGTCGAGCAGCCGGACAGCGCGGTGACCGCGGTGCTCATCGGGCAGACCGCGGTCCCCGCGCTGATCATCCTGCTGTCGGTGGCGATGACGCTGCGCTACCAGCTCAGGGACCCTAAGCGAGCCGCCGCGGCGGCGGTCCCTGACGCGACCGCGTGACCAGCCCGGCGATCAGCGCCGCCAGCAGCGGCGCGCCGACCACGACCAGGGCGATGGCCGTCCACGGCACGGAGAGCACCACCGGCCCCAGGCTCTCCACCGGCTCGCCCCGCCTGGTCATCGGCACGGCCGCCGCCGTGCCCATCACCGCGCCGCCCACCGCGCCCACGACCGTGCCGATCCCGGCGATGAAGGCGGCCTGAGCGGCCAGGATCGCCCGGCGGGTCCTGGGCGGCGCGCCGACCGCCGAGACGATGTCCAGGTCGCGGCGGAGGTCGGCGGCGGCCAGCCCGGTGGCGGCCAGGGTGCCGCCGAGGCTGAGGAGCAGCGCCATGCCGAACGCCCACCAGAGCGTGCCCAGGGTCGAGGGCATCTCCCTGTCGAAGATCCACACGTCCGCACGCCCCGTCGGCAGGCTGAGCTGCCGCTGCAGGCGCGGGAGGTCGTCCGGCCGGTGGGTGGCGAACAGCAGGCGCTCGGCCACCGCGTACCCTTCCTTCTCCAGCGCCGCGGGCGGGATCACGGCGCCGATCCTGCGCGGGTCGTCCGGCTCCGCCGTCACCGCCGGGATCCGGACGAGCTCGGTTCCTCCCCCGTTCGCGTACAGCTGGAGGGCGAGGGTGCCGTTCTGGAGCCGTACGGGACCGAACACGACCGCCTTGCCCGCGGCCAGCGCCTCGGCCGCCCGGGGGTCGGACCGTCCCTGGGCGAAGGCCAGCAGCCGGGCGTCGCCGACAGGCGGCTCCATGATCAGGCAGTGGGATCCGCAGGCGTCGGTCTCCGAGACGATCTGCACCTCCCTGCCCTCCTTGTCGAACACCCTCCCCGCGGGCACCAGGGACACTCCCGGCAGCGCCTCGGCGGCCGCCGCCCGCAGGTCGGCCCAGCCCCGGTCGTCGACGTTCCTGGCCGCGATCCGCAGCGCGTCCGGCGGCTGCTGGGGCCGGTACCTCAGGAGGGTGGCGTCGAACGTGCTCTCCACCACGATGCCCAGCGTGACCGCGGCCATCGTGGCGGCCATCACCGCCGCCGCCGCGGACGCCGTACGGGTCCGATGGCGGGCGGCGTCACGTACGGCCAGCCGGAGCGGGAGCGGCAGCCGCCCCGCGCGCCGCCCCAGGGCGGTCACGACGCCCGGGGTGAGCCCGACCAGCCCCAGCACCACCAGCAACCCCGCCGGCAATAGCAGCGGGTCGGAGCCGACGCCCAGCAGCTTCCCGCCGCCCAGCGCGTATCCGGTGAGTGCGAGCCCGCCCACCAGCGACAGGACAGCCGGCCCGGCCACCCCCACCCGCCACCGGCGACGCCCGGGAGACGACCCCGGACGTCCGGCAGGGCGACCCCCGCTCGTGGAACCCGGACTGACAAGGGAGGAGCCGCCGGGCGCGGAAGCCCGGGCGGGAGCCGGGCTGACGAGGGAGGAGCCGCCGGGCGCGGAAGCCCGGGCGGGAGCCGGGCTGACGAGGGAGGAGCCGCCGGGCGCGGAAGACGCCTCCGGGTGTCCGGCGAGGCCGCGCGCTGAACGCGGGTCTTCCGTGCTGTCCTCGCGGCCGGTGAGGATGGGGGCCGGGTCCTGGCGGGCGGCGGAGACGGCGGGCATCAGGGCCGCGAAGAGCGCGCCCGCGACGCCGAGCGCCACCACGCCGAGTACGAGTCCCCAGGGCACGTCCGCCGGGCCGGAGGCGCCCAGCAGGTGCTTGAGCAGCGGCATGAGCGCCAGCGTGCCCCCGGTGCCGAGTACGGCGGCGAGCACCGCCGCCACCCCGCCCAGCAGCAGCCCGTCGGCCAGCACGATCGTCCGCAGATGACGGGCCGAGCCGCCCTGGGCGGCGATCAGCGCCAGTTCCCTGCGCCTGCGCCGCAGGCCGATGGCGAAGGCGGGGCCGGTCAGCAGAGCGATCTCCATCACCACCAGCGCCGCCATGGTGGCCATCGCCACCACCGCCGGCGCGCCGATCACCCGGTCGTGGGGGCCGGCGGGCACGCCGGGCACCGGTGGCCCGGTCACCACGGCCCGGGAGGTCACGAGCATGCCGATGCCGTTCAGCCGCTCCACGTCCTCCCACAGGACCGGCCGGTCGGTGTCGGCGAGCCAGCCGGCGCCGTGCCCGCCGCGCTTGTCCAGCAGGAGCGTGTCCCGGAGCCCGGACACCTCCTGGAGGTTCAGATCGTACGGGTGCTCGACGACGCCGACCACGCGGACGCGGCGCTCCAGGGCCGTCACGGTGATCGTGTCGCCGACGCGCACGCCCGTCTTCCGGGCCAGGGCGGGCGTCACGGCCACCTCTCCGGCGGCGGCGGGGAAGCGGCCTTCGGCGAGGAGGCGGATGCCCCGGGTCATCGGGTCGCGCAGGTCCAGTTCCAGCGCGCGGACCTCGTGGTAGCGCTCGCTGTCCCGGAGCTCCACCGACCCCGTGTCGTACGGGATGAGCCGGGCGTCCAGCAGCGCGGTCACCTCGTCCGCGGTCCGTTCCCCGGCTGGGGTGGAGTTCTCGGTCGCCAGTACGATGTCGCCGCCCAAGGACTGGGAGACCTCGCTGGTATAGGCCGTCGTGACGATCCGCGCGTCCGCCGCGCCCAGCACGGCCGCGGGGTCCTCGGCGAGGGTGACGTCCACGGTGGCGTAGTAGGTGAGCAGGGCGGTGATGACCAGCACGGGCAGCCCGATCATGGTCATCACGAGCGCGGTGCGGCCCTTGACGTGCCGCGTCTCCCTCCAGGACAGGCGCAGCGCCGCCCGGAACGCGCTCATCGGGCGCTCTCCAAGGGCGTGTCGGTCGCGTCGGCCACCCGTCCGTCGCGCAGGTACACCACGCGGTCGGCCCAGCCCGCGTAGCGGGGCTCGTGCGTCACCAGCAGCACGGCCGCGCCCGCGTCGCACCGCTCGCGCAGCAGCCGCAGGATGTCGTCGCCGGTCGCGGTGTCGAGCGCGCCGGTCGGCTCGTCGGCCAGGAGTAAGCGGCGCTCGCCGACCAGCGCCCTGGCGATCGCCACCCGCTGGCGCTGGCCGCCGGACAGCTCGCCCGGGAAGCGGTCCGCCGCCTCGCCGACGCCGACCTCGCACAGCACCGCCTCGGCCTCCTCGCGGGCCCGCCCGGCGCGCACCCCGTCGAGCTCGCGCGGCAGCATGACGTTCTCGGCGGCGGTCAGCGACGGGATCAGGTTCAGGTCCTGGAACACGTAGCCGATGGCGCCGCGCCGCAGCGCCGCCCGGTCGCGCACCCCGGCCAGGTCGGCGCCCTCCACGGACACGCTTCCGGAGGTGGGCAGGTCGAGCCCGCCGGCCAGGTTGAGCAGGGTGGACTTGCCGCACCCGGACGGACCCATCACCGCCACCAGCTCGCCGCGGCCCACCGCTAAGGTGACGCCGCGCAGCGCGGGCACGTCCCCGAAGGTCCGGGTGACTTCCCGCATTTCCAGCACGCTCATGCCTTCCTCTCCCTGAGTACGGCCTCGCAGTGGTCCAGCCAGCGCTGTTCCGCCTCGGCCTTGAAGATCATGGAATCCAGGACCAGCCGCTGGGCTGCCCCGTCCGCGACGTCGCGTTTGGCCCTGGTCAGCTCCTGCAACGTGCGCATGGTGGCCATGCGCTGGGCCTGGATCACCTCGGCGACGTCCACGTCGACGGCGGCGACCGCCAGGGCGACCTTGATCACCAGCTCGTCCCTCGGCCGATCGGTCTGGCCGACCGGGGTGGCGAACCACCTGGCCAGCTCTTCCCGGCCCTTCTCGGTGATCTCGTAGAGGGTGCGACCTTGCTCGTCGTCGCCGCCGGGGGTGACCAGCCCGTCGCGGTCGAGGCGCGAGAGCGTCGTGTAGACCTGGCCGATGTTCAGCGGCCAGGTCGCCCCCGTCGACGCCTCGAACTCCACCCTGAGCTGGTAGCCGTAGCGGGGCCCGCCGCTCAGGAGCGCGAGCAGTCCGTGTCTGATCGACATACATACTGAGTATGCATACTCGGTATGCCCTCGGCAACCTCAGCCGCGGACCGGCATCCGCGATCTTGCCTCGTATTTCACGTTTGTCCGGTTATGCAGAGGAAGCTGATCCAAAGCGGCGCCATTGCCCGTAATGGTTAGAACAAAGAGTGCAGCAGAGGCGGGTGGCGCACATGGTGCGAGGCTATAACAGGGGGCGCAACCCACCTCAGGATGCGACAAGAATGAACATTCTTCTATGTGCTCTTCTTGTGCCTCAAATCCGAGGTCGGGGTGGTGAAATTCTCTTCCAGGGGTAAAAGTGAAGAAATTCGAAAAGACAGCGTGGCCGATTTCCGGTCTCACTCTCGCGTGCGCGGGACTTCTGCTCGCCGGCCTGGCGAACCCGGCCACCGCCGAGCCGGCTCCGGAACCGACGACACAGCCGACCCAGCAGCCGACGCAGCAGCCGACCCAGGCGCCGACGCCGGTTCCGACTCCGGTTCCGGCGCCGCCCGGCCAGGTCAGCACCCAGCAGGGCGGGGTCACCACGGGTGACATGCCCGGCAACATCGTCCCCCTCTCCTTTTTCTCAAGCGACAAATGGGGCATTATCGGTCGCAACACCTACGGCAGCCCGCATGCCGTCCTCCGCGACGGCCCGCACGGGAGAACCGCCGCCTCCTTCCCCGCCACGCAGTCCCCGCCTCACGGTGACGGCAGCCTGGGCATCATCGTCGACGCCGGGGAGAAAATCGCCTTCGGCAACGAGACGACCTTCGCCGGACGCCGGCTCGCTTCCATCAACACGCTGCGATACTGGGTATTCGCGGGAACCGACGACATCAACTCGGTCGTGCTGCCGAATATCACCCTCGAAGTCGACCCGAATGTCGGCACCTCCGATTACACGAGCCTCGTCTACCTGCCCGACCAGTCCACCAGCCCGTCGGCTCCCATCACCCCGATGGCCAACGTCTGGCAGCGGTACGACGCGAGCACCACCGGAAGCCAGTGGTTCGCCACCGGCACCACCGGCACCACGATCGAGTGCACCCTGGCGGACCCGTGCACCTTCCAGGAGCTCAAGCAGAAGCTGCCCGACGCGGTGATCAGCTACAGCCTGGGCATCAGCAAGGGCCGGGACACCGCCTTCGTCGGAGCCGTGGACGGCCTTCGGGTGAACCGCCTGGTCTACGACTTCGAGAAGTCGGGCGTACGCACGAGAATCGCGCGCCGCTGAGCCGGGGCGCGGCCGACGAGCCGGGCGGTACTCTCAGCACCTCCGACTCCCCTGGCCCCGTCCTGACACTCTCCGAGCCCGGTGGGTCGCGACCCGCCGGGCTCTCGCTCGTATCAGCGTCCGGCGAAGACCTGGGTCCAGTGCTTGCCGTACTGGCCGACGCCGATGTGACTGAACGAGCAGCGCATGATGTTGCGCCGGTGCCCGGGGCTGGCGAGCCAGCCGCGCACCACCTCCGAGGGTGAGCGCTGGCCCATCGCGATGTTCTCGCCCCAGGACCCCGTCCGGCGGAACCCGTTGGCCCGGATACGGTCACCCCCCGAGCGGCCGTCCCTGCCGGTGTGCTCGAAGTAGCCCCTCGCCGCCATGTCCCTGGAGTGCTGCTCGGCGGCCCTGTGGAGCCTGGGGTCGTGCACGAGCGGCCGGCAGCCGTGGCGGGCGCGGGCCTGGTTGGTGAGCCTGACGACGGCGGACTCCTCGGCGGAGGCACGGTTGCCGGTCCTGGCGGGGCGCTTGCAGGCCAGCACCACGGTGCGCGAGGTGACGACCTTGCCTCCGTGGTCCTTGGCGGCGGTGTAGTAGCGGCGCGGGGTGGTGGTGCAGCGCACCCCGGTGGCGATCCGGCCGTTCGTGACCACGCGGGAGTCGCTCCTCAGGGGGCGGTCGGGGCCGGTCCGGGCGTGATAGAGCCGGATGCGGAGCTGGGTCCGGCTCCGGCAGCCGGTCCGCTGGGCCCGCGCCCTGATCGTGCCGCCGGAGTCCAGAAAGGGCCGGGCCACCATCACCCGGCATCCCGCCCGGGCTGACAGCACGGTCTGCCCGGCCTGAGCGTGGTGAGCCGCCTGCGCGGCGGCGGGCGACGCGGGGATGCTCATCGCCGCGAGACTTCCGAGGCAGGCGAGTGCCTGGAGGTGTCTGCGCATTGCTGTCCTCCGATGCGGTGAGACGCTGCGCCGAAACCGCGATCTGGGGCCCGCACACGTCTACAACTTCCCGAAAAACCCGGCTATATCGGGTGTTCCATGTGTCCCAATCGTAACAATCAGCCCGTTGACCTCGGCAAACTCAGCACCACTTTCGTCCGACATAGGCACAAAAAACCGGGTGCGCCGGAAAGCGCACCCGGTTCAGCGGGACGGCTGTGCTAGCACTCCGCGGGCTTCAGCCACGAGCACTCCAGGTCGGGCCACTCCTGCGGAGCCGACCTGAGCTCGGCCGCGGCGTCCACCGGCGCGTTCCTGGAGAACTGCGCCAGCCGGACGGCGATCTTGTCCTCGATGTCCTTCGGCGAGGACGACAGGTACTGGTTCAGCATGATCGAGAAGACCAGCGGCTCCCCGTCGGCGCTCGTCACATACCCGGACAGCGCGGTCACCCCGGTCAGCGACCCCGTCTTGGCGCGCACGTTGTCCTCCGCGGGCGTGCCCCGCATCCGGCTGCGCAGCGTGCCGCCCACGAACCGCTCGGCGTTGCCCGCGACCGGCAGCGCGTCGTACCAGGCCTGGTACCACGGCTTGTCGCGGACGGCGAGGAGCAGCTGCGCGATCGAGGAGGGGGTGATGCCGTCACGGCGCGACAGGCCGGAGCCGTCGCGCAGGTTGAGCACCTGCACGCCGTTGGCGCGGGCGAAGTCCGTGCTCACCTTGAGCCCGGCGGCCCAGGTGCCCTGATCGGCGACCTCGCGGCCCATGGCCTTGGTGAGGATCTCGGCGTGGATGTTGTTGCTCAGCTTCATGAACGGCACGAGCAGCTCGCTGAGCGGCATCGACTCCTTCTTCGCCACCTCCTTGGCGCCCGCGGGGGCCGCCCCCGTCGTGGTCTTGCCCATCACCCGCACGCCGCGCTTCTCCAGCGCGCCGCGGAACAGCGACACGGCGTAGGCGGTCGGGTCGTCCACGGCCACCCACTCGTTGTACGTGGACGCGACCGTCCCGGTGATGACCACGGTCCTCGTGCTGTGCTGACGCTCGATGAGCACGTTGGTGGACGAGCCGACGGTGGCCTTGTTCACGATCTTCAGGTAGCCGGTGTCCGGCGTGGTGGTCACCTTGACCTTGCCGCCGTCGGGCGCGACCGTGACGACGACCGAGCCGGCGTCGTAGTCGCGGTCGGGTGAGGCGGTGAGCGCGGAGATCGGGGCCGCGTAGTAGGCCGTCTCGTCGTCCCACGCCCAGTCCTGGCCGAGCCGGACGCCGTCGAACCAGGTGTCGTCGGCGATCAGCTTGCCGGTGACCAGCCTGATGCCCGACTTGGCGACCTTGGCGGCCAGCGCGTCGTAGTCCTCTTCCAGCATCGTCGGGTCGCCGGTGCCGCGCAGCACGAGGTCGCCGTTGAGCACCGGGCCCGCCTTGCGCCCGGAGGTGAGCACGCTGGTGGTGAAGCGGTAGTCGAGGCCGAGCACCTCCGCCGCCGCGGCCGAGGTGAACAGCTTGGTGTTGGACGCCGGCAGGAGCAGCTTGCCCGCGTCGGTGGAGTAGAGCTCCTCGCCGCTGGCCGCGCTCTTGACCACCACGCCGGCCTGGGCGATGTCCAGCCGGGAGTCGCCGAGGATCTGGTTGATGTCGTGGGCCAGGTCGGCCACGCCGGGCGAGGGTTCGAGGGCGACCGCCGGGGATGACGGGCCTGACGCCCACGCGAGGGCCGCGACGAGCGTGCCCGCGACGAGGGATGCTGAGGTGCGCCGCATAGGGGGTCTCCAAGGGGATGCGACAGGGTCTCGCCTGCGATCATGAGCCAGGCGGCGCACCCGTGTAATCCGCAAATATCCGTATTTTCTGGAGGGGCGTGAACCCCTCGGCATCAGGGACCCTCGGCGCTCACCAGAAACCCGCAGTCGCCGAACGACACCTCGTCCCCCGGCCTGACCCGCGCCGGGCCGACCAGCCGCCACCCGTTGAGCCGGGTGCCGTTGAGCGAGCCGAGGTCGACCAGCATCCACCCGCCCTCGTCGTCGCGGCGCAGCTCGGCGTGGACCCGCGAGACCGTCAGATCCGCCAGTACGAGGTCGCAGGCGGACCCGCGGCCGACCACGAACCGCGGCCGGTCCTCCGGCAGGGCGAGGCGGGGCAGCCGGGGCTTGCGCCAGGCCGACTGCAGGCTGGTGGTGAAGCCGGAGATCGCCGACACGACGCCGGTGACCGAGCCGGTCACCCGCTCCCGGAACGTGGGCCGCCGCGGCAGGTCGGCGACGAGTTCCTCAAGCTCCTGCTGGCTGCGGGCGCGCAACGCCTGGTCCACCCGGACCACGAAGGTGTCGTGCGAGAGCCGCCCCTCGACGGCCCGGTCCCTCAGCTCGTCTATCGCACGATCCCGCTCGCCATCAGACGCGCGGAACGGCGGATGCGTCGAGCTCATTCCCCGAGTATCGGCCGGAAGGGCGTGCGCTGTCCAGAATACGCGGATCTGGTGGCGCGGAGTCGGCTGAGCATCGGCCGGCAAGGAGCTACGAGTAACCGGGCGAAGGCCCGATCAACGATCAGGGGGCGGAAGCCAAGGGGGTCTGAAATCGGAATCGCGGGGGCGGGGAATCTGGGGGGCGCAGATGAAGTGCGGTGGGGGGGGACGCCTCGCGGGCGGTCGGTTCGTACCAGGAGTTGTGCTCTGCTGCCTCACTCGGCAAGCAGTCCACCCTGGCCGATCCGCCGCCCGCGGGTTGTGGAGCCCGACTCAGAGAGACGGGCTCCCTAGCGAGGTCAGGGCACGAGCGGAGCAGCAGCCCCGCCGCCGCCGCCCAGGACGCCGCCGATGGCTTCGATGAGCCCGGCCAGGCCGCCCGGACCGGTGTAGCCGCCCTCCTCCTCGACTTCCTGGTCCTGGCGGACGAAGACGTTCACGTCCACGTCCTGCTCCTGGTTGTTGCGCTGCTCGACCTTCTGCTCGACACGCCTGCTGTTGTCGATGTCGACGTCGTCGTCGTGGCCGGAGGCGAACACCGGCGCCGTGGTGTAGCCCTCGGCGAGCGCGGGAGCGCTGCCCAGCATGACCATCCCGCCGATCAGGCCGGCCAGGATAAGTCCCGTCTTCTTCATGAGATCTCCTCTGTTACCTCTCGACTACTCGCCGTAAGCGGCAGCGGGAGATCTCCCCGAGCGCCTGAGCCGACAAACGCCGCGATCTTAGGCTTGACCTGCACAAACGCCGACCTTGAAGGAATGCTGGGATTACTCTCGGTCATCTGGTTTCCTCTTGGACTCCGCTTCCGGCGGAGATCAGATGCTTCGCCACTGTCGTCCCAGCCGCCCCTTCGGCAACACCGTGCCCGTTCTGGAAAGGCCGCGGCCCCGGCCGGAGAGTTACCCCGGCCGGGGCCGCACAAGCGCAGCCACGGCCCGTTCAGCCGCGTGCGCGCACAGGTCTCAGCCCTTGAGCCAGCTCATCATCGGACGGAGCTTGGCGCCCGTCTTCTCGATCGGGTTGGCCGCCAGCTCCTCGCGGTGGCGCTGGAACTCCTTCTGGCCGCCGTCGAACTCCTCGACCAGCTCGCGGGCGAACCGGCCGTCCTGGATCTCGGCGAGGATCTCGCGCATCGCCCGGCGGGTCTCCTCGGTGATGATCCGGGAGCCGCGCGTGTAGCCGCCGTACTCGGCGGTGTCGGACACCGACCAGTACATCTTCGAGATGCCGCCCTCGTACATGAGGTCGACGATGAGCTTCATCTCGTGCAGGCACTCGAAGTAGGCCACCTCGGGCTGGTAGCCCGCCTCGATCAGGGTCTCGAACCCGGCCTTGATCAGCTCGGAGACGCCGCCGCAGAGCACGGCCTGCTCACCGAACAGGTCGGTCTCGGTCTCCTCGGTGAAGGTGGTCTTGAGCGCGCCGGCGCGGGTGCCGCCGATGCCCTTCGCGTACGAGAGCGCCAGGTCGAGGGCCCGGCCGGAGGCGTCCTTCTCCACGGCGACCAGGCAGGGCACGCCGCGCCCGGCCTCGAACTGACGGCGCACCAGGTGGCCGGGGCCCTTCGGGGCCACCATGCACACGTCGACGCCCTCGGGCGCCTCGATGAGGCCGTAGCGGATGTTGAGCCCGTGGCCGAAGAAGAGCGCGTCGCCCTGCTTGAGGTTGGGCGCGACGTGGTCGGCGTACAGGTGGCGCTGGATGTGGTCCGGCGCCAGGATCATGACGAGGTCGGCCTCCTTGACCGCCTCGCCCGGGGTCAGCACCCGCAGGCCGTCGCTCTCGGCCTTCTCCCGGCTCTTGGAGCCCTCGGGCAGGCCGACCCGGACGTCGACGCCGGAGTCACGCAGGGAGAGCGCGTGGGCGTGGCCCTGGCTGCCGTACCCCAGCACGGCCACACGGCGCCCCTGGATGATCGACAGGTCGGCCTGGTCGTCGTAGAAGATCTCGGTCACTTGCGAAAAACCTTTCAGGCGGTACGGTCCAGTGCCCTGAGGGACCGGTCAGTTATGGAACGGGCGCCGCGGCCGATGGCCACCATGCCCGACTGGACGAGTTCCTTGATCCCGAACGGCTCGAGCACCTTGACGAAGGCGTCGAGCTTGTCGGGAGTGCCGGTGACCTCGATGGTCACGGCGTCGGCCGCCACGTCGACGCAGCGCGCCCGGAAGAGCTGGACCAGCTCCAGCACGTGGGAGCGGCTGTCGGCGTCGGCCTTGACCTTGATCAGCGTCAGCTCGCGCTGCACGGACTGGGACGGGTCGAGCTCCACGATCTTGAGCACGTTCACCAGCTTGTTGAGCTGCTTGGTGACCTGCTCCAGCGGCAGTTTGTCGACGTTGACGACGATCGTCATGCGGGAGATGTCTTCGTGCTCGGTGGGCCCGACGGCCAGCGAGTCGATGTTGAAGCCGCGCCGGCTGAACAGCGCGGCCACCCGCGCCAGCACACCCGGCTTGTTCTCCACGAGCACCGACAGCGTGTGTCTGGTCATTCCTCGCTCTCCCACGTAGGCGCCATGTCACGGGCGTACTTGATGTCGTCGTTGCTCGTCCCGGCCGCGACCATGGGCCAGACCATGGCGTCCTGGTGGACGACGAAGTCGACCACCACCGGCACGTCGTTGATCTCCATGGCCTTCTTGATGGTCGCGTCCACGTCCTCGGGACGCTCGCACCTCAGGCCAACACAACCATAGGCCTCCGCCAGCTTGACGAAGTCGGGGATACGCCGAGTCGCCTGCAGGTCGGTGTTGGAGTATCGCTCCTCGTAGAAGAGGGTCTGCCACTGGCGGACCATGCCGAGATTACCGTTGTTGATGACGGCGATCTTGATCGGCACGCCCTCCAGGGCGCACGTCGCCAGCTCCTGGTTGGTCATCTGGAAGCAGCCGTCGCCGTCGATGGCCCAGACCACCGCGTCGGGGTCGCCCATCTTGGCGCCCATCGCGGCCGGGACCGCGAACCCCATGGTGCCGGCGCCGCCGGAGTTGATGAACGCGCCCGGCCGCTCGTGCGCGATGAACTGGGCGGCCCACATCTGGTGCTGGCCGACCCCGGCCACGTAGTAGGCGTCGGGCCCGACGATCGCGCTCAGCCGCTCCATCACGTACTGGGGGGCCAGCGACCCGTCGTCGAACTCCTCGTAGCCGAGCGGGTAGGTCTCCTTGTAGCCGTTGAGGACCTTCCACCAGTCGGCGTAGTCGCCCTTCTGGGGGGAGGCCTCGACAGCGGTGATCAGGTCGCCGATGACCTCCTTGGCGTCGCCCACGATCGGCACGTCGGCGTGGCGGTTCTTGGAGATCTCGGCGGGGTCGATGTCGGCGTGCACGACCTTGGCGTGCGGGGCGAACGTGGCGAGCTGCCCGGTGACCCGGTCGTCGAAGCGCACGCCCAGGCCGATGAGGAGGTCGGCCTGCTGCAGTGCGCCCACGGCGGCCACCGAGCCGTGCATGCCGGGCATGCCGAGGTGCTGCGGGTGGCTGTCGGGGAACGTGCCGCGGGCCATCAGCGTGGTGACCACGGGGATGCCGGTCAGCTCGGCCAGGCGGCGCAGCTCGTCGGAGGCGCGGGCCTTGTGGACGCCGCCGCCCACATACAGCACGGGCCGCCGGGACTCGGCCATCAGCTTGGCCGCCTCGCGGATCTGCTTGGAGTGCGGCCGGGTGACCGGGCGGTAGCCGGGCAGCTGCATGACCGGCGGCCAGCTGAACGTGGTCTCGGCCTGCAGCGCGTCCTTGGCGATGTCGACCAGCACGGGGCCGGGGCGGCCGGTCTGGGCGATGTGGAACGCCTCGGCGATCGTGCGGGGGATGTCGGCGGGGTCGGTGACGAGGAAGTTGTGCTTGGTGATCGGCATGGTGATGCCGGAGATGTCCGCCTCCTGGAAGGCGTCCGTGCCGATCGCCGCGCTGGCCACCTGCCCGGTGATCGCCACGATCGGCACCGAGTCCATGTAGGCGTCGGCGATCGGCGTCACCAGGTTGGTCGCCCCCGGCCCGCTCGTCGCGATGCACACCCCGACCTTGCCGGTGGCCTGCGCGTATCCCTCCGCTGCGTGGCCGGCGCCCTGCTCGTGCCGTACGAGCACGTGCCGGACCTTGGTCGAGTCGTACAGAGGATCGTAGGCGGGGAGGATGGCGCCGCCAGGGATCCCGAACACGGTGTCGACTCCCACGTGCTCCAGGGCCCTGACCAGGGCCTGTGCACCTGTCATCCGTTCGGTCATCGGCTCGTTCCTTGTGTGGTGACACGTCAGGACATAAAAAATGCCCCTTCCCACGGAACGTGGGGCGGGGCGGCGCGCAGGTCGGAGTGCTTCGCTAGCGGCCTGCGCGCCGGCGAAGTACTACGAGGATCTCACTGCGAAGCATGGCTTACACGATAGCCGCTCTGAACGGTGCGATGTCAACTTGGTGGACACAGGTCTCAAACAGTGAGACTCGTCTGGCGCAGCGAGTCGAGGCCCCGGGCCGCCATGGGCCGGGCCACGAGGAAGCCCTGGCCGCGCGTGCAGCCCATCTCGCGCAGCAGGTCGAGCTGCTCGGGCCGCTCGATGCCCTCGGCCACCACGATGAGCCCGAGGTCGTGGCCGAGCCGCACGATGGTCCGGGTGAGCAAAGTCAGCGTGTCGTCCTGGCCCAGCCCGGACACGAACGACGGGTCGATCTTGATCATGTCGACCGGGAGCTGCCGGAGGAAGGCCAGCGAGGCGTAGCCGGTGCCGAAGTCGTCGATGGCCAGCCGGACGCCCAGGGCGCGCAGCTCCGACAGCCGCTTGACGATCTCGTCGGCGTCCTCGACGAGCATCTCCTCGATCACTTCCAGGGTGAGCGCGGAGGCGGGCAGCCCGCTCTCCTCCAGCGCCTCGGCCACGGTCTGGACGAACCGGGGCGCGGTGATCTGGCGGGCGGACAGGTTGAGCGACAGCCCGATGTCCCAGGACTCGGCCCGCCAGGCGGCCACCTCGTGGCAGGCCTCGCGCAGGATCCACTCCCCCAGCGGCACGATGAGGCCGGTGTCCTCGGCCGGGCCGAGGAACTCGTCGGGCGGCACGTACACCGAGCCGCGGCACCAGCGCACCAGCGCCTCCACCGCGGTCACCCGCGAGGTGGCCAGGTCGACCACAGGCTGGTACTCGATCGCGAACTGCTGCTCGATAAGCGCCCGCTGCAGGTCGGCGGCGAGCTCCAGGCGGCGGACCACGTCGGCGTGCATCTGCGCGGCGAACACCTCGACCCGGCGCCCGCCCAGCTCTTTGGCCCGCGCCATGGCCACGTCGGCGTTGCGGATCAGGTCGCCCGCGGGCACGTCCTCCTCGGCGAAGGCGACCCCGACGCTGCCGGTGAGCGCCACGTCGCGGTCGGCCACCCGGAACGGCTCCTGCGAGACCGCCCGCAGCAGCCGCTCGGCCAGGTCGACGGCGAGCTGCGCGTCGCCGCCGGTCTCCATGAGCACCGCGAACTCGTCGCCGCCCCAGCGGGCGAGCGTGTCGTCGGGGCGTACGGCGCCGCGCAGCCGGCGGGCGGCCTGGCCGAGGAGGTAGTCGCCGCTGGCGTGGCCGACCGAGTCGTTGACGGAGGTGAACCCGTCGAGGTCGAGGAAGATGACCGCGACGTGGCCGGAGCCGCCGAGCACCTCGCGGGTGCGCTCCTCGAAGTAGGCGCGGTTGGGCAGGCCGGTGACGCCGTCGTGGAAGGTCAGGTGGGCGACCTGGTTGCGCAGGGCCTCCTCGTCGCTGACGTCGCGGGTGGTGATGAGGATCTGGTCCTCGCCGCTGGCGTGGCGGGTGGCCACGGACTCGGTGGGCCGCCAGGTGCCGTCGGCGGCGCGTACCCGGCAGGCGATGAGGCAGGCGCCGGGTTCGTCGTCGTCCTCCTCGTCCAGGCCCATCGCGTGCAGCGACGACTGGATCCGCGGCACGTCCTCGGGGTGGATGTAGTCGAGGATCGATCCGCCGACGAGCTGCTCGGGACGGTAGCCGTAGGTCTCCTCGACCCCGTCGCCGATCTCGCGCACGGTGCCGTCGTAGTCGCAGATGAGCACCACGTCGCCGGTGCTCTCGGCCAGGTCGCGCAGTTGCTTCTCGCCGCGCGAGAGCAGCGTGCGCAGCCGCAGGTTGACCCCCGACAGCACGAACAGGCGGAGCAGCAGGAGCAGCACCATCGAGGCGGCGACCACCACCACGCCGGTGACGGGCGCCTCCCGCCCGCCGCCGGTCAGGTGGACGACCAGGGTGATGGTGGCCACGGCGACCAGCCCCAGCGGCACCAGCGCGATGAGGCTGCCCAGGAACGGCCGGGCCTGCACCTCGCCGGGACCCGCCCAGGGCACGGCGGCCAGCAGCAGGAACGCGGCGGGCGCGAGCACCAGGCTCCAGCCGGGCTGCCCGCCGCCGTCGAGCCTGGCCACCGCCCCGGCCAGGCTGAAGACCGTGGTGGCGGCGAGCACGCCGAGCCCGGCCACGCCGAGCGGCAGCGCGGCGGCCCGGCCGGTGACCACGGAGGGCACCACCGCGCACGTCACCAGCAGCGCCAGCATCGGCGGCAGCATGGCGAAGGTGAACAGCGCCGGGTCCGCGGTGTTGTCGTAGAGGTGGCGCAGCGCCACCACCCAGCCGATCACGAACAGCGCGGCGGCGCACAGGTAGGAGTCGGTGACGTTGCGCAGCACGACCAGGGCGGGAGGGCGCCGCCCGCCGGCGATGAGCGCGCCGCCGCCGATCAGCACGGTGCCGAGCAGGACCAGCAGGTCGGCGAAGCTCACCATGAGGGTGGAGTTGTCGGTGAGCGGGCGCACGGCCACGCCGAACGCCCAGGCCACCGAGCCGGCGCCCATCCAGCGCATGCCCAGCGCCGTGGCGCGGCTATCAGGCGGCCGGCCGGCGGCGAGCAGCAGAGAGGCCGCGCCGAGCATGGCCGCGAGGAATCCGGCGACAACGCCGATGGAGAGGGCCGGGCCGCCCGCAAGGAGCGCAGCCGCGACCCCGGCCGCGCCGATCGCCGCTCCGGCGGTCAGCGATGCCCGTGGATCACGCCAGCGGAACACAGTCGTCGCCCATCCTGTCCTCGAACCTCGCTCCTGTGGCCGCCGAAGCCCGGCGCTTCCACACGCCAGTGTGTGCGGTCACGGGTGCGCGGGTGGTCACATCGCCGATGTCGTCACCGATCTGATAACCACACGGACCAATTGCCGCCAAGATTTCCTTGACAGGAGTCAGGAAAACTCGGTTAGAGACAACGCTACGCACCGCAGGTCACGGCCCAGCCACGTTCCGGATTCTCCTCAGTACGCGTCCGTGATGATGTTGTCGAGCGGCTCACCGCGGAGGTGACGGGAGATTTGCGCGCGGATCAGCTTCAGCATGCGCCGGACCGACGCCGGGGTGCTGCCCGCCACGTGCGGGGTGATCAGCACGCCGGGCGCGCTCCACAGGGGATGATCCTCGGGCAGCGGCTCCGGATCGGTCACGTCCAGCGCGGCGCGCAGCCGCCCGGCGTTCAGCTCGGCGACCAGCGCATCGGTGTCGACCACGGCGCCCCTGGCGGCGTTGACCAGCACCGCGCCGTCCTTCATCCGCGACAGGAACTCCGCGTCCACCATGCCCGTGGTCGCCGGGGTCGAGGGCACGAGCAGCACGACCGCGTCCGCCTCGGGCAGCAGGTCGGGCAGCTCGTCCATGCCGTGGACCGGGCCGTACTCGCTGTCGCGGGCGCTCCGCGCCACCCGGACGATCTCCACCTCGAAGCCGGCCAGGCGGCGCTCCAGAGCGCCGCCGATCGAGCCGTAGCCGACGATCAGCACGGTGGAGTCGGCCAGCGCCGGGGTGTGGCGGTAGGTCCACGCGCCGCGCCGCTGCGCGTCGGCGAACTCGGGGAACTCGCGGACGACGGCGATCAGCGCGCCGGCCGCCCACTCGGCGGTGCCGGCGTCGTGCACGCCGCGCGCGTTGCAGAGCACCACGCCCTCCGGCAGGTGGGGCCGGTACGCGTCGACGCCCGCGGTGACGGTCTGGAGCAGGCGCAGCGAGCGCATACGGGCCAGGATTCCGGGCACGTCGGGGACGAGCACCAGGGGCGGGACCCAGACCTCGACGTCCTCGATCCCCGGCGGTTCGGGCACGTCGCGATGGAACACCGCGCACTCCACTCCGGGCAGGTCGGACAGAGCGTCGGCGACGGCGTCAGAGGGCACCCAGATCTTCATGCCGGAAACCTTAAGGGGCGCGAGCGAGTATGGAACACATGAGGCGCATCTGGTTGATCATGTTGGCGGCGGCGCTGACCGCCTGTTCCGGCGCGAACGGCGTGTCGAGCACGCCCACGGCCACCGCCGTCCCCGAGGACACCGTCTCCGAGGGCAGCACGGAGGAGGCCGCCCCCAAGGGCACCCCGGAGAACCCCGTCACGGTGGCGGAGAACCTGGCGGTGCCGTGGTCGATCGCGTTCCTGCCCGGCGGGGACGCGCTGGTGACCGAGCGCGACACCGCCCGGCTGGTCCGGGTGGGCGCGTCCGGCCAGGTCACCGAGGTGGCCACGATCGAGGGCGTGGTCCCCGACGGCGAGGGCGGGCTGATGGGCGTGGCGGTCAAGGACGATCGGCTCTTCGTCCACTACACGGCCGCCGAGGACAACCGGATCGTCCGCTACCGGTTCGACGGCGAGAGGCTGTCGGACCCGCGAGTGATCGTCCAGGGCATCCCGAAGGGGGCCATCCACAACGGCGGCGGGCTGGCGTTCGGTCCCGACGGCTTCCTGTACGCGAGCACCGGCGAGACTGGCGACCGGCAGCTCTCGCAGGAGCGCGACTCGCTGGCGGGCAAGATCCTGCGGATGACCCCGGACGGCGAGCCCGCGCCGGGCAACCCGTTCGGCACGCTCGTCTACAGCCTCGGCCACCGCAACGTGCAGGGGCTCGCCTGGGACGAGCAGGGGCGGATGTACGCCTCCGAGTTCGGCGCCAACTCCTTCGACGAGATCAACCTGATCGAGCCGGGCCGCAACTACGGCTGGCCCGAGGTCGAGGGCCGCGGCGACGATCCCGCGTACACGAACCCGATCGTCACCTGGCCCACCTCGGAGGCGTCGCCCTCGGGGCTGGCCTACGCCGGCGGGTCCCTGTGGATGGGCGCGCTGCGCGGACAGCGCCTGTGGGAGATCCCGCTGGCCGGCGACGGCTCCCCCGGCACGCCGGTCGCCCGCTTCACCGACGAGTACGGCAGGCTGCGCGCGGTCGCCCGGGAGCCCGGCGGCGGGCTCTGGGTGGGCACCAGCAACAAGGACGGCCGGGGCGACGTGCGTCAGGGCGACGACCGGATCATCGCCGTCGTGCCCTGACCGGTCACCCGGCGGAGGTGCAGACGACCTCGGCCCGCGGGCGGTAGGTGGTGGTCAGCTTCTCGTCGCGCTTGACCACCTTGCCGCCGTCGTGGAAGACGCGGGTGACGTCGATCGTGAAGCCCTGCCGGCCGGTGACGGGCAGGCAGTCGGCGGCGTCGCTGGTCTCGCGGCGGAACGGGGTGAAGTCCCGCCTCTCCGACTCGACGGCCTCGACCCTCTCGTACCGCTTGGTGCTGTAGAGGGTGACGGTGACCGACGTGGCGGTGGAGGCCGTCTTGATCAGCACGCCGTGGTCGGAGTCGTTGCGCCACTTCAGGTCGAGGTCGGGGTAGAGCAGCGCGGCGTCGCGCCCGGCCGGGTAGTTGGCCGAGTGGTGCTCCATCGGGGTGTGCGAGACGTCCTCGAAGCCGCCGAAGAAGACCGCGTTGTAGAGCGTGGTGGCGAACTGCGAGGCGCCGCCGCCGACGACGGTGCGCAGCCTGCCGTCGACGAACTGCGGCGCCGCCACGTAGCCGCCCTCGGCGGTGGGCTCGCCGAGCACCTCGTTGAGCGAGAACGTCTGGCCGGGCTTGACCAGGTGACCGTCCAGGTCGGCGGCCATCTGCCTGATGTTGGTGACCCGGGCCTGGCAGCACTCGAAGGTGGAGGTGAACGAGCCGACCTCCTCCTTGATGCCGAACCCGCTGACCTCCTCGGTGGTGACCTCCGGCGGCGCCGCGGCCAGCCTGACCGGGACGACGCGCTCGCCGCCGCGCCGCACCAGCGTGGTCACGTCGCGGGCGAGGCGCTCCTCGTCGACGCCGCGTCCCTCCCGTGAGGTGACGAGCCGGGGCCTGCCGTCGACGATCTCGTACGTGGCGTCGCGGGGAGCCTGGGCCGCGTCCACCAGGCTGCTCTCCAGCGACCGGAGAGCCTTCGCGGCGTCGAACCGGGGCTTCAGCGCCCCCTCGCCGTCGGCCACGAAGGTCAGGTTGGCCGCGATGAGGGCGGGGGTGAGCTGGGCCTGCCTGCCGTCGAGGGTGAGCGTGATCGGCCCCTCGACGGCCCGCCTGGCCTGGGCCCTGGCCCGGTTCACGGCGGCCTTGGTGGTGGCGGGCGCGGCGGGCTTGAGCGACAGCGACGCGGTGCCGCCGCCGGCGAGGAAGGCGTCGCCGATCGTCTTGATCGCTCCGGTGCGGTCGAGCAGCACGCCGTCGCGCGGCTGGGTGACGACGGGCCGCAGGTCCCGGAAGGCGACCTTGCCCTCCACCGGGGGCCGGTCGACGGTCTCGGCCAGCCCGTCGACGGTCCTGGCGAGCTGGGAGGCGTCAACGGTGATCTTGGGCTCCAGCTCGGTGGTGCCGGTCAGCGCCCGCCACACCTCGGCGGGGCTGGGGAAGCCGCTGGGCACCTGGTTGATGGTGCTGACCACGTCCAGCTCCAGCCCGGCCTGCTCGGGCCGGATGGTCTCCTCGTGCTCGCCCACCTGCACCACCACGGGCTTGCCGAGCCGGGGCGCCAGCTCGGCGCGGAGCTTCTCGGCCGCCTGTGTGACCGTGAGGCCGCCTATGTCGACGCCGGACACGCGGGTGCCGCGCAGCACCGAGCCGGACATGAGCACGGCCGGCACCAGGTACGTCATGATCGCGGCGAGGAGCACGAGCACGGTGACGGCGGGCAGCAGGCGGCGCCGCCGGGACGGCTCGGCGTCGGGCAGGGCGGGCGGGGGCCCGGCCGGGGCCGGCGGCGGCGTGACGTTGACGGGCCACGGCTGCGACTGGGGGGCTGCGGGCGGCAGCTTGCCGCCCGGAGGTGAGGCCTGCGGGTTGTCCGGCCGGGAGTCCGGCTGTCCGCTCTGGGCTCCGAAGATGTCCCTGGTGACGCCGGGCGGCAGGCCTTCCACCTTCGGTTTCCTCGAGGTGCGGCGCGAGGGCAACGGCACCGAGGCGAACGGGTCGGTCGGCGATTCGATCGGTCCGGCGTTACGCACGCCTCAATCTCCTCCCCCTCCGCAGCCACTTCTCAGGAAACAGTAAGGCACGCCGGTCCTGATATGTCACGGGAAAAGGCTACGGAAGTGTGTCAGCCGGTCCAGCGGTACCGGTGTTCGGGCCTTCCCGCCGTCCCGTACCGGGGCCTCAGCTCGGCCCGGCCGGTTTCGCACAGGTACTCCAGATAACGGCGGGCGCTCACCCGCGACAGCCCCGCCAGGGAGGCCGTCTCCGCGGCCGACAGGTCGCGGCCGGCCTCCCGCAGCGTCTGCGCGACCAGCTCGCAGGTCGCCTGCGACAGGCCCTTGGGCAGCGCCGGAGCGGCGCCGGCGAGGCCGAAGAGCCGGTCCACGTCGTCCTGGCGGGCCTCCGGCCCGAGGGCGCTGAGCTGCTTGCGGGTCCGGGCGTACTGCTGGAGCCGCTCGGTGAGCGCGGCGGCGGCGAACGGCTTGATCAGGTAGTTGACCGCCCCGCCGCGCATGGCCTCCCGGACCGTCGGCACGTCGCGGGCGGCGCTGATGACGAGCACGTCCACGCCGCTGATCGCCTTGAGCACCGCCAGGCCCGACATGTCGGGCAGGTAGATGTCGAGCAGGACCAGATCCGGCCGGGACTCGGCCACGGCCTCGATCGCGGCGGCCCCGCTGTGGGCGGTCGCCACCACCTCGAAACCCGGCACCCTGGACACGTAGCCGGAGTGGATGCGGGCCACCATGAAGTCGTCGTCGACGACCAGCACCCGGATGTCGCTCACGTCTTCGCCTCCGCGGGCAGCAGGGCGGTGAACACCGCACCGCCGGAGTTGCGTACCTTCACCCAGCCGCCGCGGCGCAGGCAGGCCTGCCGGGTGAGCGCCAGCCCCAGCCCGCGCGGCCCCGAGCGGGCGGCCTTGGTGGTGAACCCCTCACGGAAGACCTCCTCCGCCAGTTCGGGCGTGATGCCCGGCCCGGAGTCGCGCACCCGCACGCGCAGGCCGTCGTCCCCCGCCACGAGCGAGACCTCGATCGTCCCCGGCCGCCCGTCGAGCGCGTCCAGGGCGTTGGCCAGCAGGTTCCCGACCACCAGGACCGCGTCCTGCGGGTCGCCGAGCGCCCCCTCGGGCACCGCGGAGTCCTCCGACAGCACCAGGCGGGCGCCGCGCTCGGCCGCCTCGGCCGACTTGGCCAGCAGCAGCGCGGCCAGCGTCGGGTCGTTGACCCGCTCGCGCAGCTCGCCCGCCCGCAGGCCGGGAGTCGTGCTGGTGATGAACTCGATGGCCGCGTCGTACTCGCCCAGCTCCAGCAGCCCGACCACGGTGTGCATACGGTTGGCGAACTCGTGCGCCTGGGCCCGCAGCGCCTCCGTGGCGCTGCTGGTCGACTCCAACTCGCGGGACAGCCGGACCAGCTCCGTGCGGTCGCGCAGGGTTATCACCCAGCCGCTCTGTCTCCCTCGTACGGACACGGGGGTGCGGTTGAGCACCAGCACCCGGTCGCCATGCAGGACCACCCGGTCCTCGCCGGGGTCGGCGCCGCTCAGCACGTCGCGCATGCGGTCGGAGACCGGCATCCGGGTCAGGTCGTCGCCGACCTCGCCCAGCAGCTCGCGGGCGGCGTCGTTGACCAGCGTCACCCGGCCGTCGAGGTCGAGCGCGAGCACGCCCTCCTTGACGCCGTGCAGCACGCCCTCGCGCTGCTCCAGCAGGGCGGCGATCTCGCGCGGCTCCAGCCCGAAGGTCTGCCTGCGCACCCGCGCGGTGATCAGGGCGACCGCGGCCAGCGCGGCGAGGAGCACCGCCAGCGCGGTCCACACCAGCGGCGGCAGGGCCTGGGCCACCTCGCCGATGACCGTGGTCTCCAGCACGCCGACCGAGACCAGGCCGATGACCTCGCCGTACTCGTCCCGTACCGGGGTCTTGCCGCGGACGGTGGTGCCGATCGTGCCCTTCTGGGTGCCCACCCAGTCGTGGCCGGTGGTCAGCACGTAGCTGCCGTCGGTGGACAGCCGCTGACGGATGAGCGAGGCGTTGGGGTGGGCGTAACGGACCTGGTCGGCGTTGGCGATGACCACGTAGTCGGCGCCGGTGGTCTCCTGCACGCTCAGCGCGAGCGGCTGCAGCACGCTCTCCGGCCGGGGCAGCTTGAACGCCTCGCGGACCTGGGGCAGGGCGGCGACCGACTGCGCGATGGCCAGCGCCCGCTGCTCGTAACGCGAGTCGTACTGGTTGCGGGTGTGCTGCGCCCACACGGCGGCGGTGCTCCCGACGGCGAGCAGCACGATCGCCATCTGGAGCGCGAACAGCTGGGTGCCGAGTCTCACCCGGCTCATGCAAACAGCACCAGGTCACAGGCCGGTTGCGACCAATACGACCATTACGACCGCTACCTGCAAAGTCTCGACGCGGCGGTGCCGGGCCCCCACGATCCAGGGATCAAGAACGTGAAAGAACCCCCTGGAGTGATCATGCGTCTGCGCATCTTCGCCGCGCTCGCGGCGCTCTCCGTCGCCGCGCTCACCGGCTGCGGCAACGGCGGCGCCGGCGGCGGCACCAGCACCCTGCGCATCATGGCCCCCGCCTCGCCCGGAGGCGGCTGGGACCAGACCTCACGCACCGCCGAGCAGGCGCTGAAGTCCGTCGACCCCGGCCGGAGCGTCGAGGTCTACAACGTGCCCGGAGCCGGCGGCACGATCGGGCTGGCCCAGCTCGCCGGCGAGAAGGGCAACGGCGACCTGCTGATGACGATGGGCCTGGTCATGGTCGGCGCCATCGAGCAGAACCAGTCCGACGTCACGCTGGCCGAGACGACGCCGATCGCCAAGCTGACCGAGGAGTACGAGATCGTCGTGGTCCCGGCGGAGTCCCCGCTCCAGTCGCTGCAGGACCTGGTGGACGCCTGGAAGGCCGACCCGGCCAAGGTGTCCGTCGCGGGCGGGTCGGCCGGCGGCACCGACCACATCGTGGCCGGGCTCATGGCAAAGGCCGCGGGAATCGACCCCAAGCAGGTCAACTACATCGCGCACTCCGGCGGCGGCGAGGCGCTCAACGCGCTGCTCGGCAACAAGGTCACGATCGGCGTCTCGGGCGTCAGCGAGTTCGCCGAGCACATCAAGTCCGGCAAGCTGCGCGCGCTCGGCGTCACCTCCGGCGAGCGGCTGCCCGACGTGGACGCGCCCACCCTCAAGGAGGGCGGCCTGGACGTGGAGCTGGCCAACTGGCGCGGCTTCGTGGCCCCCGCCGGCCTGTCCGACGAGGACGTCACGGCACTCACCGACCTGGTGACCAAGATGCACGACTCGCAGACCTGGAAGGACGCGGTGGCCAAGAACGGCTGGATCGACGCGTTCATGACCGGCCAGGAGTTCACCGACTACCTGCGCTCCGAGGAGACCCGGGTCAAGGGCATCATCGCCGAGATGGGGCTCGTGTCCTGATGTCCTCTTCCCAGGAGGCGAAGAAGCGCCCCCGGTGGCGGCCCGAACTGGGGCTGGCGCTGGTGGTGCTCGGCCTCGGCGGGTTCGTCGTCGTGGGGACGCTCGACGTGTCGGCCGCGGCCTCCCAGCTCGGGCTGGGGCCGCGGTTCTTCCCCATGCTGGTCGGCGGCGCGATGATCCTGATCGGCCTGTTCTACGTGGCCGACGTGCTGCGCGGCGGGCGGGCCGACCCCGAGGAGAGCGAGGACGTGGACGCCGACGCGCCCGCCGACTGGCGCTCCGTCGGCCTGGTGAGCGGCATCTTCCTCGCCTTCACCGCGCTGCTGGACCCGCTCGGCTGGGTCATCGCGGCGAGCCTGCTGTTCTTCGGGCTGTCGGTGGCGCTCGGCGCCCGGCAGAAGGTCCGCGCGGCCGTGATCGCCGTGGTGGTCGCGGTCAGCACGTACCTGCTGTTCGTCCAGGGGCTGGGCGTCAGGCTGCCCGCCGGGCCGCTGGCGGGGGTGATCTGAGTGGAGTCGCTGGGGCTGCTGCTCGACGGGTTCGCCGCCGCGATGACTCCTGTCAACCTGCTGTACGCGCTCGTCGGCGTCACACTCGGCACCCTGGTCGGCGTGCTGCCCGGCATCGGGCCCGCGATGACGGTGGCGCTGCTGCTCCCGATCACCTTCACGGTGCCGCCGGCCAGCGCGTTCATCATGTTCGCCGGGATCTACTACGGCGGCATGTACGGCGGCTCGACCACGTCCATCCTGCTCAACACGCCCGGCGAGTCGTCCTCCATGATCACCGCGCTGGAGGGCAACAAGATGGCCAAGCGCGGCCGGGCCTCCCAGGCGCTGGCCACCGCGGCCATCGGCTCGTTCATCGCGGGCACGATCGCCACCGCGCTGCTCGTGGTCGCCGCGCCGGCCGTGGTGAGCTTCGCGATCTCGTTCGGCCCGGAGGACTACTTCGCGCTGGCCATCCTGGCCTTCACCGCGGTGTCGTCGGTGCTGTCCCGGTCGGTGGTGCGCGGGCTGGCCTCGCTCGGGCTCGGCCTGGTGGTCGGGCTGATCGGCATCGACCAGCAGACCGGGCAGGCGCGGCTCACGCTCGGCATCCCGCAGCTCCTCGACGGCATCGACGTGGTGATCGTCGCCGTCGGGCTGTTCGCGCTGGGCGAGGCGCTGTACGTGGCCTCGCGGCTGCGGCACGCGCCGCCGGACGTGGTGCCAGTCGGGCGGGCCTGGATGGGCCGCTCCGACTGGTCCCGGTCGTGGCGGCCGTGGCTGCGCGGCACCGCGCTGGGCTTCCCGTTCGGCGCGCTGCCGGGCGGCGGGGCCGAGATCCCCACGTTCCTGTCGTACGCGGCGGAACGGAAGCTGGCCCGCGGCGTGGCCAAGGAGGAGTACGGCAAGGGCGCGATCGAGGGCGTGGCCGGGCCGGAGGCGGCCAACAACGCCTCGGCGGCGGGCACGCTCGTGCCGCTGCTCACGCTGGGGCTGCCCACCTCGGCCACGGCGGCGATCATGCTGGCGGCCTTCCAGCAGTACGGGCTGCAGCCCGGCCCGCAGCTGTTCGACCACAACCCGGCGCTGGTGTGGGCCCTGATCGCGTCGCTGTTCATCGGCAACACGATGCTGCTCGTGCTCAACCTGCCGCTGGCGCCGATCTGGGCCAAGCTGCTGCGGATCCCTCGCCCGTACCTCTACAGCGGGATCATCACCTTCGCCGCGCTCGGCACCTACGCGCTGAACGCCAGCGCGGTGGACCTCGTGGTGCTGTTCATTCTCGGGCTGCTGGGGTTCGCCATGCGGCGGTTCGGGCTGCCGGTCGCCCCCGCGGTGATCGGCATGATCCTCGGGCCGATGGCGGAGATCCAGCTCCGCCGGGCGCTGGCGATCGGCGCCGGGGACGTGACCGTGCTGGTGCGCAGCCCGGTCGCGGTGGCGCTGCTCCTGCTGTCGCTGCTGGCCCTGCTGACGCCGCTGCTGCGGCACTTCATGGCCCGGCGGCGGATGACGCCGCTGCCGGTCTCGCAGGAGGACTGAGCGGGGAGGCGCGGCCACGGGGGCCGCGCCTCCCCTCCCCTCCTCAAAACCGTTCCGTACGTGGCCGCTCGTACGGAGAACTCCTCAAAACCGCTCCGTACGTGGCCGCCGCTCGTACGGAGAACTTTTTATGCCGTCGGATTCATGCCGTCGGGGCGGCCTCGCGCACCTCGGTCCCGGCCGGGACGGGGGCGCGGCCGGTGCGGGGCACCAGCAGGAGCCCCGCCGTCGACAGGGCCAGGGCGGTGGCGAACACCGTCCAATAGGCCGAGCCCGCCGCGTTGAACAGCGCGGCGGTGACGGCGACGGCCACCACCGAGAACACCGACTCGCCCAGCTGCAGCGCCCCGCTGTTCTCGCCCGTCTCGCCGGGCGCCGACAGCTCCAGCGTGAGCACCGACAGCGTCGGATAGATCAGCCCCATGCCGAACCCGGCCGCGACCCACGCCGGGTAGGCCATCAGCACCGGCACCGCGGGGAACGTCAGCGCCCCCATTGCCACGATGCCCGCCGACAGCGCCACCGAGCCCAGCCAGAGGTTCGTACTCCGGCCGAACACCTCACGCCCCTGCAGCCAGGAGGCGAACGCCCAGGTCACCGCGCCACCGCTGATCGCGAGCCCGGCGGTGAACGGCGACATGCCGCGCTCCTCGACCAGCATGAGCGGCACCATCACCTCGGCCGCGAGGAACGCCCCGCAGGCCAGCCCGCGCAGGCCGACCACGGCCGGCAGCCCCCTGGCCGCCCTCAGCGTCCCGGCCGGCAGCAGCCTGGGCAGCGCCACGGCCAGCACCACCAGCCCGATCGCCAGCAGCGGGAACCGGCCGTCGCTCCCGTACTGCATGAGACCCGCGGCCACGGCCGTCACCGCCGCCCACGCGACCTTGCCCGCCAGCCCGGGCGCGTCGGAACGCTGACCGCCTTGGACCGGCTGACCGGCCAGCCCGCGCGCCAGCACCGCCCCGGCCGCCACGGTCAGGAACGGCACCAGCAGGAACACGTAGCGCCAGCCGATCGTCTCCGTGATCGCGCCGACCACCCCCGGGCCCGCCATCGACGGCACCACCCACGCGGTCGCGAACAGCGAGAACACCCGGGGATGCTGTTCCTCGGGATAGACCCGGGCCACCACCACGTACAGCGCCACGTTCACCAGCGCGCCGCCGAAGCCCTGGATCAGCCGCCCGGCGATCAGCACCTCCATGGCCTGCGCCAGGCCCGCCATCACCAATCCGGCGATGAACGCGGCCGCGCCCGTCCACAGCGGCGCGAGCGGCCCGCGCAGGTCGGCCCACCGGCCGCCGAGCACCGTGCCGACCACCCCGGCGGCCAGCGCGCTGCTGAACGCCAGCCCGTACAGCTCCTTGCCGCCCAGCTCGGCGGCGACCACGGGCATGGCGACCGCGACCGCCACGTACTCGAAGGCCACGAGCGCGACCATCGCCACGAGGCCGGTCGTCAGTGCAGAAGTCTTCTTCACAGCGCCGAGGCTAGACGCGCCCCGCCCCCGTGACCTCCGGCCACGGTCCTAGGACGGGGTGCGCAGATCGTCCTAGGCCCCGCCCCCGGGCGGGGGCGGGGCCGAGAACCTACTCGGAAACGCCCGGCATCTCCAACTACTCGGAGACGCCCGGCTTCTCCAGCTACCCGGAGTCTCCAGTTACTCGGAGACGCCCAGCTTCTCCAGGATGAGCTGGCGGGCGCGGGCGGCGTCGGCCTTGCCGCGGCTGGCCTTCATCACCCCGCCGACCAGCGCGCCGACCGCGGCGATCTTGCCGGAGCGCACCTTGTCGGCGGCGTCGGCGTTCTTCGCCAGCACCTCGTCGATCATCGCCGCCAGCTCGCCGTCGTCGCTGACGATCTTCAGGCCGCGCTTGTCGACGACCTCGTCCGGCGTGCCCTCGCCGGCGAGCACGCCTTCCAGCACCTCGCGGGCCAGCTTGTCGTTGAGCTCGCCGGAGGCGACCAGCTCGGTCACCCGGGCCACCTGGCGCGGCGTGATCGGCAGGTCGGCCAGCGCCCGGCCGGACTCGTTGGCGCGGCGGGCCAGCTCGCCCATCCACCACTTGCGCGCGTCGGCCGGGGGCGCGCCCGCGGTGACCGTGGCCTCCACCAGGTCGATGGCGTCGGCGTTGTGCATGGCCTGCATGTCGAGGTCGGACAGCCCCCACTCGGCCTGCAGGCGCTTGCGCTTGACCGACGGCAGCTCGGGCAGCGTGGCCTTCAGCTCCTCCACCCAGGCCGGGTCCGGCGCTATCGGCACCAGGTCGGGCTCGGGGAAGTAGCGGTAGTCCTGCGCCTCCTCCTTGGACCTGCCGGACGTGGTGGTGCCGGTGTCCTCGTGGAAGTGGCGGGTCTCCTGGACGATCCGGCCGCCGGCGGCGAGGATCGCGGCCTGCCGTTCGATCTCGCCGCGCACCGCGCGCTCGACGCTGCGCAGCGAGTTGACGTTCTTGGTCTCGGTGCGGGTGCCCCACTCGGAGCCGCCGCGGGGCATGAGCGAGACGTTGACGTCGCAGCGCAGCGAGCCCTCTTCCATGCGCACGTCGGAGACGCCCAGCGTGCGCATGATCTCGCGCAGTTCGGTGACGTAGGCCTTGGCCACCTCGGGCGCGAGCTTCCCGGTGCCGGGGATCGGCTTGGTGACGATCTCGACCAGCGGGATGCCGGCCCGGTTGTAGTCGACGATCGAGTAGTCGGCGCCGTGGATGCGGCCGGCGGAGCCGCCCATGTGGGTGGACTTGCCGGTGTCCTCCTCCAGGTGGACGCGCTCGATCTCGATGCGCACGGTCTCGCCGTCGATCTCCAGGTCGAGGTAGCCGTCGAAGCAGAGCGGCTCGTCGTACTGGGAGATCTGGTAGTTCTTCGGCATGTCCGGATAGAAGTAGTTCTTCCGGGCGAAGCGGCACCATTCGGCGATGGAGCAGTTCAGCGCCAGGCCGATCCTGATCGTCGACTCGATCGCCTTGGCGTTGGCCACGGGCAGCGACCCCGGCAGCGCCAGGCAGGTCGGGCAGACCTGCGAGTTGGGCGGCGCCCCGAACGTGGTCTTGCAGCCGCAGAACATCTTCGACTCGGTGCCCAGCTCGACGTGGGTCTCAAGCCCGAGCACCGGCTCGAAGCGCTCGATCGCCTCGTCGTACGGCATGGCCGTCTCGACAGTCATGATGAGGTCCTCAGTTCAGATCGCATTCGAACCAGCTCCTAGAGCGCCGGGGCCTTGGCCAGCAGGCTGCCGCCCCAGCGGCTCTCCAGCGCCCGCTCCACGGCGGCGCCGACCCGGTAGCAGCGGTCGTCGCCCAGGACCGGGGCCATGATCTGCAGGCCGACCGGCATGCCGTCCTCGTCGGCCAGGCCGCACGGCACCGAGATGGCCGCGTTGCCCGTCATGTTGGCCGGGACCGTGTAGAGGTCGGCGAGGTACATCGCCATCGGGTCGTCGACGCGCTCGCCGATCGGGAACGCCGTCGTCGGCGTCGTCGGCGAGACGAGCACGTCGACCTGGTGGAAGGCGGCCTCGAACTCGCGGGCGATCACCGTGCGGACCTTCTGCGCCTGCCCGTAGTAGGCGTCGTAGTAGCCGCTGGACAGCGCGTACGTGCCGAGCATGATGCGCCGCTTGACCTCCGGCCCGAACCCGGCGGCCCGGGTCAGCGCCATGACCTCCTCGGCGCTGCGGGTGCCGTCGTCGCCGACACGCAGGCCGTAGCGCATGGCGTCGAAGCGGGCCAGGTTGGAGGAGCACTCCGACGGCGCGATCAGGTAGTAGGCCGGCAGGGCGGTCTCGAACGACGGGCACGACACCTCGACGACCTTGGCGCCGAGCGACTCCAGCAGCTGGACGGTCTCGTTGAACCGGGCCAGCACGCCGGGCTGGGCGCCCTCGCCGGCGGAGAACTCCTTGATGACGCCGATCCGCATGCCCGCGACGTCGCCGTTGCGGGCGGCCTCGACGACGGACGGCACCGGGGCGTCGATCGACGTCGAGTCCATCGGGTCGTGGCCGGAGAACGCCTCGTGGAGCAGTGCGGCGTCGAGCACGTTGCGGGCGAACGGGCCCGGCGTGTCGAGCGAGCTGGCGAACGCGATCACGCCGTAGCGGGACGAGCCGCCGTAGGTGGGCTTCACGCCGACGATGCCGGTGACAGCGGCGGGCTGGCGGATCGAGCCGCCGGTGTCGGTGCCGGTCGCCAGCGGCGCCTCGTAGGCGGCCACGGAGGCGCTGGAGCCGCCCGACGAGCCGCCGGGCACCCGGGTCAGGTCCCACGGGTTGCGGGTGACGTGGTAGGCCGAGTTCTCCGTGGAGGAGCCCATCGCGAACTCGTCCATGTTGGTCTTGCCCAGGATGACCAGCCCGGCCTCGCGCAGCCGCCGGGTGACGGTCGCGTCGTAGGGCGGGCGCCAGCCTTCGAGCATCTTGGACGCGGCCGTGGTCGGCATGTCGCGGGTGGTGAAGAGGTCCTTGTGCGCGACGGGCACCCCGGCCAGCGGCCCGAGCTGCTCGCCAGCGCGCAGCCGGGCGTCGACGGCGGCCGCCTGCTCCAGCGTGGTCTCGCGGTCGACGTGCAGGAACGCCTGGACCTGGGGCTCTACCTCGGCCATCCGGTCCAGGTGCGCCTCGGCCACCTCGGTGGCGGACACCTCACGGGCGGCGATCATCGCGCCGAGCTCGGCGGCGGTCTTGCGGATCAGGCTCATTCCTCCTCCCCGAGGATGCGCGGCACCCGGAAGCGGTCGTCCTCGACGGCGGGCGCCCCGGAAAGCGCCTGCTCGGGCGTCAGAGACTGTCGCACCTCGTCGGGACGGAAGACATTGGTCAGAGGCAGAGCGTGCGACGATGGCGGCACGTCCTCGGCGGCGACCTCGGCCACCTTCGCGACCGACTCGATGATGTCACCGAGCTGCGTGGCGTAGTGGTCGAGCTCTTCGTCGGTGAGCGCCAGCCTGGACAACCGGGCCAGATGCGCGACCTCGTCGCGGGTTATGGCGGACATGAGTCGTTGAACCCGTTTCGTGGATGGAGTTTGGACACTCACATCCTAGGGGCCTTGACGGACGGCCTCAGAACCGTTAACACCCTGGACACATTCGCGGTCTCAGGCGCGCTGCGTCACCTCGGGCTGCAGACCGTACCCGAGCTCCTGTACGGCCGAGAAACGCTCTCTCAGCCAGGCGGTGGCGTCGGCGGCCGGCATCGGCTCGCAGAACAGCCATCCCTGCCCCAGATCGCACCCGATCTCGGCGAGCCGCAGCGCCGCCGCCTCGGACTCGACGCCCTCCGCCACCGACCGCAGGCCCAGCGAGCGGACCAGGTCGACGATGGAGCGGACGATCCGCTCGTCGTCGGCGGACTCGGCCATCCGGCTCACGAAGGACGAGTCGATCTTCACCTCGGAGATCGCCAGCCGCTGCAGCCGGATGAGCGACGAGTAGCCCGTGCCGAAGTCGTCGAGCGCGAGCGGGACGCCGAGCACGGCCAGGGCCTTGATGGTCTCCTGGGTGTAGGCCTGCTCGCCGGTCAGGATGCGCTCGGTGACCTCCAGTTGGATGGCGGCGGGCGGCAGCCGGAGCCGGGTCAGGCCCGCTTCGAGCTGCTCGGGCAGGGCCGAGTCGAGCAGGTCGCGGGCGGAGATGTTGACCGAGATCTGCACCCGCAGGCCGGTGTGCCACCAGCGGGCGGCCTGCTCCAGGGCCTCGTCGATGACGTAGGCGGTGAGCTGGCGCATCAGGTAGGACTGCTCGGCCAGCGGGATGAAGTCGGACGGCGCGATGGGCCCGTGGACCGGGTGGTGCCAGCGCAGCAGCGCCTCGACCCCGGAGACGGCCCCGCCGACCAGGGCGACCTTGGGCTGGTAGTGCAGGCACAGCTCGCCGCCGTCGATGGCGCGGCGCAGGTCGCCCAGCAGGCTGAGCCGTTCGGGCGAGTTGCGGTCCTTCTCCGGCTGGTAGATCTCGACCCCGCTGCGGCCCTCCTTGGCCAGGTACATCGCCACGTCGGCGCGCTGGAGCAGCAGCTCGAAGTCGGGCGCGTGGTCGGGGTAGAGAGCGATGCCGACGGAGCCGTCGAGGTCGAACGACATGCCTTCGAGCCGGACCGGCTCGGTGAGCGCGGCCCGCAGCCGGGCGGCCACCTCGCGGGCGGCGTGCGCGTCCCTGATGGACGGCAGCAGCACGGCGAACTCGTCGCCGCCGAGCCGCGCCACCACGTCGCCGGGCCGCACCGAGTGGGTGAGCCGGTGGGCGACGAGCTGCAGCAGCCGGTCGCCGACCGGGTGGCCCATGGTGTCGTTGACCTCTTTGAACCGGTCGAGGTCGAGCAGGAGCAGGCCGACCCGCTCGTCGTGGCGGGCCTCGGCCAGCGCCTCCTCGGTGCTGACGACGAGGAGCTTGCGGTTGGGCAGCCCGGTCAGCTCGTCGTGGAGCGCCTGGTGGTCGCGGCGCATGGAGAGCGTGGCGGTGAAGTAGACGGCCGCGAGCGGCGCCACGAAGAGCGGCACCAGCCCGGGCGAGTGGTTCATCACGACGACGACCAGGGGCGCCAGCCCGAGCAGCCCGGCGTACACCAGGGCCTGCGGCCCGACCGAGGCGCGCAGCACGCGCAGGATCGAGCGGCGCTCGTGCAGGGCGACGGCGCCGCAGACGAGGACGGCCCTGGTGGTGAAGTAGGCGAGCCCGGACAGCCCGATGGCGAGCAGGTCGGACCCGTCCGGCACCCACGGCGCGGCGGGGCTGGGCGCGTGGCCGAACGCGCCGATCACGACGGCGGCGGCGGTGAGCGCGAGCGCCGACTGGGCGATGTTGAACATCACCCGGTGCCAGGCCTTGCGGGTGGCGATGCCGTTGACGGCGACGGCCGCGGCCTGCATGAGCACGGCCACGGGCAGCCCGAAGTGGAGCAGCGCGGCGAAGGTGAACATGGCCGAGGGGTACGTGCCGCCCACCGCCGTCGCCGAGGACACCATGACCGGCCGCAGCTCGCCCAGCACGACCAGCACGGCGAGCACCCAGAACAGCGGGGTGCGGACGAGTTCGGTCAGCGGGCCGGGGTCCAGCCGCAGCACGGCGACGACGAGCGCGGTGAAGCCGATCAGAGTGACGCCCGCGAGGAAGGCCCACAGGGGCGTCCCGGCGCGTGGCCCGGTGTCGCGAGTGTCGGTCGGGTCAGTCATCGTTAACGGAACCCCCATGAGGTCACTATGGGAGGGTACGACCATAACCCACTTCTCGAAGCCAAGTGCGTACGTTCCGTCACATCTCCTCCCGGCCGCGCACGCACCCTCTGTAGTTACCTGGTCAACGCCGTGTATCCGCAGAAACTTCCCAAGGATTACTCTTCGGGCGTGACGGCCAGCTCCGCCGCCGCCTCCGGCCCGCGTTCGAGCAGGACCGCGAAGCCCTCGGCGGTCAGGATCGGGATCTTGAGGCTCACGGCCTTGTCGTACTTCGACCCGGCGTTCTCACCCGCGATGAGGAACGAGGTCTTCTTCGACACCGAGCCGGTCACCTTGCCGCCCCTGGCGGTCAGCTCGGCGCCCGCCTCCTCGCGGGTGTGGTCGGGGAGCGTGCCGGTGACCACGAACGTCAGCCCCTCCAGCGTCTGGGGCAGCGCCGACTCGGCCGGCGCCTCCTCCTCCATGCGGACGCCCGCGCGCCGCCACCGCTCGACGATCTCGCGGTGCCAGTCGACCTGGAACCACTCCTTGATGGTGGCCGCCATCCGGGGGCCGATGTCCTCGACCGCGGCCAGCTCCTCCTCGGTCGCGTTCATGATCGCGTCGATGGACCGCATCTCGGCGGCCAGCTTCTGCGCGGTGGGCGGGCCGACGTGGCGGATGGAGAGCGCGACCAGCACCCGCCAGAGCGGCGCCTCCCGCTTGACCCGGTCGAGCTCGGCGATGAGCTGGTGGGCCGCCTGGCTGGGGTTGCCGTCCTGGTTGGAGAAGAGCGAGACGACCTTCTCCTCGCCGGTCTTGGGGTCGATCTTGGGCAGCCCCGAGTCCTGGTCGCGGACGACGGACCTGATCGGCACCAGCTTGTCGAGGGTGAGGTCGAACAGGTCGGCCTCGGTGCGCACCGCCGGCTCCTGCGGCGGCACCGGCTGGGTGAGCGCGGTCGCGGCGACGTAGCCCAAGCCCCGGATGTCGAGCGCGTTGCGGTGGGCGGCGAAGTAGAGGCGCTCGCGGATCTGCGCGGGGCAGCCGCGCGCGTTCGGGCAGCGCAGGTCGGCGTCGCCCTCCTGCTCGTAGGCCAGCTCGGTGCCGCACTCCGGGCAGTGGGTGGGCATGGTGAAGGCCCGCTCGGTGCCGTCGCGCAGCGCGATCACCGGGCCGATGATCTCGGGGATGACGTCACCGGCCTTGCGCAGGATCACCGTGTCGCCGATGAGCACGCCCTTCTTCTCCACGATCGCGGCGTTGTGGAGGGTGGCCCGCGTCACCGTCGAGCCCGACACCACGACCGGCTCCATCACGCCGAACGGCGTCACCCGGCCGGTGCGGCCCACGCCGACCTGGATGTCGAGCAGCTTGGTGTTGACCTCCTGGGGCGGGTACTTGTAGGCGATCGCCCAGCGCGGCGCCCGCGAGGTCGAGCCCAGCTCGCGCTGGATGCGGAACCGGTCGACCTTCACGACCACGCCGTCGATCTCGTAGGCGGGGTCGTGACGGTGCTCGCGGTAGTACTCGATGTACGCGTTGATCTCGTCGAGGCCGCCGACCACCTTGTAGAGGTCGCTCACGGGCAGCCCGAAACCGCGCAGCCGCTCGTACACCTCCGACTGCGACGTCGGCTCGGCCGCCCCCTCCCAGACGCCCACGCCGTGCACCAGCATGTGGAGCGGCCGGCTGGCGGTCACGCGCGGGTCCTTCTGCCGGAGCGTGCCCGCGGCGGAGTTGCGCGGGTTGGCGAACGGCGGCTTGCCCTCCTCGACCAGCTGCTCGTTGAGCCGCTTGAAGTCGTCGACCGGGATGTAGACCTCGCCGCGCACCTCGACCAGGCTGGGCACGTCGTCGCCGGTGAGCCGGTGCGGGATGTCGCGGATCGTGCGGACGTTGGCGGTGACGTCGTCGCCGATGCGGCCGTCGCCGCGGGTGGCGGCGCGCTCCAGCCTGCCGTCGCGGTAGACCAGCGCGATGGCCAGCCCGTCGATCTTCAGCTCGCAGAGGTACGGGCCCGGGTCGCCTTCGGCCAGCCGCTCCGCCCTGGTCAGCCAGCTCGTCAGGCCCTCGGCGTCGAAGACGTTGTCGAGGCTCTCCATCCGGGCCAGGTGGCTCACCTTGGCGAACTCGCCCGAGACCGGCGCGCCGACCTTCTGCGTCGGCGAGTCGGGCGTCTGCAGCTCAGGATGGGCCTTCTCCAGCTCCAGCAGCTCCTGGAACCAGGCGTCGAACTGCGCGTCGCTGACCGTCGGCGCGTCTTCGACGTAGTAGCGGTAACGCGCCTCCTCGACCAGCTCGCTCAGCTCTGCATGCCGCTGACGCGCCGGCACGTCCCCCTGCTCGGTCACGGCGTCTCCTTCCCGTTGCGAACCCCGGGCCGTCGCTACCAGCCCTCGCGGAACGGTATCGCGCGGCACCGTCAATTCTGCAGGTCGCGCGCGGGATCGTCCGCGACGACCTGAGCGGCCTTCCGGCAGGCGGCCAGCGCCGCCCTGGCGTAGGCGGGCGAGGCCCCGGCCAGACCGCAGGCGGGCGTGAGCACGACCTTGCCGGACAGCTCCTCCGGCCCGAACCCGAGCCGCTTCCACAGCTCCAGAGCGGGCGCGGCGACCGCCGACGACGCGCCCAGCCGCGCGTCGGTCGCGGGCACCACCCCCAGCAGCAGCCCGACGCCTGCCTCGGCCAGCTCGCCGATCTCCTCCTCGTCCCGCCGCGCGATCAGCGCCGCGTCCACCGACACGGCCCGCACGCCCGCCCTGCGCAGCAGCGCGTACGGGACGGAACGGGCACAGCAGTGGACCACCGCGCCGGGGAAGGCCAGCAGCGACTCCTCCACCGGCCACTCCTCCACGGCTGGCAGCCGCCCGAACCCGGACGCGGTCGGGACCGTGCCCGCCAGCACCCCGGGCAGCCCCGGCTCGTCGAGCTGGAGCACCAGGTCGGTGACGCCGGGCAGCCGCCGCCGCACCTCGGCGCAGTGGTCGGCGACGCCCTGCGCCAGCGAGGCGGCCAGGTCGCGCACCGCGCCCGCGTCGGACAGCACCTTGTCGCCGTGGCGCAGCTCGATCGCGCCCGCCAGCGTCCACGGCCCGCAGACCTGCACCTTCAGCGGCCCCTCGTAGCCGTGGGCGATCTCCTCCAGCCCGTCGAGGTCGCGCCGCAGGTGGTCGACCGCGCGCTGGTGGTCGCGGCCCGGCCGCCCGACCAGCCGCCAGCCCGACGGCCGCACCTCCACCGGCAGGTCGACCAGGAGCCCGGCCGTCCGCCCCACCAGGTCGGCGCCGACCCCGCGCGCCGGCAGCTCCGGCAGGTACGGCAGCCCCGGCACCTCCCCGAACACGACCCGCAGCGCCTCAAGATGATCGTCGCCGGGATGCGACCCGACCCCGGTGGCTCCCCACGTCAGCATGGGCACCAGCGTAGGGTGTGCCACGCCTGCCCCCGTCCGGCTGGGGCAGGGGTCCGGTTCCTCCCCCGTCCGGAGGCGGGGGCTCCTCGGAGGTGACGGATGAAGCTCACGAAGTACGGGCACGCCTGCGTACGGCTGGAGAAGGACGGGAAGGTCCTCGTCGTCGACCCCGGCACGTTCACCCGTGACCCGGTGCTCGACGGCGCCGACGCGGTGCTCATCACCCACCAGCACCCCGACCACCTGGACGTCGACCGGCTCGCCGCCGCCTCCCCCGACCTGGAGGTGTGGACGTGCGAGGCCGTCGCCGCCGAGCTGGCCCACCTGCCGCTGAAGGTCAGCGTGGTACGGCACGGCGACGACTTCGAGGCGGCTGGGTTCCGGGTGGACGTGTTCGGCGAGTGGCACCTGAAGAACCACCCCGACCTGCCCATCGTGCAGAACGTCGGCTTCCTGCTCGACGGCGGGCTGTTCTACCCCGGGGACGCGCTCACGGTGCCCGGCGTCGAGGTGGAGACCCTGCTGGTGCCGACCAACGCGCCGTGGCTGAAACTCGTGGAGATGGTCGAGTATCTGCGTACGATCCGGCCGGCGCGGGCGCTGTCGACCCACGACGGGCTGCTCAACGACATCGGGCTCGGCCTGGTGGACAACTGGCTGCGGATGGAGTCGGAGGCGCAGAAGGCCGACATGCGGCGGCTGCCCGTGGGCGAGTCGATCGACCTCTAGGCCGTCACGCGGCCGGCTCGATCGGGCTCCGGGCCCTTACGCGGCCGACTCGATCGTGGGCGGCTCGATCGAGCTCCGGGCCCTCACGCGGCCGACTCGATCGTGGCCGACCCGATGACCGTCCGCCCCGAGTAGAGCACCGCCGCCTGACCGGCCGCGACGCCGGTGGCGGGCCGGTCGAGCTCGATGACCAGGCCGCCGTCGCGCTCCTCGAAAGAGCACCCGTACACCTCGCCGTGCGCGCGCAGCTGCACGGTGAGGTCGTCGCGGACGCCGGGGCCGTTCCACACCGGGCGCACGCAGGAGATGCGGGTGACCTGCAGCGCCGAGCGCGGCCCGACCGTGACCGTGTTGGACACCGGCTCGATCGACAGCACGTAGCGCGGCCTGCCGTCGGGCGCGGGCCGGTCGATGCGCAGGCCCTTGCGCTGGCCGACGGTGAACCCGTGGGCGCCCTGGTGGCTGCCGACCACCTCGCCGGACTCGTCCACGATCGGCCCCTCCGCCGCGCCCAGCCGCTTGGCCAGGAAGCCGCGGGTGTCGCCGTCGGCGATGAAGCAGACGTCGTGGCTGTCGGGCTTGTCGGCGACAGTCAGCCCGCGCCTGGCGGCCTCCTCGCGCACCTCGGCCTTGGTGGAGTCGCCCAGCGGGAAGATCGCGTGAGCCAGCTGCTCGCGGGTGAGGACCCCGAGCACGTACGACTGGTCCTTGGCCGGGTCGACGCTCCTGGACAGCACCCCGTCGACCAGCCGGGCGTGGTGGCCGGTCGCGACCGCGTCGAAGCCGAGCGCCAGCGCCCGGTCGAGCACCGCGGCGAACTTGATCTTCTCGTTGCACCGCAGGCACGGGTTGGGCGTGCGGCCGGCCGCGTACTCGGCCACGAAGTCCTCGACCACGTCGCGCTGGAAACGTTCGGCCATGTCCCAGATGTAGAACGGGATGCCGATGACGTCGGCCGCCCGCCTGGCGTCGCGCGAGTCCTCGATCGTGCAGCAGCCCCTGGCCCCGGTGCGGTGGGATTGGGGGTTCGCGGACAGGGCCAGATGGACACCAGTGACGTCGTGACCGGCCTCGGCGATCCGGGCGGCGGCCACGGCGGAGTCGACGCCGCCCGACATGGCGGCAAGCACACGCAGTCCCATGACCGTTCCAGGGTACTGTCCGCTCGGGCGTGCACGGGTGCGCGGAGCGGGCGCACGGTCTGCCAGGATTCATCCATGCGACTGTTCGGGCGCAAGAGCCAAGACGAGGGTGCCGGCCCGGGTGAGCGGGTGGCGGGGTTCTGGCAGTGGTGGGAGAGCGCCAGGCCGGAGCTGGACGCGGCGGTGGCGGCCGGGGAGAGCGGCAAGATGGCGGAGCTGCTCGGCCCCGCGGTGGCGGAGATCCACGCGGATCTGGTGTGGGAGCTGGCCCCGGGCGGCGAGGCGGCGCACGCGCTGGTCGTGACGGCCGCGGGCGACGCCGAGCTGCGCTCGCTGGCCCACCGCTGGGCGCGCGGGGCGCCGGCCGCCGACCTGCTGTGGGAGTTCCACCCGTCGCGCCGGGCGAGCGCCGACCCCGGTGCGGTGACGCTGGAGGCGGGCGGGATCGAGTTCGGGATGGACAAGCTGGTGCTCGGGCTGCGGGTGCCGCGCGGGGCGCTGCGGGTCGACGTGGCCGCGTACCATCCGATCTTCGGCGAGCTCGACGAGAGCTCGCGGATGGACGCCACGCTGCTGGCGCTCGACCGGCTGCTCGGCGAGGACGAGGTGGCCCGGTGGGTGGGCGAGATCACCGCCGCCGCCGCACCGCCGATGGACGCCGTGCCCGCCGTCCACCTGCCCGCGGTGGTGGCCGACGTGGCGGGCGACTGGGAGACCGGGCAGTGGGCCACACTGGAGGGCCGGACGGCGAGCGGGGCGCCGCTGGTCGCCTCGGCCCGCTATCCGCTGCGGCCCGTCGACTATCCGCTGCTCGACCAGCACATCGCCATCACCCTGCCGTACCGGGTCAAAGACCAGGACGGGCTGCCGCAGGGCGAGTCGCTGGCGGCGCTGCGCACGTTCGAGGAACGGCTCGGCGAGCTGCTGGGCGCGCTGGGCGACGACGCGGTGCTGGCCGTCCACCTGAGCGCCGAGCGCCGCCGGGTCATGCACGTGTACGCCGACGAGGAGAGCGACGCCGCGGCGGCGCTCAAGGAGCTCGCCGCCACGTGGAAAGAGGGCAGGGCACGGGTGGACGTGAGCGCCGACCCGTCGTGGAGCGCCGTGGCGGCCTTCCTGGCCTGACCGCTAGGACCCGTCCTGGTGCGCGGTGGCGGCCTTCCCGGCCTGACCGCCCGGACCCGTCGTGGAGCGCGGTGGCGGCCTTCCCGGCCTGACCGCTCAGCTGAGGCCGGCGCGGCGGGCACGTTCCACGGCGGCCGGCAGCACCTCGATGAGGCGGTCGACGTCTTCCTGGGTGGAGGTGTGGCCCAGCGTGAAGCGGAGCGAGCCCCGGGCCGCCGCCGCCTCCGCGCCCATCGCCAGCAGCACGTGAGAGGGCTGGGCCACCCCCGCCGAGCAGGCGGAGCCGGTCGAGCACTGCACTCCCCTGGCGTCGAGCAGCATCAGCAGCGCGTCGCCCTCGCAGCCGGGGAAGGAGAAGTGGGCGTTGCCCGGCAGCCGGTGGCCGGGGTCGCCGTTGAGCACCACGCCGGGCACGGCCTGGCGGACCCGGGCGATGAGGTCGTCGCGGAGCGCCGACAGGTGGCGGTGCATCGCCTCCTGCTCCTTGACCGCGACGCGGACCGCGGCGGCGAGCCCGGCGATGGCGGGCGCGTCGAGCGTGCCGGAGCGGACGTCGCGCTCCTGGCCGCCGCCGTGCTGCACCGGGACCGGGGTCATGCCGCGGGCCAGCAGCAGCGCGCCGACGCCCATCGGGCCGCCGATCTTGTGGCCGGTCAGGGTGAGCGCGTCGGCGCCGGACTCGGCGAACGACACGGGCAGCTGCCCGACCGCCTGCACGGCGTCGGTGTGGAACGGGATGCCGTGGTCGCGGGCGATCGAGGCCAGGACGCGGACCGGCTGGATGGTGCCGACCTCGCTGTTGGCCCACATGACGCTGATCAGGGCGACGTCGCCGGGGTCGCGCTCGATGGCGGCGCGCAGCGTCTCGGGGGCGACCCGGCCGGTCTCGTCGACCTCCAGCAGCTCGACCTCGGCGCCCTGGCTGTCGGCCAGCCACTGGGCGGGGTCGAGGACGGCGTGGTGCTCGACCGAGCTGATGAGGAGGCGTTTCCTGGGCCGCCGCGCCCAGAACAGGCCCTTGATCGCGAGGTTGTCGGCCTCGGTGCCGCCCGAGGTGAACACCACCTCGCTGGGGCGGGCGCCGAGCGCGTCGGCGATCGCCTCGCGTGATTCCTCCACCACCCGGCGGGCCTCGCGTCCGGCGGCGTGCAGGGAGGAAGCGTTGCCGACCCGGCCGAGTTGCTCCGTCATGGCCTCGATGGCCTCGGGAAGCATCGGCGTGGTCGCCGCGTGATCGAGATAGGCCGACGGTCTGCTCACCCGGCAAGGGTATCTCGTTTGCCACTGTACCGTCCGGACGGTACAGTTGAGGCATGAGGCGGGGTGAGCTACTGGACGCTGCGGAAGAGCTGCTCAGCGAGCAGGGCTCGACCGCTCTCACCCTTTCCGCCGTGGCCGACCGGGCCGGCGTGAGCAAGGGCGGGCTCCTCTACCACTTCTCCACCAAGGAAGCGCTGATCAAGGCGATGGTGGAGCGTCTGATCGAGGAGTTCGACGCCCTCATCGCCGCCCAGCCCGACGCGACCTACACCGAGCGCTACCTGGGCGCCACCCTCGCCGCCATCCGCCAGGGCGGGCTGCGACGATGGGCCGTGGTCACCGTCGCGTCCGGCAGCATCGACCTGCTGGCCCCGCTGCGTGAAGCCATGGCCCGCTGGCACAGCGAGGAGCTGGCGGGCGAGCCCGACCCGGTGGCCTCGCAGATCGTCCGGCTGGCCTGCGAAGGGCTCTGGGACGTGGCCAGCCACAACCCGGACCTCAACAGCGACGACGACCTGCGTGCGATCGACGGCCGCCTGCGAGCGCTGCTGAAACGCCCTTCGTAAGCTCCCGGCCGCGCCGGTCCCCGGCTGCCGCCGCTAACTCGTACAGACTGACCTGCTGAAACGCCTGCCTGGACGGCGCGCGCGCTGAATCACCGGCGCGGCCCGGAACAGCAGACGCACCTCCCGACACCCTCCTTTTCCTCCCAAGACCCGGCTACGGCCGGGTCTCAGTTCTGCCCGCTTGCTGATGCTTCTGTGAGGTCCCCATGAACCGTGACCTGAGAACGGCCCGCTTCGGCGCCGTGCTCACCTTCGTCCTCGCCGGCCTGATGGTCGGCACCATGACCGTGCGCATCCCCGCACTGACCGACAAGCTCGGGCTGTCCGAGGCGGACGTCGGCGGCCTGCTGCTCGCCTGGGGGCTGGGCGCGCTGGTGACCATGCAGTCGATGCGCCGCGTGATGAGCCGGGCCGGCAGCCGGGCGGTGCTGCGCGTCGGCGGGCCGCTGACCGCGCTCTCCCTGGCGGCGGTGGGCCTGGCGCCGAACCTGCCGGTGCTGCTGGCCGCGGCCGTGGTCTTCGGCATGACGTTCGGCCTGTTCGACATCGCGATGAACGCCCAGGGCTCCACCGTGGAGCGCGCCTACGGGCGGCCGCTGATGAACGGCATGCACGCCGGCTGGTGCATCGGCGCCATGTCCGCCGGCATCACCGGCAGCCTCTCGATCGCCCTGGGCCTGTCGTTCACCGCCAACCTGGTGCTGGTCAGCGTGCTGTCCATGCCGGTGCTGCTGGTGCTCGGCCGCGCCTACCTGCCGGACGCGCCCGCGCCCGAGACCGCCTCCGGGCCGCGCCGCCGCCTGCCCGCGGTGGTGTACCTGCTGGGGGCGCTGGCGTTCTTCGCCTTCATGGTCGAGGGCGTGGTCGCCGACTGGAACGGCCTCTACCTGCGCGACACGCTGAAGGCGCCGGAAGCTCTGGCCGCGCTCGGCTACCCGATCTTCGAGGCGGGCATGCTGCTCGGGCGGATGACGGGTGACCGGCTGCGCTCGCGGTTCGGGGTCCGGGGCATGCTGACGGCCTCGGGGCTGGCCACCGCCGTCTTCTTCGGCGTGGTGCTGGCCGTGCCCACGCCGGTGGTCGCGCTGGCCGCGATGTTCTTCGTGGGCCTCGGCGTGGCGACGATCTCGCCGCTGACGCTCTCCCTGGCCGGCACCGCCACCAGCACCCCCGGCCCGGCGATCGCCCAGGCGGGCGCGATGGGGTACGCGGGCCTGCTGCTCGGCCCCGTCGTGATCGGCTTCCTGTCGGACGTGACCTCGCTCCGTACCGCGCTCGTGGTGGCCGTCGCGCTCGGCCTGCTCATCGCGGGCGCGGCGCGCCTGCTGCCGCGCCGGGAGCCCGCCGCCGTCACGCCGCTGACGCCCGCACGCGACGAGCAGCCGATGGCGGCCTGACACGTCATGATCTAGATCATGACGCTTGAGAGGAACGTCCCCTTCGACGTGGCCGCCTACGAGGCGCGCGTCCGGTCCATCCCCTGCTTCATCTGCGCCGTCGTCGCCGGGGACCCCGCCTTCGCGTACGAGCAGATCTTCTACGAGGACGAGCACCACCTGGCGTTCCTGTCGCGCTACCCGACGATGCCCGGGTACGCGCTGGTCAGCCCGAAGGCGCACGTCGAGCACGTGGTCCGCGAGCCCCACCTGGACTGGCACGTGGCCCCGCTGCCGCCCGGCACGCCCTACCGGGAGCAGCAGTTCCATGCGCTGATGTCGGAGAACGGGCTGATTCCGTGGAGCCGGGAGCAGGCTGAAGAGCTGGGCGGCCGGCTGCGGGAAGCTGTGAGTGTTCTCTGAGTCCCGGCGGGTGTCACGGCTGGACGGCGCGGGCTCACAGAGGTCTCACAGAAACATTCAGAACGCCTCCAACCTGGCGGGCCAGGGTGGCGGCATGATTCGACTGGACGCACTGACCAAACGCTACGGCGAGGTGTGCGCGGTGGACGGGCTCACGTTCGACGTACGGCCTGGCTTGGTCACCGGGTTCCTGGGGCCCAACGGCGCCGGCAAGACCACCACGATGCGGATGATCCTCGGCCTCGACCTGCCCACGTCCGGCACGGTGACCATCCTCGGGCGGCGCTACCAGGAGCTGGAGGCCCCGCTGCGCACGGTGGGGTCGCTGCTGGAGGCGCAGGCCCTGCACCCCCGCCGGACCGCCCGCGACCACCTGCTCTACCTGGCCAGGAGCAACGGCCTCCCGGACCGCCGGGTGGGCGAGGTGCTGGAGCTGGTGGGGCTGGCGGACGCGGCGGGCAAACGGGCCGGCGGGTTCTCGCTCGGCATGTGCCAGCGGCTCGGCATCGCCGCCGCGCTGCTCGGCGACCCGGAGGTGCTGCTGCTGGACGAGCCGGTGAACGGGCTCGACCCCGAGGGCGTGCTGTGGATCCGCACGCTGCTGCGCGACCTGGCCGCCGAGGGGCGCACGGTGCTGGTGTCCAGCCACCTGATGAGCGAGATGGCGGTCACCGCCGACCGGCTGGTGGTGATCGGCAGGGGGAGGCTGATCGCGGAGGGCGGGATCGGGGAGTTCACCGGCGCCGCCACCGAGGTGCTGGTCCGGGTGAGCGAGGGCGCGGGGTTCGGCGCGCGGCTGGAGCTCGCCGGGGCGCACGTACGTACGCGCGGCGACGAGCTGGTCGTGACCGGCATGACGGCGCCCGACATCGGGCGGCTGGCCGCGGCGGAAGGCGTGGTGCTGGCCGAGCTGAGCCCCCGCCGCGCCTCGCTGGAGGACACCTTCATGGAACTGACCAGGGACAGCGTCGAGTTCGGAGGGGTCCGGTGAAGGGGCTGGTGCCGACCTCGCTGGAGTTCGGGGGTGTGCGGTGAAAGGGCTGGTGCTGGCCGAGTGGACCAAGTTCCGGAGCGTACGGGCGATGCCGATGCTGGCCGCGGCCGTCGTGGTCGTGTCGGCGCTGTTCGGCTGGCTGTTCGCGCAGGCGTCCGCGGCCGAGTACGTGCAGGCGACGGCGGCGGAGCAGGCCGCGTTCGATCCGCTGCAGGGCGGCTTCCGGGGCATCTTCATCGTGCAGGTGCTGGTCGCGGCGCTGGGTGCGCTGGTGGCCAGCACCGAGTACGGGTTCGGCACGATCCGGGCCACCGTGGCGGCGGCGGGGCGGCGCACCCGGCTGGTGGCGGCGAAAGCGGCGCTGGTGGCCGCGGTCGGGCTGGTGGTGGGCGCGGCGGCGGTGCTGGTGATGTTCCTGGTCTCGCAGACGACGCTGGCCATGCTGGGAGTGCCGCGCGTCTGGCTGGACGACCCCGCCGCGGTGCGGATGCTGCTGCTCGGGCCGGGCGTGCTGGAGCTGGTGGCGCTGTTCGGGCTCACGCTCGGGATCACGCTGAGGAGCACGGCGTCGGCGGTGAACACCGGCACGGCCTTCCTGCTGCTGCCGGTGCTCTCCACTATCATGCCCAAGCTGCTGGGCGACTTCCTGATCACTTGGTGGCCGAACACGGCGGCGTTCCGGCCGCTCCTGTCCCCCGAAGACTCGCTCCCCCTCTGGGCAGGCATGGGCGTCCTGTCCGCTTTCGTGACGGTCATGATGGTGTCGGCGCGGATCCGGTTCCGCACGCGCGACGTGTGACCACGGGCCCGTAGGCTGAGGGCGGGAGGACGGCAGGTGCGGGAACCCACAGGCGAACGGCTGCTCGTGGTCGACGACGAGCCGACCGTCAAGGAGCTGCTCGCGGCCACGCTCCGGTTCGCGGGCTTCACCGTCAGCTCCGCCGACAGCGGCGCGGGGGCGCTGGAGGCGGCCCGGCGCGACCCGCCCGACCTGGTGCTGCTCGACGTGATGCTGCCCGACCTCGACGGGTTCGAGGTGCTGCGCAGGCTGCGGACCCTGCCGAGGGCGGGCGGCAGGCCGGGGCCGGTCCCGGTGCTGTTCCTGACCGCGCGCGACACCACCGCCGACAAGATCAACGGCCTGCGGCTGGGCGGCGACGACTACGTGACCAAGCCGTTCGACCTGGAGGAGCTGCTGGCCCGCATCCGGGCCATCCTGCGGCGCACCGGCGCCTCACCCGACGGGCGGACGCTGGTCGTCGGCGACCTGGAGGTGGACCCGGAAGGCCACCAGGTGACCCGGGGCGGCGTCCCGGTGCGGCTGTCGCCGACCGAGTTCAGGCTGCTGCGCCACCTGGCCGAGAACGCCGGCCGGGTGCTGCCCAAGGCCGACATCCTCCAGGCCGTGTGGCGCTACGACTTCGCCGGAGACTCCAGCATCGTCGACACCTACATCAGCTACCTGCGCCGCAAGCTCGACACCGGCGGGCCGAAACTCATCCACACCGTCCACGGCGTCGGCTACGTGCTGCGCAGGCCCAAGCCGTGATCAGACGGCTGTCGCTGCGGGCGCGGCTGCTCGCGATCACGCTGGCGCTGCTCGTGACCGGCCTGACGGTCGTCAGCGCGGTCGTGGTACGGCAGCTCGAAACGGAGCTGACGGCCCGGATCGACGCCCAGCTCACCCAGATGGCGACGGCGCTCGGCGCGATGCCGCCCACGCTCGTGGACCTGCTGCGGCAGCGGGCCGCACGCAACCAGGCGCCCGCGCTCCCGGCCGAGTTCGACCTGATCCAGGAGGTGCGGCTGGCCTTCCTCGCCGCCGACGGCACGGTGGCCGACACGGTGGCCGGCACGGTCGAGACCCCGCCGTCCGAAGGGACGCCCCGGCTGCCCCGGCTGGACACGGCCGCCGTCGCGGCCCGCGCCGGACGGCCGTTCACGGTGCCCGGCGACGGGGAGGAGCAGTGGCGGGCGGTCGCGGTGCCGTCCCGCGCGGCCGGTTCCGGGCACGCCTCGGTCGTCGCCGCGGTCTCGCTCGGCGCGATGAACTCGACGGTCCAGCGGGTACGGGTGGCGTCCCTGGTCGCGGGCGGGCTGCTGCTGGCCGTACTGGCGGTGACGGGCGGGTTCGCGATCAAGGCGGGGCTGGCGCCGCTGCGCCGCGTCGAGGAGACCGCGGCGGCCATCGCCGGGGGCGACCTGAGCAGACGGGTGCCCGAACCCGCCGGGCCCGGCACCGAGGTGGGGCGGCTGGCCCGCTCGCTCAACGGCATGCTGGCGCAGATCGAGCGGGGGTTCGCCGCCCGGGAGGAGTCGGAGGCCCGGATGCGCCGGTTCGTCGCCGACGTGAGCCACGAGCTGCGCACCCCGCTCTTCGGCATCAAGGGCTTCTCCGAGCTGTACCGGATGGGCGGCACCGACGCGGACGCGGCGCTGGCCCGCGTCGAGAGCGAGTCGGCCCGCCTGGCCAAGCTGGTGGACGACCTGCTGCTCCTGGCCACCATGGACCTCGCCACAGCCGCCGAGACCACCGGGAACCGCCCCCCGGACGCTCCAGCGGCTCCCACCGGTGACGGCGCCCTCCGGGACGGGGCCTTCGAAGTCGTGCTCGACCTGACGCCGATGGATCTGCGGACGCTCGCCGCCGACGCCCGCGCCGACCTCGCCGCCCTGGACCCGACGCGGCCCATCACGCTCACCGGGCCTGACGGCGGCCCACCGGCGAGCGCCCCGGTCCTGGGCGACGAGGACCGGCTCCGCCAGGTGGTGGCCAACCTGGTGGGCAACGCGGTCGCCCACACCCCGCCGGGCACCCCGGTCAGGATCGGCGTGGGCACCGTCGGCCCGGACGCCGCGCTGGTGATCGCCGACTCCGGGCCCGGCCTCTCCCCCGAACAGGCGGAGCGGGTCTTCGACCGCTTCTACCGCGCCGACGGCTCCCGCAACCGCACCACCGGCGGGGCCGGGCTGGGGCTGGCGATCGTCCGTTCCATCGCGGCCGCCCACGGCGGGCGGGTGGAGATCGACTCCTCCCCCGGCGAGGGCGCCGCGTTCCGCCTTCTGCTCCCGCGAGAGCCGCAGTGAGACGAAACCCCGTCCACAGAACCAGCAGGCTCTTCACCGCCTACGGCGAGCACAGCGGGCCGAAGGAACGCTTAACGGCGCCCAGCCCGAGGGGTTTCCCAAACTGGCTTTTGACTGGTTTTGATGGTCAAAGAGGGCGAGAAGAAGTGGGAGCTGCGGGGGCGTAGGCGGAGAAAGAGAGAGCAACGGCGCGCTCGGCTTTCGACCGGTGCGGATCACCCACCCACGGAAACGCCAACGGCGCCGCACGGGTGCGGCGCCGTTGCGCGGGAAACGCGGATGCTACTTGCGCTTGTTGATCTCCTCGGTGAGCTGCGGGACAACCTGGTGCAGGTCGCCCACGATGCCGTAGTCGGCCAGCTCGAAGATCGGCGCCTCCGGGTCCTTGTTGATCGCCACGATGGTCTTGGCGGTCTGCATGCCGGCCCGGTGCTGGATGGCGCCGGAGATGCCGGCGGCGATGTAGAGCTGCGGCGACACGGTCTTGCCGGTCTGGCCCACCTGGAACTGGTGCGGGTACCAGCCGGCGTCCGTGGCGGCGCGGGAGGCGCCCACGGCGGCGCCCAGGCTGTCGGCCAGGCCCTCGATGACGGAGAAGTTCTCCGCCGAGCCCACGCCGCGCCCGCCGGCCACGACGACCGCGGCCTCGGTCAGCTCGGGCCGGGCGCCCTTCTCCTCCTTGACGCGCTCGACGATGCGGGCGGCCTTGGCGGCGTCGGACAGCGAGACCGACACCTCCTCCTCGGCCCCGGCGCCGGCGGCGGCCTCGGGGGCGGTCGAGTTGGGCCGCACGGCGACGATCGGGGTGCCCCGGCTCACCTTCGCCTGGACGTTCACGCCGCCGCCGAAGATGGACTGCTCGGCCACGAAGCCCTCGCCGATGCCCACGGCGTCGGTGATGACGCCGGAGTCGGTCTTGACGGCGAGCCGCCCGGCGACCTCCTTGCCCTCGGGGGTCGCGGCGACCAGCACGGCCGCGGCCGACTTGTCCGCGACGAGCTGGGCGAGCAGTTCGGCCTTGGGCGCGACCACGTATCCGGTGATGTCCTCAGAGCCGGCCACGTAGATCTTCTCGGCGCCGTACTCGGCCAGCTTGGCCTTGGCGTCCGGGCCGTAGCCGGGGCCCGCCCAGACGGCGGAGGGAGTGCCGAGCCGGCGCGCCAGCGTCAGCAGCTCCAGGGTGACCTTCTTGACCTCGCCGTCGACCTGCTCGACGAGAACGAGAATCTCCGACATATCAGTAAAACCCCCGTTCTCAGATGAACTTCTTGGACGCGAGGAACTCGGCGACCTTGGCACCGCCGTCGCCCTCGTCCTTGACGATCGTGCCGGCGGCGCGCGGCGGCGCCGAGGCGAAGTCGACGACCTGCGACCAGGAGGCGGCGAGGCCCACCTGAGCGGTGTCGATCTCGGCGTCGGCCACGCCCATGGTCTCGACCGGCTTCTTCTTGGCGGCCATGATGCCCTTGAAGGACGGGTAGCGCGGCTCGTTGATCTTCTCGACCACGGACACGACGGCGGGCAGCGAGGCCTCGACCCGGTCGTAGCCGTAGTCGGTGAGCCGCTGGATCTTGATGGCCGAGCCGTCGATCTCGACCTTGTTGGCCAGCGTGAGCTGCGGCGTGCCGAGGCGCTCGGCCAGCATCGCGGGCAGCACGCCGGTGCGCGCGTCGGTGGACTCCGAGCCGAGGATGACCAGGTCGAACCCGATCTTCTTCAGCGCCTGCGCCATGGCGTAGGACGTGCCGAGGGCGTCGGAGCCGTGCAGCGCGTCGTCGACGAGGTGGACCGCCTTGTCGGCGCCCATCGCCAGCGCCTTGCGGATCGTCTCGGTGGCCTTGCCCGGACCCATGGTGAGGACGGTCACCTCACCGCCGTGGGCCTCCTTGAGCTTGAGCGCCTCCTCGACGGCATACTCGTCGAGCTCGTTCACCACGCCGTCGACCGCGTCACGGTCGAGCGTCTTGTCATCGGACCGCAGCTTGCGCTCGGTCGCCGTGTCAGGGACCTGCTTCACGCAGACGACAATGTTCATGGCCGGTGGCCGACCTCCCATGTTCGCGTGCGCCGCCACGAGCGGTCGGCGCCGGATGTCCAGTCCAGACTGCCAGGGCCCCATCGCCACCATGACAGCGGGTGTCCCGGCAGCCATGTTACCCACAAGTAGCTTACGCACGTTTCCGCGGTTCCGCGCGCGAGGCCCACTTTACCGAGCATTGTTCCGCTGTTTACTGGCACCCCTGGTCAAAGGCTCAGGCCGTGAACAGGAACACGATCCCGAGGACCAGCGCCGTGCCCGCGAACAGCGCCAGCACCGGAGTGCTGAAGAACGCGCTCAGCGCCACCGACAGGCCCACCGCCCCGGCGACGCCCAGCGCGTCCGCGACGATCCTGCCCTTGGTGAAAGGGCCGCGCGAGAACAGCGCGAACCCCGCGTCCACCACCACGGCCAGCGAGAACGCGGCCAGCAGGAAGAGCGCCACCTCCGGCAGCGGCTCGGTGGCCGCCGCCGCCAGCAGCGCCACGAACACCGTCGAACCGGCCAGCCAGCGCCTGCGCACCTTCTCCCGGTGGCGGGCCCTGGCCTCCTCCACCGGCAGCTCGCGCGCCGCCCCGGCAGGCCGCAGGGTCTGGGTCTCCATGTGGTGGACATCACGTCCGGAGTCGCCCGTACCCGCCGGAATCGGGGAGAGACGGCGCGGGCGGGCCGCCTCCACCCCCAGCCGGGCGCAGATGTCCGCGGCCACCGGCCGCGCGGCCGGGTCGGTGGCGAGGCACTCGGCCAGCAGCGGCTCCAGCCAGCCGGGCGCGCCCGTCAGGTCGGGCGGGTGGTGCACGACGCGGTAGGCGACCGCCGACGCGGGCCCCGTGCCGTACGGGTGACGCCCGGTGGCGGCGTAGGCCAGCGTCGCGCCGAAGGAGAACACGTCCGCGGCGGGACCCGCCGGGCCGCCCTCCAGCACCTCCGGGGCTAAGTAGCCGGGAGTGCCGACCACCGCGCCCGAGGCGGTGACGGAGAGCGAGTCGAGCGCGTGCGCGATGCCGAAGTCGATGACGACCGGCTCGCCCTCGCTCATCATCACGTTGGCGGGCTTGAGATCGCGGTGGACCACCCCGGCATCATGCATGGCCAGCAGCGCCTCCGCCAGCCCGGCGGCCAGCGACCGCAGATCGGCCACCGGCACGGGCACCGCGCTGAGCGGCTTGCCCTGCACGTAGCGGGTGACGAGGTAGGGCCGGTCGCCGCCGAAGGAGGCGTCGAGCACCTCCGCGACGTTCCGGCCGCCGACCCGCCGCATGGTCTCGACCTCGCGCTCCAGCCGGGCCAGCGCCGCGGCGTCGGCCGCGACGTGCGGATGGAGCACCTTGACCGCGACCGTGCGGCCCGCCGGGTCGAGTGCCAGGTGCACTTCGCCGAAGCCGCCCGCGCCCAGCCGGGAGAGCAGCTGGTACGGGCCGAGGTGCTCGCTCATACCCCTACTTCTCCCCACGACGGCCGCCGGGGACACCCGCTACCAAGGCGACAGGAAGCCCAGCCCCAGCTCTCTCATCAGGTCGTCGATCAGGCCCGTTATCAGGCCCATCGCGCTGTCCTGGGCGCGCCTGGTCAGCTCGTCGATGACGGTCTCCGGCGCCCGCCACGGCTCCCACGACGGCGTGCCGCCCATCGCGAACAGCACCGCGAACAGCGCGACCGTGCCCATCACCAGGGCCGCCACCGTCGCCGCGCCCGGCGAGCGCAGCACGCCGGTGAGCGAGCGGGTGACCGCCCGGCGCGGCGCGCCGCCGCCCGGCAGGACGAACAGACCTGCCACGAGCGCGCCGGCCGCGTATGAGGCGGCCTCGTTCACGCCCATCCCGCCGCCCCAGCGCAGCACCCCCCACACGCACACGCCGAACAGGATCGCCAGCGGCACCTGCACCAGGCTCACCAGCGTGGCCTTGATCAGCGCCCACGGCGTGCCCAGCACCACCAGCAGCGGGTCGGCGGCGCTGCTGCCGCGCACCTGACGCCGCTTCACCATGTCGCCGAACAGGTACTCGCCCACCCGCAGCACCAGCGCCAGGACGATCGCGGCGGCGCTCATCAGCACCGGCATCATCACCGTCAGCGCGACCAGGGCGACCAGCCCGAGCAGCGCCACGAACTGGCTGCCCACCAGGTAACGCTTGCGTTCGGAGGGCTGCGTGCGCGGCGGCTCGTAGGGCCGGGCCTGGGTCTGCGGCCGCGCCTGGGCGGGCGGCGCGGGATAGCCCGCGACCCGCCGGTCGGGCTGCGGCGCGGGATAACCGGCCACCCGCTGGTCGGGGTGGGGCGGGGGATAGCCCGCCACCCGCTGATCCGGCGGCGGCGCGGGATAGCCCGCCACCCGCTGGTCGGGCCAGGGCGGCCGGGCCGTGACCGGCGCGGGCACGTACGGCGGCGGCTGCTCCTCGCGCGGCGGCGGCGCGCTGGGCTGCCCGTACTCGACCGGCGGCAGCAGGTCGGCGAACGAGTCCATGACCTTCGTACGGCCGAGCCGCTTGGTCGGCGCCGGCTGATCGGGCGGCGACTCGTTGAACGTGGTGACCGACGGATCCAGCGCCCTGGCCATCCGCAGCAGCTCGCGGGCGTCGGGCCGGGCCTCCGGGTCGACCTGGAGGGCGCGGCTCAGCCAGCCGCGCAGCCACACGGGCGCCTTGTCGAGCTGCGCCCGCCCCTCCATGATGTTGAAGCAGACGGCCTCGAACGCGCCCGTGCCGAACGGCGGCACCCCGGCCGCGGCGAAGAACACCGTCGAGGCCAGCGAGTGGACGTCCGCCCGCTGCGTGATGTCGGAGTCGCGGATGATCTCCGGGGCCAGATAGCCCGGCGTGCCGACGAACATGCCCGTCTGGGTCAGCCGGGTGGCGTTGACCAGGTGGGCGATGCCGAAGTCGATGACCAGCGGCTCGCCGTCGACGAGCATCACGTTGGACGGCTTGAAGTCGCGGTGGATCACGTCGGCCGCGTGGATGGCCACCAGCGCCTGGCACAGCCCCTGCGCCAGCCTGATGAGCTGGGGAGCGTCGAGCGGGCCGTCGGACAGCACGGTCTCCTCGAGCGTGCGCCCCGGCGCGAACCGGGTCACCACGTACGGCTGGCCCCCCACCAGCTCGGCGTCGAGCACCTCGGCGACGTACGGGCTGCGCACCCGGCGCATCGTCTCGACCTCGCGGGTGAGCCGGTCGCGGGCCTTCAGGTCGGCGGCCACGTGCGGGTGCAGGACCTTGATGGCGACCTCGCGGCCCTCCTCGTCGATGCCGAGGTGGACGACCCCCATGCCCCCTTCGCCGATCTTCCTGACCAGCCGGTACGGGCCGAGCCGCTCTGGCGTCCGGGTGTCGCCCGCGCTCATCGCCATCGTCCCCGCGTCATCCCCCCGAATCTCCCTTCAGCTCTTGCAGCAGATCGACCACGGGCCCGACGTCCACCGGAGTCCATATGGCCCTCCTCGCGTTGTCCCCGAACGTGCCGTAAGCGAGGATCAGCGAGAGCGCGGCCCCCACCGCGAACACTCCCGCCATCACCATCGCCGTTGTCCTCGAGGGTACGAGCGATGACAGCGTCCTGCGCATCTGGCGTCCAGGTCCCTCTACCCCGGGACCGGCGCAGACCGTCCACAGCGCCACCGCCGCGCCCCAGGCCAGCGCGTTGTACGGGTTCATATCGGCGGCCACCGTGAGCAGGAGCGTCACGGGCAGGCCGAGGATGGCCGCGTACAGGCCCAGGGCGAGCGTGATGCCCGCCGATTTGGCCAGCGCCCGCGGATGGGCCGGCACCCTGACCACGTCCAGCGCGGCCGAACCCGTCGAGCGGCGGGCGACCAGCTCGGGCTGGGCCAGGTCGGCGGCGCGCAGCAGCACCGCGACCGGCAGCGCCACCACGGCCACCAGCACCGGCGCCCGCGCGGCCAGCACGATCATGACGACGAGCAGCATCGCGCCCGCCACCCCGTACGCGGCCGACCGCTGCAGCGCGTGCCCGGGGCGCGCGCCCGGGATGAACGGCTCCCGCTTGGTCGGGTCCGGCGGGAACTCGTCCCGCTTGGTCTGCTGCTCCGGCGCGAACGGGACCTGCGGCGGGATGTACGGGGGCGGCGGCACCGGGGCGCCCCTGCCGTAGTCGGGCGCCTCGGGGCGGACCCTTCTGGTGGGCATGTCCTGGTCGTCGGCCCGCAGCCGCCGCGTCGGCACGTCGGTCTCCGGCTGCTGCTGCCACGGCGCGGACTGCGCCTGGCGCAGCTCCTCGGGGCTCACCCTGCGTGTGGGCCACGGGTCGCCCTGGCCGGGCAGCAGCGACACGTACCGCTGGTCGGGCGCGGGCGGCGGGACCCTGGGGTCCTGCCCCTGCACCGACTTGCGCGGCGTCACCGGCGGCGTCGAAACCTCCCACCCCGGCCTGTCACCGACGTCAGCACCCTGCGGCCCGCTCCCCGGACCTTGGCTCTGTGGCGTGCTGCCCGTGCCTTGGGGGTTCTGGGGGCCGCTGCCAGGGTTGTGGGGGCCGCCGAGCAAGCTCTGGGGCTGACCATGAGGTGGCGCTCCGGCGGATTGGCCGGGACCGCTGAGGAAGCTCTGTTGAGGCAGTCCGCCCGGGGGTTGCGTTCCGTACGGTGCGGGACCTTGAGGGCCGCTGCCCGGCGGGGAGCCGTTGCCCGGGACCTGACCGGGGAGAAGGCTCTGTGCGCCGCTCCCCGCGCCGTGCGGTGCTCCAGCCGGCCCGTGAGGGCCGCTCGCCGCCGCTTGAGGACCACTCGCCGCCGGGTGAGAGCCACCTGCTGTCTGATGACCACCCGTTGGCTGAGGGCCGCTGCCTGGGAAGGCGGGTCTGGGGCCGGTGCCGGGGCGGGCCGGGCGGGTGGCGGGGTCTTCGTAGGCAGGGTCGGGGTAGGGGAAGGTGGAGATCTCGTCGGGGGTCGCCAGGCCCGCCGCGGGCATCAGTCTGGCCACCTGCTCGGCCAGCTCCGCCGCCTTGGGGCGCTTGGCCGGGTTGCGCTGGAAGGCGGCCTTGAGGAGCGGCTGGAGAGGGGCGGGGGCGGCGCCGACGTCGGCCTTGCCCGCGGTGATGTTGTAGAACACCATCTCCAGCGTGCCCTTGCCGAAGGGCGGCTGGCCGGTGCCGGCGTACAGGAGGGTGCCGGCCCAGGCGTGCACGTCGACCTCGGGCCCGGCCTCCTGCCCTTCGATGATCTCCGGGGCGAGGTAGCCGGGGGTGCCGATGAACATGCCCGTCTGGGTCAGCCGCGTCGCGTCGACCGCCTGGGCGATGCCGAAGTCGATCAGCACCGGCTCGCCGTCGAGGATCAGCACGTTGCCCGGCTTGAGGTCGCGGTGGATCACGCCGACCGAATGGACGGCGGCCAGCGCCGCGGCCACGCCGTAGCCGACCTTGAGCAGCGCGGGCAGGTCGAGCGGCCCGTCGTCCTTGACGACCTCGTCGAGCGCGCGGCCGGCGACGTATCGGGTGACGATGTAGGGACGATGACCGGTCACATCGGCGTCGAGCACCTCGGCGATGTACTTGCTGCGCACCCGCCGCATCGTCTCGACCTCGCGCGAGAGCCGCCGCCTGGCGACCTCGTCACCGGCGACCTCGGCACGCAGGACCTTGACCGCCACCTGCCGCCCCTGGGGGTCGACGGCGAGATGGACAACGCCCATTCCCCCCTCGCCCAGCCGTCTGAGCAGCCGGTAAGGGCCGAGTCGGTCATCGTTCATGGCATGAAGCACCATACCGGCTTAATCCCCGCCCACGAGATGAACCACGAGGCCACATTCCCACTCGTACAACGTCCGGATGAGGGTCAAGGGTTTCCCAACTGACGGTCTCGGTTCGGAAACGTTGTGTGCCCCTCGCGTGGTGCGCCGGCATCGTTCCTCGCTCTCTGGAGCTGTCGCTCAGGTGGCCAGGGGGAGGACTTCGGCTCCCTTCAGCCCGGCCAGGGTGGCGCCGGAGACGGCGAGCTTGGACCTGCGCACGCCGCTGCCGATGACCACGTCGGGGTGCTCGGCGACCTGAGTGTCGACCAGGATCGGCCAGTCGGCGGGCAGCCCGACGGGGGTGATGCCGCCGTACTCCATGCCGGTGAGCTCCACCGCCTCGTCCATGGGGGCGAAGCTCGCCTTGCGGGCGCCGAGGTGCTTGCGCACCACGCCGTTGACGTCGGCGCGGGTGGTGGCGAGCACCATGCAGGCGGCGTAGCGGACCTCGCCGCCGCGCTTGGCGGCGACGATCACGCAGTTGGCGGAGTCGCCCATGGCCACGCCGTAGCGCTCGCAGAACGCGGCGGTGTCGGCCAGCTCCGGGTCGATCTCCGCGACCCGCGCGCCCGCCACCTGCCCGATCACCCGTGCCACCGGATCGGCCAGCAGGTCGGTCCGCTCGGCCGCCGGAACCCAGTGCAACGTCATCCCATCTCCTCGTTCGCTCCTCCCAGGACCCTATGCGGACCCGCGAGCAGCGGGTGCGTCACGACGACTGCAGCGCGCGCCGGTGCAGCGCGGTGACGACGCCGCGGGCGGACTCCATCGCGCCGGCCATCCAGGCGGTCAGCCGGGTGAGGTAGTCGCCCGCGAAGTAGACCCTTCCGCTGGGACGTTGCAGAAGAGTGAAGGACGAATCAAAGGAGGGCCAGCTGGCCCAGCCGCCCTGGATGTGTTCCTGGCGTTCCCAGGCGACGGAGACGGAGGACAGCACGCCGGTGCGGTACTTCTCGCCGTGGATCTTCTTGCCCTGGGTGAGCGCGCGGCGGCGGCGGTCGTCGGGGGTGAGCGCGCCGTACAGCGCGGCGTCCGCCCCATGGTTGTAGTAGCCGACGAGCACGCCGCGCTCGCTGTGGTAGCCGTACGAGGGGTACCAGATGCGCGCGATATCCAGGTCGGTCTCGGTGACGCCGCCGTAGATCCGGTCTTCCAGCTCCCACCAGCGACGGTCGTACTCCAGGCCGATCTTCCCGGTGGTCATGGGCCGGGGCACGTTCAGGGCGGCGGTGACGTCGTCGCCCAGGTTGTGCGGGATCCTGGCGAGCAGGTGGGGCGGCAGAGTGGCGATGCAGTAGTCGGCCTTGATCCGGCCGCCGTCCCAGGTGACCTCGACGCCGTCGGGCAGGTCGGTGATCTTGGTGACCTTGGCGCCGGTGGTGATGCGGTGCTCGCCGATCACCTCCACAAGCCGTCTGACGATCGTGTCGCTGCCGCCGACGACCTGGAACATGGGGCTGGCCTGGTCGTGGCCGAAGTCGTTGGTGATGGCCCGGCCGGTGCCGGCGGCGAGGACTTCCGACAGGCTGCCGGGCGGGGGGAACGGGTCGCCCTCGTTCAGGCCGGGGTAGTCGAAGAAGCCGCGGCGGGTGGAGCCCTCGTAGTCGAGCTTGGGGCCGAGGTCGCCGAAGCGGCGCAGGAAGGTGAGGAGCCGGTCGCGGTCCTCGGCGGTGAGCTTGCGGTCGAGCGCGCCGGAGTCGGTGGCTTTCGCCAGCAGTTCGGCGACATATCCGTACATGTCGGCGCGGGCGGTGCGCTGCCGGAACGTCTGGCTGTTGGTGTGGATGTACGCCTGGGCGTTCCTGTTGACGAAGGTCTCGATGGGGACGCCCAGCTCGCGGCAGTAGTCGAGGGTCACCATCCACTGCGCGATCCGGGCCGGCCCGGCGTTGAAGTAGAGGCCCTCGCTCAGCTTGACCTCCTGGGTGGGGCCGTGCAGCTCGGTCAGCCGGTCGCCGCCGCGCAGGGTGAGGTTCCGCCCGCCGGGCTTGTCCCTGGCCTCCAGCAGCGTGCAGTCGTAACCGGCCTTGCCCAGCTCGTAGGCGGCGGTCAGCCCCGTCACCCCGGCGCCGAGGATCACCACCTTGGCCGCCGCCCGCCCCTGCAGCGAGAAGTCGCCCGCCCGGGGCGGGGTGAAGGTCTTGTCCTGCTCCTCGGGGGCCAGGCCGAGCGCGCCCATCGCGGCGTACATGGCCCCGGCGCCACCGGCCGCGCCGATGCCCACCAGCAGCCCGCGCCTGGTCAGAGTCGCGCCGTCCATGCCGCCTCCCGCAACACCGCCTGTCCTGGAACGCTGAGACACTACGGCCGCCCGCGGGCGGTCCGTCCGTGAGGGTCGCTCACCCGTACGGGCCGCTCCCGCACGCCACCTGGCCGCCGATCGTCGCGAAGATCCCGAACAGCGCCATGATCTGGGTGAAGTCGTCCGTGGTGAACTCGGTGTGCCGCGTCCCCGCCGTCTTCACGCCGGGGATCAGCGCCACCGCCGCCGCGATGGCGGTCGAGTTCCACTCGACCCCCAGCGTGTACGGAGGATCGATCGTGTAGGGCGTGAAGTCGGTCAACCTGTTGAGCGCCCTGGCCATGCCCTCACGGATGCGTTCCTGGGCCACGGCGGGCGGCAGCAGCTCGGCGGAGAACTTGCCGATGCCCTTCTTGACCGCCACCGTCTCCACGTCGCCCAGCAGCTCGCGGGCCTCCTCGCCGACGGCCTCGTCACCGGTGACCAGCGCCACGGGCACGCCGTGGAACCCGGCGCACGCCGCCACCACCCGCGTCTCCCCGGCCAGTTCGCCGTTGAGGTAGACGTTCTGGATCTCCTTGCCCATCCAGGTGTGGTTGAGCACCCCGTCGCTCACCCCGGCCCGCGCGTGGTAGCCGACGAAGGCGGCGGCCTGGAAGGACCCGTCGAGCCCCTGCGCCATCCGCTGCGCCTTGCCCGGCCCCCTGATCAGGGTCGCGCGCGGGTCGAGCAGGTCGATCCGGAGGTTCTTGGTGGAGCCGTGGGCGTCGTTCACCAGCGCCTGCGTCGCGCCCGCGGCGAACGCCCCGTCGATCGCGGCGTTCGCGTCGGCCGTCATCAGCTCGCAGCCTCGCTCGTACCCGCGCTTGCCCGCGTGCATCTCCTCGGGGTCGGTCAGGCCGGTGACCCCCTCCATGTCGACGGACAGGTAGACCCTCATGCGCTCACCTCTCAGCCGGGACTAGGAGCCCCAGGTCTCCACGCGGTGGACTTCCTTCTCGGTCATGAGCCCGACCTCGGACTTCATGAACGAGACCGCCTGGTCGCGCCAGGCCTCGGGGATCTCGGCCAGCGCCGGGGGGTAGCAGTGGTCGAGCCAGCTCGTCGACTCCTCCGTGGCCTCGAAGTACTGCAGGCATCCGGCGAAGAGGGTGTTCTCGATGCCGGGGATGCGGGCCAGGCCGTACTCGACCATCTCCTGACCGCCGTAGGGCGGGGGGCGGAGCCACTTGCGCGCCCGGTGGTGGTCGGCGGTGAGCGGGGTGTCGAGCGGGCGGCGCTCGACGGCGGCCTGGATGAGCTCCTTGTAGAGGCACTTGGCGCAGGTCCGGCAGGGGCCGCCGGTGCCCTGGAGACACCAGCGGACCTGGCCGGCGAGCTCGGAGCCGAGCGCCAGGCGCATGGTGACCGCCTCGCTGACGCCGCCGACGGGCAGCACGATGTGGACCCCGACCGCGGCGAAGAGCCTGCCCCACTTGCCGTGCGGCGACCACATGGGGTTGTCGGGAGTGTAGCGGTGCAGGTAACGGCCGCCGCCGAGCCAGCGCGAGCCGATCTCGTAGCCGAAGCCCAGCCCGCCGAGGTCCAGCCGGTCCGCGTTCAGCAGCGCGCCGGCCGCGACCGCGTGGTGCTCGGGGTAGCCGGGGCGGGGCTCGGCGAGGGTGTACTCCAGGTCGGAGCCGACGGTGGTGAGCGGCCGCCCGGTCTGCTCGGCCAGCTTGGCCAGGACGTCGGAGCGGTAGTGCGGCCAGCGGTTGGGCACCCGGGGGTGCGACATCCGGCGGAAGTGGACGAACGGGGCGTCCGGGTAGACGACGGCCGCGGCCACGGAGTCGGCGCCGCCGCTGTACGAGATCGCGAGCGTGCTTCCGGCGGCCCGGGGCTCGGCGCCGATCGGGCCCGCCTCGATGCCCCAGCCGTCGTGCAGGGCCTCCGCGAGGCGGGGCGAGACGGCGCGGTCGAAGACGATCCGCCGCCTCGTCCAGGGCGCGACGACCGTCCAGGCGGCGACGGCGAACAGGTCGGGGTGGGCGTCCTCCGGCACGTTGGTGAGGGTGCAGGAGTTGGTGGCCAGCTTGACAGGGTGCTCGTCGGAGGCCTTGCCGGTGATCTCGTCCTCGGGGTCGAGCCGGAATTCGAGCAGGCCGCCGGTCCAGGTCACGCGCACGGGCGCGACTCCTCGCGGGCGGGCGCGGCCGGCACGCGGGTCTTGAGGTCGTCGATCGCCTGCCAGATGAGGACCTCGTTCTGCAGCAGGCCGTCGAGGGCCTGGGCCGTCTCCTTGGCCAGGCGGTGGGCGTCGCGGGCGAGCCGGTGGGTCTCGGCGGCGTTCGGGGCCTGCTTCTGCTGCTGTCTCGGCGCCTGCTCGGCGGCGGCGCGCAGGCGCTCGACCTCGGCCTGAAGGGTGGCCATCTCCCGGCGGAGCGTCTGGACCTCCCAGAGGGCGTCCCTGATGTCCTGGCGGTGGTCCGCGATGGAGATGTACCGGGAGTCGAACCACGAGCGCACGGCCTTACGCAGCCGTGCGGGAACGAGGACGCGCTTCATGAAAGGTCACCTTAGTGGGAAACATCCCGCCTTCTGGCCGGGTGAACCCGTGCTGTAGCTGGATCGGTATGCCGCCGCCCGGCGAATCCGGACGGAGCCTGACAAAGGTGTTGACGAAGCGCCTGTAACCCCATACGTTTCCGGTCGGTGGCGAAATATTCGTCAACCTTCCGAAACTTTCGGAGGCGCCATGTTGCGAGGCGTTGTCGCGGTCACCCTGCTCGGCTTCACCGCCGTGAACCCCGCGCCGCACGGGGACCCCCCACCCATCACCGTCCGCGAACACGTCCGCCACCAGGAGATCGACGGCTTCGGCCTCTCACAGGCGTTCCGCCGCAACGAACTGCTCGAAGCGCTCACGCCCCGGCAGCGGCGCGAGATCCTCGACCTCTGGTTCCACCCGCGCAAGGGGGCGGGACTCAGCATCCTGCGCCTGGGCATCGGCTCCTCCCCGGCCGGCAGCCCGTACGACCACATGGTCTCCCACCAGCCCGAGGACCCCGGCGGCCCGGACGCGCCGCCGAAGTACGTCTGGGACGGCGACGACAACAGCCAGGTCTGGGTCGCCAGAGAGGCCAGGCGGTACGGGGTCGAACGCTTCTACGCCAACGCCTGGAGCGCCCCCGGCTACATGAAGGACAACGGCGACGACAAGAACGGCGGCACGCTCAGACCCGAGTGGGCCGAGGCGTACGCCCGCTACCTCGTCGCCTACGCGGACTTCTACAAGAAGGAAGGCATCAGGATCACCGACCTGGCCTTCACCAACGAGCCCGACTACACGGCCCCCTACGCGTCCATGCGCCTCACCCCCGAGCAGGCCGCCGAGTTCGTCAAGGTGCTCGGCCCGATCGCCCGCGGCATGAACGTGGTCTGCTGCGACTCCTTCGGCTGGGACCAGGCCCGCGCCTACACCCGGGCCATCGAGGCCGACCCGGAGGCCCGCCGCTGGGTCAAGATCCACGCCGGTCACACGTACGCGAGCCCCGTGGACGGCCCGCTGCCCACGGACCGCAAGGTGTGGATGTCGGAGTGGAACCCGAACGGCGACACCTGGAACGAGAACTGGGACGACGGCAGCGGCTACGACGGCATGACGGTCGCGCTGGCCGTGCACGACGCGCTGACCCTGGGCCGGGCCAGCGCCTACGTCTTCTGGTTCGGCGCCTCGCGCGGCGCGACCAGGGCGCTGATGCAGATCGACGACACGGCGGGGACCTACCGGGTGGCCAAGCGGTTCTGGGCGCTGGCGGCCTACGGCAGGTTCGTCCGGCCCGGCGCGGTCCGGGTGGACGCCTCCGCCGCCGACCCGGCGCTGAAGGTCTCCGCCTTCCGCAACCGCGACGGATCCAAGGTCGTCCAGGTGATCAACACCGGCACCGAGCCGGTCACCTGGCACGGCGTACGCGGCCGGGCGACCGCGTACCTGACCGACAGCACGCACGACCTCGCCCCCAGCAAGATCACCGGCGGGAGCGTCACGCTCGCGCCACGCACCCTCACCACCATCGTCACCGGAGGTCACCGATGAGACCCCTGATCGTCGCACTCACCCTGGCGCTCGCCGTGCCCGCGCTCGCCGTCCCCGCGTACGCGGCACCCGGCGGCCCCGGTCATGGCCCCGGTCATGGTCACGGCCCCGGCCACGGTCATGGACCGGGGCACGGTCACGGCCCCGGCCACGGTCATGGGCCGGGCCACCACAAGGTCAAGGACCTGCGCGACCTGGCGCGCAAGAACGGCATCAGCATCGGCAGCGCCGTGAACGTGGCCTCACTGCGTGACGAGGCCGACTACCGGAAGGTGCTCAACCGCGAGTTCAACCACGTCACCGCCGAGAACGCGATGAAGTGGGAGAGCGTCGAGCCCGAGCGCGGCGTCTACACCTGGGAAGACGCGGACGCGGTGGTCGAGAACGCGCGCCGCCACGGCCAGCAGGTGCGCGGCCACACCCTGATCTGGCACAACCAGCTGCCGGCCTGGCTCACCGACGGCGTCGCGGACGGCTCGATCGGCCCCGACGAGCTCAGGCAGATCCTGCGCGACCACGTCACCACCCAGGTCCGCCGGTACAAGGGCAAGATCAGGGCGTGGGACGTGGCCAACGAGGTGGTCGACGACGAGGGCAACCTGCGGCAGTCCATCTGGCTGGAGCACCTCGGCCCCAGCTATCTGGCCGACGCCTTCCGCTGGGCCCGCAAGGCCGACCCGCACGCCAAGCTCTACCTCAACGACTACAACGTCGAGTGGGACCAGGCCAAGATCAACCGTTATCTGGAGCTGATCAAGGACCTGAAGGCGCAGCGGGTGCCGATCGACGGCATGGGCTTCCAGGGCCACCTGGGCATCCAGTACGACTATCCCGCCGACTGGGCGAACGTCATGCGCCGCTTCGCCGACCTCGGCCTGGAGATCGCGGTCACCGAGATGGACGTGCGCATGGTGATGCCCGTCACGCCCGAGAAGCTCGCCACCCAGGCCGAGTACTACAGCAGGGCGCTGGCCGACTGCCTGAGCGTCAAGGCGTGCAAGGAGTTCACCGTCTGGAGCTTCACCGACCGGCACTCGTGGGTGCCGGACTGGTTCGAGGGCGAGGGCGCGGCCTGCATCCTCGACGAGAACCTGAAGCCGAAGCCCGCCTACCACGCCCTGCTGGCGACCAGGCGGCGCTAGCGGCCGGTGAACTCGGGGGTGGACTTCTCGGCGAAGGCCGTCATGCCGATCTTCGCGTCGTCCGTGGCGAAGAGCCCGGAGAACTGGAGTCTCTCGATCTCCAGGCCGGAGTCGAGGTCCACCTCCAGCCCCTGGTCGACGGCCTGCTTGGCGGCCCGCAGCGCGACGGCGGGCCCGTCGGTGAAGGTGGCGGCCCAGTCGCGCGCGGCCTGGTAGACCTCGGCGTCGGGCACGACCCGGTCGACCAGGCCGATGGCCTGCGCCTCGGCGGCGGGCACGTGACGCCCGCTGAAGATCAGGTCCTTGGCGCGGGCCGGGCCGATGAGCCGCGGCAGCCGCTGCGTGCCGCCGGCGCCGGGGATGATGCCGAGCTGGATCTCGGGCTGGCCCAGCTTGGCGGACTCCCCGGCGACCCGGAAGTCGGCGCAGAGGGCGAGCTCGCAGCCGCCGCCGAGCGCGTAGCCCGTGATCGCGGCGATGACCGGCTTGCCGATGCGGGCGACGGCGGTGAAGCAGTCTTGCAGGGTGCGCGAGTGCGCGTTCATGTCGGCGTACGACATGACGGCCATCTCCTTGATGTCCGCGCCCGCGGCGAACACCCGCTCACCGCCGTAGACCACCACGGCGCGCACGTCCTGGTCGGCGTCGACAGCGCGGGCCGCCTCGGCGATCTCCCGCTGCACCTGGGCGTTGAGCGCGTTCATCTTCGGACGGTCCAGTCTGATCGTGGCGATCCGGTCGGCCACCTCGACGCTTACGAACTCAGCCATGATGCGAACCCTACCGGCCGCCCCCGCACCGCCCCCGGAGGGTCCACCCCCGGAAAAGGGTGAAGAAATCCTTCGCAAAACTCTCGCCAGAGAAGGAAAATATTGAGACGCTGACTCCGTTCCGACAGCCCCTGTAAAGGAGCGGTACATGCGCAGAGCGCTGGCGATCGCCGCGGTCGCACTCCTGCCGTTAACCGGCGTCACGGCGGCGCAGGCCGCCGCACCGGGTGACCGGCAGTCGGCCTTCACCGCGGCGGCCCAGGAGTTCCAGGTCCCCGAGAGCGTGCTGCTCGGCGTCTCCTACCTCGAATCACGCTGGGACGCCCACGCCGGGACGCCCAGCAACAACGCGGGCTTCGGCCCCATGCACCTGACCGACGCCGCCGCGTACTCCGGCTCGAACCACCACGGCGCGAGCGAGGAGGACCCGCGCGGCGACGAGAGCAGACCCGCCGTCCCCGCCGCCGAAGCACCCGGGCCCGCCGAGATCCCGGCCGGGCTGCGCACCCTGGAACGGGCCGCCGAGCTGACCGGGGAGAGCCGCGAGCGGCTGCGCACCGACCCGGCCGCCAACATCCGGGGCGGCGCCGCGCTCCTGGCCGACTACCAGAAGTCGATCGGCGCGCCGCTCAGCGACGACCCCGGCCAGTGGTACGGCGCGGTCGCCAAGTACTCCGGCGCCGACCAGGAGGAGGCCGCCCGGTTCTTCGCCGACGAGGTGTTCGCCACCATCGAGTCGGGCGAGGAACGGGTCACCGACGACGGCCACCGGGTCAAGCTCCACCCCGTCAGGAACCTGGACGCCGTCAAGACGTGGCTGAAGAAGCTCAAGCTGCGCGCGCCGCGCCGCGACGGCGTGGAGTGCCCGCCCACGGTGTCCTGCGAGTGGATCCCGGCCGGGTACGCCGAGCTGCCGGACGGCGGCTACGGCAACCACGACCTGGCGGACCGCCCCCGGTCCCAGAAGATCGACTACATCGTCATCCACGACATGGAGGGCTACTTCGGCCCGTCCATCGGCCTGGTGGAGAACCCCGCCTACCGGGCGAGCTGGCACTACTCGCTCCGCTCCGCGGACGGGCACATCGCCCAGCACATCAAGACCAAGGACGTCGCCTGGCAGGCCGGCAACTGGTACATCAACGCCAAGTCGATCGGGCTGGAGCACGAGGGCTTCCTGGCCGAGGGCCACACCTGGTACACCGAGGCGATGTACCGGACGTCGGCCCGGCTGGTGCGCTACCTGGCGCTCCGCCACGGCGTGCCGCTCGACCGGGCGCACATCATCGGCCACGACAACGTACCCGGCACGCTGCCGAGCACGGTCCGCGGCATGCACGAGGACCCCGGCCCGTTCTGGGACTGGGCGCACTACTTCAAGCTGCTCGGCGCCCCGCTGCACGGGGTCGGCGGCCCCCGCTCCGGCGCGGTCATGATCAGGCCCGACTTCGAGAGCAACCGGCCCCACTTCTACGGCTGCGACCGGCAGAACCCCGAGGCCGACTGCCCGCCGCTGCCCGCGCACACCGTCTGGCTGCGCACCGAGCCGCGCCACGACGCGCCGCTGGTGAAGGACATCGGCAAGCACCCCACCGGCGACTCCCTCTACAGCGTGTACGACCACAGCGCGCGGGCCAGCACCGGCCAGCGGTTCGCGGTGGCCGACCGGCAGGGCGACTGGACGGCGATCTGGTATCTCGGCCAGAAGGCGTGGTTCCACAACCCGGCCGCCGAGCCGACCGCCGTGCCCTCCATGGGGCTCGTGGTCACGCCCAGGCCGGGCCTGCAGACGGTCCCGGTGTACGGCAGGGCCTACCCCGAGCAGTCCGCCTACCCCGAGGGCATCCCGTATCAGGAGGTCACGCCGCTGCAGTACACCTTCTCGGCGGGCGAGAAGTACACGCTGGCCGGGCCGGCGCCGGCCGAGTACTACCGGGCCGTCACCCTCGACCCGGCGCCGCACCGGGTGGTCCGGGGGAAGACGAAGTATCTCCAGATCCAGTTCGGGCACCGGATCATGTTCGTCAAGGCTGACGACGTGCGGGTGACGTTCTCCGGGTGAACGCGGACACGGCGCGCCTGGTGCTGGCCAGCGCCTCCTGCGAGGAGTCGTAGGTGCGCTGGGCGACGCCGACGAACACGCAGTCGATGACGAGGAGCTGGCTGATGCGGCTGGCCAGGGCGCCGGGACGGAACTCCGTCTCGCGCCCGGCCGAGATGAGCACGTGCTCGGCCAGCTCCGCGATGGATGAGCGGGGGTTGTTGGTGATGGCGACCGTCGTCGCACCGGCCTCCCCCGCCCGGCGCAGCGGCTCGATCACGTCGGGCGTCTCGCCGGAGGTGCTGATGCCGATCGCCACGTCGCCTTCCTTGAGCAGGACGGCGCTGGTCAGCGCCAGGTGGGCGTCCTGGAAGGCGTGGCTCGACAGGCCGATGCGCAGCAGCTTCTGCGCGACGTCCTCGGCCACCAGGCCCGAGGCCCCCACCCCGTAGGCGTCGATGCGGCGGGCGGCGACGATGGCGTCGACCACCAGGCCGAGCCGTTCGGAGGTGAGCTGGGCGACCGTGTCGTTGATCGCCTCCGACTCGGCCCTGGCGACCTTCTGGATCACCTCCGACAGCGGGTCGTCGGGGGCCAGGTCGCCGGGGACCAGCCGGTCGGGCTGGGCGGCCGCCGCCGCCAGCGCCAGGCGCAGCTGCGGGTAACCGGCGAAGCCGAGCAGCCGGGCGGTGCGCACGATCGTGGCCTCGCTCGTACCGGAGGCCGCCGAGAGCTCGGTGATCGTGCTGCGGGCCACCGTCGCCGGGTCTTCGAGAATCAGCTGGGCGACGGTCCGGGCGGCGGGCGTCAGGGACGGCAGCACACCACGGACCGTGGCAACCAGGGTTTCGGCTCGCATGCCGTTGCCGCTGTCGTCCACAGGTCGATTATGCCGCTGGTCGGCCTGATTTCTACACCGCGTGATCAGCGGAGGATGCCGTTGGTCATCCCGGCGGGCTCCTCCGGCACCGCCATGAGCCCCAGCTCCGCCCGCGCCGCCATCAGCGGATGGTACGGCACGACCCGTACGGTGTAGCCGAACGCGCCGGTGTGGCCGAGCGGGACCACGCCGGTGTAGTGGGCGCGGCCGTCGTCGTCCACCCCGTCGGGCGTCAGCTCGGTGTAGTCGGGGTGGATCAGCTCGTCGTGCGCGCCGACCCGCCCGTAGGCGGCCTCCACCAGCACGTCGCCCGGCTCCAGGTCGCCGAGCGTGATCGTGGCCCGCAGTTCCAGCGAGGCGCCCACCTCCGGGGTGTCGCCGACGCCCGAGGCCTCCACGTGCTCGACCCGCACCCCCGGCCACTCCTTGGTGACCTTGAGTCGCCAGTCGGCGAACGCCCGGGCGGGCGCGTACCCGTCGGCGGACAGCTCCCGCGCGGCGCGGGCGGCCGGCGTGTAGAGCTCGACCACGTACTGGCGGAGCATCCGCCCGGCCAGCACCTTCGGGCCGAGCGAGGCCAGGGTGTGCTTGACCATCTCCATCCAGCGGCGGGGCAGCCCGTCGACGCCCCGGTCGTAGAAGCGGTCGGCCACCTCGTGCTCGACGAGGTCGTAGAGCGCGGCGGCCTCCAGCTCGTCACGCCGGACCGGGTCGGCCACCCCGTCGGCCGTGGGGATGGCCCAGCCGTTGGTGCCGTCGTACCACTCGTCCCACCAGCCGTCGCGGATCGACAGGTTGAGCCCGCCGTTGAGCGCCGACTTCATGCCGGAGGTGCCGGACGCCTCCAGCGGGCGGAGCGGGTTGTTCAGCCATACGTCGCAGCCCTGCACCAGGAGCTGGGCCAGGGCCATGTCGTAGTCGGGCAGGAAGACGATGCGGTGGCGCACCTCGGGCCGGTCGGTGAACTTGACGATCTGCTGGATCAGCTTCTTGCCGCCCTCGTCGGCCGGGTGGGCCTTGCCCGCGATCAGGATCTGCACCGGCTTCTCGGGGTGGAGCAGCAGCTCGGTCAGGCGTTCGGGGTCGCTGAGCATGAGCGTGAGCCGCTTGTAGGACGGCACCCGCCGGGCGAACCCGATGGTCAGCACGTCGGGGTCGAGCGCGTCGTCGATCCAGCCCAGCTCGGCCGGGGAGGCGCCGCGGTCGAGCCAGGACCGGCGCAGCCGCGCCCGCGCCGCCTCGATCAGGCGGCGGCGGAGCGTGCGCCTGATCTCCCAGATCTCCGCGTCGGAGATCTTCTGCACGCCCTCCCAGCCGCGCGCCCGCTCCAGCAGCGAGGGCAGCTCGCGCTCGGCCAGCTCCATGAACTCGCGGCCCACCCAGGTCGGCGCGTGCACGCCGTTGGTGATGGAGCCGATCGGCACCTCGTCGACGTCGAAGCCGGGCCACAGGTCCTGGAACATCTCGCGGCTGACCTGGCCGTGCAGCCGGGACACGCCGTTGACGCGCTGGGCCAGCCGCATGCCCATGACGGCCATGTTGAACCGGCTGGGGTCGGCCTCGGCGCCGAGCGCCAGGATGCGCTCGACCGGCACGGTCGGCCAGCCGTTGTCGCCGCCGAACTGGCGGGCGATCATGTCGACCGGGAACCGGTCGATGCCCGCGGGCACCGGGGTGTGGGTGGTGAAGACCGTGCCGGCCCGGACCACCTCCAGCGCCTCGTCGAAGGAGAGCCGCTGCTCGGTCAGCTCGCGGATGCGCTCCAGGCCGAGGAAGCCCGCGTGGCCCTCGTTGGTGTGGAACACCTCCGGCTCGGGGCTGCCGGTGATGCGGCAGAAGGCGCGGATGGCGCGCACCCCGCCCACGCCGAGCAGCAGCTCCTGCAGCAGCCGGTGGTCGGTGCCGCCGCCGTAGAGCCGGTCGGTGACGTCGCGGGCGGCGCTGTCGTTGTCGGCCACGTCGGAGTCGAGCAGCAGCAGCGGGACCCGGCCGACCTGCGCCACCCAGATCTGGGCGTGCAGCACCCGCTCGTCGGGGAGCGGGATGCGGATCTTGACGGGCGCGCCGCCGGGCTCCTTGAGCAGGCTGAGCGGCAGGCCGCCCGCGTCGAGCGACGGGTAGTGCTCCAGCTGCCAGCCTTCGGGTGAGAGCGACTGGGTGAAGTAGCCGTGCCGGTAGAGCAGGCCGACGGCGAGGATCGGCACGCCGAGGTCGCTGGCCGTCTTGAGATGGTCGCCGGCCAGGATGCCCAGGCCGCCCGAGTACTGCGGCAGCGCGGCGGCGATGCCGTACTCGGGCGAGAAGTAGGCGATCGCCCGCGCGGCGTCCGGCAGCGTCTGGTACCACCGCGGCCCGGTCATGTACGCGCGCAGGTCGTCGGCGGCGTCGTCGAGGCGCCGCCGGAAGCGGCGGTCGGCGGCCAGCTCGGCCAGCCGCTCCGGCGCGACGGCGCCCAGCAGCGCTACCGGGTCGTGGCCGACCTGCTCCCACAGCGCCGGGTCGACCTCGGCGAAGAGATCCATCGTCTCCGGATGCCATGACCAGCGCAGATTGTGCACGAGCTCGCCGAGTGCGGCCAGCTCCGCGGGCAGAACGGTGCGGACGGTGAAGCGGCGAATTGCTCTCACAGTGTGAACCCTAGGGCTAGGCGGAACCTCTGGTTCCTTCACCCCCAGGACGGGCGTTCAAACCCCTTCCGGGATGAAGCATGAAGGGCGGGGATTGGGGCAACTTTCTCCAATGTCAGGTTCTCTCGGGGACACTCGGGAGCTCTATCCGCTGCTGCCCGCAAATGACGTGCAAGGATCGATCCTGCCAGGAAAGCCTCCGGCGGTACCGGGTGCCGTCGCAAACCTTGAAATGCGATGATCGGACGTATTCCCATCACGGACATCTCCCCCGTCGTCGACTGCGGGCAGTGGCCCGCGAAGGCGGTCGCCGGCGAGACCTTCGAGATCTCCGCGACCGTGTTCAGAGAGGGCCACGACGCCGTGGCCGCCGGAGTGGTCCTCACGGCTCCCGACGGGGAGCGCGGCAGGCTGAGACCGATGCGCGAGATCGCCCCCGGGACCGACCGGTGGGCCGTGGACGTGTGCCTGCCGAGCGAGGGCGACTGGCTCTTCCGCGTGGAGGCCTGGAGCGACCCCGTCGCGAGCTGGCTGCACGACGCCGGGATCAAGATCCCGCGCGGCATCGACACCGACCTGATGTGCGAGGAGGGCGCGCGGCTGTTCGAGCGCGCCGCCAAGGCCGTGCGGCCGGCCGACTGCCCGGCGCCGGACGGCGGCGAGAGCGCCTGCGGTCACCGTGCCGCCCTGCTCGGCGTCGCCGCCAGGCTCCGCGACGCCGGTCTCGATCCGCGGGCCCGGCTGTCGGTGGCGCAGCTGCCGGAGACGGCCGCGCTGCTGGCCGCGCATCCGCTGCGCGACCTGGTCACCAGGGCCAGGCAGCAGAAGGTGCGGGTGTCGAGGCGGCGGGCGCTGTACGGGTCGTGGTACGAGTTCTTCCCGCGGTCGGAGGGGGCCGTGGTGAGCGGCTCCGGCGTCTCCAAGTCCGGAAATTTCCAGACTGCGGCCAAGCGGCTCCCCGCCATCGCCAAGATGGGCTTCGACGTCGTCTACCTGCCGCCGATCCACCCGATCGGCCACACCTTCCGCAAGGGGCGCAACAACACGCTCAGCCCCGAGCCCGACGACCCCGGCTCGCCCTGGGCGATCGGCTCGGAGGACGGCGGGCACGACGCGGTCCACCCCGACCTGGGCACCATCGACGACTTCGACGACTTCGTGGCCCGCGCCCGCGAGCTGGGCATGGAGGTGGCGCTCGACTTCGCCCTGCAGTGCTCCCCCGACCACCCGTGGGTCAAGGAGCACCCGGAGTGGTTCACGATCCGGGCCGACGGCTCGATCGCGTACGCCGAGAACCCGCCGAAGAAGTACCAGGACATCTACCCGCTCAACTTCGACAACGACCCCGAGGGCCTGTACGCGGAGATCAAGCGGGTGCTGCGCCACTGGATGGACCACGGCGTGCGGATCTTCCGGGTCGACAACCCGCACACCAAGCCGGTGGCGTTCTGGGAGCGGCTGCTGGCCGACATCCACGCCACCGACCCGGACGTGCTGTTCCTGTCGGAGGCGTTCACCCGGCCGGCGATGCTGCAGACGCTGGCCAAGGCCGGCTTCCACCAGTCCTACACGTACTACACCTGGAAGAACAGCAAGCCCGAGGTCGAGGAGTACCTCTCGGAGCTGGCGCACACCACGTCCGCCTTCCTGCGGCCGAACCTGTTCGTCAACACGCCGGACATCCTGCACGAGTACCTGCAGCACGGCGGGGTGCCGGCGTTCAAGATCAGGGCCGTGCTGGCGGCCCTGGCCTCGCCGACGTGGGGGATGTATTCGGGGTACGAGCTCGCGGAGAATGTCCCGGTTCGCCCGGGGAGTGAGGAATATCTCGATAGCGAGAAATATCAGTACCGGCCGCGCGATTGGGTCAGCGCGGAGCGAGAGGGCCGCAGCCTGGCACCTTTCATCACTCACCTGAATTTGTTCCGAAGAGCCCATCCGGCCCTCCAGGAATTGCGTAACCTACGGTTCCACAGGGTCGACCAACCGGACATCATCTGCTTCTCGAAGCGCCTTCCCGGCGCCTACGACAGTGCCACACGACGGCACGGACTGGGCGACGTCGTCATAGCGGTGATCAACCTTGATCCGCACCACACGCACGAGGCGACGGTCGATCTCGACCTGCCCGCCCTCGGGCTCGACTGGAATGCCGAATTCGTGGTCGACGACGAGCTGTCGGGCGAGACGTACCGTTGGAAGCAGTACAACTACGTGCGCCTCGACCCTCACATCCACCCGGCCCACATCCTCACCGTACGAGCGTCGCCACGGTAGAGCTGAATTCAGCGGGGAGTCTTCAACTGTGTGTGCAAGCGCCTCCCTCATGAGCGTCCGGAAGGAGAGCTCATGAGCTCCACACCCATTCCCAACACTTTCGACGACGAGAAGCCGCGCGACCCGTACTGGTATCGGCGTGCCGTCTTCTACGAGGTGCTCATCAGGGGTTTCGCCGACTCCAACGGCGACGGCACCGGCGACATCCGCGGCCTCATCGGCAAGCTCGACTATCTGCAGTGGCTCGGGGTCGACTGTCTCTGGCTGCTCCCGCTGTACGAGTCCCCCCTGCGCGACGGCGGCTACGACATCGCCGACTACATGAAGATCCTCCCGGAGTTCGGTGATCTGGGCGACTTCGTACGCCTGGTCGACGAGGCGCACCGGCGCGGCATGCGGGTCATCGCCGACCTGGTGATGAACCACACGAGCGACGCCCACCCGTGGTTCCAGGCCTCCCGGCACGACCCGGAGGGGCCGTTCGGCGACTTCTACGTCTGGTCGGACACCGACGACCGCTACTCCGACGCCCGCATCATCTTCATCGACACCGAGACGTCCAACTGGACCTACGACCCGGTCCGCGGGCAGTACTACTGGCACCGGTTCTTCCACCACCAGCCGGACCTCAACTACGAGAACCCGGCGGTGCAGGAGGCCATGCTGGAGGTGCTGCGGTTCTGGCTGGACCTGGGCATCGACGGGTTCCGGCTGGACGCGGTGCCGTACCTCTTCGAGGAGGAGGGCACCAACTGCGAGAACCTTCCCCGTACGCACGAGTACCTCAAGCGGGTGCGGGCCGAGGTCGACCGGCTCTACCCCGACCGGGTGCTGCTGGCCGAGGCCAACCAGTGGCCGTCGGACGTGGTGGAGTACTTCGGCGACCCGGTGGGCGGCGGGGACGAATGCCACATGGCCTTCCATTTCCCCCTGATGCCGCGGATTTTCATGGCGGTGCGCCGCGAGTCCCGCTACCCGATCTCCGAAATTTTGGCTCAAACGCCGAAAATCCCGGAAAACTGCCAGTGGGGGATTTTCCTCCGTAACCATGATGAGCTGACCCTCGAAATGGTCACGGACGAAGAGCGCGACTACATGTACGCCGAGTACGCCAAAGACCCCCGCATGCGGGCCAACGTCGGCATCCGCCGCCGCCTCGCCCCCCTGCTGGAGAACGACCGCAACCAGATCGAGCTCTTCACCGCCCTGCTGCTCTCGCTGCCCGGCTCCCCGGTGCTCTACTACGGCGACGAGATCGGCATGGGCGACAACATCTGGCTCGGCGACCGCGACAGCGTCCGCACCCCCATGCAGTGGGACCCCGACCGCAACGCCGGCTTCTCCGACTGCGACCCCGGCCGGCTCTACCTGCCGGTCATCATGGACCCGATCTACGGCTACCAGGGGCTCAACGTCGAGGCCCAGCAGAAGAACGCGGCCTCGCTGCTCCACTGGACCCGCCGGATGATCGAGATCCGCAAGCGCCACCCGGTCTTCGGGCTGGGCGAGTTCATCGAGCTCAACTCCTCCAACCCGAGCGTGCTGGCGTTCGTCCGCGAGCTGGGCGACGACCGCATGCTCTGCGTGAACAACCTGTCCCGATTCCCGCAGCCGGTGGAGCTGGACCTGCGCCGGTTCGTCGGCGTGTCGCCGGTGGAGACGATGGGCGGCGTGCCTTTTCCTCCGATTGGCGAGCTTCCGTATCTTTTGACGCTCCCTGGGCATGGGTTCTTCTGGTTCACCCTTCCGCCGGCCCGCACCCAGGAGGAGTAGGACGTGCTGGACGAGCTCCTTGCCGCATGGATCGGTCGTCAACGCTGGTTCGGCGGCAAGGGGCGCCCGATCGACTCGCTGTCGATCGACTCGGACGTCGTCATCCAGGCGGGCGACCCGTGCCTGCGCCACCTGATCGTCTCGGTCTGGCAGGAGGGCTCCCGCGAGCGCTACCAGCTCCTGCTCGGCCTGCGCCGGGAGCTGCCCGAAGCGCTCGGCCACGCCTACGTCGGCACGTACCCCTCCGGCGGGGTGCAGTGGGCCGCGTACGACGCCGTCCACGACCACGAGCTGACCCGCTGGGTGCTGGAGTCCATGGCGGCCGACGCCACCACGCAGGACATCCGCTCCCGGCACCTGCCGGGCGTCGAGATCGACACCGGCCAGCGCAGCATCGTGCTCGGCGCCGAGCAGTCCAACACCTCGCTGGTCTTCGGCGAGGCGTACATCACCAAGCTCTTCCGCAGGCTCGTCCCCGGCGTCAACCCGGAGCTGGAGGTCGTCGTCGCGCTCGCGGCCCGGGGCGCGCCGCACATCGCGCAGCCGTACGGATGGATCGAGACCGACCTCGACGGCACCCCCACCACGCTGGCCATCACCCAGGAGTACCTGTCGAACGCCGCCGACGGCTGGGACCTGGCGCTCACCAGCGTCCGCGACCTGTACAACTCGCTGCCCGGCCTGCACGCGGCGGAGGCGGGCGGCGACTTCGCCGCCGAGGCGGCCCGGCTGGGCACCGCCACCGCCCGCGTCCACCACGAGCTGCGCGCCGCGTTCGGCACCGGCGTGATGACGGCGCCCGAGGTCAAGCGGATGGCCGAGGACTTCAGACGGCAGCTCGGCCGGGCCGTGGGCCAGGTGCCCGAGCTGCGCGAGCACGTGCCGGCGCTGGAGCGCGCCTACCACCGGGTCGAGGAGCTGAACGCCGAGGTGCCCGTCCAGCGGGTGCACGGCGACTACCACCTGGGCCAGGTCATGCGCACCACCACCGACTGGGTGGTGCTCGACTTCGAGGGCGAGCCCGGCCAGCCGCTGGCCGAGCGCCGCGCCCTCTCCTCGCCGCTGCGCGACGTGGCCGGCATGCTCCGCTCCTTCGACTACGCGGCCCGCCACCTGCTCGCCGGCCACGCCGAGGCGGACCGCCTGGAGCCGAAGGCCGAGGAGTGGGCCGAACGCAACCGCTCCGCGTTCCTGGAGGGCTACGCCGAGGGCGGCGGCGTCATAGCTCCCGCCGACGCCGCGCTGCTGCGCGCCTTCGAGCTCTCCAAGGCGGTGTACGAGGTCGTGTACGAGGCCCGCAACCGCCCCACCTGGCTGTCGATCCCGCTGGCCGCCTTCCGCCAGCCGGCGGGACTCCCCCAGGGCTGAGCCCTCAGCCGAGGAACTCCAGGAGAGCCGCCGTGAGCTCCCCCGGGGCGTCTTCCTGAACCAGGTGACCGGCCCCGGGAATCAGCCGCAGCCCGGCCCCCGGGATACGGGACACCAGCTAGTGCGCCTTGGCCACGGGGATCCAGCCGTCGTCCTCCCCCCAGCACACCAGGACGGGAAGCGAGATGGTCTCGTACCGCCCTTGGATCTCGTCGGTGAAGCGCTGGTCGGCCTGGGCGATCTGGCGGTAGAAGGCCCGCTGCCCCGCCTCGCCGAGCCACGGCTCGACCACCCGGTCGAGGGTCTCCGGATGGAGCCCCCGGCTGCTCGCCGACCCGGCGTATTCACGTACGAGCGCGCGGTGCAGACCGGGCGGCAGCCGCTCGAAGACCTCGGAATGCTCGCCCACCAGCCGGAAGAACGGCGACCCCCAGGGCGCGAGCGCGACCGGATCGACCAGCGCCAGCCGCCGGTAACGCACGCCGTGCAGCAGATGGGCGCGGAGCGCGACGGCACCGCCGAAATCGTGCGCCACCACGAGAGGCTCCGTCAGGCCCCAATGGTCCAGCAGCTCGGCGAAGACCCGGCCCTGGGCGCCCAGCGAGACGTCCTGCCCGTCGAACTTCGCCGAAGCGCCGTAACCCGGCATGTCCCAGACGAAGACCTGGTGACGCGCGGCGAGCGCCCGGGCCACGCCGCGCCAGACGTAGGAGGAGAAGGGCGTGCCGTGCAGCAGAACCACCGGCGCGGCGGCCGGATCCCCGAACCGGTCCCAGCGCACCTCCCCCGAGCTGCCGGCGAACGTCCTGCTCAGCGTCCAGTCAGGCACAGTGCCCAACCTCCCCGTGTCATTAGCGAATCCGCCTTTGACACCTTACACACGCGGAGATCACTTCCGCCAGAACAGATGGTGGATCACACCGCTGGAGCTCGGCACCACGTCCAGGTGGTAGCGGTCGAGCAGTTCCTCGGGCGAGCCCCACAGCCGCAGCCCCGACCCCAGCTTCACCGGCGCGACCGCCACATGCATGGTGTCGACCAGGCCCGCCTCGAGGAACCGGCGGATCGTGGTGACACCGCCGCCGAGCCGGACGTCCTTGCCCCCCGCCGCCTCCCGCGCCCGCGCCAGAACCTCCGCCGGGTCGCCGCCGACGAAGTGGAAGGTGGTGTCGGAGAGCGTGAACGACGGCCGCTCGTGGTGCGTCATGACGAACACCGGAGTGTGGAACGGCGGCTCGTCACCCCACCAGCCGCGCCACTCGTGGTCGCGCCACGGACCGCGCTGCGGCCCGAACTTGTTGCGCCCCATGATCTCGGCCCCGATGTTGCACGAGAAGTCCCGGGTGAAGTAGTCGTCCAGGCCCCTGCTCCCGCCGGGGTCGGTGCGGTTCGGCCAGCTCGCCGTCGCACCCGCCCACGCGAACAGCTTCCCGGGATCGACGGCCCGGCCGAACGGGTGCTCCAGGCTCTGGTCCTCGCCGGCGGCGATGCCGTCACTGGAGACGCAGAAGTTCTGCACTCTCAGCAGCTGGGTCATGGTGTCCTCCCATATGAAACGACGTCGGGAGTTAAGACTCCCCACACCGGGAGAACTCATCGGTGTGCTTCGGAAACCTCCGGCTCCGGAGAGGCGAGCCGGGGAACGTGGCGGAGGGTGACCGCGGCCAGGACCGCCGCGGCGAGCAGGACGACGGCGGCGGCCACGGCCGTGGCCGTCAAGCCCGAGGTGAAGGCGGCCCTGGCCCCGTCCGCCAGCGTGGCGGCGACCCCCGCGGGCTGTCCGGACGCGACGGCGATGGCGCCCCCGAGGGTGTCGCGGGCCGCTTCCGCCGCCTCCGCCGGGATCTCATCCGGTACGCGCAGGCGGGCCTGGTAGACGGCGGCCGCGATGCTGCCGAAGACCGCGAGCCCGGCGGCGCCGCCGAACTCCTGCGCCGTCTCCGACAGCGCGGCCGCCGAGCCCGCGCGCTCCTCCGGCGCGGCGCTGACGACGATGTCGGTGCCCAGCACGAGCAGCGGCGATCCGCCCAGGAAGAACAGGGCGTGCCCGGTCACCAGCGCGGGGAGCCCGTACGTCCCCGCCGTCGTCAGCAGGAGCACCCCGGCCGCGCCCAGCACCAGCCCGGCGGCCCCGAGAACCGCGGGGCGCACGCGCCGGGCCAGCGCCGGGGTCGCTACGAACCCGACGATGACCAGCACGGTGTTGGGCAGCATCCACAGCCCGGCCTCCAGCGGCGACAGGCCGAGCACGAGCTGCAGGTACTGCGCCGCCAGCAGGCCGATCCCCGGCCCCACCAGAATGACCAGCATCAGCGTGCCCAGCGCACCGGAGAAGCGCCGCTCGGCGAAGAGCCGCAGGTCGAGCAGGGGTTCGGCGAGCCTGCGCTGCCTCCGTACGAAGACCACCGCCAGCACCGTCCCCACCGCCAGGGAGAGCAGCCCGGAGCGGGCGGCGCCACCGGCGGCCAGCTCCTTCACCCCGTGCGTGACCGCGAGCGCGGCCACCACCGACAGCACCACGCTGAGCGCATCGGCCCGGCCCGCGCCGGGCGAGCGGAACTCGGGCAGCAACAGCGGCCCGAGCACGAGCAGCACGGCCATCACCGGCACCCCGAGCAGGAACGCCGACCCCCACCAGAAGCTCTCCAGGAGCATCCCGCCGACCAGCGGGCCGATCACCATGCCGCCGGTGAACCCGACCATCCACAGGCTGATCGCGGTCGTCCGCTGGGCGGGGTCGTGGAACATGGTGCGGATCAGCGACAGCGTCGACGGCATCAGCGTCGCCCCGGCCACACCCAGCGCGGCCCTGGCGGCGATGAGCACCTCGGCGCTCGGCGCGTACGCCGCCAGGGCGGAGGCGAGCGCGAACGCCGCCGCGCCGGTCAGCAGCAGCCGCCTGCGCCCGATCCGGTCACCGAGCGTCCCCATGGGGATGAGGAAACCCGCGATCAGGAACCCGTAGATGTCGTTGATCCACAGTAACTGCGCCCCGGTGGGCCGGAGGTCCTCGCTCAGCGCGGGCACCGCCAGGTGCAGCACGGTCACGTCGATGGAGAGCAGCAGGGTCGGCAGGATGAGGACGGCCAGGCCGATCCACTCCCGCCGCCCCGCGCGTTGCGTGATCATGCACGCAACGCTAGAACCTCAGCCTTACTTGAGGTCAATTTCCGGATGCGCTCAGTTCTTCCTCCAGGATGGGCGCGCTCTCGATGACCGTGTGGATGCCGAGGACGCTGACGATGGCGAACACCTCCATGATCTCCCCAGGGGTCGCGCCGTAGCCGATGGCGTTCCGGATATGCAGTTTGAGCCCCGGCTCGTACAGGTGCGTGGCCGAGGCGTCGAAGGCGATGTAGATGAGCTCCTTGACCTTCGGCTCCAGCACGCCGGTCGTCCACGGCACCCCGGAGAAGTCGAGGTAGGCCTCGAACAGGTCCGGGTCCAGCTCCAGCAGGCCGTCCCAGAAGTCGTGCCAGTAGCCGCGCTTCTTGGTGAAGTCGGCCTTGAGCTGTTCGCGGCGCTCGTCGAGCGGGGCCGGTCCGGTGCGCAGGCCCTCTTCCTCCAGCACCTCCAGCAGGAGCGGCACGCCGATGTTGCAGGCATGGATGCCGAGCGTGGCGGTCAGCTCCAGCACCTCCATGATCTCCTCGGCGGTGGCGCCGTGGTTCAGGGCGGCGCGGATGTGCTGCCGGATGCCGGGGTGGTAGAGGTGGGTGGCGGCGGCGTCCATCGCGATGTAGATGAACTCCTTGACCTTGGCCGGCAGTCGGTCCCGGTTCCACGGCACCGACGACAGCCGCCGGTAGGAGTCTAGGAAGCCGGCGTCGAGCCGGAGCACGCTCTCCCACGCCTCGCTCCAGGTGCCGCGCACCCGGATGAACTCGTCCTTGATCCGCTGCTGCTCAGGGGTGAGCGTCATCGGGCTGGTTCCTTTCACTCGTCAGGTCCTCCGGCGTCCACGCGCCCGCGCCGCCGCCCCGGGTCACCGTGTTGACGATGAACGCGCCGCCGTCGGCGGAGACGACCTCGCCGGTGACGTACGCGGCGTCGTCGCCGAGCAGGAAGGCGACCACGCCGGCGATCTCGTCGGGGGTGCCCACCCGGCGCATGGGCACGGTCAAGCCTCGCCGGGTCAGCGTGCGGGCCCGTCCGGCGTCGTCGGACGAGGCGAACAGCCCGGTCGGCACCAGGCCGGGGGCTACCGCGTTCACCCGCACGCCGCGCGGCCCGCCGTACATGGCCGCGCCGTGTACCAGGCCCAGCAGCCCGTGCTTGGACGTCTGGTAGGGAACCTGGTCGTCGGCCCCGCGCAGCGCCGAGATCGACGCGGTGACCACCACGGCGCCGCCCGTCCCCTGGTTGCGGTAGCACCGGAAGGCGGCGCGCAGCCCGAGGAAGCCGCCGCGCAGGTTCACCGCGATGACGTGGTCGAAGTCCGCCGCGGACACGTCGGGCAGGGGCGCGAGGGTGCCGAGCACGCCGGCGTTGAGATGGTGCAGGTCGATCCGGCCGAACGCGTCGAGCGCGGCGCGGATGTAGGAGTCGACGCCCTCCTCGGTGGCGACGTCCGCGGCGACCGCGACCGACCGGCCGGGCAGGTCGCGCGCCACCGACGCGGCGGCGCCGCCGTCGACGTCCACCACGACGACGTCCGCGCCGTCCCGCGACAGCCGCTGGGCGGTGGCGGCACCGATCCCGCTGCCGCCGCCGGTGACCACGGCCACCTTCCCCGCCAGCCCCTTCACCTGGTCAGCCAATGCGCACCACCTGATCACCGGCTCCCGGCAGCGGCGGGAATCGCCGCATCACGTCCCTGTCGTGCCCCGCCACCAGCACCTCGCCGGGCTCGGCGGTCATCTCCCGCAGCAGCTCGTAGGCGCGGTAGGTGTCCTCAAGGTCGGTGATGTAGGTGAACGGCCGGTCCAGCTCCACCTCCTCGTAGAAGTGCGCGGCGTCGGAGGCGAGCACGGCGTGGCCGGTGGCCGTCGCCACCCGGACGACGAGCTGGCCGGGGGTGTGGCCGCCCACCGGGATCACCTCGACGCCGGGCGCGACCTGGGTGGAGCGTTCCACGAAGGTGATGCGGCCCTCGGCGGCGACCTGCCGCAGGTGCGCCAGCTCCACCTCCTCGGTGGTGCACGCGAACTGCGGGCGGGTGGCGTACGGCCCGGTCCAGAAGTCGTACTCGGCCCGTGCCAGCACCACCTCGGAGGAGGGGAAGGCGTCCAGGTTGCCCAGGTGGTCGTAGTGCGCGTGCGTGATGATCACCTGGGGCGACGCCTCGGGCTTGACGCCCAGTTCGGCCAGGGTGCCGATCGGGTCGGCCAGCTCCAGGCGCGGCATGCGGTTGACCGCGCTCGCGGCCGTGTAGCCGGTGTCGATGACGACGGTGCGCTCGTCGTTCCTGGCCACCCAGAGGAAGAAGTCCAGGTCGATCGGCGTGTCCGGTTCTCGGTAGACGTGGTGGTTGAGAAAGGTCTGGGCACGGGTGGTCGGGCGGGTGCCGTAGCGGATGGCCAGCACCTCGTAGGTCGTGCTCATCGGCGCAGCAGTCCTCTCGCGTTGCCGCCGAGCATGCGGCGGATGTCCTCCTCCGGCAGCCCTGCGTCCAGCAGGCCGCGGGCGCCGCGCCGGAACAGCGTCACGGGCAGCGGGTTGTGCTTCTGGCCGGAGTCCGACGACAGCACGGTCTGCTCGGGCCCGGTCGCCTTGATGAAGGCCAGCAGCTCGTCGAGGTCCCGGCGGCGCTCGGGCCGGCCGAAGTACATCACCAGGCAGTGCTCGATGTGCGCGCCCTGCCGGGCCCACTGGGCGGCCTGTTCGACGGAGGCGCCGACGACGAAGCAGGGGTGGTTGACCAAGATGCGGTCCACGCCCTCTTGCTTGGCGGCCTCGATGAGCTTGGTCGTCTCCTCGACGCCGAGGTGGCCGCAGGTGAGGATGGCCTGCTCGGACGCGATGACCGAGAGGATGTCGCGCACCTCGGGCAGCACCCGCCCGTCCGGGCCGAGGATGCTGATCACGTCGTTGGGCCGCAGTTCCACGACGGAGGTGGGGAAGCCGGTGTCGTGGGTGCGGTGGTGCTCGATGTGCGCGGCGGACGAGAGCGTGGGGAACCACACCACCCGGCCGCCCATCCGCAGGGCGAGTTCGACGGCGTGCGGGTTGAGGCCGCCCACGGTCTGGTTGAGCGCGATGCCGCCGAACACCTGGACGGAGAGCTCGTCCAGCCCGCCGGGGCCGAGCGCCAGGATGTCGGTGACCATGCTGTGGTGGTGCGACTTGGCGACGATGGCCTCGAAGCCGGCACCGTCGGCGTCCCTGGCGGCGTCCAGGAGGGTCATCCGCCGGGGGAACGGGCTTGGCCCGGGGTGCTGGTGGAGGTCCACGGCGCCGTCGAGGAGGGCGTCGGCCTCCGGGTCGGGGTTGAGCCGGTCGCCGTCGAGCTCGGGGTCGAGCAGCGAGCCGGAGGGCTGCGTCATGCGTTCTCCTCGTTCGGGTGGGGGTCGGCCGGCGGAGTCACCAGCACCTGGTGCTCGGGTCGCCAGTAGGCGGTCACGCCGCTGCCCGCCGCGATGCCGGTCACGGAGTCGGGGGGCAGCACGGCGCACCCGGTGGTGCCGTCGCCGTAGTCGAGTTCGGCACGCAGGTGCGTGCCCTGGAAGTAGAGACCGGTCACCTTCGCCTGGACGCTGTTGGCGTCCTCGGGCACGTCGGCCGGGGCCGCGGCCAGTCGCAGCCGCTCCGGGCGTACGACGAGGTCGCGCTCGGCGGGCACCCCGTCGGCGTCGCGCACGGCCCACTTGTGCCCGGCCCACTCGTACACGCCGCCGGGGCGCAGCCGGCCGGTGAAGAGGTTGGACTCGCCGAGGAAGCCGGCCACGAACCGGGTGCCCGGGTCGCGGTAGAGCTCGGCGGGGGTGCCGATGCGCTCGACGCGTCCGGCGTTGAAGACCGCGATGCGGTCCGACAGCGACATCGCCTCGTCCTGGTCGTGGGTGACGAAGACGAAGGTGAGTTTCAGCTCCTGGTGCAGGCGCTTGATCTCCTGCTGGAGGCTCTGCCTGAGCTTGCGGTCGAGCGCGCTGAGCGGCTCGTCGAGCAGCAGTACGGAGGGCGAGAAGACCACGGCCCTGGCCAGGGCGACCCGCTGCTGCTGGCCGCCCGACAGCTCGTGGGGGCGGCGGCCGCCCATGCCCGCGAGGTCGACCAGCCGCAGCGTCTCCTCCACCCGCCGGGCGATCTCCGGCTTCGGCACCTTCCGCTCGCGCAGCGGGAAGGCGACGTTCTGCGCGACCGTCATGTGCGGGAAGAGCGCGTAGTTCTGGAAGACCATGCCGAAGTCGCGGCGGTGCGGCGGCAGCGGCGCGACGTCGCGCCCGCCCAGCCGGATGGCTCCCGAGGTGATGTCGGTGAAGCCCGCGATCATGTTGAGCGTGGTGGTCTTGCCCGAGCCGCTCGGCCCGAGCAGGGTGAGGAACTCGCCGGGGGCGATGTCGATGTTGACGTGGTCCACCACGAGCGGTCCCGACCCGTACCTCTTGCACAGGTCCACCAGCTCGATTCGTCCGTCACCGGTCGTCATTGCCTGCCTGCCTTTCCTCGGCGCGCGCCGATCACCTGCGCGAGCAGGATGGGGACGCTGACCAGCAGGACCATCACGCTCGACGCGGCCGAGATGGTGGGGTCGATCTGCACGGTCACGCTGTTGAACATCTGGACGGGAAGAGTGAGCGTGCTGGGCGACTGCAGGAACAGCGCGAGCACCACTTCGTCGAAGGAGGTGACGAAGGCCAGGATCGCGCCGGAGAGCACGCCGGGCAGCGCCAGCGGAAGGGTGATCTTCCGGAAGACGGAGAACGGCCCCGCGCCGAGGCTGCTGCCCGCCCGCTGCAGCGCCGCGTCCATGCCCTGCAGCCGAGCCGTCACGGCGATCACCACGAACGGCAGCGCAAGGGCGGTGTGTGCGATCGCGATGCCGATCAGGGTGCCGTTGAGCGACAGGCGCAGGAACGCGGAGAAGATCACCAGGGCGATGAGGATGTTCGGGATGATGATCGGCGAGAGCAGGAACCCGGTCGCCACCCCGCGCACCCGGGGGGTCAGCCTGTTCAGGCCCAGCGCCGCGGCGGTGCCGAGCGTGGTGGCCAGCACCGTCGTCACCAGCGCGACCTGGAGCGAGTTCCGGATCGCGGTGCTCCACGCGGGCGAGGTGAACAGGTTCTCGTACCACTGCAGCGACCAGCCCGACGGCGGGAACTGGAACGTCTGGGACGAGGAGAAGCTCATCGGGATGACCACAAGCGTCGGCACCGTCAGGAACAGGCCCACGAGCACGGCCACGATCTTCAGCCAGAGACGCGCTTTCACCGGTCACCTCCCGCCGCGACCGCGTGCGCGGCGACCGCCGAGCCCGCGCCCGCCAGCCGCCTGCTGGCCGCCAGCGCGATCAGCGTGACGATCAGGATGAGGACGCCCAGCGCGCCCGCGCCGCCGAAGTCGAGCAGTTCCCGGGTGCGGACGCTGATCACCTGGGCGATGAGCGCGTGCTGCGGGGAGCCGAGCAGCGCCGGCGTGACGTAGAAGCCGAGCGCCAGCACGAAGACCAGAGACGCGCCCGAGACGACGCCGGGCAGTGAGAGCGGCAGGTACACCTTGCGGAAGGCCGACAGCCGGCTGGCACCCAGGCTCTGCCCGGCGAGCAGCAGCCGGTGGTCGATCTGCTGCATGACGCTGAACAGCGGCAGCACCATGAACGGCAGCAGCACCTGGGTCATCGACAGGGCCACGCCGGTCGTCGTGCCGAGCAGCGTGACGCCGTCCAGGCCGACCAGGCCGAAGAGCTTCTGCAGCACGCCGCCGTCCTGGATGAGGACCATCCAGGCGAAGTTGCGCGCCATCATGCTGGTCCAGAAGGGCACCAGCACGACGGTCACCATCACCGCCCGCGTGGTGGGGCCGGCCAGCGTCATCATGTAGGCGTACGGGTAGCCCAGCAGCAGGCCGGCCAGGGTGACGACAAGGGCGACGAGCAGCGTACGCCCGAGCACCGCCAGTGTGTAGCCGTCGGTGAAGAGCGCGACGTAGTTGCCCAGGCCCGGTTCGGGGTCGGTGAAGCTGCCCACGACGATGTTGAGCAGCGGCAGTACGAAGAACAGGAACAGGGCGACGCAGGCGGGCAGGAGGAGCAGCAGGGCCGCGACCCGCCGCCGCCGGGCCGCGGTCCGGGGACCGGGCTGCGGCGCCGGGGCGGCGGCGGGCGGTGGCGCGTCGACGGGCTGGGTGGAGGCCGGCATGGCGGTTACCTAGCTGACCTTCCAGCTCGTCCAGCGCTTGACCACGGCGTCGGTGTTCTCGATCCACCAGGGCTTGTTCTGCTCCAGCAGGGTGCCCCGGTCGGGCAGGAAGGCGTTGAACTCCTTCTGGATGTCGCTGTAGCCGATGGTGGTGATGTCCACGTCGGTGCGAGCGGGGGCCGTGCCGGTCAGCTCGGCGTAGGCCTTGGCCTGCTCGGGTTCGGTGATGAAGGCGAGCGCCTCCTGGGCGAGCTTCTTGTTGGGGGTGCCCTTGGGGATCACCAGGGCGCCGATGTCGACGGTGGTGAAGTCCCAGACGGGCTTGAGGTTGGCGCCGCTCTGGGCGGTGACGATGCTGCGGGCGGTCACGGTGAGGACCATCGAGCCCTGCTTGTCCACCATCATCTGCTGGATCGCGCCGTAGCTGGGGGCGAAGACGAGGTGCGGCTTGATGGTGTCGAGCTTGCGCAGGGCGCGTTCGAGGTCGAGCGGGTAGACCTGGTCGGGCGGCACGCCGTCGGCGATCAGGGCGGCTTCGAGCAGGCCGCTCTTGGGATAGTCGTGCACGACGCGCTTGCCGGGGAAGCGCTCGACGTCGAAGAAGTCCTCGATCTTGGTTGGGACCTCGTCCTCGAACATGTCGGCGTTGTAGCTGAAGACGTTGGCGTACCGGTAGGTCGGCACGAAGCAGTCGTGGGTGGTGCCCTCGGGGAACTTGCTCCGGTCGAGCTGCGGGTCGTCGAGCTTCTCATAGAGCTCGCCGCAGTAGGCCCCGGCGTAGATCCAGCTCATGTTGGCCAGGTCCCAGACGGTCTTGCCCGAGGCGACCATGGCCTTGACCTGGGCGGCGTCCGCGGGGCTCACGTTGACGAACTCGGTGCCCGTCTTGGCGGTGAAGGGCTCCTGCAGCGCCTTCTTCTCGTCCTCCTGGAACTGCCCTCCGGTGCTGGCCCAGGTCAGGGTGTCGGTGGCCGCGCTTGTGGAGGAGTCCGCCCCGCACGCGGCCGTGGCGGCGAGCAGCGCGCCGGTGGCGATCAGGGTCCGAAGATGGTTGTGCCTCATGTGGTTGCCTTTCTCGAGTGGGGAGCCGTCACGACCCGCTGAGGGTCACGGCCCCGGGTCCACCCCCGTCACCCGCCCGCGGCCGGCGTCCGCCCGCCGCGGCTGCGGGAGAGTCGTCACTCTCCCGTGCGCTCAAGTGATGCGCTCAGTGCTTGCTTGATCGCCTGCGCGCCCTCGCGCAGGGTCATCACCACGTCACTGTCGTCCTCTTCCGGTACGAGCTGGGTCACGCCGACCACCGCCAGGGCGGCCACGACACGGTCGTCCGCGTCCCTGACCGGCACGGCCACCGCCCGTACCCCTTCGCTGGCACTCGAACGGATGGCGACGCCGGTCCTGCGCACCTCGTCGAGCCCGTCGGCCTCCTCTCCGAGTTCCGCCGTCTTCCTGCGCAGGCGGTAGAAGGACTGGTCCTGGAACGCGCGGAGCACGCAGTCCTGCGCCGTCCCCTGCCGCAGCACGCTCCCGGTCCTGATGGAGACGTGGGCGGTGCGGCTGCTGTCCTCGTGGACCTGCGCGACCACCGCCTGCCTGCCGTTCCAGATCGTGAGGACGACGGTGTGCCGGATCCTCAGGCTGATCTGCTCCATGATCGGGCGGGCCACGTTGACCACGCCCAGCCTGGACAGGGCCAGGGTGCCGAGCTCGGCCAGCAGCGGGCCGAACTCGTAGCGGTTGCGGTCGCGCCGGAAGAGCAGTCCGTGGTTCTCCATCGACGCCAGGTACCGGTGCGCCGTCGACTTGCCCACGCCCAGTTCCTGGGCGGCCGACACCAGGTCGATGGTCCCGGCCTCGCCGAGCAGCCGCAGCAGCTGGACCACTCGGGCGACGACCTGGAGGTCGCCGCTGGGGATGTCTGGGGTGGTCACGCGGTTGTCCTCTCGCCATAGATCCGGAGCAGGCGCGTCCCGCTATACGGGCTGCCCGTTCACTCATCCGGTACGTAGTCGGACTGTAGAACACGCCCTACAGGAGCCGTCAAGACTTCTCGGACATTTCAACTCCGAGAAAGGTGAACGTTCAAAAGGGGTGCTCTTGACGCACAGCACCCGAAAGCTTACGGTCGCCACATCCCGCTTAACAGAACCCTCATCCCTCAATGAGGGACAGGAGGCTTTATGCGCATGCTGCAACACCTCCGTGAAAGCGACCGATGCCTGATCGGCACCTGGGTCAAGATCCCCGCGCTGGAGACCGTCGAGCTGCTGGCCCGCGCGGGCTTCGACTTCGTGGTCGCCGACATGGAGCACAGCCCCATGACCCTGGAGTCGACCTACCGCGCGGTCGTCGTCGCCCAGGGGCTCGGCATGCACGCCCTCGTCCGCGTCCCGGACGCCGGCGGCAGCCACCTGCAGCGCGTGCTGGACACCGGCGCCGACGGCATCCTCGTCCCGCACGTGACCGGGAAGGACGTCGCCGAGCGCGCGATGCGCGGCATGCTCTTCCCGCCGCGCGGCGGGCGCGGCCTCGGCACCACCTCGCGCGCCGGCACCTGGGGGCTCGACGCCACCGCCGACTACGTCAGGCGCGGCGACGAGGAGACCCTGCGCATCCCCCAGCTCGAAGACCTCTCCGCGCTCGAACAGGCCCCGGAGATCCTCGACACCCCGGGGCTCAACGCCGCCTTCCTCGGCATGGGCGACCTGACCATGTCCAGCGGCCTGCCCGCGGGCGACCCGCTGATCCAGCGGCATGCCGACGCGCTCCTGGAGGCCGCCCGCGCCAGGGACATCCCGCTCGGCACCGCCGTCCGGGACGCCGCCGCGGCCCGCGAGGCGGCCGGACGCGGCTTCTCCTTCGTGATGATCGGCAACGACGCGGGCATCTTCGGCGCCGCCGCCGCCGCGATCCGCCGCGACGCCGCGCTCTCCCACTCCTAGAAAGGACCGACCATGGTGTACGACCCGACCGACGCCCGCTCCACCCTGCCCACGGCGACGGCGGCGCGGAAGGTGGAGGGCCCGTTCTCTCCCCCGAGCCACGTCAAGTTCTACGACCTGCCGCCCACCACCGCCGACGGGGAGACCCGCACCTGGTACGGCCGGAGCCAGCACCTGGTGATCGGCTACACCGACCTGGTCACCCCGACGGGGTTCACGGTCAGCGATTCATCCGATGAATGCGCCGTACTCATCCCGGAAGAGGGCGCGACCGCGACGATCACCATCGACGGGACCGCCACCGAGGTCGGCGGGCAGACGCTCACGTTCATCCCGCCGGGCTCGGCCGAGGTCCGGTTCGGCGGACGCGGCCGGGTCATCACGATCTTCACTGTGCGCTCCGGGGCGGCCCCCGCCGAGCCCGCCAACGCCGCCGACTACGCCGAGCCCCGCCCCGGCGTCGCCCCGCTGACCTCCTGGCCCGAGCCCGTCGGCGGGTTCCGGCTGCGCACCTACGACCTCGACGTGCCGGGGCTGTCCCAGCCGCCCTTCCGCCTCTTCAGGTGCAGCACGTTCATGGTGAACTTCACCCACCCGCGCACCGGCCCGCGCGACACCACCCGCATGTCCCCGCACACGCACGACGACTTCGAGCAGTGCTCGCTCGTCATCGACGGCGAGTTCACCCACCACCTGCGCTGGCCCTGGACGACCGACCTGAGCCACTGGCGCGCCGACGAGCACGAGCAGGTCGCCAGCCCCTCGCTCACGATCATCCCGCCGCCCGCCGAGCACACCAGCCAGGCGACGTCGGACGGCGTCAACCACCTGCTCGACATCTTCTCCCCGCCGCGCGAGGACTTCTCCCGCATGCCCGGCTGGGTGCTGAACGCCGACGACTACCCGATGCCCGGGGACGCCTCGTGAGCCGGATCCCCCCGTTCCTGCCCGGCGACCTCGACGCCCGGCAGTGGAGCATCTACGACAACCTGGTGAACGGCCGCCGCGCCACCAAGTCCAGGGCCTTCCCCATCGTCGACGAGGACGGCGCCCTGCAAGGGCCGTGCAACGCCTGGCTGCTCAACCCCGCCATCGGCAGCGCCTTCGAGCAGCTCGGCGCGGCCGTCCGGTTCGAGATCTCCCTCACCGAGCGCAGCCGCGAGATCATCATCCTCACCGTCGCCCAGCACCGTGACAGCCCGTACGAGCTGTACGCGCACCGGCTCGCCGGGCCCGCCGCCGGGCTCTCCCACGAGGAGGTGGAGGCCCTGTGCGCGGGCACGGATCCCGGCTTCGCCGACGAGCGGGAGCGCGTCGTCCATGAGACGGCCCGCATCCTGCTGCGCACCGGAACGCTCGACGACACGGCCTACGAGCGGGCCGTCGCCGCCCTCGGCGCCGACGGGCTCTTCGAGGTCACGGTGATCGTCGGCTGGTACTCGCACCTGGCCACGCAGCTGGCGGTCTTCGACGTCCGGCCGCCGGCCCAGCCCTGAAAGGGGGTGAGCCCGTGACCGGAGAGCCCTTGGTGGCGATCATCGGCGGCGGCTTCGGCGGCATCGCCGCGGCCGTCAAGCTCCAGCAGGCCGGGATCAACGGCTTCACCATCTTCGAGCAGTCACCGGCCCCCGGGGGCACCTGGTGGGACAACCGGTATCCCGGCTGCGAGGTGGACATCCCCTCGCACGCCTACTCCTTCTCCTTCATGCCGTACGACTGGCCGCGCACCCATGCCAGTCAGCCGGAGCTGCAGGAGTACGCCGAGGCGGTGCTGGACCGCTTCGGCCTGCGGCCCCGCTTCCGGTTCGGCGTCCGGGTGGAGTCGGTCACCTGGGACGACGAGGCCGGGCACTACTGGGTGGCCACCGACGACGGCGAACGGCGTTCGTTCCGGTTCGTCATCAGCGCCGTCGGGCTGCTGAGCGTGCCCCGCTACCCGTCCTGGCCCGGCCTGGACGACTTCGGCGGGGTGTCGTTCCACACCTCCCGCTGGGACCCGGACACGGACCTGGCCGGCAAGCGGGTCGCCATCGTCGGCACCGGGTCCACCGCCGTGCAGGTCGTGCCCGCCATCGCCCCGGCGGTCGAGCACCTGGAGGTCTTCCAGCGCGAGCCCGGCTGGGTGGAGCCCAAGGGCGAGCGGGCCTTCACCGACGCCGAGCGGGCCCGCTTCCGGCGCTTCCCCGCGCTGCGCAAGCTCTACCGGTACAAGCTCTTCCTGGACTCGATGCGGCGCTTCAAGGCCTACGACACCGGCGGGCGCGAGCAGCGCAGGATGCGCGACCTGTGCCTGCGCTACATCGAGGAGGCCATCGACGACCCCGCCGTGCGCACGGCGGTCACCCCCTCCTACCCCTGGGGCTGCAAGCGGCCGATCTACGCCAGCACCTTCTATCCGGCGCTCAACCGGCCGAACGTCACGCTCGTGCCGCACGCGGTCACCGAGGTCACCGAGAAGGGCGTGATCGACGACCAGGGCGTGGAGCACCCGTGCGACGTGCTCATCCTGAGCACCGGCTTCCAGCCGACCAGGTTCCTGTCCGGGTTCACCGTCACGGGCAGGGAGGGCCAGGAGATCCAGGAGTACTGGGGCGACCGCCCGCGGGCCTTCCTCGGCGTGACCGTGCCGGGCTTCCCCAACTTCTTCATCATGTACGGGCCCAACACCAACGGCGGCTTCTCCATCATCGCCCAGCTCGAACGCCAGGCCGAGGTGGCGGTGCGGGCCATCACCCGGGTCCGCAGGACGGGCGCGCGGCTGGTGGACACCCGCGAGCCGGCGCTGGAGCGGTACGTGACCTGGCTGGACCGGCAGCTCGCCAAGCACGCCTCGGCCATGAACGCGGGCTGCAACAACTACTACCACTCGCCCTCGGGCGCGAACGTCACCCAGTGGCCCCGCACCCACCTCGTCTACTACCTGCTCTGCCGCGCGCTGCCCCGGCGCGGCCTGGTCTACGAGGGGACATCACCGGAGAGGAAGTCATGACCAGCAGATTCGACGGCGCGGTGGCCGTCGTCACCGGAGGCGCCTCCGGCATCGGCGCGGCCACCGCGGAGCTGCTGTCGCGCGAGGGCGCGTCGGTCGTCGTGGTGGACGTCGAGCTGGAGGGGGCGCGCCGGGTCGCCGGCGCCCTGCCCGGCCCGGCACTCGCCGTGCGCGCCGACGTGTCCGACCCGGACGACACAGACGCCTACATCGCCGCCGCCGTGGAGCGGTTCGGCCGGGTGGACCTGCACCACCTCAACGCCGGCATCGTCGGCACCTTCGACCGGCTGCCCGAGATCGGCGTCGAGGACTTCGACCGGGTGGTGGCGGTCAACCTGCGCGGCGCCTTCCTCGGCGTCCGCGCCGCCTTCCGCCAGTACGCCGCGCAGGGCTCCGGCGGCGCGATCGTGCTGACGGCCTCGATCGCCAGCCTGCGAGGCAGCCACGACCTGCTGCCGTACGAGTCGTCCAAGCACGGCGTGCTGGGCGTGATGCGCGGCGCCGCCATGTACGGCGGCCCGCAGGGAGTGCGGGTCAACGCGGTAGCGCCGGGGCTCGTGCCCACCGGCCTGTTCGCGAGCTCGGCGGGGCGGCCCGGCGCGGGCGACGACCTCAGGCGGCGGGGTACGACCGTGCCGCAGCGGCGCACCGGCACTCCCGAGGAGGTCGCCGCGGCGGTGGCCTTCCTGCTCAGCTCCGACGCCTCCTACGTCAACGGCGAGGTGCTGTCCGTGGACGGCGGCTCGGCCTGGGTCAACACCGTCCGCCCCGGCGGCGGCGCCGGTGCGTGGGACCCCGCCCCCGTGGACGAGGCGGCCCGCGTCATCACCCCGAAGGGAGGGGACACATGAGCGTCGGCTTCGTCGGCCTGGGCAACATGGGCGGCCGCATCGCCCGCCGCCTGGCCGGCGCCGGACACCGGGTGCTCGGCCACGACCCCGTGCCCGGCGCCGCCGAACGCGCGGGCGCGACCCCGGCCGCCGGTCTCGCGGAGGTCGCCCGTACCGCCGATGTCATCCTGCTCTCGCTGCCGGACAGCCGGGCGGTGGAAGCGGTCGTGCTCGGCGACGGCGGGCTGCTCGCGCACGCGCGGGCCGGTCAGATCGTCGTCGACCTGAGCACCAGCGCCCCCGCCACCACCCGGCGGATCGCCGCGCTGCTGGACGCCGAGGGGGCGTGCTTCCTCGACGCCGGCGTCTCCGGCGGCGCGGCGGCGGCGGAGCGGGGCGCGCTCACGCTGATGGCCGGGGGTGACCGCGCAGCGCTGGACCGGGTCCGGCCGCTGCTGGAGACGTTCGCGCAGCGGATCTTCCACCTGGGCGGACCGGGTGCCGGTCACTCGGCCAAGCTGCTCAACAACTTCCTCAACGCGGTCAGCCTCGCCGCCACCAGCGAGGTCATGATCGCGGGCCGCAAGGCCGGGCTCGACCCGGAGGCCCTGCTGGAGGTGCTTAACGCCTCCAGCGGCGCCAACTGGGCCACCGCCAACCGCTTCCCGCACATCGTCCGGGGCGACTACCTGGAGGGCGGGCTGACCTCCGCCCTCATGACCAAGGACGTCGTGCTGTACGTGGACCACCTGCGCGAGCTGGGCGTCCCCAGCCTGAACGCGGCCGGGCCGCTGGCCAGCTTCGGCCTGGCGGCGAACCTCGGCTACGCCGACCAGATCAGCAACCGGGTGGTGGACGCCATCGGCGACGTGGCCGGCGGGGTCCGCGTGCACGAAAAGCAGCACGGAGAACAGGAGGACTGAATGCGCATCGTCCGAGGACGGGCCGGCGGGCCCACCACCCTCAGATCCGACACCTTCGTCGGCACCGTCTGGGCGGACTCGGTGCTGCCCACCACCGACGACACGACGATCAACGTCGTCACCTTCACCCCGGGCGCCAGGACCAACTGGCACGAGCACGAGGACGGCCAGATCCTCCAGGTGCTCGCCGGGCAGGGCTGGGTCTGCGCCGAGGGCGGCCCGGCGGTCCGGCTGCTGCCCGGCGACACGGTCTGGGTTCCGCCGGGCGAGCGCCACTGGCACGGCGCGACCGACACCACGCTGATGACGCACACCGCCATCTCGCTCGGCCCCACCCACTGGTACGGCGAGGTCAGCCCTGAGGACTACGCCGCGGCACACGATGAGGAGCCCCGATGACCGACCGTTTCGAAGCCGGCCTGGCCGTGCGCAAGAAGGTGCTGGGCGAGGCCCACGTGGAGCGCTCGCTCGCCGCCGTGACCGAGTTCAGCCGCCCGGTGCAGGAGCTGGTCACCGAGTACTGCTGGGGCGCGGTGTGGACCCGGGAGGGTCTCGACCGGCGCACCCGGAGCCTGCTCAACCTGGTCATGCTCACCGCGCTGAACCGCGGGCACGAGCTGGCGGTGCACGTCCGAGGCGCGATCGCCAACGGAGTCACCGAGCAGGAGATCCAGGAGGCGCTGCTGCAGACCGCCGTCTACGTGGGCGCCCCCGCCGCGCTGGAGTCGTTCCGCATCGCCGAGCGCACGCTGGGCGAGCTGCGCGAGGAGGGGGTGACGATCCCCTGAACGGCACCCCGCTCCGGCCCGGCGACACGGTCGGCTTCGTCGGCCTCGGCAACATGGGCCTGCCCATGGCCCGCAGGCTCCTGGAGGCCGGCTACCGCGTGCGCGCCCACGACCGGTCCGCGTCCGCCGCCGAGGCGCTGCGCGCGGCGGGCGGCGCCACCGTGCCCGGCTCCGCCGCTACCACCCGCGACGCCGCGGCGGTCGTGCTCATGCTCCCCGACTCCGCCGCGGTGGAGGCCGTCATGCACGACGACGGGCTGCTGGCGGCCGCCGAGCCCGGCACGGTGGTCGTCGACATGGGCTCCTCCCGCCCGATGAACACCCGGGCGCTGGCGCAGCGGGCGGCCGAGCGGGGCGTCCGGCTGGTCGACGCGCCCGTCTCCGGCGGCGTGAAGGGCGCGGTGAACGGCACCCTCACCGTCATGGCGGGCGGCGAGCCCGAGGACGTCGAGCGGGTGCGGCCCCTGCTGGAGGTCATCGGCCGGCGGGTCTTGCACCTCGGCCCCGCCGGGGCGGGCCACGCGCTGAAGGCGCTCAACAACCTCATGTCGGCCACCCACCTGCTCCTCACCGGCGAGGCCATGCTCGCCGGGCAGCGCTTCGGGCTGGACCCGGTGACCATGTTGGAGGCCGTGAACGCCTCCAGCGGACGCAGCGGCTCGACCGAGCGCAAGTGGCCGGACCACGTGCTGCCGGGCACCTTCGACTCGGGCTTCGGCCTGCGCCTGATGCTGAAGGACATGCGCATCGGGGTCGAGCTGGCCGAGGCCACCGGCGTCAGCGCCCGGCTCGGCCGGGCGGCCACCGAGCTGTGGGCCGAGGCCGCCGAGCGGCTGCCGCCCGCCGCCGACCACACCGAGATCGTCACGTGGTTGCGGGGGATGTTCGATGAGCGGAGTGGTGGGCTCTCCTCCGGATAAACCCAAGATTCGGCTCTTTCGGTGATTGTCGCGGCGAATGCGGGCAGTTGCTGGGTTGGACGGTCGCCATAGGGCAGTGTGGGGAGCATGCCGATGAGGACAGAGCTCGACCGCCTCGCGGGCGGGGCGCATCACGATCCGCATTCCGTGCTGGGCGCCCATCCCGGCCCGGACGGGGTGACGTTCCGCGCGCTGCGCCCGCTGGCCGAGCAGGTCCGCGTGGTGCTGGGCGACGGCACCGCGTACGACATGCGGCATGTGGCCCACGGCGTGTTCGAGACGACGGTCCCCGGCTTGGACAAGGTTCCCTCGTACACCTTGAGCGTGCGGTACCCGGGCGGGGCGGCGCATGAGGCGCGCGACCCGTACCGGCACTGGCCGACGCTGGGCGAGGTGGATCTGCACCTGATCGGCGAGGGGCGGCACGAGCGGCTGTGGGAGGCGCTCGGCGCGCGGGTGATGGAGCACGAGGACGTGCAGGGCACGGCCTTCGCCGTGTGGGCGCCGAACGCCCGCGGCATCCGGGTGATCGGCGACTTCAACCACTGGGACGGCACCGCCTATCCGATGCGCTCGCTGGGGCGGTCGGGGGTGTGGGAGCTGTTCATCCCGGGCGTCGGCGCGGGTGAGCGCTACAAGTACCAGGTGCTGGGCGCCGACGGGGTGTGGCGCGACAAGGCCGACCCGATGGCGCGCCGGACCGAGAAGCCGCCGCAGACCGCCTCCGTCGTCGAGCAGTCGGCCTACACCTGGCAGGACGAGGAGTGGATGGCCGCGCGGCGCGAGAAGCAGCCGCGCGAGGAGCCGATGAGCATCTACGAGGTGCATCTCGGTTCGTGGCGGCCGGGCCTGTCGTATCTGGAGCTGGCCGATCAGCTCTCCGCGTACGTGACCGATCTGGGGTTCACGCACGTGGAGCTGCTGCCGGTGGCCGAGCATCCGTTCGGCGGGTCGTGGGGTTACCAGGTGACCTCCTACTACGCGCCGACGGCCCGGTTCGGCACGCCCGACGAGTTCCGCGCGTTCGTGGACCGGATGCACCGCGAGGGCGTCGGGGTGCTGCTCGACTGGGTGCCGGCGCACTTCCCGATGGACGACTGGGCGCTGGCCCGGTTCGACGGCACCCCGCTGTACGAGCACGCCGACCCGGCCAGGGGCGAGCACCCCGACTGGGGGACGTACGTGTTCGACTTCGGCCGCCGCGAGGTGCGCAACTTCCTGGTCGCCAACGCGCTCTACTGGCTGAAGGAGTTCCACGTCGACGGCCTGCGGGTGGACGCGGTGGCCTCGATGCTCTACCTGGACTATTCGCGGCGCGAGGGCGAGTGGACGCCCAACGTCTACGGCGGGCGGGAGAACCTGGACGCGGTCGAGTTCCTGAAGGAGATGAACACGGTCTGCTACCGGGAGGCGCCCGGAGTCACGACGGTGGCGGAGGAGTCGACCGCCTGGCCGGGGGTGTCGCGGCCGGTCCACCTGGGCGGGCTGGGGTTCGGGTTCAAGTGGAACATGGGCTGGATGCACGACACGCTGGAGTACCTCCGGCGGGAGCCGATCTTCCGGCAGTACCACCATCATCAGATGACGTTCTCGCTCATCTACGCCTATTCGGAGAACTACGTGCTGCCGCTCTCGCATGACGAGGTGGTGCACGGCAAGGGTTCGCTGATGGGCAAGATGCCGGGCGACGAGTGGCAGCGGTTCGCCCAGCTCCGTGCGCTGCTGGCGTTCATGTGGGCGCATCCGGGCAAGCAGCTGCTGTTCATGGGCGGGGAGTTCGGCCAGGGTTCGGAGTGGTCGGAGGAGCGCGGGCTGGACTGGTGGGTGCTGGAGTTCGACGGCCATCAGGGCGTGCAGCGGCTGGTACGTGATCTGAACCGGTTCTACCGGGCGGCCCCGGCGCTGTGGGAGCAGGACACCAGGCCCGAGGGTTTCCGGTGGATCGACGCCGACGACGCGCAGGGCAACACGTTCTCGTTCGTCCGCTACGCGAAGGACGGGTCCGCGGTGGCGTGCGTGGTCAACTTCGGCGGCTCGCCGCACGAGCACTACCGGCTCGGTCTTCCGTACGAGGGGCAGTGGGCGGAGGTGGTCAACACGGACGCCTACGAGTACTGGGGCAGCGGGGTGGGCAACATGGGCGCGGTGGAGGCGGTTGAGGAGCCGTGGCACGGGCTGCCGTACTCCACGACGCTGCGGGTGCCGCCGCTGGGCGCGGTCTGGCTGGCCTCGCCCGCTTCCTGACTGGTGCCTGAAAGTCTGGTGAGAAAGGGGCGACAGGGTCTGTGCTGCCCTGATAAATCACCTTAAACTCCGAGATCATGTCTCCTCGGAGGAAGCCGGTGCGACTTCGCCCCCTGATCGTCACCGCGATCGTGCTGGCGCTGCTTCCCGCGGCGCCCGCGTTCGCCGACGATCCCACCCCCGCCCCCACCCCCGCCGCGACCGCCGAGGAGAAGGTCGAGGAGGGCTTAGCCGTCGACGGCGGCACCGTGCGGGCCATCGTCGAGCTGACCGACCCGGCCGAGCACGCCCCGGTCGCGGGCAAGGCGGCGGACGGCAACGTCCAGGTGCTGCTGCAGCCCGAGGCCCAGCCGTTCATGGTGGTCCAGGGCACCGCCGAGGAGCTGACCGCGCTCGCCGAGGACCCCCGGGTGACCTCCATCCACCGCGACCGCGCCTACCCGCCCGCCCTGGCCTCCAGCATCGCCCAGATCGGCGCCGACCAGGCGCACGCCGCCGGCCACACCGGGGCGGGGCAGAACATCGCGATCCTGGACACCGGCGTCGACGCGAACCACCCGTTCCTGGGCGGCCGGGTGGTGGCCGAGGCCTGCTTCTCCGCCGTGGACGTGGGCGTCGAGTCGCTCTGCCCCAGCGGCGAGACCAGCCAGACCGGCCCCGGGTCGGCCTCCGCCACCACTGAGAGGTGCCTGCTCGGCGGGTTCAACCTGTGCGACCACGGCACCCACGTGGCCGGCATCGCCGCGGGCACCGGCGGTGTGGCGCCCGGCGCCGGGATCATCGCGGTGCAGGTGTTCAGCCGGGTCAACGACGAGGAGCTGTGCGGGGAGCCGGCCTGCCTGCTGGCGTACGAGTCGTCGCTCCGGCTCGCCCTGGACTACGTGGCCTCGCTGAACGACGTGGCCGCGGTCAACCTGAGCCTGGGCGGCATGCCGTACGAGACGGCCTGCGACGACAGCGAGGAGGGCCGGATCTTCAAGCCGAAGATCGACGCCCTGCTCGCCCGGGGCACGGCCACCGTGGTCGCGGCCGGCAACGAGTACTTCGAGGGCGCGACGTTCCCGGCCTGCCTCAGCTCGGCGGTGGCGGTCGGGGCGAACGACGACGGCGACGCCATCGCCGACTTCTCCAACCGGGGCGCGCTGCTGGACCTGTTCGCGCCCGGCGTGGACATCGAGTCGGCGGTGCCGGACGGCCAGATGACCACCTACAGCGGTACCTCGATGGCCACCCCGCACGTGGCGGGGGCGCTGGCGGTGCTGAAGGCGCAGTCGCCGGACACGCCGATGCCGGAGCTGATCGCCAAGCTCGTCTCGACGGGCCGGCCGTACGTCTACCAGGCGGGCGGAACCGAGGTGCGCACGCCCCGGCTGGACCTGGCGGCGGCGGTGACGGGCGCCGCGCCGCAGCCGGACATCAGCCAGAGCCCGCCCGCGATGCCGGACCCCGGCCCCGCGGATCCCGTCCCCGACCCTGGTCCCCAGCCCGACCCCGACCCGACGAGCAGCGGCCCGACCCCCGAGCCCGACCCGCCGGCGCCGGACCCGGCGCCGGTGCCGCTGCCGACGGTCACCGTCACGGTCACGATCACCGTGACCCCCACCCCGCCGGCCAAGGCCGCGCCGGTCTGCACGCGGGGCACCTCGGGCAAGCGGCTGACCACCCAGCAGTGGGCCACGGAGATCCACCGCAGCAGCGGCACGATGAGCGACGAGACGCTCACCTGCTACCTGAAGCTGGTGGGCAAGGCCAGCAAGGTCTTCCCCGAGCTGACCAAGGCGTCGACGCTGGGCACGGCGTACCGGGTGCTCAAGAACACCAAGACCGCCAAGCGGCGGCTCGACAGCGCGCTGCTCACCGGCTGGCTCAACTGGGCACACGGCAGGAACGGCACCAAGGTCCTCAAGTCCGGAGAGAAGGTGCGACTGTCGAAGAAGTCCACGAGCGCGGCGCTCAAGAAGGCCGCGACGAAGGTGATCAAATCCCAGTAAAGGGCTAGGAAACCGAGGCGTTACGGACAGCACGGCAGGGGAGCTACCTGCCGTGCCGTCCGCCTGACGTCCTCGGAGGAACCCGTGGGATCCCACGCACTGCTCGCCTGCGTCCTCGCACTGACCACGCTCGCGAGCGGGGCGCCCGCCGGGCACGCGGACACCCCGGCCGGCGAGGGCCCGGTCCTCGGCAGGGGCCTGGTCAAGCAGATCAGGGACGAGAAGAAGGTCCGCTCCATCGTCGAACTCCGCCCCGGCCACCCGGTCAGCGGCGTCGCCTCGGCCGTCGAGCGGGCCTCGGCCGGCGCCAAGGTGCTGGAGTCGGCCGAGTCGGGGAGCTTCTTCGTCGCCGAGGTCGACGCCGCCGCGCTGGCCGAGCTGCGCAAGGACGCCCGCGTCAAGGCGGTGTACGCGGACCGGCTGAGCGTGCCGCACCTGGCCCGCAGCACCAAGGTGATCGGCTCGGACGTGGCCAACGCGGCGGGCTGGACGGGCAGCGGTTCCACGGTCGCGGTCCTGGACATGGGCATCGACGGCGACCACCCCTTCCTGGCCGGGCGGGTCGTGGACCAGGCCTGCTTCTCCACCACCGACCCGGGCAGCGGGGCCGTCTCCCTCTGCCCCGGCGGCCTGGACACCCAGTCCGGGCCGGGCGCTGCCGACACCGGGATCCGGCTCTGCATGGCGGGCGCCGTCAACCAGTGCGGCCACGGCACCCACGTGGCGGGCATCGCGGCGGGCCTGCGGGTGCCCGGCGCCCCGTCCGACGGGGTCGCGCCGGGCGCGAAGGTCCTGCCCATCCAGGTCTTCAGCCGGATCGACTCCGCCGGGACCTGCGCGAGCGTCGGCGTCCCCGCGCCCTGCTTCGTCAGCTACACCTCCGACCAGAAGCTGGCGCTGGAGTACGTGACCCGCATGGCCAAGACGCACAACATCGCCTCGGTCAACCTGAGCCTGGGCGGCGGTCACCCGTACACCGCCCACTGCGACGCCGACCCGGAGGCGGCGGCGCTCAAGAGCGAGTTCGACGCGCTGCTGGAGCAGGGCGTCGCGCCCGTGGTGGCGGCGGGCAACGGCGTCCCCGGCAACACCGGCGTGACCTCGCCGGCCTGCGTCTCCAGCGCCGTCGCGGTGGGCGCCACCGACAACGCCGACCAGGTCGCGGACTTCTCGAACCGGGGGCCGCTGCTGGACCTGTTCGCGCCGGGGGCGGACATCACGTCCTCGGTTCCGGACGACACGTACGCGGCGCTGAGCGGCACGTCGATGTCCGCGCCGCACGTGGCGGGGTCGTTCGCGGTGCTGAAGCAGGCGTACCCGGCGCTCGACGCGGCGCGGATCCTGGAGCTGCTGCGCGAGACCGGGCGGCAGGTCGCCTCCGGCGTCCCGCGCATCGACCTGGCCCAGGCGACCTCGGCCGCCGCCAAGCGGTGAGCTGCCCGTCTTGACCTGACTTGGTCGCACGTGCCCGGCTCACGCCGCTTAGGGTGGCTCTATGGACGCAGGCAAGGCGATCATCGAAACCGTTGAGAAGCTCCGGCAGCGGCGCACCGCCCCGCTCGTGCTCGAACTCGACCTCACCGAGGGGCTCACCGAGGGGCCGCCCTCCGACCCGGTGGCCGCGCTGCTGTCCATGCGCAAGCCGCGCCTGTCCGACGTGCTGGGCGGGCTCCGGCGGGCCCGCAGGGACCCCCGGGTCAAGGCCCTGATCGTGAAGATCGGCGGCAACCCGATCGGGCTGGCGACCGTGCAGGAGCTGCGCCAGGCCGTCGTCCAGTTCCGCGCCTCCGGCAAGCAGGCCGTGGCCTTCGCCGAGACGTTCGGCGAGTTCGGCGCCGGCACCGTCCCGTACTTCCTGGCCAGCGCGTTCGAGCGGATCTACCTGCAGCCCAGCGGCGACGTGGGGCTCACCGGCGTGGTCGTGGAGCAGCGCTTCCTCAAGAACGCGCTGGACAAGCTCGGCGTCGTCTTCGAGGGCGCCCAGCGCCACGAGTACAAGACCGCGGCCAACACCTTCACCCAGGACCACATGACCGAGCCGCACCGCGAGTCGGTCGCCCGCATCGTGGAGTCCGTCACCGAGCAGCTCGTCGCCGGCATCGCCGAAGGCCGCCGGCTCGACCCCGCCAAGGTGCGCGAGCTGATCGACCGCGGCCCGTTCATCGGCGCCGAGGCGCTGGAGGCCGGGCTGGTCGACGCCCTGGCCTACCGGGACGAGGTGTACGGCGAGGTCAAGCGCGCCGCCGGGGAGGACGCGCACCTGCAGTACGTGTCCCGCTACCACCGGGCGGCGGCCGTCAGGAAGCTGCCGCACCCCACCGCCGACGGCATCGCGCTCGTCCACGGCAGCGGCGCGATCCGCACCGGGCGCAGCGGCCGCGGCCCGCTCGGCGGGGGCGGCGCGATGGGCTCCGACACGATCAGCGCCGCGCTGCGCGCCGCCCGCCGCGACGAGCACGTCAAGGCCGTGGTGTTCCGGGTGGACAGCCCCGGCGGCTCGTACGTGGCCTCCGACACGGTCTGGCGTGAGGTGGTGCTGACGCGCAAGGTCAAGCCCGTGATCGTGTCGATGGGCGACGTGGCGGCCTCCGGCGGCTACTTCGTCTCGATGGCCGCCGACGTGATCATGGCCCAGCCGGGCACGCTCACCGGCTCGATCGGCGTGTTCGGCGGCAAGCCGGTGCTGTCGGAGCTGCTGGAGAAGATCGGCGTGAACACCGAGCAGGTCGCCGAGGGCGCGAACGCGGGCATGTTCTCCACCTCGCGCGGCTTCTCCGCCGAGCAGTGGGCGCGGATCGACGCCTGGCTGGACCGGATCTACGACGACTTCGTGGGCAAGGTCGCCCAGGGCCGCGGCCTGACCCGCGAGCGCGCCCACGAGCTGGCCCGCGGCCGGGTGTGGACCGGCGCCGACGCCCGGGAGGGCGGCCTGGTCGACGAGCTGGGCGGCCTGGAGGACGCGCTCCAGCTCGCCAGGAAGCGGGCCGGTCTGGCGCAGGACGCCCCGGTCCGCGTCTACCCGAAGCTGAACCCGCTGGAGCGCCTGCGCGGCCCCGAGTCCAGCGAGGACAAGGCCGCCGCCCTGGCCAGGATGCGGCTGGACGCCTGGGGGCCGCTGGCCCGGCTCTCCGCCGAGCTCGGCCTCCCGGCGGCCGGTCCGCTGGCGCTCCCCGCGTGGTACACGATCCGGTGACGGGGGTCCTCGCCGCGTCCGTACGTACGAGAACGCGCGGTCAGCTGCTCACCGAGCGGTAACGGCCGCGCAGGCGGATGAGGGGCTGCAGCCCCGGGGTGACGTAGTCGACGGCCAGCACCCGCGCCACGAACAGGGTGTGGTCGCCCGCCGGCACCACCTGTGTGGTCTCCGCCTCCAGGGCGGCGACCCCGCCGTCCAGGACGATCGCGTCCGAGTACGGGCCGCGATGGTGCGGGGCGCCGGCCACCAGGTGGCGGGCGCTCGGCCGGCCCGCGGCGGCGAACCGGCTGGCCATCGCCGTCTGCCCCGACGACAGCAGCGAGCACGCCCACCGGTCCTGGCGGAGCAGCACCTCGCAGACGTAGCCGAGGCTGCCCAGGCTGATGAGGACCAGCGGCGGGTCCAGCGACACCGACATCAGCGCGGAGATCGTGACGCCCAGGTCGTCGCGGCCGTCGCGCACGGTGACGACCGACACGCCCGCCGCGAGCTGCCCCATCGCGTCGGTGAACTCGCTCACCGCCCGGCCCTCCGGGATCCGGGGAGCCGGGCGGGGCGGGTCACCCGAGGCCGTTCGACTTCAGCCATTCACCGGCCACCATGGCGGGCTCGTCCTTGTTGACGGCGATCTTCTGCATCATGTCGAGCAGCGAGTCCGTCGTCAGCTTGGCGGAGATGTCGTTGAGCGTCGTCCGGACCGTGTCGTCCACCCCGGCCTTGTTGACCAGCGGGGTGACGTTCTGGGCCGGGAAGATGTTCTTGGTGTCCTCCAGGGGCACCAGGTCGTTGACGGTCATCTTCGGGTCGGTGCTGAAGACGTTGCCGACCTGGATGGAGCCGTCCTTGATGGCGTCGGCCGTGGTGGGCCCGGTGGGCTTCCACTCCTTGAACTCGATCCCGTACACGTCCTTGAAGGCCTGCTCCCAGCGGTTCTTGAACTCCGGCGGGCCGCCCACGACCATGTCCTTCGACACCTTGGCCAGGTCGTCCATGGTGGCGGTGTTCTGCGCGGTCTCCTTGGTGACGGAGAGCGTGTCCTTGTCCTCGGCGGGCGAGGAGTCGAGCACCTCCAGCTCCGGCGGCAGCTTCTCCGCGAGCGCGGCGTTGATCTCCTCGGCGGTCGACGCGGTGTTCTCCTTGTCGACGTAGGCGAGCAGATTGCCGTTGTACTCCGGCACGATCGTCAGGCCGCCGCTCTTCACCTGGTCGTAGACGACCTCGCGGCTGCCGATCCGCGGCTTCTCCTCGACCTGCACGCCCTTGGCCTCCAGCGCCTGGGCGTAGATCGACGCGAGCAGCACGCTCTCGTCGAAGTCGAACGACCCGATCACGACCGTCCCCCCGCCCGAAGCCGACTCGCTCGGCGACGCGGCCGTGGTCTCCAGCGGGTTGTCCCCGCCTCCGCCACAGCCGGCCAGCGCGAGCGCCGCGGTCAGAAGCAAGGCCGCGGTACCGAACATGCGTCTCATCAGTTGTTTCCCCTTCTAGCGGGAGATTGCTCACGTACTTTCAGCCGCCGGCTGACCCCCGGAGAGACGGTCACCCTCTGCACGAGCGTGAACCCGAACTGCACCACGAGCGCGAACAGCACGATCAACACAGAACCCCCGAAGACACTCGAATAGTCCTGTGTCGCGAAACCGTCGATGACGAACCGGCCCAGCCCGCCCAGCCCGGTGTAGGCGGCGACCGTGGTGGTGGCCACCACCTGGATGGCCGACAGTCGCAGCCCCAGCAGGATCAGCGGCAGCGCCACCGGCACCAGCACCTGCCCGAGCACCTGCCCGCCGCGCAGCCCCATCCCGTACGCCGCGTCGCGCAGCTCCGGGTCGACTCCCCTGATCCCCTCGAAGGTGTTGACCAGGATCGGCGGCACGGCCAGCAGCACCAGCGGGATGATCACCGGCCAGATCGAGGCGGTGCCGAGCAGCAGCACGAACAGCACCAGCACGCCCAGCGTCGGGATCGCCCTGGCCAGGTTGGCGGAGACCACCACGACCAGGTGGCCCCTGCCGGTGTGCCCGATCAGCAGCCCGAGCGGCACCGCGATCAGCGCGGCGAGGAAGAGCGCCAGCGCGGAGAACTCCAGGTGCTCCAGCAGCCGCATCGGGATCCCGTACGGCCCGGACCAGCGCGCCGGGTCGGCGAAGAAGTCGATCAGCCAGTTCACGTCGTCCTCCGCGCCCGCTCCCAGGGGGTGAGCAGCCGCTGCGCGAGCACCAGCAGCCCGTCGGCGACCAGCGCCAGCAGCACGATGAGCGCGATGCCGACGATCACCGGCGGCAGGAACGGGTTCTGGTAGGCGCGGGTGAACAGCATGCCGAGCCCGCCCTGCCCGATCAGCGCGCCCACGCTGACCAGGCTGATGCTGGAGACGGCCACCACCCGCAGCCCGGCGATCACGACCGGCGCCGCGATCGGCAGCTCCACCCGGATGAGCCGCCGCAGCGGCGTGAAGCCCATCGCCACGGCCGACTGCCGGACGTGCTCGGGCACCGCCCGGATGCCGTCGACCACGGCCGGGATCAGCACCGCGGCCGCGTAGAAGGTCAGCGGGATGATCACGGTGACCGGCGACAGCCCGGTGACCGAGATCAGCATCATGAACAGCGGCAGCGACGGCAGCGCGTAGAGCACGTTGAACAGCGCCGCGGTCGGCTGGTAGAGCCAGCGCCACCGGATGCAGGCCAGCCCGAGCGGCAGGGCCAGCGCCAGCCCGGCGACGATCGGCACCAGCGACATCAGCAGATGGTCACCGAGCAGGTCCCTGATGCTGCCCGCGCGCCCGGTGTCCCAGTTGCGCGCGGTCCACTCCCACAGTGAGGGCGGCCCGTCACCCATCGGCGGTCTCCGTCAGCGCCTCGTCGAGCGCCTGCCGGGTGGCCACGCCGACGACCTTGCCCTGCTCGTCGACCGCCACCGCGTGGCCGGACGGCGACAGCAGCGCCGCGTCGAGCGCCGCGCGCATCGAGTCGCGGCCGTGCCGGAACGTTCCCGCCGGTTCCAGCTCGCCCGGCCGCCCGCGCGCCACCCACCCGGCGGGCCGGCCGTCGGCTGTGGTCGCGAGCAGCCACGGCTCGTCGCCGTGCCCGTCCGTGCCCTCTTGTACGGTCAGGTCCGTACGGAGCTTGAGCCCGCGCGTCGAGACGAACTGCAGCCGGCGGATCCCCCGGTCGCGCCCGAGGAACTCGCGCACGAAGTCGTCGGCCGGCTCCGTCAGCAGCGTCTTGGGGTCGGCGAACTGCGCCAGCTCGCCGCCCACGCGCAGCACCGCCACCCGGTCGCCCAGCTTGATCGCCTCGTCTATGTCGTGGGTGACGAACACGATCGTCTTGTTCAGCTCGGCCTGGAGCCTGACCAGCTCGTCCTGCAGGCTCGTCCGCACCACCGGGTCGACCGCGCTGAACGGCTCGTCCATGAGCAGCACGGGCGGGTCTGCGGCGAGCGCCCTGGCCACCCCGACCCGCTGCTGCTGCCCGCCGGAGAGCTGGAACGGGTAGCGCTCGGCCAGCGCCGAGTCCAGGCCGACCCGCTCCAGCAGGTCCATCGCCCGGCCGCGGGCCCGCTTGCGGTCCCAGCCCAGCAGGTACGGGACGGTGGCGATGTTGTCGAGCACCTTGCGATGCGGGAAGAGGCCGGCCTGCTGGATCACGTAGCCGATGCCGCGGCGCAGCACGGCCGGGTCGACGCTCTCCACCGGGGCGTCGTCGAGCAGGATCCGGCCCTCGGTGGGGTCGATCATTCTGTTGATCATCCGGAGCGACGTGGTCTTGCCGCACCCCGAGGGACCGACGAGCACGGTGGTCTCCCCCGTCCGCGCCTCGAGGCTGAGACGGTCCACCGCGACCGTCCCGTCCGGATAGCGTTTGGTGACAGCGTCGAACGTGATCACGCGCGACCTCTCGCTTTCGGGCGGGGCCGCGACCCCCTGCCACGACCGCACCATGATCTGCTGAACCCACAGACTACGGCGATCCATCCCCGTCTGTCCCACCGGGTCCGAACTGAACCGCTTCACCGATCTGGGATTCCCGAGTAATCAGCGCGCCGATAGTGCGCTCGACTTGGGATTGTTGGCATGATTGATTACCACTGTCCCCACACTCACCCCCCGCACTCACCGGCGCACCGCACCCCCCGCAGCGTCCGCCTTTCTCAGTAAGAGGAACCGGTCCCGTGACACACCCGCTCACCGGTCAGCGCTCCCGCCGCGAGCAGATCGCCGAGCTCTACGACAGTCACGCCGCCGGGCTGTTCGTCTACTGTGCCGATCAGCTCGGCGACCTCGGCTCCGCAGCCGACGTCCTGGCGTCCGTCCTCACCAGCGCGCCGGAGGAGCCCCCGCGAGCCGCCCTGTACGCCTTCGCCCGCCGCGAGATCCACCGCCGCGACGTCGTCTACGCCCCGCCCGTCGTCGACCCGCTGACCGACCCCGCCTCCGCCCTGGTCGAGCGGATCCTCCGCGAGCTGCGCCCGCAGCAGCGCGAAGTCCTCGTGCTCGGCCACGTCTGCGGGCTCGACCTGGCCGAACTCGCCTGGGTGCTCGACGTGGCCCCCGACACGGCGGAGGAGCTGGCGCTCAGCGCCGCCCACCGGTTCCGGCAGGTCCTCAACATGGCGCTCGCCGCCGACGCCTCCCCCGTCTCCAAGCCGCTCGCCGACGTCTACGGCGCGCTCGCCGTGGCGCCGCTCCGCGACGTGCTGGGCCGCCTGCCCTGGCCGGAGCCGCCGGGGGCGCTCCGCATCCACCTCGCGGGCTCCAGCACGGCCGAGCCCGCGCCGCTGTTCACCAAGGCGCGCTGGCCCGTCCCGCCGGCCTGGCCGCAGCCCGTCGGCGACCCCGACCCGGCGACCACGACCGGCCTCTTCCCCCGCGGCCTGCTCACCCCGCCCTCGCCGTCGCACACCCCTGACCACGACGCGACCACGACACCGATGCCGAAGTACCGCGAGGACGTGCGCGAAGGCCCGGCGGGGCCGGCCGCCTTCGACACCCGGCCGCCGAGTGCCGGGTCCCTGGCGCCCTTCGACTCCCTGAAGGAGAACCGGGCCGCGCAGTCCTTCGAGGCCTTCCGCCCCAAGAAGGCCGCCCAGCCCGGCCGCGCGACCCCACGCGGCGCGGTCCCCGGCATGGGCGATTCCCTGTCACCCCGCGGCACGGTCCCAGGCCTCGGGGAGCCTCCGCTGTCACCCCGCGGCGCGGCCCCCGGACAGGGCGAGCCACCGCTGTCCTCTCCTGTCGGTTTCCTGACCGGCGGCGATCTGCTCGACGACCTGCCACCGGCCGCCCTTCCGGCGCCGCCGGAGGTCGCCCCGGCGCCGCCGGCGACCGGCGACGTCCTCTTCGGCTCCTCCGCTCGCCAGGCGAGCCCGCTCTTCACCCCGCGCGGCCGGCCCAAGGAGCCGGTCTACCGCATGCCGCCCGACCCGGCGCCGAAGGCCCCGGCCGCCGACTCCGCGGCGTCGCCTTCCCGTACGGACGACTCACCCGCAACCGGCCCCGATGCGGACAGCTCCCGCACGACCGGCACGGACGCGGGCAGCCTCCATGCGACCGGCCCGGATACGCCCGACCCCCGCACGACCGGTTCGGATGCGGGCAAACCCCGCACTCCCGGATCGCATGCGGACAAACTCCTGGTGACCGGCTCGGATATGGACAGCTTCCGCGCCATCGGCTCGGACACGGCTGAGCTTCCGGCGACCGTCGGCAAGCCCCGCACCCCGAGGTCTCGCCCGGCCGCCAAGCCGCGGTCCGCCGGGCCGAAGGGGCGGAAGCCGCACCCGGCCAAGGGCAGGAAGAAGCAGCGCCGCAGGCGTCACCACGACTGGGCGTGGGAGCTGATCGGCTTCCTGATCTGCGTGGCCATCGCGATGATCGTGTTCTTCTCGGTGCCGATGATCATCACGCCGTGAGGCCGCTCACCTCGGCGGCCTGGGCAGGCTGAGCCCCAGCATGGTGATCAGCTCCCGCTGCACCTCGTTGACGCCGCCGCCGAAGGTGAGCACCAGGCCGCCCTTGACGCCCCGGTCGGTCACCTCGATCAGCTCGGCCGTCGCGGGGTCGGCCGGGTCGCCGTAGCGGGCCAGGAGGTCGCCGACCAGCCGTCCCGCCTCCTGCATCCGCTCCGAGGCGTAGATCTTGGTGGCGGAGGCGTCGGGCGCGCCCAGCCAGCCGAGGTCCATGTTCGCCGCGACCTGCCAGTTCAGCAGCTCGTTCGTACGGAAGAAAGCCCGGACGCGGCCGAGCGCCCGCCGCACGTCCGGCTGGTCGGCCAGGCCGGTGCGGCGCGCCCAGGCGAGCAGCCGGTCGTAGATCTGGCCGAGGTTCCCGGCGGGGCCGAGGGTGACACGCTCGTGGTTGAGCTGGTTGACGATCAGGTCCCAGCCCTTGCCGACCTCGCCGACCACCATGTCTACCGGGACGCGGACGTCCGCGTAGTAGGTGGCGTTGGTGTGGTGGCGGCCGTCCATGGTGGTGATGGGCGTCCAGGAGAAGCCGGGGTCGTGCGTGGAGACGATCATCATGGTGATGCCCTTGTGCCGCCTGGCGTCCGGGTCGGTGCGGGCGGCCAGCCAGATGTACTGGGCGTAGTGGGCGCCGCTGGTGAAGGTCTTCTGGCCGTTCACCACGTAGTGGTCGCCGTCGAGGACCGCCGTGGTGCGCAGCGAGGCCAGGTCGGTGCCCGCCTCCGGCTCGGTGTAGCCGATCGCGAAGTGGCACTCGCCCGCCAGGATGCTCGGCAGGAACCGGTCCTTCTGCTCAGGCGTCCCGTACTGCATGATCGTCGGCGCGACGGTCTGGAGGGAGATGAGCGGGTACGGGACGCCGGCGCGGGCGATCTCGTTGGCGAAGATCTGCTGCTCGACCGGGCCGAGACCGGCGCCGCCGTACTCCTTCGGCCAGCCCAGGCCGAGCTTGCCGTCGCGGCCGAGGCGGCGGCAGTGCGCCATGTACGCCTCGCCGAACGGGTCCTCGGCGATCTTCGCGCGATCCTCGGGGGTCAGGCAGGAGGCGAAGTACTCACGCAGCTCGTCGCGGAGCCGGGACTGTTCCGGGGTCAGGTCGATGAGCATCAGGCGAGCGCTCCGATCAGGTCGAGCTGGGCCTCGGCGCCGCCCAGCTGGTGCGCCAGGTGCTTGGCGTGGGCGAAGTAGCGGTGCAGCGGGTACGTGACGTCCAGGCCCAGGCCGCCGTGCAGGTGCTGGCAGGTGTAGAGGGCGCGGGCCGCTTCGCACGCGTGGAAGGCGGCCAGCGCCAGGTCCTCCTCGGCGGGCAGGCCCGCGGCCAGCCGCCAGGCGCCCGACCACATCGCCACGTCGAGCGCCCGCGCCGCGATGTAGACGTCCGCGACCTGCACGGTGACGGCCTGGAACTCGGCCAGCGCCCGGCCGAACTGCTTCCGGTTCCTGACATGCTCGGTGGTCAGCCGCAACGCCCCGGCCAGCACCCCGGACGCCTGCGCCGCGACGGCCGCCGTATAGATCTGCCGCACCCCCGCCACCGCCTCCGGCCCGGCCACCCGCTCCGCCGGCGCCCCCTCGAACGTCACCGTCGCGACGTCCTCCCCCGTCGAAGCGAACTCCGCCACCCCGACGGCCACCCCGGCTCCGGCCCCTGATCCGGCCGCGGCCTCTTCGCTGTCGCCAGGGGACACCTTTGCCGATTGGGCGGTCTCACTAGTCCTGACGGACCCCGTCCCGATCACAACCCCGTCGCGGTCGTCAGGAGACCCCTTCGTCGCGGCAGGTCCCAAGTCGGCGGTCTCGCTTGTCGTGGTGGACCCCGCATCCCCTTCTCGGTGATCAGGGGACTGTTTCGCTGGGGCGGGGACCAGGAACAGGCCTTCGGCGGCGGTGACCAGGACGTCGCCCTCGGGGTAGGCGACGCCGGATTTGCGGCCGGTCAGCGCCCAGCCGTCCGGGGTGCGCTCGGCGGTCGTGGCTGGCGGGTCGGCGAGGGCTTTGCCGGGTTCTCTGATGGCGATCGTGGAGACGGCGGCGCCGGTTAACCGTTTCTGGTGTTCGGGGGCGCCGTACAGGCTCGCGGCCAAAGTGCTCACCAGGGTGGCGGCGAGCGGGCACGGGACGGCGCGCTGGCCTGCTTCGCGCAGGACGACCGCCATTTCGACGGGGCCCAGCCCGGCGCCGCCCGCGTGCTCGGGCGCGCAGATCGCGGTCAGCCCGGCCTCGCGCAGCGCCTGCCAGAGCCGCTGGTCGTACGGTGCGCCGTCGCGTTCGTGCGCTTCCAGCCGTTCCAGGCTCGCTTCCTTGGCCAGCAGGCCGGCGGCCAGGTCTCGCAGGGCTTCCTGGGTGTCGTCGAGGCCGAACTCCATCTGCCCTCCACCAAGCGCTAGGCCAATCCACTCGGAAACTAGAACAGATTCCAAAATCTGTCTAGTGCCGATTAATACGAACAATCCTCGATATATCCGGATAACGCGAAAGACATGCACTGATAGGCCTTCTTTGTGACTGGCGAGTAACAAGCCGGGGCATCGGGAAATCAGATAACGTGTTCTTATGCGTACCCCGCAGGCGGCCTCCGAAGGAGCCATCGCCACACCCCCCACCCAACCTGAGGGGACCATGGAGCACGATCCCGAACCCGCTTCGGGCGGGCAGGGCGCCCGCTCGCGCAGTCAGCACCAGCGCCGCAAACGCATCGTCCAGGCCGCCGCGGCCCTCGCCTCCCGGGGCGGCGTCGAGGCCATGCAGATGCGCACCGTCGCAGAGCGGGCAGGCGTCGCGCTCGGCACGCTCTACCGCTACTTCCCGTCCAAGATGGACCTCGTCGTGGCGGTCGTCGGCGAGGAGATCGACCTGCTGGAGAGCAGCATCGAGCGACGCCCGCCGAGCGCCGACACTCCGTCGGGGCGCGCGGTCGACGTGCTCATGCGGGCGACCCGGGGGCTGATGCGCGAGCCCGAGCTGGCCGACGCGCTGATCCGCTCGCTCATCCTCGCCGAGGACGTCGAGATCCCGCTCGGCGACCGCATGGCCGCTCTGCTGCTCCGCGTCGCCACCGGCGGCGTCACCGCCGACCAGGCCACCGAGGAACAGCTCGCGCTGGCGGGCTCCCTGGCCAGCGTCTGGGTCCAGGAGCTCCTGGAGATCCTCCGGGGCCGCCGCACCCTCGACCAGGTCCAGCGCCGCATCGAGATCGCCGCCGCCCGCCTCCTCGACGACCTCTGACAGACGAACTCGTCCCGGACCACCTGATCACTGAACCAGCAGAGCGTGAGGCGAGGGCGATAGCCGAGGCAGCCTCAACGACGACTTGTGCCGTGACATCCGGGTCACGTCACCAACCGGGCGCGAAGTGGTGTGAGGCGGGCTCGGCGACCTGTGACACCGACTTCAGCGCTCCGGCGACTCGTGCCGGGCTATCTGGTCGCGGAACCAGTCCAGGACGAAGCGGTGTGAGGCGAGGCCGTAGTCGAGTGTCGCGCGCTGGTAGGCGGCGACGTCAAGGTGTTCCGCGGGGATGTCCAGGGTGTCGAGCCGCTGGTCGAGGGCCGTGAGCCTGGCGAGGTCGGTCTCGATGCGCGCGGTGATGCGGCGGAGCACCGGGACGCGTTCGCCCGGCTCCAGCAGGCCGAGGAAGAAGAGCCTGGACAGCGCCGCGGTCTCCAGGTCGGGGCCGGCCGGCTCCGCCGTCATCCACGCGCGGAACTCCTCGCGGCCGGAGCCGGTCACGCGGTACGTCTTCCGCCCCCGGCCTCCGGGTTCGACGCTGGCGACCTCGATGTGCCCCTGGGCCAGCAGGATGTCCAGCGCGCGTTTGATGCTGCCGGAGCTGGCGCTGTAGAAGAGCGCGACGCCTGCCTCGAAGTTCTTGACGAGGTCGTACAGGCTCTGCGGGGCGATCAGGAGCAGGCCGAGGATCACGTAGGACATGAGCCGAGCCTAGCCCGTTGACTCTCTTAGGCATGTCTATTAGACATAATCAATGTCGCTCATCACGCACGCCCACGACAACGACGTGCCCGCCGACGTCGACCGGCGGCTGACGGACCTGCTGAAACGCCTGGTCAGCCGGCCCGGCATCCACCACGCCACCGTCGCCGTGGCCACCGGCGACGGGAAGCGGCGCTGGTCCGCGGCCGGCGGGCTGACCCCCGGCACCCCGTTCTTCCTCGCGAGCGTCACCAAGCGGTTCATCGTCACGCTGGTGCTGCAGGCCCGCGAGCGCGGCGAGCTGGAGCTGGACGCCCCGATCGGCCGCTACCTGCCGGCCGGGACGACCGCCGGGCTGCACGTGCTCGGCGGCGTCGACCGGACGCCCGAGATCACGGTGCGCCACCTGGCGAGCCACACCTCCGGCCTGCCCGACTACTTCGAGCACCGCCGCCGCGGCCCCACCCTGTTCCAGCACCTGGCCGCAGGGCGCGACCAGTCCTGGACGTTCGAGGACGTGCTGCGGATGACGCGCGAGCAGCGCCCGCACTTCGCACCGCAGGACCTCACCGCCGCACGGCAGCGGGCCCGCTACTCCGACACCGGCTTCCAGCTGCTCATCCGCGTCCTGGAGACGGTGACCGGCCGCTCCTTCGCCGACCTGCTGTCCGGCCGGATCCTCGGCCCGCTCGGCCTGACAGGCACCTGGCTCCCGGGCCACGCCCCGCCGCACGCCCCGGCGCCCTCGCCGCTCCACGCGCGCCGCCGCCCCGTGGACCTGACCGCCATGATCGCGTCAAGCAACGACCTGTACGGCACCACCGGCGACCTCCTCACCTTCCAGCGGGCGCTGCTCGGCGGCGCGCTCTTCGACTCGGTGGACCTGCCGGCCGAGCGGCGCAACCGGCTGCGCGACATCCCCGTGCTCCGGTACGGGCTGGGCACCATGTTCTTCACGGTCAACCGGTTCAGGAGGCCCCTCACTCTGGCGGGCCACTCGGGCGTCACCGGGACGTGGCTCTTCCACTGCCCCGAGTACGACCTGCACCTGGCCGGCACCGTCGACCAGACGACGGCGCGGGCCCTCCCCTTCCAGATCATGACGCGGTGCCTGAGGGCTTGGCGGACGTGACCGGACCTTTGCGGATGACGACTCTCCGCGGACTCGCTCGTACGGGCACAGAGGGCGCAAGCTGGTACGCATGAGGATGCTCGCGGTCACCCAGGACGCGCTCGGCGGCCCTGAGGTGCTGAAGGTGACGGAAGTGGACAGGCCGGTGCCGGGGCCGACCGAGGTGCTGGTGCGGGTGGAGGCGGCCGGGGTCAACCCGACCGACTGGAAGTCGCGGGCGCGGGGCGGGTTCCTGGGCGAGCCGCCGTTCACGCTCGGGTACGACGTCTCCGGCGTGGTCGTGGACTCCGGGATCGGGCAGGCGCTGTACGAGCCGGGTGACGAGGTCTTCGGGATGCTGCGGTATCCGTACGGCAACGGGGCCTATGCCCAGTACGTCGCCGCGCCGTCCCGTCACTTCGCCCGCAAGCCGTCGCAGGTCGATCACGTGCACGCGGCCGCCGTGCCGCTGGCCGGGCTGACCGCGTGGCAGGCGCTGGTGGACGTCGCGGGGCTCAGAGGCGGGCAGCGGGTCCTGGTGCACGCGGCGGCCGGCGGGGTGGGGCATCTCGCGGTGCAGATCGCCAAGGCGCGCGGCGCGTACGTGATCGGCACGGCGAGCGCGGGCAAGCACGAGTTCCTGCGCGGGCTGGGCGCGGACGAGCTCGTCGACTACCGCACCACCGACTTCGCCGAGGTCGTGCGGGACGTGGACGTGGTGCTGGACGGCATCGGCGGCGAGTACGGGCTCCGCTCGCTGCGCACCCTGCGGCGGGGCGGCACGCTCGTCACGCTCCCGCTGTCGGAGCTGGACGAGCGCCTGCACGCCGAGGCGGCGGAGCGGGGTGTACGGTCGGCGGCCATGCTGGTGGAGCCCGACCACGCGGCGATGCGTTCGCTGGCGGCGCTGATGGAGGCGGGCAGGCTGCGCCCGGAGGTCTCCGCGGTGCTGCCGCTGGCGGAGGCGGCCAAGGCGCACGAGCTCGGCGAGACCGATCGCACCACCGGCAAAATCGTCCTGACCGTCCCGCACTGACGCTCCGGCGAACTGTCGGTGGCGTCGTCTATACAAAGACGCATGAGCAAGAGGCCATCGAACGAGGAGTTCCTCCGGCAGGCCGACCCGATGCGCCGTGAGCTGTTGGCCCACTGCTACCGCATGATGGGCTCGGTCCACGACGCCGAGGACCTGGTGCAGGAGACCTACCTGCGGGCCTGGCGTCACTATGACGGGTTCGAGGGCCGCTCGTCGCTGCGCACCTGGCTCTACCGCATCGCCACCACGCAGTGTCTGACCGCGCTCGACAGCCGCGGGCGCAGGCCGCTGCCGGCCGGGCTGGGCGCGCCCGCGTCCGAGCCGGCGGCGCCGCTGGTGGAGCGGGGCGAGGTGCCGTGGCTGGAGCCGGTTCCCGACGGGATGGTGGGCGCGGGCGGCGACGACCCGGCCGCCATCGTCACCGCCCGCGAGAGCATCCGGCTCGCGTTCGTCGCCGCCCTGCAGCACCTGCCGCCGCGCCAGCGGGCCGTGCTGGTCCTGCGCGACGTGCTCAAGTGGCGGGCCGCCGAGGTGGCCGACGTGCTCGACACCACGACGACGGCGGTCAACAGCATGCTCCAACGCGCCCGCGCCCAGCTCGCGCAGGTGTCGCCGAGCCCCGACGACCCGCCCGGGCCGCTCACGGCGGAGCAGCGGGAGCAGCTCGACCGTTACGTGGCGGCGTTCGAGTCCTACGACATCGGGGCGCTCGTCGACCTGTTCACCAAGGAGGCGGTCTTCGAGATGCCGCCGTACGACGGGTGGTACGAGGGGCCCGACGCCATCGGCCGGCTCGTCGCGACGCACTGCCCGGCCAAGGGGCCCGGCGATCTCCGGCTGGTGCCGGTGCGGGCCAACGGGCAGCCCGCTTTCGGCATGTATCTGCGCGACGGCGGCGCCTATCGGGAGTTCGCGCTGCAGGTGCTCGATTTCGACGGGCCGCTGATCAGGCATGTGGCGATGTTCTTCGAGGCGGGGATTTTCGCACGCTTCGGCCTGCCGCTCAGGGCTTCCGCATCAAAGTAGAACAAGTTACAGTCGCGACCAGAGTAACGTTCTGGAGGCGACCGTGCGCACACCCGTCATCGTCGAGGCCGTCCGCACCCCCATCGGCAAGCGCGGCGGCTGGCTGGCCGGGCTGAAACCGCAGCAGGTGCTGGCCACCGCGCTCAACGGGCTGATCGGGCGGGCCGGAGTCGATCCCGCGCTGGTCGACCAGGTGTTCGCCGGGTGCGTCACCCAGGCGGGCGAGCAGGGCGGCCACGTCGGCAGGCACGCCTGGCTCTACGCCGGGCTCCCCTATCAGACGGGCGTGACCACGGTCGACGCCCAGTGCGGCTCCTCGCAGCAGGCGGTCCACCTCGCGGCGGCCATGATCGCGGCCGGGGCGATCGACGTCGGCGTGGGCTGCGGCGTCGAGGTGATGAGCCGGGCGCCGCTCGGCAGCAACGTGCTGCCCGCCAACCCCAGGCCCGACGACTGGACCATCGACCTGCCCGACCAGTTCACCGCCGCCGAACGGATCGCGAAGCGGCGCGGGCTCACCCGTGAACGGCTCGACTGGTTCGGCGCCCGGTCCCAGCAGCGGGCCGCCAAGGCGTGGTCCGACGGGCGGTTCGAGCGCGAGATCGTCCCCGTCGGGACCGTCACCAAGGACCAGGGGCTGCGCGAGACCACCGTCGAAGGGCTGGCCAGGCTGAAGCCGGTGCTGGGCGAGGACGCCCGGCACACCGCCGGCACCTCCTCGCAAATCTCCGACGGGGCCGCCGCCGTGCTGCTGACGAGCAGGGAGACCGCGCTCCGCCACGGGCTGCGGCCCCGCGCGCGGATCCTGGCCCAGGTGCTGGTCGGCGCCGAACCGTACTATCACCTGGACGGCCCGGTGGACGCGACCGCGAAGGCGCTGGCGTCGGCCGGGATGACGATCGGCGACATCGACCTGTTCGAGGTCAACGAGGCGTTCGCGGCGGTGGCGCTGTCGTGGGCGCAGGTCCACGAGCCCGACCTCGACCGGGTCAACGTCAACGGCGGCGCCATCGCGCTCGGCCACCCGGTCGGCGCGACGGGCGCGCGGCTGATCACCACCGCGCTGCACGAGCTGGAACGGTCGGACCAATCCACGGCGCTGATCACCATGTGCGCCGGGGGCGCCCTGGCCACCGCCACGATCATCGAGCGCGTCAAGTGACGGCACGCAAGTCCTACGCCGAGCAGCGCACGGTCGATCTCGGGTTCGGGGTGTGGAGTGTGCCCGTGCCGATTCCGGGCAATCCGCTCGGCTACACGCTGGTGTACGCGATCGAGTCGCCGCGCGGGCCGGTGCTGGTGGACGCGGGCTGGAACCACCCCGACGCGTGGGCGGCGCTGCGTGACGGGCTCGCCGCGGCGGGGATGGACGTGGCGGAGGTGCACGGGGTGGTCGTCACCCACTTCCATCCGGACCACGCGGGGCTGGCCGGGCAGGTCAGGGAGGCGTCGGGCGCCTGGGTCGCCATGCACGAGGCGGACGCGGCGATCGTGGACCTGATGAACGGCGTCTCCCCCGATGCGCGCAGGAGCTTCCAGGCCGACATGCTCCGCCGGGCGGGGGCGCCCGACGAGGACGTGCCCGGGGACAGCGACGGCGCCCGGCCGCAGCCGCCCGCGCCGGCGGACCGGCGGCTGCGCGACGGCGACCTCGCCGACCTGCCCGGCAGAAAGCTGCGGGTGGTGCACACGCCGGGACACACCCCGGGTCACGTCTGCCTGCATCTGGAGGACGCCGACCGGCTGTTCACCGGCGATCACGTCCTGCCCGGCATCACCCCGCACATCGGGATCTATCCGCTCGACCGGGACGATGTCGATCCGCTGGGTGACTTCCTGGAGTCTCTGGACAAGGTGGGCGAGCTGGGAGAGCTCGGCGCCCTGCCCGCCCACGAGTGGATATTTCACGATGTGGCGGCGCGGGCCGCGCAGATCCGTCACCATCACGAGGAGAAACTCGAACGGCTCCTCGCCTCACTGGCCGACCGCGCGGAGCCGCAGACCATCTGGGAGGTCGCCGCCATGATGACGTGGAACCGGCCCTGGCCGGAGCTGCCGCCGATGCTGCGCGGCCTGGCGGCCGGCGAGGCCGCCGCCCACCTGCGCACGCTGGAGGCCCGCGGCGCGCTCCGCCGCCTCCCGGGCGGGGATCCCGTACGGTTCCAGGCCCTAGAATCCTAGACATCCGATGTCTAGGGAGAAGAGTGTGGCGGTCACCGACGCGGCCATCGACAAGATCAAAGAAATGATCCTCTCGGGCGAGCTGGCCCCGGGAGACCGGCTGCCCAAGGAGGCCGACCTCGCCGAGCGGCTCGGCCTCTCACGCAACTCGCTGCGCGAGGCCGTACGCGCGCTCGCCCTGATCAACGTGCTCGACGTGCGGCAGGGCGACGGCACCTACGTCACCAGCCTGGAGCCGCGGCTGCTGCTCGACACCATGTCGTTCGTCCTCGACCTGCACCGCGACGACACGGTGCTGCAGTTCTTCGAGGTCCGCCGCATCCTGGAGCCCGCCGCCACCGCGATGGCCGCCGAGCTGATGACGGACGACGACATCGAGGAGCTGCGGGAGATCCTGGAGTCGCTGCCGGCCGAGCCGACCGTCGAGGAACTGGTCGCCAACGACCTGCGCTTCCACCAGCGGATCGCGCTCGGCTCCGGCAACAGCGTGCTCTGCTCGTTCATCGAGAGCCTGTCGGGGCCGACCACCCGGGCCCGGATCTGGCGCGGCCTCACCCAGGAGGGCGCGCTGGCCAAGACCCGCGAGCAGCACACCGCCATCTACGAGGCGATCGCCGCCCGCCAGGCGGAGGTGGCCCGCTCCTGGGCCACCGTCCACATAGCGGGCGTCGAATCCTGGCTCCGCAAGTCCCTCGCCTAGCTCCCGGCCCCCCATCAGGCGATAGCGCCTGAACGTCAGCTGCCGGGTGCCTAACGGAGGCCGGCGAAGGCGTCCTCCGGCACGGGGCCCTCCAGCGGATCGGGCATCCGGAGGTTCCGGAACTCCTCGTACGGCAGGACCTCGTCCTCGGCCGGAGGCGAGATCACCAGCCGGTGACCCCAGTCCGAGTAGCGGGTGTCGGCGGTGGCGAGGTACTTCTCCTCGCCCCAGCCCAGGTCCTCCTGCGTCCGCAGCCGCTGGATCAGGCCCTCGCGGTCGATCCAGAGCCGGTAGGAGATCTTCCTCTTGCTCCGCCCCTTGCCGGCGTAGAAGGACCGCGACGCCTCGTACAGCTCCTGGTACGTGACGACGCCCTGATAGAGGTAGCCGCCGGAGACCGGCCTGGCCCGCTCGCCCTTCAGCGTCGCCTTCAGCACGGCCGGGTCGAACACGTTGATCGGCTGCCTGCTGGCGAGGGAGGTCGGGTCGATCGTGACCCCCTTGGCCGCTTCGGCGCCCACCCAGGACTTGCCCTCGGGAAGGAGCTGCGCGACCGCCGCGCCGCCGAGGTAGGCGCTCCTCCGGAAGGTGAGCGTCTCCACCGGTTCGCCCGGTTCGCCCACCGGTTCCATGACGGAGTAGGCGGCGACGGGGCCGGACGGCGAGAGCTGGACGCCGCTCTTGGCGCGGATGCGCGAGGTGGAGGTGCCCGGTTTGGACACCTCCGTCAGCTTGACGCCGCGCTCGGCCTTGAGCTGCTTCTTCAGCGCCCGCACGGGATCCGGGGCGGCGGTCCGGGCGGCGGCGGGCGCCGGGGCCATCACCAGGACGGCCAGCGTGGCGACCGCCGCCGCGAGCACGGACCGTCTCACTGGCCCGTGCTGGGGTTAGCGTCGGCGACGGGGATGTCGTTCACCGAGTTGGCGGTGCCGGGGCGGCTGCGGTCCTTCCACTCGACGACCTCGGCCCTGGCCGGAGCGGTGATGATCATGTGCTCGCCCCAGCCGGAGTAGCGGGTGTCGGTGTTGCGGTACGCGCCCGACTTGGCCCGCTCGGTGGTCTGGAGCCGCACGGGCAGGCCGGCGCCGTCGGTCCAGAGCTTCCAGGAGATCGCGGTCTTGGCGGCGGCGCCACGCGGCGCGCCGTCGAACAGCTTGCCGTAGTAGCCCTTCGACGCCTCGTACAGCTTCGCGTACGTGATCGTGCCCTGGTAGAGGTGACCGCCGCTGACCGCCTTGGCGCTCTTGCCCTTGAGCGTCGCCTTGAGCACGGCCGGGTCGAAGACGTTGAGCGTCTGCTTGGTGGCCGTGGCGAGCGCCGGGTTCGGGTGGCGGTCGTCGCGCTCCAGCTTGATCCAGACCTTGTCCTTCGGCAGTAGGTTCGCGACGGCCGGGCCGGAGGCGTAGACGGTCCTGCCGACGGCGGCCTTCTGGCCGGGCTCGGAGTTCTGGCCGCTCTGGCTCTGGGTGTCGGAGGCGTCCTCGACGTCGGCCCAGGAGGCGACGGGGCCGGTCGGCGCGAGCTGGATGCCGCTGTGGTAGCGGGTCCGGGTGGAGGTCTTGGCGGTCACCGTCCGGGAGATCTCGGCGACACGTACACCGCGCTCGTTCTTCAGCTGCGCCTTGACCGCCTGGGCCGGGTCGGGGGCGGCCTTGGCCGCGGCGGGGGCAGCGGGCAGGGTGGCGGCCAGCGCGAGGGCCGCGGGGAGAATCCAGCGCCTCATGATTATTCGATTCCTATGTGAGGGGGATGCTTTGGGAGGGATCATCCTCCCAGAAGTCGGCCCGGGTTCGCTCGTGCATACGGGAAGAGCCGGGTAGTAGGGGTCTGTGGTTGACAAACTTCAGCAATACCGGAGCAAACGCGACCCCCAACGAACCCCCGAACCCGTCCCCGCCGAGCCGCCCGAGCCGCGCGGCGGCGACGCCTTCGTCATCCAGGAGCACCACGCCCGCTCCCTCCACTGGGACCTGCGCCTGGAACGCGACGGCGTCCTCGCCTCCTGGGCCGTCCCCAAGGGCATCCCGGCCGACCCCGCCACCAACCACCTGGCCGTGCGGACCGAGGACCACCCGCTCGAATACCTCACCTTCCACGGCGAGATCCCCCAGGGCGAGTACGGCGGCGGCACCATGACCATCTGGGATCAGGGCACGTACGAGACCGAGAAGTGGTCGCCCCGCGAGGTCAAGATCGTCCTGCACGGCTCCCGCGCCCAGGGCCGGTTCGTGCTCTTCCAGACACGCGGCAAGAACTGGATGATCCACCGCATGGACCCCCCGTCCCGCGCCCCCCTGCCTGTCATAGCGCCCATGCTCCCCACACGGCGCTCCCGCCCGCCGCGCGACACCGCCGCCTACGCGTACGAGTTCGCCTGGGGCGGCCGCCGCCTCCTCGTCCCCATCGAAGGCGGCCGCACCACCGCCGCCGGCGAGCACCCCTGGCTGCGGGCCCTCGCCCGGTCGTTCGGCAGCCGCACCGCGCTCCTGGACGGCGAGCTCGCCACCCTCTCGGGCGCCGAGGTGCTGGTCTTCTACGACCTCCTGTACGACGACGGCCGGGTGCTGCTTGACGAGCCGTACGAGGTCCGGCGAGCGGCCCTGGAAGCACTGGACCTGTCCACCCCCCGCTGGCAGACCGCCCCCTCCTGGCCCGGCGACGCGACCCCGGTACTGCAGGCGGCACGGCAACAGGGCCTGCCCGGCGTCATCGCCAAACGCCTCGACTCCCCCTACGAACCCGGCGAATCGTCATCCTGGCTGTTCATCCCGTCCTGATTCACACGCCGCTGACCTCCGCGTGCCCCACAGTCATCGCCTCAAGTGCTCGGCGGCCCACATATCGGCGAAAGTGCGTCCAAACCACTACGAGAGCAGCGACTAAACCTCCACAGACTGAGCGACCAAACCACCAGAGGCATGCGATGCTATGTTCCATGACGAGCACTCCTCTGGGCAGAGTCCTGACACGGCGCCCGCCAGAGCGGCAAGAGCACGCTCGTCAAACAGATCGTCAGGGAGCGGGCGGCAGAGTGGCGCGATCTGGATGTGGCATACGTACTGCAGGGCGCCAGAGCTGATCCCGACGGCTTCGTCGACACTCCTGACACGATGGTCATCGATGAGATCCAGCGAGCACCCGAGTTGCTCCTCGCCATCAAGGCTCAGGTCGACGCCGACCAACGCCCTGGACGGTTTCTCCTGACGGGCTCCTCCCGGGTTCTCGCGCTCCGGACGTTGCCCGACACACTCGTGGGCCGGATGGAAACCATCGAGCTCTGGCCCTTCTCGCAAGGAGAGATCGACAGCACTCCCGACGGCTTCATCGATGCCGTCTTCGAACAGGGGCCGGACCTGCGTCACACTTCCGAGGTCTCACGCGCCGGCTACGCGGAACGCATCGTACGGGGCGGCTTCCCAGAGGCGGTGGCGCGAATGAACGATCGCAGACGGCAGCGTTTCTTCAGCTCCTACATCGGTCATCTGGTCGCCCGCGACATGACCGCATTGCTGGAGATCGAGCGGGTGGCCGAACTCCGCAGGCTCATCCGCCTGCTCGCGGCGCGTTCCGGGCAGCTTCTCGTCACCCAGTCCCTTGGTCGAGAGGCAGGCCTGCCCGCGACCACGACCTCGCGCTACCTGGGCCTGCTCGAAGAGGTTTTCCTGATCAAACGCATACCCGCCTGGTCGAGGAACCTGAGCAACAGAGCTATCCGCACCGCCAAGGTGGCATTCGTGGATTCAGGGGTCGCCGCACACCTGCTCGGCACCGACGCGTGAGGGCTCGTACGTCCCGGTGGACAGTTCGGTCCGCTGATGGAGGGATTCGCACTCATGGAACTCGCCCGACAGCTGACCTGGGCGGAAGAACAGGTGGAGCTCTACCACTATCGAACCAAGGACAAAGTGGAAGTGGACGCGGTCCTGGAGAACCGCCAGGGCCAGGTCGTGGGCATCGAGATCAAGGCCGCGTCCACCGTACGACCGGACGACTTCAGGGGGCTGCGGCATCTCGCGGACCGCCTGGGGGACGACTTCATCGCCGGAATCGTGCTGCATACGGGAACGCAGACCCTGCCGTTCGGGGATCGGATGCGGGCGATGCCGGTGAGCGCGTTGTGGGAAATTGGCTGAATGCGGATTTCGGAAATATCAGCTCATCAGCCGGGCCTCCTCGACCTCCAGCGGGCGGCCTACCAGGTCGAGGCGGAGATCATCGGCGACGACCGCATCCCGCCGCTGCACGAGACATCGGAGGAATTGCTGGCCCAGCCGCTCACCTGGCTGGCCGCGTTCGATGACGACGGCGACCTGGTCGGGGCCGTGGCGTGGGAGGAGACCGCCGACGAGGTGGACCTCAACCGGCTCATGGTGGCCCCCAGTGCGCACCGGCGCGGTGTCGGGCGGGCGCTGGTGAAGGAGGTCATGGCCAGAGCGGGCGAGCGCCGCGTCGTGGTCTCCACCGGGCGTGACAACACACCCGCCCGGACGTTGTACGAGCGACTCGGGTTCACGCTGACCGGCGAGTTCGAGCCGGTGCCGGGACTATGGGTGGTCAACTATGCGTCGCACGTCTCGTAGGGAAACGCGTCACCTCAGAGAAGGCCCTCGTCGTGCAGGGCATTCCAGAGGGCGTCGGGGACGGGCTGGTTCAGCAGCGCCGCGTTGGTGGTGACCTCAGAGGGGGTGCGGGCGCCGAGGACGACCGAGGCTGTGGCCGGGTGGCGCTGGGGGAAGGCGATGGCCGCCTGCGGGAGTGTCACGCCGTGGGCCGTGCAGATCGCGGCGATGCGGCGGGCGCGGGCCAGCAGCTCGGGTGGGGCCGGGTGGTAGTCGAAGGTGCCTGACGGGTCGGGGGTGGCGAGGAGGCCGCTGTTGAAGACGCCGGCCGCGAGCACCCGGACGCCGCGGGCGGCGCAGGCGTCCATGAGCGGCAGGCCGGACTGGTCGAGCAGGGTGTAGCGGCCGGCCAGCATGACGACGTCGAGGTCCGTCTCCTGGACGAAGCGCAGCGGGACCTGCCATTGGTTCATGCCGACCCCGATGGCTTTGACCACGCCTTGCGCGCGGAGCGAGGCCAGTGCCGGGTATGCCTGGTCAAGGGCCTGTCCGGCGTGGTCGTCGGGGTCGTGGATCAGAGCGATGTCGACGGCTGTCAGGCCGAGCCGGTCGAGGGACTCCTCCAGTGAGCGGAGGACGCCGTCGCGGGAGAAGTCCCAGACCCGTTCGTGGTCGGCGGGCACGTCGAAGCCCTCGGTGTCGCGGCCGCCCTTGGACGAGGGCGTCAGCAGGCGGCCGACTTTGGTCGAGAGCACGTACCCGGATCTGTCCCGGAGCGCCGCGCCGAGGCGGCGCTCCGAGAGGCCGAGCCCGTAGTGCGGCGCGGTGTCGAAGAGGCGGACGCCGTGCTCCCAGGCGGCGTCGACGGTGGCGCGGGCCTGCGCGTCGGTGACCGCCGTGAAGAGGTTGCCGAGGGGCGCGGTGCCCAGGCCGAACCGGGGAAGGGTGATCACGTCAGCTCCCAGACCAGCCGCAGGCCGCCGGAGTCCTTGTCGAAGTCGCCGTCGAGGAGGCGGTTCATGCGCGCCTGCCAGGCCCGGTCGGCGGGGTGGTCGCGGAGTGCGGCCTGCAGCGCGGCGTAGTCGTCGGCCTCGACGATGTGGAACAGGTCGAGGCCGTCGCGGTAGATGCGCCAGGAGTGCAGGCCGTGTTGGCGCATGGCCTGTTCCAGCTCCGCCGGGATCTCGGCGTGCTCGCGGTCGTAGATCTCCTCGCAGCCGGGCTTCAGTCTGGTACGCAGCGCGATCCGTTCCATCAATCCTGTGCCTTCCCGCCGGCGATCCGGCTGATCATGAGGGCGACCAGGATGATGGTCCCGTACACGACCGGCTGCCAGAAGCCCGAGACGCCCTGGAGGGTGAGCAGGTTCTGGACCAGGCCGATGACGAGGACGCCGGTGAGCGCACCCAGGATGGTGCCCTTGCCGCCGTCCATGCTGACGCCGCCGATGACGGCCGCCGCGAAGACCATGAAGATCCAGTTGACGCCCATGCCGGAGCCGACGGCGCCGAGCCGCCCGGTCTCCAGGATGCCCGCCAGGGCGGCGAGCGTGCCGCCGAGGATGAACACGCCCCACAGCACCCGGTCCACCCGGATGCCGGCGGCGCGGGCCGCGTCGATGTTGCCGCCGATCGCGTACAGGGCCCGGCCGACCCGCAGGTAGGCGAGCCCGGCGATGCCCGCCGCGAACAGCGCGCCCGCGATCCAGATCGAGGCCGGCACGCCGAGCCAGACGGCGCTGCCCAGGTAGAGCAGGGACTCGGGCAGCTCGAACAGGGTCTTGCCCTCGGTCGGGCCGAGGTGCAGGCCGTGCACGATGATCAGCATGGCGAGCGTGACGATGAACGCCGACAGCTGGAACTTGATGATCAGGAACCCGTTGAAGGCCCCGATCGCCGCCCCGATGAGCAGGCAGAGCGGGATCACCAGGTAGGCGGGCAGCCCGACGCCGAGCCCGCCCGCCGAGACCGGCACGACCAGCAGCACGGCCAGGGCGGGCGCCATGCCGACCGTCGACTCCAGCGACAGGTCGAACTTGCCGGAGATCAGGATCAGCGCCTCGGCCAGCACCAGCAGCGAGATCGCCGCCTGCTGCTGGAGCACGTTCGTCAGGTTCCCGGTGGTCAGGAAGATCGGGTCCAGGAACGCCCCCACGATGAGCAGGAGCAGGATCACCGGGACCAGGGTCAGGTCCCGGAACCGGGCCAGCCTGATCCGGGGCACGGTCAAAGTAGTCACTCTTGCATGCCTTCCATCACGGCCACCAGCTCGTGGTCACTCCAGCCACGCGGCACGTCCTTGACGACCCGTCCGTGGAACATCACCAGGACGCGGTCGCAGATCCGCAGGTCGTCCAGTTCGTCGGAGACGAGCACGGCGCCCGCGCCCCGGTCGGCCGCGTCCTCGACGGCGCCGAGCAGCGCCTGCTTGGCCTTGACGTCGACGCCGGCGGTCGGGTTGATCACGACCAGCGCGTCCGGGTCGTCGGCGAGCGCGCGGGCGAAGACGACCTTCTGCGCGTTCCCGCCGGACAGGTCGCCGACGGGCTGGTCTGGGCCCTCGGTCTTGATGTCGAGGTCCCGGATCATCTGTACGGCTCGCGCGCGGCGTCGGGCGGGTGAGACGGTGCCGAACCGGCCCAGCTTGCGCGCGATCGACATCGTCCCGTTCTCGCCCACCGACAGCAGCGGCACGAAGCCCTGGTGGTGGCGGTCCTCGGGGACGAAGCCGAGCCCGGCGGCGAGCGCGGCCGGGACGTCGCCGGGCCGGACCGCCCGGCCCTTGACGGTGACCTCGCCGGTGTCGGCCCTGCGCAGGCCGACCAGGGTCTCGGCGAGCGCCACCTTGCCGCTGCTGCCGGATCCGGCCAGCCCGACGACCTCGCCGGATCGTACGGACAGATCGACGGCGTGGTAGCGGCCCGCGAGGGACAGGCCGGCGGCGGCGAGCACCACCTCCTCGCGCGGGGCGCGGTCGCGGGCCTGGTAGGCGGCGGTCGCCTCGCCGGTCATGGCGTCGACCAGCGCGTCCTGCGGCAGGTCGGCGACCGGCGCGGTCATGATGTGCCGGGCGTCGCGGAAGACCGTGACGCTCTGGCAGATCTCGTACACCTCGTCCAGGTGGTGGGAGATGTACATCATCGTGACGCCCTGCTCGCGCAGGGCGCGCATGCGGGCGAAGAGCCGCTCGACGGCCGGGCCGTCCAGGCGGGCGGTCGGCTCGTCCAGGATGATGAACCGCGCGCCGAAGGAGAGCGCGCGGGCGATCTCCACGAGCTGGCGCTGCTCGACGCCGAGGTCTCCGGCCGGCGTGCGGGGGTCGACGTCGACCTCGTACGTGTCGAGCAGCTCGCGCGCCCTGGCCCGGAGCGTCCGCCAGTTGATGAACCGGCCCTCGGTCTGGCGGTTGAGGAACAGATTCTCGGCCACGCTCAGCGCGGGGATGATCGTGGACTTCTGGTAGACGCAGGCGACCCGCCGCCGCCAGGCGTCGCGGTCGCCGGGGGCGGGCGCGGGCTCTCCCGAGAACCGCACCTCGCCCTCGTCCGGCCGCTGGAGCCCGGTGAGGATCGACACCAGGGTGGACTTGCCGGCGCCGTTCCGGCCGACGAGGGCGTGGGTCTCGCCCTCGGTGATCGTGATGTGCGCGCCGTCGAGTGCCGTGGTCGGCCCGAAGCGCTTCACGATATTTCGGGCTTCGACGTGATTTTTCATTACTTGACCTGGTTGCCCCAGAGGGTGGGGTCTTCGACGTTCTCCTTGGTGACCAGCGGGGCGGGGAGCTGGTCCTCCAGGCCGTTCGGCAGCTCGATGATCGTGCTGTCGTGGTCCGTCGCGCCGGGCTCGAACGTCTTGCCCTCCAGCGCCGCCTTGGCGTAGTACAGCGCGTACTTCGCGTACAGGTCGGCCGGCTGCGAGATGGTGGCGTCGATCTCGCCCTTGCGGATCGCCTCGAACTCCTGCGGGATCCCGTCGTTGGAGATCACGACCACGTGCTTGGGGTCGTCCGGCGGCAGCAGCAGCCCCTTCTGCCGGAGCACCTGCAGCGTCGGCGCCAGGTGGACGCCGCCGGCGTGCATGTAGATGCCCTTGACGTCCGGGTGCTGCTCCAGGCGGGTCTGCAGCATCGACGCGGCCTTGCTGCCCTCCCACTCGGTGGGCTCGTCGAAGACCTCGATGTCCGGGAACTTCTCCTTCATGCACTCGCCGAACGCCTCGGCGCGGTCGCGCCCGTTGATGGAGCTGAGCGCGCCCATGAGCTGCACGACCTTGCCCTTGCCGCCGAGCTGCTCCCCGAGGTATTCGCAGGACTTGGTGCCGTAGGCGCGGTTGTCGGCCCGTACCACCATGTAGACCTTGCCCTTGTCCGGGCGGGTGTCGACGGTGATGACCGGGATGTTCTTGTTCTCCAGGTTCTGCAGGGTCGAGGCGATGGCGCCGGTGTCCTGCGGGGCCATGACGATCGCCTGCGCGCCCTGGCCGATCAGCGCCTGCACGTTGTTGACCAGCTTGGCCACGTCGTTCTGCGAGTTCGTGGCGGTCATCAGCTCGACGCCGAGCTCGTCCGCCATCTCCGGGATGTACTTGATGTAGGAGTTCCAGAAGTCGGAGTCGGCGCGCGGGTGGTCGATGCCGACCTTGCCGCCGCCCTCTCCGCCCGCTGCCGGGGTCGTGGTGGTGGTGCCGGCGCCGCACGCGGCGAGCGCGGCGACGAGGACCGCGCAGGCGGCCAGCGGCTTGAGCTTCATCGGGGGGTTCTACCTTTCTGGGTTGTGCGGCCGGAGCCTGAGCCCCTGCATGCCGCCGTCCACGGCCAGGGCCGTGCCGGTGGTCGCGCCGGACTCGGGGCCGGCGAGGTACGCGATGGCGGCCGCGACCTCCCCGGCACTGACCAGGCGGCCCATCGGCTGCCTGGCTTCGAGCGCGGCCCGCTCGGCCGCGGGGTCGTCGGCGGCGTCGAGCAGCCGGGCGACCCAGGGAGTGTCCGCGGTGCCGGGGTTGACGCAGTTGACGCGGATGCCCTCGTGCAGGTGGTCGGCGGCCATCGCCAGCGTGAGCGACTGCACCGCGCCTTTCGTGGCGCTGTAGAGGGCGCGCCGGGGCAGGCCGGCGGTGGCGGCGACCGAGCACGTGTTGACGATCGACGCGTGCTCCGACCTGCGGAGGTACGGGAGCGCGGCCCTGGTGACGCGGACCAGGCCGAACACGTTCACCTCGAACACCCGGCGCCACTCCTCGTCCGGGTTGTCCTCGACCGTGCCCTGCGCGCCGATACCGGCGTTGTTGACGAGGATGTCGATGCCGCCGAGCCGCTCGGCCGCCTCGGCGACCGCCCGCCGCACCTGGGCGTCGTCGGCGACGTCGGCCCTGATGCCGATGAGCGGTTCGCCGGGCGGGTCCAGGTCGAGGCAGGCGACCTTCATGCCGCGCTCGGCCAGCAAGGTCGCGGTGGCCAGGCCGATGCCGGAGCCGCCGCCGGTGACGATCGCTCTGAGGTTCACGCGTTCCTCCAGACCTCTCCGCCGGGGTAGGTGTGGGCGGCGATCGACTCGGCGCGCATCTCGGAGCTGAACCCGGGAGCCGACGGGGCGCGGTAACGGCCGTTCTCGATCACCACCGGGTCGGTGAAGTGCTCGTGCAGGTGGTCGACGTACTCGATCACCCGGTTCTCCATGGTCCCGGTGACGCTGACGTAGTCGAACATCGACAGGTGCTGCACCATCTCGCAGAGGCCGACCCCGCCCGCGTGCGGGCAGACCGGCACCCCGAACCTGGCCGCGAGCAGCAGGATCGCGATGTTCTCGTTGACGCCGCCGACCCGGGCGGAGTCGATCTGCAGGTACGAGATCGCACCGGCCTGGAGCAGCTGCTTGAACACGACGCGGTTCTGCACGTGCTCGCCGGTGGCGACCGGGATCGGGCTGATGCCCTCGGCGATGGCGGCGTGGCCGAGCACGTCGTCGGGGCTGGTGGGCTCCTCCACCCAGTGCGGGTTGAACGGCTTGAGCGCGGTCACCCAGGCGATGGCGGAGCCGACGTCCCAGCGCTGGTTGGCGTCGACGGCGATCGGGAAGTCGGGGCCGCACACCTCGCGGGCCACGGTGAAGCGGCGCACGTCGTCGGCGAGGTCGGCGCCGACCTTGAGCTTGATCTGGCCGAAGCCCTGGTCGATCGCCTCCCGGCAGAGGCGGCGCAGCTTGTCGTCGGGGTAGCCGAGCCAGCCCGGAGAGGTGGTGTAGGCGGGGTAGCCGGCGCTCTTGAGGTGCTCGATGCGCTGCTGCTTCCCTTTTTCCGCATTTTTCAGGATCCGGAGTGCTTCGTCCGGCGTGAGCGCGTCGCTCAGATACCGGAAGTCGACCAGCTCGACGATCTCCTCCGGCGACATCTCCGCCAGCAGCAGCCAGAGCGGCTTGCCCGCCCGCTTGGCCTTGAGGTCCCACAGGGCGTTGACCACGGCGGAGATCGCCATGTGCATGACGCCCTTCTCCGGCCCCAGCCAGCGCAGCTGCGAGTCGTAGACCATCTCCTTGTAGAGCGCGCCCAGGTCCTCGGCGTCGCGGCCGACCACGTACGGCTCCAGCGCGGTGATGGCGCCGGTCTGCACGTCGTTGCCGCGCCCGATGGTGAACGCGAACCCGTGCCCCGCGTACCCGTCGTCGGTCCGCAGGATCACATACGCGGCCGAGTAGTCGGGGTCGGGGTTCATCGCGTCGGAGCCGTCGAGCTCGCGCGAGGTCGGGAAGCGCACGTCGTACGTCTCCATCCCGACGATCCGGTACGAGCCGGTATCCCGCGTCATGCCTGGCCCACCGTCTGCCGCTGGCGGCCGAGGCCCTCGATCTCCAGCTCCACCACGTCACCGGCGCGCAGGTAAGGCTGGCCGGGCAGGCCCATCGCGACCCCGGCGGGGGTGCCCGTGTTGATCACGTCGCCGGGCTCCAGCACCATGAACCGGCTCAGGTACCGGACGATCTCCGCCACCTCGAAGATCATGTCCTTGGTGGTGCCGTTCTGCCGGAGCTCGCCGTTGACCCACAGCCGCATGGCCAGGTCCTGCGGGTCGCCCACCTCGTCGGCGGTCACCAGCCAGGGGCCGAGCGGGTTGAACGTCTCGCACGACTTGCCCTTGTCCCACTGGCCGCCGCGTTCGAGCTGGAACTCCCGCTCGGACACGTCGTTGGCGACCGCGTACCCAGCGATAGCGGCGAGCGCCTCCTCGTGCGACTCCAGGTAGCGGGCGCGCGTGCCGATCACCGCGGCCAGCTCGACCTCCCAGTCGGTCTTCACGCTGCCGCGCGGCACCAGCACCTCGTCGTACGGGCCGATCACGGTGTCGGCCGCCTTCATGAACACGACGGGCTCGGCGGGCACCTCCGCGCCGGACTCGGCAGCGTGGTCACGGTAGTTCAGCCCGATGCACACGACCTTCCCCGGCCGGGCGACGGGGGCGCCGATCCGCAGGTCCCCGGCCTCGACGACGGGCAGGCTGCCGCGTGCCAGCGCCTCGCGCACCCGCGCCACTCCCCCGGAGGCCAGGAAAGCCCCGTCGATGTCGGGCTCCCCGATGTCGCGCAGGTTGCCGTCGGCATCCATCACCACCGGCCGCTCCTGGCCGGCAGGTCCTACTCGCAGCAGCTTCACACCGCATCCCTCGGTCATACATCGGATGTCTCGCCTCCAGATGCTGAAGGCCTCCTCGGCTGCGTGTCAAGACCCGTACGCTGGATAAATCCGACTCGTAACCTTGCCGGCAGGGTTGGTCTCCCTTGACTGCCGGCCCGTCAGAACCGCTCAAACATCCGATGATCGTGAAGGGATCTATACTGGTAAAGCGGTCATCCAAGGTTTACCAAGGCACTTTCCAGGTCATCTTGACGGTCGTACAGGGACGTAATAGAACACGTTCCAGGCAAGATCTTCAGTCCATCGCAGCGCTGCCATCTAGAGGGTGAGCCGGGTGCACATCAACCTCGTCGACCAGGACCAGTACGCGGCCTCCGGACCGCCTCACGAGCAGTTCGCCTGGCTCCGGAAGCACGACCCCGTCTACCGGCACCCCGGCGAGCCGGACTTCTGGGCCGTCACCCGCCACGAGGACGTCGTGCACGTCTCACGCCACTCCGAGCTGTTCTCGTCGGCCCGCAAACTCGCCCTCTTCGACGAGATGCCCGAGGAACAGCGGGCGCTGCAACGCCTGATGATGCTCAACCAGGACCCGCCCGAGCACACCCGCCGCCGCTCGCTGGTCAACCGCGGCTTCACGCCCCGCGCCATCGGCGCCCTCGAACAGCACATCCGCGAGATCTGCGACGACCTGCTCGACCAGTGCTCCGGCGAGACCGACTTCGTCACCGAGGTGGCGGCGCCGCTCCCCCTCTACGTGATCTGCGAACTCCTCGGCGCCCCCGTCGAGGACCGCGACAAGATCTTCAACTGGTCCAACCGCATGATCGGCGCCCAGGACCCCGACTTCGCCGCCTCCCCCGACGAAGGCAGCGCCGCCGCCGCCGAGGTCTACGCCTACGCCAACGAACTGGCCGCCAAGCGCCGCGCCAACCCGCGCGACGACATCGTCACCAAACTCCTGCAGCCCAACGAGAACGGCGAGACGCTCACCGAGGACGAGTTCGACCTCTTCGTCCTCCTCCTCGTCGTCGCCGGCAACGAGACCACCCGCAACGCGGCCTCGGGCGGCATGCTCGCCCTCTTCGAACACCCCGACCAGTGGGCCCGCCTCGTCGCCGACCCCTCCCTCGCCGCCCCGGCCGCCGACGAGATCGTCCGCTGGGTCTCCCCCGTCAACCTCTTCCGCCGCACCTCCACCCGCGACCAGGTGCTCGGCGGCAAGAACATCAAGGAAGACGACAAGGTCGTCATCTTCTACGGCTCCGCCAACCGCGACCCCGCCGTCTTCAAGGACCCCGAGGTCTTCGACATCGGCCGCGACCCCAACCCGCAGATCGGCTTCGGCGGCGGCGGCGCCCACTTCTGCCTCGGCAACCACCTCGCCAAACTGGAACTCCGGGTCCTTTTCGAACAGCTCGCCCGCCGCTACCCCGGCCTCCGCCAGACCGGCCCGGCCCGCCGCCTGCGCTCCAACTTCATCAACGGCATCAAGGAACTCCCGGTCGCCATGAACTGACGCCGTCGTCACCCGCACGGCCCCAACCGGTGGCGAGCGCGGTTGGGGTCGGCATACCGGAGGCCGTCGCCGGAACGCGCTCGAACCTCACCACTCGACACTGAGGTGATGACACTATGTGTCCATGCGCCTACCTCGAGCGAAATCCTTCAACACCGCCGGCCCCTGCGACCCCCAGCTCCACTACATGCTGCCGCCCGCGCCGCGGCTTCCCGAGGCACGAGCGCTGATCGACATGGACCGGTATTTCGTGGTCCACGCGCCCCGGCAGACCGGCAAGACGACCGCGCTGGACACCCTGGCGTCCGAACTCACCGCCGAGGGAGAAATCGCCGCCCTCACGTTCTCCTGCGAGCGCGCCAAGGCCGCCGGTGACGACTTCGCCCTCGCGGAGTCGCATCTGCTGGACTCCCTCCGTGACGCCGCCGAGGAGTCGGGATGGCCGGAGGAGCTGCTGCCGCCGGATCCCTGGCCGCAGGCATCTCCCGGTAGCCGGTTCCATGCGGCGCTGCGTGAGTGGTGCCGTCGTTCCCCGCGCCGGGTGGTGCTGTTCATGGACGAGATCGACGGCCTGCAGGGCACCAGCATGATCAGCATCCTCAGCCAGCTCCGTGACGGTCATAACGCGCGGCCGAAGGGGCGTTCGTTCCCCGCGTCCGTGGTGCTGTGCGGGCTGCGCGACGTGCGCGACTACAAGGTCGCCTGCGGCGGCGACGCCGACCGGTCGAACCCGATCAGCCCGTTCAACATCGTCACCAAGTCGCTGCGCATGGGTGACTTCACGGCCGACCAGATCGGCGAGTTGTACGGCCAGCACACCGAGGCGACCGGGCAGGAGTTCACGAAGGACGCGGTGGACCGGGTGTTCGAGCTGACGCAGGGGCAGCCGTGGCTGGTCAACGCCCTCGCCCAGGAGATCACCGCCGAGATGGGCGTGACCGGCACCATCACCGCCGGGCAGGTGGAGGAGGCCAAGGAGCGGCTGATACGGGCGCGCGCCATCCATCTCGACTCCCTGGTGGCCAGGCTGCACGAACCCCGGGTGGAACGGGTGATCGAACCCATCGTGGCGGGAACATGGCCGGGCACGGACACGTCTTTCGACGACGACGTCTCCTACGTTCACGATCTGGGCCTCATCCGGGGGACCAGGGACCTGGAGATCGCCAACCCGATCTATCGAGAGGTCCTGCTCCGGGTCCTGGGCGATCGCACGGAAAGGTTCGTGAAGGCCGATCCGCACAGCTTCGTGCTGCCCGACGGCCGGTTCGACCTGGAGCGGCTGCTGCGGGAGTTCGTCGTGTTCTGGCGCGAACACGGCGAGGTGCTCATCCGCCAGGAGAACTACCACGAGGCCGCCTGCCAGATCATCCTCATGGCCTTCCTTCACCGGCTCGTGAACGGCGGCGGCCAGCTCGACCGCGAGTACGCCGCCGGCACCAAACGCCTCGACGTGCTGGTCCGCTGGCCCTACACCGGCCCTGACGGCGAACGCCGGGTGCAGCGCGAAGCGATGGAGCTGAAGGTCTGGCGAGCAGGCAAGGAAGACCCGCTGCCCGAGGGGCTGGTGCAACTCGACGGCTACCTGGACCGGCTCAGCCTCACCACCGGCGTCCTGGTGATCTTCGACCGGAGACCCGAGGCCCCGGCTTGGAAGGAACGAGGAAGCTTCGAGCAGGCCATCACACCGTCCGGCCGCCCGATCACCGTCCTCCGTGGATAACCCGGAGCTTGTCAGGTGAGTGCCCGTTCTAGCCGTACGATCTGCGATAGCGGGACGTGCGGAGGCGGCGGGCGGCGCGGATGCGGGAGAGGACCCGCGTCATCCCTTCGGGCCCCGGCTGCCATCCGCGCTCTATCATGGCGTTGGCCACCACCTCCAGCAGGTCGGCGGCCCGGCCCGGGACGAAGTCGGGGCCCGCGACGACGATCCGCCAGCCTTGCGCGCGCAGCCCCTCCCGGCGGGCCTCGTCGTGGAGGCGGTCGGCTTCGGCGGCGTGGTGCTCGCGGCCGTCGTACTCGACCGCGACCTTGTACGTCTCCCACCCCAGGTCCAGGTATACGCGCCGGCCGGACGGCAGGACGACGGAGATCTGGGTGGCGGGCCTCGGGAGCCCGCAGTCGACGAGCATCACCCGCAACCAGCTCTCCCTCGGCGAGGCGGCCCGCCGGTCGGCGAGCCCCAGCGCGGCCCTGGCCCGGTGGGAACCCGTCTAGTGCCACAGCGGGTCCAGGTCGACGCCCCGGCGGAGGAACTGGTCCAGCACCACCACGGCGTCGGCTCTGGGCAGCCAGTGCGCGCAGTCGAAGGCCGTGCGGGCGGGGGTGGTGACGCGGATCCCGGCATGGCAGGTGACGTCGTCGTCGAGCAGGGCCGCACGGTGGGTGACGCAGCCTGGGACGTCCATCCCGTCCGGAGTGATCAGCTCCAGCGGCGGTTGTCCTCCGGAGGTGTGGAGGACCTGCACGCCCCAGACCCGTGCGGCCGCCGCCCGGCAGACCACGGCCTGCGGGATCTCCCGCGTCACCGCCGAGCCCGGATCATCAGCAGGGTCCGTTCGCGCTCCCCTGCTCGCTTCCGCTCCTTCTGCTGGTTCTCGCACTCCACGTCGAGCCGGTCGGGCCCGCCGGAGGCTGAGGGCTGGATGGTCATGCGTTCAGCGTGCGGGGAGCGGGCGCCGCGACGGGAGACGAGCGGGATTCTGTGGACGGGCGGGCGTCGTCCACAGGTCAGGGGTGCAGGGAGAGGCCCTTGAGGGTCTTGTCGACGGCGTTCTTGGGGCCGTACACCGCGAGGCCGACGAGCTGGAGGTCCGGGGCGGCGACCGCGCGGACGACGGCGCGGTTGGCGGCGTCGTGGCCCGTCTTGAACATCTCCTCGGTGTAGACCGCCACGCGCAGCCCCCTGGCGACGGCCTTCTCGCGGATCTCCGTGAGCGAGTCCGCGGCGTAGATCAGCACCGGCTGGCGAAGCATCGGCAGGTACACGTTCCCCGACCCGTCCTCGTACGGCTCCCCGACCGTCTCCGGGACACCGCCCGCGACGGCGCCGGCGAGGAAGGCGGTGACGTTGAGTTTCTGCCAGGCGGCCAGGTCCTGGCGGACCACGATGCCGATCTTCGTGTCGAAACGCATGGCGTCCAGCCTGCCGCCACCGCCCCCGCCGGGTCTTGAACGCTGGTGCGGCTCGATCTCGACCTCATAATGGGAACGTGGCATGCGACTGGTCTCGCTACTGGAGGTCCCCCGACCGTCCCATCGAGGCGATGCACGCCCACTTCGCGCGGCACGTCTACCACCGCCACAGCCACGACACGTACTCGTTCGGCATCACCGAGGACGGCGCGCAGGCGTTCACCTGCCGCGGGGCCGCGCACACGAGCACGCCCGGCATGGTGATGGCCTTCAACCCCGACGACCCGCACGACGGCCGGGCCGCCGACGCGCTCGGCTTCACCTACCGGATCGTCCACCTCGGGCCCGAGCTGGTGACGGAGGTGCTCGGCGGGCGCGCCGGGCTGCCGCTGTTCGCCGAGCCGGTGGTGCACGACCCGGCGCTCGCCGCCGCGCTGCGCGCGCTCCACGCCGCGCTGCTCGGCGGGGCGCCCGCGCTCCGCCGCGACGAGTTGCTCGCCGTGACGGTGGAGGCGATGGTACGGAGGGCGGCCACCAGACCGGTCACCCCGGCCACGCCCGGCGGGGTGGCGGCCCGGGCCAGGGCGCTGCTGCACGACCGCCCGTTCGACGACGTCACGGCCGACGACCTGGCCGAGGCGGCGGGCACCAGCAGGTTCGCCGTCTACCGGGCTTTCCGTGCCGCCTACGGGATGGCGCCCAGCGACTACCAGCGGCTGCTCCGGCTCAGGGAGGCGCGCCGGCTGATCGCGCGCGGAGTCCCGATCGGCGAGACGGCGGCGCGGACCGGGTTCGCCGACCAGAGCCACCTGACCCGCTGGTTCAGCCGCTGCTTCGGTCTGACCCCCGCCGCCTACCGCGCCGCCGCGGCGTGACCGTCAGGGCCAGGAGGATTCCTGGTCCGGGTCGCCGCCGTCGGTGAGGAGGCGCAGGTCCGATTCGACCATCATGGCCACCAGTTCGTCGAAGGAGACGGTCGGTTCCCAGCCGAGCTGGACCCGGGCCTTCTTGGGGTCGGCGCAGAGGAGGTCGACCTCGGCGGGGCGGTGCAGCGACTGGTCGGTGACCACGTACTTCTCCCAGTCGAGCCCGGCCGCCGAGAAGGCGGCCTCGACCAGTTCCCTGACGGACTTCATCCGCCCGGTGCCGATGACGTAGTCCTCGGGCTTGTCGGCCTGGAGCATGAGGTGCATGGCGCGGACGTAGTCGCCGGCGAAGCCCCAGTCGCGCCGCGCCTCCAGGTTGCCCAGCCGCAGTTCGTCGGCGAGGCCGAGTTTGATGCGGGCCACGCCGAGGGAGACCTTGCGAGTGACGAACTCGGCGCCGCGCCGGGGCGACTCGTGGTTGAACAGGATGCCGGAGACGGCGAACATGCCGTACGACTCGCGGTAGTTCTGGGTGAGGAAGTGCCCGTACGCCTTGGCGACCCCGTACGGCGAGCGGGGGTGGAAGCCGGTGCTCTCGTTCTGCGGCGTCTCGCTGACCTGGCCGAACATCTCGGACGAGGAGGCTTGGTAGAAGCGGATCTGCCCGCCGGACGCCCGCCCGCCGCGTGACACGCCCGAGCAGACGCGGATGGCCTCCAGCATGCGCAGCACGCCCATCCCGGTGACCTCGGCGGTCAGCTCGGCCTGCTCCCACGACATGGGGACGAACGAGATCGCGCCGAGGTTGTAGACCTCGTCCGGTTGAACGCGTTCCACCGCGGAGATCAGCGAACTCTGGTCGAGCAGGTCGCCTCTGACGAGGTGGACGTCGGCGAGGAGCTTGCGTATCCGTGACACGCGCGGGTTGGCCTGGCCGCGGGCCAGTCCCCACACTTCGTAGCCCTGATCGAGCAGGTACTCCGCCAGATAGGAGCCGTCCTGGCCGGTGATGCCGGTGATCAGAGCGCGCCTGGCCAAGGGTCCTCCAACTCTCCGCCCATTCGGGGGGATTCTATCTAGAACGCGTTCCACCGAACAACGCTCGGTCGGGGTGATGCCGCAGTTCGCACGGCTTGTCCGCGCGGCTGTGAACCATTCCAGATGACCTACCGAATGGTAGCCTTCTCGGGCTAAGGTCATCTTTTACGGTACACGCCCGCGTTCCGGGCCTACCGGCGGAGAAAGGGGTGCCGTGAGCACGGACGCGCTGCGGATCGCGCTGCTGTCCTACCGCAGCAAGCCCACCTGCGGCGGCCAGGGCGTCTACCTCCGCCATCTGAGCCGCGAGCTCGTCGCGCTCGGCCACCATGTCGAGGTGTTCTCCGGCCAGCCGTACCCGGAGCTCGACGAGGGCGTGATCCTCAACAAGGTGCCCAGCCTCGACCTCTACCGGGACGAGGACCCGTTCCGCACCCCCAAGCTCGCCGAGTACCGCGACTGGATCGACCTCCTGGAGGTCGGCACCATGTGGACGGCGGGCTTCCCCGAGCCGCTGACCTTCACCCTGCGCGCCCACCGCGAGCTGAAGAAGCGCGTCGGCGACTTCGACGTGGTGCAGGACAACCAGACCCTGGGGTACGGCCTGCTCGGCATCCAGAAGCTGTTCCCGGTGGTCGGCACCATCCACCACCCGATCAGCGTCGACCGGCGCATCGAGCTGGAGGCCGCCAAAGGCGTCAAGAAGCTGACCATGCGCCGCTGGTACGGGTTCGTACGGATGCAGGCCAAGGTCGCGCCCCGGCTGAACCCGATCCTGACGGTCAGCGAGTCGTCCCTGGCCGACATCCACCGCGACTTCAGCGTGCCGCAGGCCAACATGCGCCTGATCCCGCTCGGCGTCGACACCCGCTACTTCCACCCGCGCCCGGACAAGCCCCGCCGCAAGGGCTCGATCGTGGCCGTGGCCAGCGCCGACTCCCCTATGAAGGGGGTCGCCACGCTGCTGCGGGCCGTCGCCAAGCTGGCCACCGAGCGCGACGTCAACCTGACCGTGGTGAGCCGCCCGACCCCGGGCGGCCCCACCGAACGGCTCGTCCAGGAGCTGTCCCTCCAGGACCGGGTCCGGTTCGTGCACGGGATCTCCGACGACGAGCTGGGCGAGCTGATCGCCACCTCGGAGATCTCGGTCGTCCCGTCGCTGTACGAGGGGTTCTCGCTGCCCGCCGTCGAGCACATGGCCTGCGCCACGCCGCTGGTGGCCAGCCGTACGGGCGCGCTGCCGGAGGTCGTGGGCGACGCCGCGATCCAGGTGACGCCGGGCGACCCGGAGGAGCTGGCCGCGGTGCTGCTCCGGCTGCACGACTCGCCCGAGGAGCGCGAGCGGGTGGGCAGGGCCGGCTACGACCGGGTCATGGAGCGCTTCACCTGGAACGTGGTGGCCAAGAAGACCGTCGAGGCCTACCGGGAGGCCATCGCCGCCCGCCGCCCCCACTGACGCCCCGCAGACGACCCCGCAGACGACCCCGCAGACGACAAGGAGATCTCTCTCGTGCTGACCGTCGACTTCGACCGGCTGCCCGTGGGTCCCGGGACCCGCGTGCTCGACCTGGGGTGCGGCGCCGGCCGGCACGCCTTCGAGGTGCTGCGCCGCGGCGGCGACGTGGTCGCCTTCGACATGGACCAGGCCGAGCTGGACGGCGTGGCGGCCATGTTCGCGGCGATGGACAAGGAGGGCGAGGTCCCGGCCGGGGCCGCCGGCAAGACGGTGCGGGGCACAGCGCTCGACATGCCGTTCGAGGACGGGAGCTTCGACCGGGTGATCGCGGCCGAGGTGCTGGAGCACATCCCGGACGACATGACGGCGATGCGGGAGATCTTCCGGGTGCTGCGGCCGGGCGGCCTGGCCGCGATCACGGTGCCGAGCTTCCTGCCCGAGCGGATCTGCTGGGCGCTGGACGAGGACTACCACACCGCCCCCGGCGGGCACGTCCGCATCTACACCCTGGCCGAGCTGTCGGCCAAGCTGAAGGCGACCGGCTTCGTCGTCGGCCCGCACCACCACGCCCACGGCCTGCACGCCCCGTACTGGTGGATCAAGTGCGCCGTCGGCGTCAACAACGACGACCATCCGCTGGCGAAGGCGTACCACGAGCTGCTGGTGTGGGACATCATGAAGCGCCCGCCGGCCACCAGGATCGCCGAGGCTCTGCTGAACCCGATCATCGGCAAGAGCGTCGTGCTCTACGTGCGGAAGCCCAAGACGTGATCTCGCGCGAGCAGGTCGTCCGGACCGCCGAGAGCATCGCGGCCATCCAGCAGGACGACGGGGGCGTGCCCTGGCCCGAGGGGCACGTCGACGCCTGGAACCACATCGAGTGCCTGATGGCCATGACCGTCGCCGGGCTGCGTGAGCCGGTCGAGCGGGGCTACGCCTGGCTGGCGGCGCACCAGCGGGAGGACGGCTCCTGGCCGATGAAGGTCGCCGGCGGGGTCGCCGTGGAGCGGGGCGGCGAGTCCAACCACGCCGCCTACATCGCGGTCGGGCTCTGGCACCACTGGCTGGTGACCGGCGACCTGGCCTTCGTGGAGAAGCGCTGGCCGATGGCCAAGGCGGCGCTCGACTACGTGGCGGGCCTGCAGACCGAGCGCGGCGAGATCGTCTGGGAGCGCGACGCGCACGGCAGACCGGCCGCCTACGCCCTGCTGACCGGCTGCGCCTCCATCCATCAGGGGCTGCGCTGCGGCGTGCTCCTCGCCGACCACCTGGGCGACCCGCAGCCGCACTGGGAGCTGGCCGCCGACCGGCTGGCGCACGTGCTCGCCGAGCACCCGGAGGCGTTCGCCGACAAGAGCCGCTACTCGATGGACTGGTACTACCCGGTGCTCGGCGGCGCGGTGCGCGGCCAGGCCGCCTTCGAGCTGCTGGAGCGGGAGTGGGCCACGTTCGTGGTGCCCGGGCTCGGCATCCGCTGTGTGTCGGACCAGCCGTGGGTGACGGGCGCGGAGACGTGCGAGCTGGCGCTGGCCCTGGACGCGCTCGGCGACCGGGAGCGCGCCGCCGCGCTCTTCGCCGACATGCAGCACCTGCGGCACGAGGACGGCTCGTACTGGACGGGCTGGCAGTTCGTCAACCGCAAGCACTTCCCGCACGAGCGTTCCGGCTACACGGCCGCCGCCGTGGTCCTCGCCGCCGACGCCCTGCGCGGGTTCTCGGGCGGGGCCGGGATCTTCCGCGACACCGCCGCGCCGTCCGGCCTCACCGGCCGTCCTGAGCTGTGCGGGTGTACGTCCGCGCGGACGTGACGCGCAACCGAGTTTGCCCTTTCTTTGCGCGGGCGGCCCGTGCGGCTCCGTGAAAGCGCCCAATGCGGTTACTAGCTTCGGGAGCGACCGTACGAGGCGTCTTCGGGGGAAGCGTGGGCGACACGGGCACAACATCGTTCTTGGAGCGCGTCGGAACCGAGCCGGTGGTGGGCCCGGCCCGCGGCTGGCGGCGGCTGCTGTCGAAGGACCCGGGCGAGTCGGACCTGAGCAGGCGTCGGTTCCGGCTCACCCGGCCGGCCTCCAGAGCCATCGTGGAACGCGCCGAGAGGTCCTACATCTCCGGATTCAACGCGGTCGTCACCCGGCAGGCCGAGCGGATCGAGGACCTCTCGCGTGACCAGCGGGCCTTCGCCTACGAGGGCGCTGGGGCCGCGTGCGCGATGCTCGACCTGCTCACCCTGGCCCGGGGCCGGCGTCTCCACGAGTTGCTGACGGGCCCCGCCGCCGGCCACGCGTTCTCCGTACACCTGGGCGCCGGGCGCGGCTACGCGATGCTGCGCCTGCGGCCGGTGCGCGGCGCCCGGGGGGCGCATCCGCTGCTGCGCTGGCTGGCCCTGGACGGGTTCGGGTTCCAGTGGAGCCTGGCGCGGGCCGACCGGATGGTGGGCGAGCGGGCCATGCCCGACCTGCTGTCGCGGGTCCACTGCGCGCTCTTCGACCAGGGGCTGGGGCGGCTGCTCTGGTATCACGACTGCGCCTCGCCCGACGACGTGGCGGCCCGGGTCGCGGCCTACCCGGTGTCGCGGCGGGCGGCGCTGTGGAGCGGCGTCGGGTACGCGGCGACCTGCACCGGCGGCGCGGAGGCCGACGAGCTGTGGTGGCTGACCGAGCACGCCGGGGCCGACGGGTTCCGTTCCCACCTGGCGCAGGGCAGCGCGTTCGCCGTGGCGGCCAGGGCGCAGGCGGGAGCGGTGCCGGACCATGCGGCGCAGGCGGCGCCGATCCTCACCGGCGGCACGCCCGAGGACGCGGTCGGCTGGACGGAGCAGGCGCTGCGGTTCCTCGGCGACGACCCGGACGGCCACCACGAGTTCCTGGCCTGGCAGGCGCACACCCGGCGGCTCTGGCTCCGCCGCCACTCGTCTTCCTGACGGTCAGATCCCGTCGCCGACGCGCTCCAGGACCCGGAGCGATCCGGTCGCCCGTACCTCGGTGAACGCGCCGGACTCCAGCGCCCGCAGATAGATCCGGTAGGGCGCCTGCCCGCCGTCGGCCGGGTCGGGGTAGATGTCGTGGAACACCAGCGCGCCGCCGCGCACCACGTGCGGTGCCCAGCCCTCGTAGTCGCGGGTGACCGGCTCCTCGGAGTGGCCGCCGTCGATGAAGAGCATGCCCAGCGGCTTCGCCCAGAGCTTCGCCACCTGGTCGGAGCGCCCGACGATCGCGATCACCTCGTCCTCCAGCCCGGCGGCGGCGATCGTGGCGCGGAAGGCCGGCAGTGAGTCCATCTTGCCGAAGCGCGGGTCGACCAGCGTCGGGTCGTGGTGCTCCCAGCCCGGCTGGATCTCCTCCGAGCCGCGGTGGTGGTCGACGGTGACGACGACCGAGCCGGTCTCGCGGGCGGCGGCGCCCAGGTAGATCGCCGACTTGCCGCAGTAGGTGCCGATCTCGCACATAGGCCCGCGGCGCCCGTACTCGCGAGCCGCCTCGTACAGCGCCAGGCCCTCGTCGGCGGGCATGAACCCCTTGGCGCGCTCGGCGGCGCGGCGCAGCTCCGGCGGCATCGTCATGCCCAGCACCCTAATGGTACCGAATATTGTTCGGGCCACCCCTTGCCCGGTTTTGTGGAACCTGTTCTACTAGCAGCGTGAAACAGCGTGCCCGCATCGCCATGCCCGAGGGAGAGGTCGCCGCGTTCCTGGAAGAGGGACGGAAGCTCCAGCTCGCCACCATCAACCCCGACGGCACCCCCCACCTGGTGACCATGTTCTACGGCCTCGACAAAGGCCGCATCGTCTTCTGGACGTACGCCAAATCGCAGAAGGCCAGGAACCTGGCCCGCGACCCCCGGGTGAGCTGCCTCATCGAAGCGGGCGACGACTACGCCGAACTGCGCGGGGTGCTCCTGTACGGGCGAGTCACCGTACTCGACAGCCCCGAGGACGTGCTCGACATCGGCATGCGGGTGGCACGCCGGATGACCCCCGGAGTGGACGACGAGCACCTGCGCCCCTACGTCGAGCAGACCGGCCGCAAGCGGCTCGGGTACGTCGTCGAAGCTGGCAAAGTGGTCTCATGGGATCACCGGAGAATCGCGTGAAAGTCACTGTCGACGAGCTGGTCTGCGAGGCCAACGGCGTCTGCGTGGGCCTCGCGCCCGAGGTCTTCGAGCTGGACGACGACGACCGGCTCCACATCCTGCTCCCCGAGCCACCCCCCGAAACGCTCGACCGCGTCCGCCACGCGGTGCGGTCCTGCCCCAAAGCCGCCCTCACCCTTGAGGACTAGCCGGAGGAGGAACCATGCGCGCCGCGCTCCTGCACGCCGTAGGTGACGACAAGCTGGACATCCGCGACGACGTCACCCTGGCCCCGGTCGGGCCCACCGACGTCCGCGTACGGATCAAGGCGACAGGCGTCTGCCACTCCGACCTGTCGGCCATGACGGGAGTGCTGCCGCAGCCCGTGCCGCTCGTCCCCGGCCACGAAGGCGCGGGCGAGGTCGTGGAAGTCGGCGAACACGTCGGCTCCGTCCAGCCCGGCGACCACGTCGTGATCAGCTGGCGGCCCGCCTGCCAGGAATGCGACCTGTGCCTCGGCGGGCAGCCGTTCCTGTGCATGAAGTACATCATCGAGTCCTTCTCCAAGGGCAACTTCCGCTTCGGCGCCGACACCACCGCCTACGGCATGGCCGGCTGCGGCACCTGGGCCGAAGAGATCGTGGTCCCGTCCGTCGGCGTGGTGAAGATCGACCCCGAAGTGTCGTGGGAAGCCGCCGCGCTCATCGGCTGCGGCATCACCACCGGCGTCGGCGCCGCCATCAACACCGCCAAGGTCCGCCCCGGCTCCACCGTCGCCGTCATCGGCTGCGGCGGCGTCGGCCTCTCCGTGATCCAGGGCGCGCGCATCTCCGGAGCCCGCACCATCCTCGCCATCGACCCGCTCGAGTCCAAGCACGAACTGGCCAAGAAGGTCGGCGCCACCCACGCCGTCACCCCGGAGGAAGTCCCCGCCGCCCTCGCCGAACTCACCGGCGGCAGCGGCTTCGACTACGGCTTCGAAGTCGTCGGCAAATCCGCCACCATCCAGTCCGCCTGGCAACTCACCCGCGCCGGCGGCGACGTCGTCGTGGTCGGCGCGGGCGCGGCCGACGACATGGTCTCCATCTCCGCCTTCAGCCTGCTCTTCGAGGGCAAGAACCTGCTGTCGAGTCTGTACGGGGAAGCGGACGTGCGGCACGACTTCCCGTACTTCGCCAAGCTCCACAAGGCCGGGCAGCTCGACCTGGAGTCGCTGATCAGCTCCCGCATCAGACTCGCCGACCTCAACGACGCGGTGGAGGCGCTGAAGAGCGGCGAGGTGCTGCGCCAGATCGTAGTGATGGACTGATTTTCCGGGGCGCTTGAGGGCGTGGACCCCGCCGGGCTGCTCGGGGGTTGACCGGGCGGAGAGGCGTGGTCCTCGCCTGTCCGGGCGCTACGCGCTTGAAGAGCTCGGGCTGTGTTTCATGGGGGCTTCGCCCAACCGCACGGTCCTCGCTCGTCCTGGCGCTTCGCGCCTAACGGCTCGGGCTGTGTCTGATTGGGGGCTCCGCCCCAGGGCGAGGGGCTTGCGCCCCTCGCGCACCCCGAGTCGTGGACCGGTGGAGTCGGTTACTGGCGACCAGATTCGGTGTGTGGAGTGAGACAACGGGAAGGCCGGGCAACCGATATACCTCAGATGTCCCGCCCGCATCGCCCGCCGAAGCCAGCCGATCCAGGAGGCGTGAAGGGGTAGATTGCCCCTCGGTGTCGACCGCATCCTGTTCGAAGTGGATGATCCTAAGCGTCCTGAAACCGGTCGATGCCGGGGAGCGCGAGGGGCGGGAGCCCATCGCCCGGGGCGAAGCCCCAATCAGACACAGCCCGAGCTCTCTAGGCGCGAAGCGCCGGGACGAGCGAGGACCATGCCGTTGAGCGCGAAGCCCCCAGACGAGCGAGGACCGTGCCGTCACCGTCCCCCGGCCCCATGCGCCCAGAGGTCCCGCAGCAATGCCACCTCCGCACCGTGATGAATGGCCTCCCTGTTGATGTGCAGCACCAGCGTGGCCATCGGCCGGTCGCCGTACTGCCCTTCGGCCGGCCCGCACGGCCGCGCCAGCCCCTCCGCACCCAGCGACAGCACCCCTCGCGACCAGCGCGCATACCCCTCGTCGAGTTGTTCCAGAGCCTCCGCCGCCGTGGCCGCGTACGGGTATGTCTGGTAGTCGACCGGCAGCCCGCCGAAGTGGCTGTGCACCCGAGCCCCGAAGACGCCGACGATGATGTGCGCGAGCCGCCAGGCGATCGTGGTCACCGGCGCGGGCCGGGGCGGCGGGTAGGCCCAGTCGATCGGGTCGCCGGTGCCCGGGCGGATGGTCCACGCTCCGGGCACCGGCTCCCACAGGTACTCCTCGTCGGTGAGCCCGTCGAGCCGGGGCCGGACCTGGTTGGTCCAGTGCCAGTCGAGCTGGTCGTGCAGCTCTCGCGTCCAGTCCATGCTCTGCGTCTGCCCCCGGCGCGGGACTTCTCAGGCGTGTGCGCTGTGAGTCGCGTGGGCCGGGCAGCGCACCGCCGGGTTCCACTGCTCGAACATGCCCTTCGGGTTCTCCTTGAAGATCCAGATGTGCAGGTCGTAGTGGATGGGCATGCCGTTCTCGTGCGGCCCCATCGGCCCCTGGAACTCGTGCCCCAGCAGCTTGGGCCGGTCGTCGGAGGTCGCGATGCGCTGGTCCCTGTCGATCCTGAAGTACTCGACCGCTCCCAGCTCGCGCCCGCCCTTCCCGTCGGGCACGTACACCAGGATCTCGGGCCGCAGGAGCTGGATCTTCGGGTCGTTGACGAGCCGCTCGTTGACGTAGTGGTAGCCCATCGCGCCGAGCCGCTCACCCCGGGGCAGCGTGTACGGGAACTCCCAGCAGTTGTCGGACCTGATGTACCCGTGCTTCTCGGCCACCCGCGGGTCCTTGAATTTCGCCGTGGCCCGGCGCAGCCGCTTCAACCAGTTGGACGGACGGACGTTCGGCCGGTCAACCTGCTCCGCTTGCACACCTTTCGCGGGGGCGGCCTCGGCGGGCAGGACGACGACGGATGCCGCGCATGCGGCGGCGAGGAGCATGGATGCGATTTTTCTCATGCTTGTGTTTGTCCGCCGCGAATTTTCACGTCAAACCCTGGACGTTATCAACCATCCATTGCTGACACGACAAAATACCCAAGCTCGAAACATATCGCTGAAATACGGACATTCCCCTATTGTCAGCACCTTCAGCGTTGTGACACCAATCCCCCGAGAGGCACCCATCGCTGTACTCCATCAGGTACGTCCGCGGGCGTTATCCTTTCATCCAGTCCCTCTCGACGAAAGGATAACGTCTAACCTTTCATCGGCACCGCCTCTGTGAAAGGTTACGGACAGCCACCCAGCGAGGCTCGACACCGGCCGACGCCCCAGAATCGCGGCGCCGGTCGATCACCACAAACCAGCAGTTCACCTAGAGACCCGCCCAAGACTCCAAAGCACCCCGTTCGCCCAAAAGGGTTTACATCGCCAGCGTCACGGCCACGATCACCGCAGCAGGACTCTCACCACCTGGTGATGACGGAGGCGCATGGACACGGCGGAGCGGTACCGGCGTTTCTCGCTCGCGGAGGCCCGCGGGCACTCCCCCATCTACGACATGCTCGCGTCACGGATCGCCCGCGACACCACCCTGCTGACCTTGATCGACCGACTCCCCGTAGAGAAGAGGCAGCCCAACCTGCTGTTCGCGGCCGTACGATTCCTCGGTGGCCCGGTCCACGACTACGAAGCTTTCCAAAGCTGGACCATGGCCGAGTGGGATCGGATCCAGCGGACTATGCGGGAGCGCCGCACCCAGACCAACGAGCCGAACCGATGCGCCGCACTCCTGCCCGCCCTGGCTTCCTTACCAGGCCCGCTGGCCCTCATCGAGGTCGGCGCCTCAGCCGGTCTCTGCCTCTATCCGGATCGCTATAGGTACAGCTACGACGACCGCCCCTTGCTCGGCCCCACCGAAAGCGCCGTCCTGCTGAAATGCCGGACACAGGGCCCCGTCCCACTGCCCGCCAGCCTGCCCGACATCGCGTGGCGCACCGGGATCGACCTCAACCCACTCGACGTACGCGACCCCGACGACACGCGCTGGCTGGAAAGCCTGATCTGGCCCGAACAGCGCGAACGTCTCCGTCGCCTCCGGGCCGCCGTCAACATAGCCCGAGCAGAACCCGCGAACATCACCCCCGGAGACCTCAACCAGTCGATCACCGACACACTGGACCAGGTCCCCAAGGGCACCACCCCCGTGGTTTTCCACAGCGCCGTGATGGCTTACCTGCCGCACGAGGCACGAGACTCCTTCGCCAGCACAATGCGGTCACTCTCCTGCCGCTGGATCTCCAACGAAGCCCCCGGCGTGCTCCCCGCCGTGGACCACCGCCTCCCCCGCCCCGTGCCGGGCACATCCCAGGTCTTCGTCCTCTCCTTGGACGGCCGTCCCCTGGCATTCACCGGCCCCCACGGGCAGCACTTGGACTGGTTCTCATCTTCTCAAGAGGCTCACGAGCTGACTTGACGCGACCGACACCGGCGTGGCCGAGTTTTCAGTCATATGTGAGTTCCTGATGCGGATGAGGCAAACATGCACATTCGCCCTACGGTCTTGTTCGGGAAATACAGCTGTTCAGTCGCCGACGGAGAGCAGCTATTTCCCGAACACCACCGGAAAGCACTCCTCCAAGACCAGCCAAGGCTCACTGCCGACTACTTGAGCAAGAGACCATCAGCTCACGGGCGCATGGCGGAAAGCGGGGAGTCCCGGGTCAAGACCCATGCCGTCGATCGGTGTCCCCGAAACGGGGCTAATGCCCGGGTGCGCGAGGGGCGGGAGCCCCTCGCCCAGGGGCGAAGCCCCCAATCAGACACAGCCCGAGCCGTTAGGCGCGAAGCGCCAGGACAAGCGAGGACCACGCCGTTGGGCGGAGCCCTCAATCAAACACAGCCCGAGCCGACAGGCGCGAAGCGCCAAGACAGGCGAGGACCACGCCGTTACCCCAGCAGAGGCGAGGGCCCCAAGGACAGAGCCCTCGCCCCAGTCAATCAGTCGCTGCTGAAGGCCGCGTCGAAAGCCACCGCCGGCGGCTTGATCGCGTTCAGGGTACGGATGTACGACAGCGCCTCCCGGGCCCCGTCGAGCCGGTCCATCCCCGCGTCCTCCCATTCGATGGAGATGGGCCCGTCGTAGCCGATGGAGTTGAGCGCCCGGAAGCAGTCCTCCCACGGCACGTCGCCGCGCCCGGTGGAGACGAAGTCCCAGCCGCGCCGCATGTCCGCCCAGGGCAGGTGCGACGAGAGCCGCCCGCGGCGGCCGTCGCCGACGCGGACGCGGGTGTCCTTGCAGTCGACGTGGTAGATGCGGTCGGCGAAGTCGAGGATGAAGCCCACCGGGTCGAGGTCCTGCCACACCATGTGGGACGGGTCCCAGTTGAGCCCGAACGCGGGCCGGTGGCCGATGGCCTCCAGGGTGCGGACGGTGGTGTGGTAGTCGTAGGCGATCTCGCTGGGGTGCACTTCGAGGGCGAACCGTACGCCGACCTCGTCGAACACGTCCATGATCGGGTTCCACCGGTCGGCGAAGTCCTGGTAGCCGGCGTCCACCATGGAGGCGGGCACGGGCGGGAACATGGCGACGGTGTGCCAGATGGACGAGCCGGTGAAGCCGACGACGGTGTTGACGCCGAGCGCGGCGGCGGCCCTGGCGGTGTCCTTCATCTCTTCGGCGGCGCGCCGGCGGACGCCTTCGGGGTCTCCGTCGCCCCAGATGCGGGCGGGCAGGATGCCCTTGTGGCGTGCGTCGATGGGGTTGTCGCAGACGGCCTGGCCCACGAGGTGGTTGGAGATCGTCCACACCTTCAGGCCGTGCTTGTCGAGCTGGGCGCGCTTCTGTTCGACGTACGAGGGGTCGGAGACGGCCTGGGCGACGTCGAAGTGGTCGCCTGAGCAGGCGATCTCCAGGCCGTCGTAGCCCCATTCGGAAGCCAGCCGGCACACTTCCTCGAACGGCATGTCGGCCCACTGGCCGGTGAACAGCGTGATGGGTCTCATCAGTCCTCCACGGTGGTGTAGCGGCTGCCTTCGGCGGCGCTGCGTTCGACGGCGGCGAGCACGCGCTGGACGCGCAGCCCGTCGGCGAAGGACGGCGTGGGGTCGGTCCCCTGGCCGATGGCCTCCAGGAAGTCCTTGATCTCGTGGGTGAACGTGTGCTCGTACCCGAGGCCGTGGCCGGGCGGCCACCAGGCGCCGACGTACGGGTGGTCGGGTTCGGTGACGAGGATGCGTTCGAAGCCGCGCCCGCCGTCGCTGACCCATAGTTCGTTCATGGCCTCGAAGTCGAAGGCGAGGCTGCCGAGCGAGCCGTTGAGCTCGATCCGCAGGGCGTTCTTGCGGCCGGTGGCGAACCGGGTGGCTTCGAAGGTGCCGAGTGCCCCGCCCGACAGCCGCCCGATGAACAGGGCGGCGTCGTCGACCGTGACGGGCCCGGTGCCGGTGCCGCCGCTGGCGGCGAGGCCGGTGGAGCCTTCGGCGAGCGGGCGTTCCTTGATGAAGGTCTCGGTGAGGGCGGACACGCCGACGAGGTGCTGCCCGGCGATGAACTGGGCGGCGTCGATGATGTGGGCGCCGATGTCGCCGAGCGCGCCCGATCCGGCCTTGTCCTTCTGGAGCCGCCACACCAGGGGGAAGTCGGGGTCGACGATCCAGTCCTGGAGGTATTGGGCGCGGACGTGGCGGATCTCGCCGAGGCGTCCTTCTTCCACGAGGCGGCGGGCGAGCGCGATGGCGGGCACCCGGCGGTAGTTGAACGCCACCATGCTCTTGCCGGTGGCGCCGGCCGCGGCCGCCGTCATGGCCTCGGCCTCTTCGACGGTGTTGGCGAGCGGTTTCTCGCAGATGACGTGTTTGCCGGCTTGGAGTGCGGCGATGGCGATCTCGGCGTGGGTGTCGCCGGGGGTGCAGATGTCGACGATGTCGACGTCATCCCGGGCGATCACCTCCCGCCAGTCGGTGACCGCTTCGTCCCAGCCGAGTTGTTCGGCGGCGGCCTCGGTGGCCTCCTTCGAGCGGCCCGCGATGACCCGCATGCGCGGTTTGACGGGCAGGTCGAAGAAGGCGGAGACGCTCCGCCATGCCTGGGAATGGACGCGGCCCATGAAGGCGTAGCCGATCATGCCGACGCCGACTGTTCTGTCTGACATGCAACCCCCGATCAGGATTCGAAGCCGAGAGGCAGGTACTGCTCGACGTTCTCCTTGGTGATGGTCTCGGACGCGAGAGTGATGGACTGGGGAACCTGGTTCTCCACCAGGTCGCTCATGCCCTTCCCCTGGGCGATCAGACGGGCGATCTTGATCGCGGAGGAGGCCATGGTGGGGCTGTAGGTGACGGTGGCCTTCAGGACGGTGTTGTCGTCCTTGATGGCGCGCATGGCGTTGGCCGAGCCGGCGCCGCCGACCATGATGAACTCGTCGCGCCCCGCCTCGCTGATGGCGGCGAGCACGCCGATGCCCTGGTCGTCGTCGTGGTTCCACATCGCGTCGATCTTGCTGTGCGCCTGCAGCAGCGAGGTGGCGACCTCGTTGCCGGTCTCCACGGTGAACTGCGCGTCCTGCTGGGCGGTGACGCTGAACCCGTACGTCTTGAGCGCGTCGGCGAAGCCCTTGCTGCGGTCCTGGGTGAGCGGGAGGGTGGCGATGCCCTGGATCTCGACGATGACCGGGTTGGAGACGTTCTTCTCCTTGAGCGCGGTGCCGATGTAGTGGCCGGCGGCCACGCCCATGCCGTAGTTGTCGCCGCCGATCCAGGTCCGGTAGGCGAGCTTGTCGGGGAAGATCCGGTCCAGGTTGACGACGGGGATGCCGGCCTCGCTGGCCCGCAGCGCGATCTGGTTCAGCTGCTCGCCGTCGTTGGGCAGGATGACCAGGGCGTCGACCTTGGCGGCGATGAGCGACTCGACGGCGGAGATCTGCTGGTTGATGTCGTTGGTCGGCTCGACGGGCTTGAACTCGATGTCGGAGTACTGCTGGGCGGTGGCCTCGGCGTTCTTGGCGATGGCCGCGATCCAGCCGTGGTCGGCGGCGGGGGCGGAGAAGCCGATGGTCACCTTGGTGCCGGGCTCGTCGTTGCCGCCGGCCGCCGCCTGGGTGGCGGCGGGTGCGGCCTCGGAGGTGGGCGCGGCGGACGGCTCGTTGCTGGTGCAGCCGGCCGCGAGCAGGGCGGCTCCGCCGAGTCCTCCGATGAGGAATCCCCTGCGTGCGACGTTTTCACTCATGGTGCTCTCTCCTTAAGACTCCGCCGCTGGAGAAGGACGGCGACGACGATGATCAGGCCCTTGGCGATCAGCTGGTCGCTGGTGTTGAGGCCGTTGAGGATGAACAGGTTGGTGATGAGCGTGAAGATGAGCAGGCCGAGGATCGATCCGATGATCGTGCCTCGGCCGCCGGTGAGCAGGGTGCCGCCGATGATGACGGCGGCGATGGCGTCCAGCTCGTACAGGTCGCCGTGGGTGGACGAACCGGTGGTGGTGCGGGCCATGATGAGGATGGCGGCGATGCCGCAGCACAGCCCCGACAGCGCGTAGAGAAGCATGGTGTGGCGGCGCACGTCGATGCCGGCCAGCCGGGCCGCCTCCGGGTTGCCGCCGACGGCGTAGGTGCGGCGGCCGAAGGTGGTCCGGTTGAGCAGGATCCAGCCGAGCGCCACGACCAGCGCGAAGACGTAGACCAGCAGCGGGACGCCGAGCACCCGGGTGGTCGACAGCTCGACGATGGCGGAGTTCTCCGGCTGGATGAGCTGGGTCTTGCGGTCGGACATGCGCTGGGCGAGGCCGCGGGCGGCGACCAGCATGGCGAGGGTGGCGATGAACGGCACCAGCCGCCCGTAGGCGATGAGGATGCCGTTGACGAGCCCGGTGCCGGTGCCGACGAGGATGGCGCAGATCGCCATGACGACCGGGCCGAACTCCTGGGTGGCCACCGTCGTCGCCCATACGGAGGACAGGGCCATGACCGCGCCGACCGACAGGTCGATGCCGCCGCCGATGATGACGAAGGTGGCGCCGACGGTGATGACGCCGATGGTGGCGGCCAGCGACAGGATGCTGATCAGGTTCGACGTGGTGCCGAAGGCGTCGGGCCTGGTGACGAGGCCGACGACGACGAGCAGCGCGATCGCCACCAGCAGGCCCACATGGCCGCCCTCGATCAGCCTGCCGAGGGGGTTGGCGACGGCCTGGCGGGCCGTCGCGAGCCCTGGTGGCCCGGTGTCCGTCCGTGGTTTCGTGGGGTCGCTCATCAGGCAGCCCTCCCGTTCATGATCATGTCCAGTACGAGGTGCTCGTCGAGTTCGCGGGCGTCGCCCTCGTGGATGACGGATCCCTCGCGCACCACCAGCACGCGGTCGGCCAGGCCGAGCACCTCCGGCACCTCGCTGGAGACCAGCAGCACGCCGATGCCGCTGTCGGCCAGTTCGCGGATGACCGCGTACAGCTCGGCCCTGGCGCCCACGTCGACGCCCCGGGTCGGCTCGTCGAGCAGGAGCAGCTTGCGGCTGCCGAGCAGCCAGCGGGCGAGCACGGCCTTCTGCTGGTTGCCGCCCGACAGGGTCTTGACGGCGCGTTCGGGGTCGGGCGGGCGGATGTCGAGCGCCTTCACCAGCCGCTCGGCCTCGGCTCTTTCGCGCGTACGGTCCAGCCAGCCGAGTCTGGCGAAGGCGGGGAGGCTGCCGAGGGAGATGTTGGCCGTGACGCTCTGGTCGAGCAGCAGCGCCTGGGCCTTGCGCTCTTCGGGTGCCAGGCCCATGCCCCGGCGCACGTTGCCGACGACGCTCTTCCGTACCGGTTTGCCGGAGAGCACCACCTTGCCGGTGGACGGGCGGGCCCCGTACACGGCTTCGAGGATCTCCGAGCGGCCGGAGCCGACGAGGCCGGCCAGCCCGAGGATCTCGCCGGCCCGTACCGAGAACGACACGTCGCGGAACGCGCCCGGGGAGGTGAGCCCCTCGACCCGCAGCACCTCCTCGCCGGGCGGCTCGGTCGGCCGGGGCGGGAAGACGTACTCGACGTCCCGGCCGGTCATGAGCGAGACGATCTGGGAGGTGGGGGTGTCGCTCGCGGGCAGGCCGACCGCGACGGTGCGGCCGTCCTTCAGTACGGTGACGCGGTCGCCGATCTCGCGGATCTCCTCCAGCCGGTGGGAGATGTAGACCACGGCGACGCCCTGGGCGGTCACCTCGCGGATGATGCGGAAGAGGTTGGCGACCTCGTCGTGGGCGAGCGCGGCCGACGGCTCGTCCATGATGATCAGGCGGGCGTCGTGGGAGAGCGCCCGGGCCATCGAGACGACCTGCTTGGCGGCCGGGGACAGCCGGCCGACCTCGGTGGTGGGGCGGATCTCCGGGTGGCCGAGCCGTTCCAGCACCTGGCGGGCGGCCCGGTTGCCCGCGGCGCGGTTGACGAAGCCGAGCTTGGCGTGCTCGTGGCCGAGGTAGATGTTGTCGGTGACGCTGAGCCCGTCGACGAGGTCGAGCTCCTGGTAGATGGTGGCGAAGCCGAGCCGGATGGCGTCGTTCGGGCCGGATGGGCGGATCCGCTTCCCGTTGAACTCGACCGTGCCTTCGTCCGGCTGGTGGACGCCCGCCAGGACCTTGATGAGCGTGGACTTGCCGGCGCCGTTCTGGCCCAGCAGGCAGTGCACCTCGCCCGCTCGCACGTCGAGATCGACCCCGTCCAGCGCGCGTACCCCGGGGAACTGCTTGACGATCCCCCTCATGACGAGCATGGGGCTCCCTTTCAGGCGTTGACGATCTTGTTGATGTTGTCCGGGGACAGGTAGTGCTCGATCGCCAGGATTCCGGCGCCCACGGCGGCGGCGTCGACTCCCATGCGGGTCGGCACGATCGACAGGTGGTTGGTGGCCAGCGGCAGCGAGCGGCGGTAGATCGTCTCCCTGATGCCGGCGAGCAGGTGCTCGTGGACCCGGGAGAGCGCGCCTCCTATGACGATGGCCTCGGGGTTGAAGAAGTTGACCAGGCCGGCCAGCACCCCGCCGATGAGCCGTCCGGCCTCGCGGACCAGCCGCAGCGCCTGGGTGTTGCCGGCCTGGACGAGGGCGACGACGTCGGCGCCGGTCTCCGCGGGGATGCCCAGCTCGGTGAGCCGCCGCGCCACTGCCGCGCCGCCGGCCACGGCCTCCAGGCAGGCGCTGTTGCCGCAGCGGCAGCCGGACTCCTCGTAGCCGCTGACGCGGATGTGGCCGATGTCGCCGGCCGAGCCCTGGGCTCCCCTGTGGAGCTTGCCGTTGGCCACGATGCCGCAGCCGATGCCGGTGCCGACCTTGACGAACAGCAGGTGGCGGGCGTCGGGGAAGACGTCGCGGTGCTCGCCGAGCGCCATGACGTTGACGTCGTTGTCGACGAGGACGTCGACGCCGGGAAAGTAGTCGGGGATCGGGTAGTCGTTCCAGCCGGGCATGATCGGCGGGTTGTTGGGCCGGCCGGTGGCGAACTCGACCGGTCCCGGCACGCCCATGCCGATCACGCGCAGCGCCGCCCTGGGCCGTCCCGCCGCGGCGAGCAGCCGGTCGATCCGCTCGTCGACGTGGGCCAGGATCCGCTCCGGCCCTTCGGCGATGAGCAGCGGGTCCTCGCACTGGGCGAGCACCACGCCGGTCATGTCCATGAGCGCGATACGGCAGTGGGTGGCCCCCAGGTCGACGCCGGCGAACGCGTGCTCCTCGGTGTGCAGACGGAGCTGGCGGGGCGGCCGGCCGCCGGTCGACTCGCCGCTCTCGGTCTCCTCGACCAGCCCGCGCTCGATCAGCGCGTCGACGCGCTGGGAGATCGTGGAGCGGGCCAGCCCGGTGAGCCGGGCGAGATCGGAACGGGTCGTGGCCGAGCCTGCGCTAATGAGCGTCAGGACGTCGCCCGGCGAGCCCGGGGCGGGGGTCATGCCGAGACAATAAGATCACGCAAGTCGTAATTCAAGAGTGTGAGCGACATAACTCCCGACACTTACGCCGATCATCGAACAAAGTCGAATTTGTCAGGACACAGAGAAGGCCGGACGGGGGCTCCCCATCCGGCCTTGACCTGCGCGTTCGTGGTCAGAGCATGCGCTGCATGGACTCCGTGGCCGTCTGGACGTACGGCTGCTCGGCCATGATCTGGTCCCAGTTCTCCGCGATGGCCTCGGGGGTGAGGTCGTCGTCCTTCCAGCCGGGGCCCTCGGCGACGAACACCCTCGCCACCCGGCCGGCACCCACGCTGAACACCTCCCCGCTCACCTCGCACGACTCGTGGACCAGGTAGGCCACCAGGGCGCTGATCCGCTCGGGAGTGAACTTGGCCTCGAACTCGGCGGGCAGCAGCGACTCGGTCATCCGGGTCCACGCTATGGGGGCGATGGCGTTGGCCTTGATGCCGTTGCGCGCCCCCTCGATGCCGACGGTCTTGGTCAGGCCGACCAGTCCCATCTTGGCGGTGGAGTAGTTGGCCTGGCCGAAGTTGCCGAACAGCCCGGCCGGGCTGGAGGTGTTGACGACGCGGCCGTAGCCGGCCTCCTTCATGTGCGGGTAGGCGGCCTGGGTGACCAGGAAGGAGCCGCGCACGTGCACGGCGATCACGTTGTCGAAGTCCTCGACCGACATCTTGCCCAGGGACTTGTCCCGCAGGATGCCCGCGTTGTTGATCACGATGTCGACCTTGCCGAAGGCCTCGACCGCGGCGGCGACGATCGCGCGGGCGCCCTCGGGGGTGGCGACGTTGTCGGTGCTGGCTATCGCCTGCCCGCCGTTCTTGTTGATCAGCTCCGCCACGTCGGCGGCGGGACCGGCCGAGGCGCCGGTGCCGTCGAGCGCGCCGCCGAGGTCGTTGACGACCACCTTGGCGCCCCGCTCGGCCAGCAGCAGCGCGTGTGAGCGGCCGAGGCCGTGACCGGCCCCCGTGACGATCGCGACCCTGTCATCGAACCGCAGCATCGAACCTCCAGCGCAGGAGAATAAAATTCTGTCAGCTGCACGATAACTCAGGGTCCGCGATCAGTCCCGGGTCCAGAGCTCCGGCTCTCCCGGCACCCGGCGGGCCCGGCCGCGCGACTCCAGCCACACCAGGTGGGCCAGCGTCTCGTTGCAGGCCGCGCGGCGCATGAACGGCTCGATCGACTCCCAGGGCCGCGACCAGGTCAGCTTGGTTGTCACGTCCCAGCAGGTGACCCCGTCGCCGACGATGACCCGCTCGATCTCCTCCAGCCGCTCCCGGTGGTGCGCCATCACGTAGTCGACCCGCCCGGCCAGCTCCAGGAACCGGTACTCGTGCGCGGGCAGCACCTCGTCCACGTCGAAGGCGCGCACGGCGTCCAGCGCGTCCAGGTAGTCGGCCAGCGGGTTCGGCGACGACTGCGGGTGCACGGCCACGGCGGAGGTGATCCGGGGCAGCACGTGGTCACCGGTGAACAGCACCTTCCTGGACGGTTCGGCGAAGCACAGGTGGCCGGGCGAGTGCCCGGGGGTCCAGACGGCGCGCAGGTCCCAGCCGGGCAGGTCGAGCCGGTCGCCGTCCTCGACGAGCCGGTCGGGCGGGGCCATCGTGACGAAGTCGCGGATCATCATGGAGGCGCCCGCCAGCTCGTCCACCACGGAGCCGGGCACGCCGCAGCGCAGGAGCTGGGCGCGCTCCTTGGCGACGAGCCCGTCGATGTACGGGTCGTCGTAGCGCTCGCGCAGCAGCCCGGCGTCGGCGGGGTGCAGGCCGATCCACGCGCCCGACGCCTCCCGGACCCGCCCGGCGAGCCCGTAGTGGTCGGGGTGGATGTGGGTGACGAGCACGGCCTTGACGTCGCCGATCGTGTAACCGGCCACGCCGAGCCCGGCCGAGAGCGCCTCGAACGCCTCGTCGGTGTCCCACCCGGCATCGATGATCGCCACGCCGTCGGCCAGTTCCAGCGCGTAGACGAGCACGTACCGCAGCGGGTTGATAGGAATGGGCACCGGAATCGACCAGAGACCCGGCCGGACCCGCTCGACCTCGGGGATGCCCCCGCCGGTCCACGCCGCACGCTGTCTCTCACTGGAGGGAGTCACCACGAACTTCGCCATGTCCCCGATTCTGCCCGCACCTCCCGAATCATGTTCTACTGGGGTCATGGACGCGGTACGAGATGGACGCTGGATCAGGCAGCCGAACGCCTTCACCGAGCCGCTGGGCCCGCCGGAGCCGGGCCGCTACCGGCTCTACGCCTCCTACGCCTGCCCGTGGGCGCAGCGGGTGCTGATCGTCCGCGAGCTCCTCGGCATCCAGGACCTGCTGGAGGCCATGATCGTCGACCCGATCCGCGACGAGCGGGGCTGGCGGGTGCCCGGCGGCGCGTTCCTGTCGGAGCTGTACCTGGCCACCGACCCCGATTTCCGGGGCCGCTACACCGTGCCGTGCGTCTGGGACGTCAAGGAAGAGCGCATCGTCACCAACGACTTCCCGCGGATCACCCTCGACCTGGAGACGCGCTGGGGCGGCGCCCTCGACCTCTACCCCGAGGAGCTGCGCGGCGAGATCGACGCCCTGAACGACCGCCTCTACCACGGCCTCAACAACGCGGTCTACGAGGCGGGCTTCGCCCGGAGCCAGGAGGCGTACGAGGAGGCGGTGCGGAAGGTCTTCGCCACGCTGGACTTCCTGGAGGAGCGGCTGTCGGGGCGGGAGTTCCTGTTCGACCGGCTGACCGAGAGCGACGTGCGCGCGTACACCACGCTGGTCCGCTTCGACACGGTGTACCACATCCACTTCAAGTGCTCGCTCCGGCGGCTGACGGACTATCCGGCGCTCTGGTCGTACACCAGGAGGTTGTACGCGATCCCGGCCTTCCGCGAGACCACGGACTTCGACCACATCAAGCGCCACTACTACCTGACCCAGACGAACCTCAACCCGAGCCGGCTCGTACCGCTGGGTCCGGAGCTCGACTGGAGCCTGTGACCGGCATCCGGACGAACAGCAGCGCCGAGGCCAGCACCACGACGGCGCTCAGCCCCCAGGCGGCGGCCACCCCGGCCTGCGCCGCCAGCGCGCCGAGCGTCAGGTTGGCCAGGATGCCGCCCGACTGCAGGGAGAGTGAGGACACGGAGGCGACGGTCGTGCGTTCGGCGGCGGTGACGGCGTTGTGGGTCATCTCCAGGCAGAGCAGCCCGGTCACCGAGACCCCGGCGAACAGCGTGACGTAGACCGCGCCCGCCGTCGCGAGCCCCGCCGCGCCGCCCAGCCCCGCGGTGGCGGCCAGCGTCCCGACCGAGACCGCGGCCAGCACGACACCGGCGATCGCCCCGCGGGCCGAGCTCCCGGCCAGCCGCGCCGCGCGGGGCGCGAGCGCGCTGCCCGCCGCGCTCCCGGCGAACCCCAGCGCGGCCACCACCGCGTACGCGGCGCTGCCCTGCTCGGCCGTCCCCGCGAGCCCGGCCAGGCGTCCCGGGGTGAGCAGCTCGATCGACACCAGCAGTACGCCCGAGCAGGCGGCGGCGAGCATCAGGCGGCGCAGCACGGGCCCGCCGGCCGTCAGCCGTATCCCGGAGACGACCGTGGCGGGCACGTCGCGCAGCACCCCGCCGGGCGACACGCGGGCGCGGGGCGGCTCGGGCAGCGCGAGCAGCACGACCACCAGCAGGACCGCCGCCGCCACCGCCCCCGCCAGGCTCGGCGCGGCCAGCGGGAAGACAGCCCCCGGCGGCACGACCAGCGGCAGGACGCCCCCGGCCAGCACGCCGAGGCAGAGCGCCGCGGACTCCACGGCGGCGCCCCGGGACAGCCCCGGCTTGAGATCGGCGCCGCGCCCTTCGATGCGGTGCAGCGTGTCGACGTACCAGGAGGTGGCCGGCCCGCTGGACAGCGCCCGGGCCACGCCCTTGAGCGCGTAACCCGCCAGGAACATCCAGAACGTGGCCGACACGGCGGTCAGCACGAGCGCCACGGTCAGGATCGCGGCGGAGACGGCCGCCATGACGCGCCGCCCCAGCACGTCGGACAGGCCGCCGGTGGGCAGCTCCAGAGTGAGGGTGACGACCGAGAAGACCGTGAGCACCAGGCCGGCCTGGGCCAGGCCGAGACCTCTCTCGGTCATCAGGAGCACCATCGAGGGCATCGCCAGGCCGATGGGCAGCCAGGTCAGGAAGCAGACGAGGGTGTAGCGGCGTAACGCGGAACGGCTGGTCACGACTCCTCCTCCTGGGCCGCGCGGGGGACCGCGCCCAGCCAGACGTGCACCTTCCGGGCGGCGGGGTCGCCGGCGTGGCGGGCGGCGAGGTCGCGCAGCAGCTCCCCCGCCTTCTCCTTGAACTCGCGGAGCGCGGCGGGCGGCAGCGTCAGGAGGTGGTCGCTCATCCCGGCGGCCTCCGCCCACTCCTCGGGCCAGGCGGCCTGGTCGTACTCCGCCATCACCCGGCCGACCATCTCCGCCTGCCGCAGGTGGATGATCCGCAGCGCCTCGCGGCCCTGCTCGCTGCCCGACAGCGCGGCGGCGTCCCAGGAGGTGTAGCGGTGGCGGGCCCGCCAGCGGCGCTCGCGGCCGTCGCGCCGCTCGTCGTCCTCCTCGATGAAGCCGTACTTGAACAGCTCGCGCAGGTGGTAGCTGGTCGAGCCCGAGCTCTCGCCGACCTTGCGGGCCAGCTCGCTGGCGGTGGCCGGGCCGTCGCCGCGGAGCAGGCCGAGCAGGCGCACCCGCAGCGGATGGGCGACGGCCTTGAGCACCCGGGGATCGCTGATCTTGTACTGCTCTTCCATACGTCGAGGGTAAATCGCAAAGGCTTTTTTGCAAAGAGAATTCTGCGGTCCGCCGGGATCGATAGACTGCCCGCATGCTGGACGACATCTGGGTGGACAACGAGGTCCACACGCTCCGTCCCGACTTCGCGCTGCTGGCGATCACCGCCAGGGGCCTGCGCAACGGGCCCACCGACGACCGCACGCGGGCCTGGCTCACCGAGGCGGCCGAGGCCGCCCGACCGGTCCAGACCGAGAAGATCGACGCCTGGAAGGACGCCTACCGCGCCTTCGGCGCCAAGCCGCAGCGCACCCGGCCCTCCGTCGACGCGCTCTCCCGCCGGCTCCCCCTGCCCGAGATCAACCTGGTCGTCGACGCCTACAACTCCGTCAGCGTCAAGCACGCGCTGCCCATCGGCGGCGAGGACCTCGACCGCTATCAGGGCCCGCCGCGCCTGGTACGGGCGAGCGGCGACGAGGCGTCGGAGGAGGCGCTCGGGCAGCCCGCGCCCGGCGAGGTGATCTGGCGCGACGACGCCGGCGTGACCTGCCGCAGATGGAACTGGCGCCAGGTGGTCCGCACCCGGCTCACCGAGGAGACCACCAACGCGATCTTCCTGCTGGAGCGGCTGGAGCCGATGACGATGGAAGAACTCAAGGAGGCCGGAGAGGAGCTGGCGGACCTGCTGACCCGGCTCTCCCCGGAGGTCCGGATCGACACCCGGCTCCTACCAGCGAGGAAGTAAACCCCCGGCCCCAAAGTTGATACCAAACGGTAATATAGTCGGCACCGCCTGGACTGGACGGGGGAGTCATGACCTCTAAGAACATGCTGAGAGGATCGGCCGTGGCGCCACAGCCTCGGTTGCGCGCTCTCCCGGTCCGGGCGAGTAGCCTTGGACAGGTTCTCCATCATCAACGCCGATCTGCGGAAGAGGGCGATTTCCGCCGTGTCGTCTGAGTCGTCGCGGACAAACCCGCTGGCAAGCTTTGGTCAGAACGAATGGCTTGTCGACGAGCTGTACCAGAAGTACCTCCAGGATCCCGAGTCCGTAGACAAGGCCTGGTGGAACTTCTTCGCTGACTACAACCCTGACTACGGATCCGGGCGAGCCCCGGCCAGGGAGGCGGCGAACGGCACAGCTACCGCGCCCGCCTCCGCACCAGCACCGACCACCAAGCCGCCGAAGGCGGCGCCACCAGCCGAGAAGCCGAAGCAGGCCAAGCAACCCGGCCCCGCGGTGCCCAAGGGCGCCGAGGAGGTCAGGCTGCGCGGTGCGGCGGCGCGCACGGCGCTCAACATGGAATCCTCGCTGTCCCTGCCCACCGCGACCAGTGTGCGGGCCATCCCGGCCAAGCTCATGGTCGACAACCGCATCGTGATAAACAATCACCTGAAGCGGGGCCGCGGCGGCAAGGTCTCCTTCACCCACCTGATCGGCTACGCCGTGGTCAAGGCCCTGGCGGCCCTGCCGGAGATGAACTACTCCTACGCCGAGGTCGACGGCAAGCCGACCCTGGTGAAGCCCGAACACGTCAACCTCGGCCTCGCCATCGACGTGCAGAAGAGCAACGGCGAACGCCAGCTGCTCGTGCCGTCGATCAAGGCCGCGGAGACGATGGACTTCCGGCAGTTCTGGTCGGCGTACGAGGAGATCGTCCGCAAGGCGCGGGCCGGCAAGCTCGGCGTCGACGACTTCACCGGCACCACGATCTCGCTGACCAACCCCGGCACGATCGGCACCGTCCACTCCGTTCCGCGCCTGATGCCCGGCCAGGGCACGATCATCGGCGTGGGCGCGATGGAGTACCCGGCCGAATACCAGGGCGCCTCCCCGGAGACGCTCTCCCGGCTGGCCGTCTCCAAGGTCATGACCCTGACCAGCACCTACGACCACCGGATCATCCAGGGCGCGCAGTCGGGCGACTTCCTGCGCCGGATCCACCAGCTGCTGCTGGGCGCCGACGGCTTCTACGACGAGATCTTCGAGGCCCTGCGCATCCCGTACGAGCCGGTCCGCTGGGTGCAGGACGTGTCGGCCTCGCACGACGACGACGTGTCCAAGTCCGCCCGGGTGCTGGAGCTGATCCACGCCTACCGGGTGCGCGGCCACCTGATGGCCGAGACCGACCCGCTCGAATACAAGCAGCGCAAGCACCCCGACCTCGACATCCAGTCCCATGGCCTTACCCTGTGGGACCTGGAGCGCGAGTTCGCCACCGGCGGTTTCGGCGGCCGCCCGCTGATGAAGCTCCGCGAGATCCTGGGCGTGCTGCGCGACTCGTACTGCCGCACCGTCGGCATCGAGTACATGCACATCCAGAACCCCGAGGAGCGGGCCTGGATCCAGGAGCGGGTGGAGAAGCCGCACATCTCCCCCGCCCGCGACGAGCAGCTCAACATCCTGAGCCGGCTCAACACCGCCGAGGCGTTCGAGACCTTCCTGCAGACCAAGTACGTCGGCCAGAAGCGGTTCTCGCTGGAGGGCGGCGAGTCCCTGATCCCGCTGCTCGACTCGGTGATCAGCGACGCCGCCGACGAGGAGCTCGACGAGGTCGTCATCGGCATGGCCCACCGCGGCCGGCTCAACGTGCTGGCCAACATCGTGGGCAAGTCGTACGCGCAGATCTTCGGCGAGTTCGAGGGCAACATCGACCCGCGCACCGCCCACGGCTCCGGCGACGTGAAGTACCACCTGGGCGCCACCGGCGAGTTCACCGCGCCGAGCGGCAAGACCATCACCACCTCCGTGGTGGCCAACCCCTCCCACCTGGAGGCGGTCAACCCGGTCCTGGAAGGCGTCGTCCGGGCCAAGCAGGACCTGCTGGAGCGCGGCGAGGAGGGCTTCACCGTCCTGCCGGTGCTCGTCCACGGCGACGCGGCCTTCGCCGGCCAGGGCGTCGTGGCCGAGACGCTCAACCTGTCGCAGCTGCGCGGCTACCGCACCGGCGGCACCGTGCACATCGTGGTCAACAACCAGGTCGGCTTCACCACCTCGCCCGCCTCGTCGCGGTCCTCGGTCTACGCGACCGACGTGGCGCGGATGATCCAGGCGCCGATCTTCCACGTCAACGGCGACGACCCCGAGGCCGTGGTGCGCGTGGGCAAGCTCGCCTACGAGTACCGCCAGGCGTTCCGCAAGGACGTCGTGATCGACCTCATCTGCTACCGCCGCCGCGGCCACAACGAGGGCGACAACCCGGCCTTCACCCAGCCGCTGATGTACGACCTCATCGACGCCAAGCGCTCGACCCGGAAGCTCTACACCGAGGCGCTGATCGGCCGGGGCGACATAACGGTCGAGGAGGCCGAGTCGGCGCTCCGCGACTACCAGGCCAAGCTGGAGCAGGCCTTCACCGAGACCCGCGAGGCGGCCAAGCGGCCGCTGGAGGCGGGGTCGATGCGGGTGCCGCCCACCGAGGTGGTCAAGTGGTCGCACGCCGACACGCCGACCGCGATCACCGACGAGACGCTCAAGCGCATCGTCGACACCCAGCTCAACCTGCCGGAGGGCTTCACGGTCCACCCCCGGCTGGCGCCGGTGCTGCAGCGCCGCGGCCAGATGGTCGAGCAGGACTCGATCGACTGGAGCATGGGCGAGACGCTGGCGTTCGGCGCGCTGCTCATCGACGGCCACCCGGTCCGCCTGGTCGGCCAGGACTCGCGGCGCGGCACGTTCACCCAGCGCCACGCGGTGCTGGTCGACCGCGTCACGGGCGCCGAGCACACCCCGCTGAAGGCGTTCAACCAGGGCACGACCAAGTTCTACGTCTACGACTCGCTGCTGAGCGAGTTCGCGGCGCTGGGCTTCGAGTACGGCTACAGCCTGGAGCGCAAGGACGCGCTGGTGGCGTGGGAGGCGCAGTTCGGCGACTTCGTCAACGGCGCCCAGACGATCATCGACGAGTTCATCTCGTCCGGTGAGCAGAAGTGGGGCCAGCGCTCGGGCGTGGTGCTGCTGCTGCCGCACGGCTACGAGGGCCAGGGTCCCGACCACTCCTCGGCCCGCATCGAGCGCTTCCTGCAGATCTGCGCGCTCGACAACATGACGGTGGCGCAGCCGACCACCCCGGCCAACTACTTCCACCTGCTGCGCTGGCAGGTGAAGTCGGGCCGGCACAAGCCGCTGGTCGTCTTCACGCCGAAGTGGCTGCTGCGCCACAAGCGGGCCACGTCGAAGGCGTCCGACTTCACCTCGGGCACCTTCCAGCCGGTCCTCGGCGACACGCTGGTCGACCCGGCGAAGGTCACCAAGGTGGCCATGTGCTCCGGCAAGGTCTACTACGACCTGCTGGCCAAGCGCGAGGCCGAGGGCCGCGACGACGTCGCCCTGGTCCGCCTGGAGCGGCTCTACCCGTACCCGAAGGAGGAGGTCGACGCCGAGCTGGCCCGCTACAGCTCCGACGCCGAGCTGCTCTGGGTGCAGGACGAGCCGGTCAACATGGGCCCGTGGCCGTACCTGTCGCTCAAGCTGGCGGAGGACCCGCAGCTCTGGGGTGGCCGCCGTCCGCGGCGCGTCTCCCGTACTCCGAACAGCTCGCCCGCGGTCGGCTCGCACGCCGCCCACGACGCGGAGCAGGAGGAGCTGATGCGTCAGGTCTTCGGCTGACCTGATCGACGCTGAAACGCCATGTCAGCCCCCGCCGCCCGGCGGGGGCTGACGTGCTTTCGGGAGGGCGCGCGGGGCGGAATACACTGTCGCCGCGATGGGGCCGCCGGCCCTGTGGGACGCGGGGCGCCCGGGCGTCCCGCCTGGGAGATCGAGGAGACGGAGCGCGATGTACTTCACGGATCGGGGGATCGAGGAACTCGTCGACCGGCGGGGCGAGGAGGAGGTCACCCTGCTCTGGCTCGGCGAGCGGCTGCGCGAGTTCGTCGACCTCAACCCCGAGTTCGAGACTCCGGTCGACCGGCTGGCCACCTGGCTGGCCAGGCTCGACGACGACGAGGACGACTGATCCTGCTCTCCGCATAAACGCGATACATCTTGAGATTTGCCCGGACGCGACATATCGTGTCCGGATAAGAGGTGCGCGTCGCCAGAGAGGGCGGGACTATGCGGCAGTGGACGATCGAGAGCCCGGAGCAGCTCACGTTCGGGCAGGTTGACGCCCTCGACGTGCGCGTCGTCGCGGGCCGGCTTGCCGTGCTGGCGAGCGACGGGCCGCCCGCGCTCGACGTGGCCGAGTTCGACTCCGCCTCACCGCTGCTGGTCGCCTACGACGAGGACACCCGCCGGCTGAGCGTCACGTTCAAGGATCTGACCTGGGACGGCCTGTCCGGCTGGCTGCGCCGCGACCGCCGCAGGACCGTCGCGACGCTCACCGTCCCGCGCCGCTGCGCGGTCAACGCCGGGGTCGTGTCGGCCTCCGCCCTCGTCGCCGGGTTCGAAGGGGCGACGCAGGTCAAGAGCGTGTCCGGGGAGATCGTGCTCGACGGGGTGAGCGGCGAGATCAGCGCCACCACCGCGTCCGGCGACGTGGAGAGCCGGGGGATGTCGGGCGACCTGTCGTTCCACAGCGTCTCCGGCGACCTCACCGTCGCCGGCGGCACCCCGCGCAGGCTGCGCGCCAACACCGCCTCCGGCCGCGTCACCGCCGACCTCACGCTCCGGCCCACCGCCTACGTCACGCTCAACACGGTCTCCGGCGCCATCATGATCCGGCTGCCCAAGAACGCGGAGGCGGACATCACGCTCCGGTCGGCGTCCGGCCGGCTGGCCAGCGCCTTCGACGAGGTGTCCGACGCGAGCAACCCGGGCGGCCGGTCGATGTCGGGCCGGCTCGGCGGCGGCATGGCCTCCCTGTCGGCCACGACCGTCTCCGGCGACGTCACGCTGCTCAAGGGAGAGAAGGAATGAGCGCCGTCTTCGGCCACGGCCGGCTCCGGCTGTATCTGCTCAAGCTGCTGGAGGAGAGCCCGCGGCACGGGTACGAAGTGATCCGGCTGCTGCAGGACCGCTTCCTCGGCGTCTACTCGCCCTCCCCCGGCACCATCTACCCGCGGCTGGCCCGCCTGGAGACCGAGGGGCTGGTCACCCACGAGGTGGTCGGCGGCAAGAAGGTCTTCTCCATCACCGACAAGGGCCGCGCCGAGCTGAACGCCCGCCTCGACGAGCTGGAGGAGCTGGAGCAGGAGATCTCGGCCTCGGTGCGCGACATCGCCCGCGAGGTCAAGGAGGACGTCCGCGACACGGTCAAGTCACTGCGCGAGGAGCTGGCGCGGATGGCCAAGGACGTGCGCTCCGGCGTACGCGACGACGCCCGCCGGACGCAGGAGCGGCAGCAGCGCGAGTTCACCCGGCTCGCGGAGGAGCAGAAGCGCCAGTGGAGCGAGCACGCCCAGCGCTGGCAGGGCGAGGGCGAGCGGCTGGCCGGCGAGTGGCGGCGCATCTGGTCGGAGGTGTGGCGCACGGTCGGCGGCGCGCCGGAGAGCCGGGCCGCCCTCGACAGTGAGCTGGGCGAGGCGCTGGCCGACTTCGTGGCCCAGGTGCGCGAGGAGGCGTCGGAGTCCCGCATCACCCGCGAGAAGCTCGACGACCTGCGGCGCACGCTCGACGAGACGGCCGCCCAGGTCCGCGAGACCCTCCGGTCGTAAGGAACACCCCTCCCCCGGCGCGGAGAGGGGTGCCCGAACCCGTCAGACGGTGGGCGTGAGCACCCCTCCCCTGGCGCGGGGACGTCAGACGGTGAAGACGATCTTCCCGAAGAGGTCGCCCTCGTGCATGGCCGCGAACCCGTCCCTGGCCTCGGCCAGCGGCATGGTCCGGTCGATGACCGGCCGGAGCCCGGTCTGCTCAAGGAAGACGGCCAGCCGCTGAAGCTGGTCGCGGGTGCCCATCGTGGACCCGATCACCGACAGCTGCAGGAAGAAGACCCGGTTCAGGTCGGCGGGCGGCACGGCGCCGCTGGTGGCGCCGCTGACCACGATCCGGCCGCCCGGCTTGAGCGACTTGAGCGAGTGGTCCCAGGTGGCCTGGCCGACCGTCTCCATGACGGCGTCCACCCGCTCGGGCAGCCGCGCGCCCGGCTCGAAGACCTGGTCCGCGCCGAGCTCCCGGGCCCGCTCACGCTTGGCCTCCGAGCGGCTGGTCGCCCAGACGCGGAACCCGGCGGCCCTGCCGAGCGCGATGAGCGCCGTGGCGACGCCCCCGCCGGCCCCCTGCACGAGTACGGTCGAGCCCGGCTCCAGCCCGGCCTTGTCGAACAGCATCCGGTACGCGGTCAGCCACGCCGTCGGCAGGCAGGCGGCCTCCTCGAAGGAGAGCGCGGCCGGCTTGGGCACGAGGTTGCGGCGCGGCACGGCCACCCGCTCGGCGAACGTGCCGTCGTACTGCTCCGAGAGCAGCGACCGCTTCGGGTCGAGCGTCTCGTCGGCGCCGCCGCCGATCACGGAGTGCACGATGACCTCGTTGCCGTCCTCGTCGACGCCGGCCGCGTCGCAGCCGAGCACGATCGGCAGCCGGTCCTGCCGGATGCCGACGCCCTTGAGCGTCCACAGGTCGTGGTGGTTGAGCGCGGCGGCCCGCACCGAGACGGTCGTCCAGCCGTCCGGCACCTTCGGCTCCGGACGCTCGCCCAGGGTAAGCCCGGCGAGAGGATTGTCGGGGTCGGTCTGTGTGGCGGTAACGGCGAACATGGCCGCACCTTACTTGACGCTGATGCGGATGCCGTCGAGCGCCCTGCCGATGAACTCCTGGTCACCCGCCGCGATGACACGCACCCCGTCGCGGCACCTCTCCCCGACCGGCCGCCCGCGCATCCGGACGCTCCCGGGCAGCCCGCGAGCCTGCTCGCAGCCGGGAGTGGGGATGAGCATCACCGTCTCGCGCGCGCCGGCGCCGAACCAGAGTTGCGGCCCCACCGGCTCGCCCCGCTCCGAGTCGCCGGGGCGGGCCAGGTGCACCCGCTCGCTGCCGGACAGCACCAGGAAGCCGTCGTCGGTCACCCGGCCGCGTAACCCCTCGGCGACCGCCACGCGCTGGTCGAACGTCAGCCCGGGCGGGCGATCGTACATCGCCATCCGCCAGCGGCCGAACGCGAACAGCAGCACCTGCCCGTACTGACCGGCGCCCGCCTGGCGCGGCCAGAGCGTCACGTTGGCGGCGTACGACCTGATCGGCTCCCCGCCCTTGGTGATCTCCATCTCGCCGCTGCTGGGCGCGGTGAGATGACGGAACAGCCCGTCCACCCAGAGCCCCTGGTACGGCCGGACGCCGAGCCGGTCGAGACGGAGGTCGGCCGGGTAGCGCACGGTGGCCCGCATACCGTCGGGGAACACCACCCGCATCCGCGCAACCTCGCCCTTGCCGTCCGTCTCCGGGTGGAGCACGTGGGGGCGGCCTTCGGTACGGGTGAGGGACCGGGTGGGGGCGTCGGCCTCGCGGACCGGCTCCTGCCGGGGCGCGGGCTGCTCGGGCTCCCGGCCGGCGATCAGGCCGGCGACGGACACGCCCAGGAGCACGAGCACGACAAGCAGCCCGATCGGGCGGCGGCCCTGCCCGCCCACCTCGACGACATCGAACCGGTCGGCCACGACGGACCTCGCTTCGCGGAACTTGCCCTTCAGTTCAGTTGAGCGGCGACCGCCAGCGCAACCCCTCGAACTTGGCGAAATCCCGGTCGCAGGTCACGAATTCGCATCCGTGCTCGATGGCGAGCGCCGCGAGATACGCGTCGGGGATGAGCTTTCCCTTGGCGTCGGTCGCGGTGCACAGCCGGGTGAAGATCTCCCAGTGACGGGGCCCGGCGTGGACGGTCACCGCGTGGGGCTGGCCCTGGACGCTCTCGGCGAACTGCCGGGCCGTGTCGAAGGGCGTCGAGCCCGGGATGCGGGGGTTGGTGACGATGCGGATGAAGCCGTTGATGACGAAGTCGCTCACCGCGTAGGCCTCTTCGCCGTAGAGGAGCTCCTTGAGGGCGGTCAGGCACTGCTCGTGGTGCTCCATGTCGCGCCGTTGGGCGTTGACCAGGATGTTGACATCAAGCATCCTCATGCTGCCGCACCCCCAGCGCACGCTCGATGTCCTCCAGCTCCAGGATCTCCTGGATCTGGTGCCAGGTCAGCTTCGGGCCGGCTTCGGCGCCGGAGACCGGCAGGTGGATCGGGGGGCGCTCCGCGGCTTCGGCGGAGCGGTTGAGTAGTTGGCGCAAGGCGTCCTCCATCACTGAGTTGAGACTGCGTCCGTGTCTGGCCGCGTACGCCTTCGCCTCGTTGAGGAGCGTCTCGTCGATGCGCACCGTGGTCCTCCGCATGACTCCAGCGTCCGCCAGTGACATTTAAATGTCAATAGCGAAGCGTAGTCGAGCCGTCACAATCTTTGCATCACTTTTGCCACCTCACCAACTCGCCACATTGACCTTTCCGCCCGACACGGCGACTTTCGGCATGCGAAATGATCATGCGTCCGCGCGCAAGAGAAGAACTACTTCCATGCGCACGGAGTAGTCATCCCCCGGACTGGCAACTTCCTCGTATTCGTGTCGCGAATCCGGGCTCTAGCTGGGACGACGCCGTACAATGAAGATCGTTTGCGGCTCACTTGACATGGTTCTTATGCGACGCAAGTCACTCTTGCTCAGATAACGAATCTCCATCCGAGCTGCAATAGCCCCAGTTGATCTGGAAAAATCGCCCGTTACAACCAGAAAGGCACTTTCATGATCCCCCGGGCCAGGCACCTGCTAGCCGCCGCAGTCAGCGGCGCGCTGCTGATGCTGCCCGCGTTCTCGGGGAGCGCGAGTGCCAGCACGGCGAGCCAGGTCTACCTCGTCCCGCTCGCCAGGACCAAGGCCGACGTGCAGCGGGTGGCCGACTACTGGAAGCCCGAGAGGCTCAGGAAGGCCGACAGCTACACCCCCGCCGCCCCCACCTCGACCGGGGCGCCGAAGTCCGGGGGCAGCGGCTCGGTGAACGTCTCCGCCCAGCGGATCACCGCCCTGCGCAAGAAGGCCGGCCCGGTCCGCGCCGTCACGCCGAAGAAGGGCCAGGCCAGCACGGTCGGCAAGGTCTTCTTCCGGCTCGGGGGCAAGGAGTACTGGTGCTCGGCCGCCTCGGTCGCCGCCGCGAACCGGAGCGTGGTCGCCACCGCCGCGCACTGCGCGTACGACGCGCGCCAGGCCAAGGAAGCCGACTCCTGGATCTTCGTGCCCGACCCGGGCGCCGACGGGGCCACGCCGCACGGCATCTACGTGGGCTCCTCGATCAGCATGCACCAGGACTGGGCCGGCAAGAACGACTACGACTACGACTACGCGTTCGTCACCGTCCACCGCGGCTTCACCTGGGTCAAGCAGGGCAACTCCTACGTCGCCAAGGACGTCGGCCGGCTGCAGGACAACGTCGGCGGGCTCGGCCTGGAGCTGGGCAAGAAGCCGCCGGTCACGCCGGTCCACGCGTTCGGCTACCCCGCGGGCCCGCAGCCCAACGGCACCCAGCCGTTCAACGGCCAGACGATGCGGAGCTGTGTGGGCGCCACCCGCAAGGCTGTCGCCCCCAGCCTCGACCTCGACAACGGCGTGCAGCTGAGCCCGTGCAACTTCACCAAGGGCGCCAGCGGCGGGCCGTGGATCGTCGGGCTGCGCAACAACCTGGGCAACCTCATCGGCGTCAACAGCCTGACCTGGAACAGGGACGCCAAGGGCGAGTTCGACGCGGTGTCCTCGCCGTACTTCGGAGCGGTCGCCGGCGACGTCTACCGTCACGCCGCCGCGCAGAAGACTCCCGCGAACGTCATCTGATCAAGGTCCGTCCGCCGCCTTCCGGGGCCGAACGGGCCCTGATTCGTGCCCGCCTGCGACCTCGTACCGTCACAGATCCAGCCGCTTCCGTGACGAATCTGAACATTCCCTGGCAAGGGGTGGCAACTTAGACGGGAGATCGGTTCCATTTGGTTCCTGTGATCTGAGTCACATTTACCTGACTACCTAGCGTGATGTGCTCACGACAGCACTTTCGCCCCATTGATCACAACCCCTTCATGCCCTGGGAAGATGTGCCGCTTTGATCACTACCGGTCACTTTCCCTGACAGGTCACAAAATGGTAACGACCAAAGGGGGCCATAACGGACCCCTCGAATCGGCTTCCACCTGCGGAGATCACCGCGCTATGTTCCTTGCTATCCCTTTACTGACGCATGGGACGCAAGTTGCGGCCCACGACAGACCAAGGAGCAGTTCCCTTGAAGCGCATCCTCATCCCCGCTGGTGGTGCCGTTCTGGCCACCGGCATGCTGGCCGCCGGCCTGGCCGGTACGGCCCAGGCCAACAAGGTCACCTCCAGCGAGCACATGGCGAAGAACGCCGCTGCGGCGAAGGCCATCGCCGAGTTCTGGGCCGAGAACAACGGCGCTGCTCTGAAGGCTGCCAAGGAGTCGAACGTCTGGGACAAGACGGACGTCACCAAGCTCCAGAGCAAGGGCGGCTACAGCGCGGACACCAAGCCGGGCTCGACCGCCCCGATCGGCCAGGAGAAGAAGGCCGCGGCCAAGTCGCAGAACGTCAACATGCCGAAGACCATCGGCAAGGTGTTCTTCGTCAACAAGAAGGGCGAGAAGAAGTGGTGCTCGGCTACTTCGATCCAGTCGAAGTACCGTAACCTCGTCGCCACCGCCGGCCACTGCGTCTACGACGTCAAGGCCAACGCCGACGTGATGGACAAGTGGGTCTTCGTCCCGGGCTACTACCAGGGCAAGGCTCCCTACGGCATCTACGTCGGCAAGCAGGCCTTCACCCACTACGACTTCGACGTCTACGAGGACTTCGACCGCGACTACGCGTTCGTCACCGTCTACAACGGCGTCAAGCTCGGTGGGGGCACCGCCAAGAAGGTCTCCAAGGCCGAGTTCGAGAAGTACCAGGGCCTCAAGGAGGCCAAGGACGTCGAGATCAGCCGCGAGGAGTTCCGCGCCTGCCGTCTCGACCCGACCTCGACCGAGGCCTGCTGGGTGAAGCCCGGCTCCCGCTCCCAGAAGGTGGGCCCGGACTACCCCGGTGCGGTCGTGGAGAAGGAAGAGGTCAGCGAGCAGCAGTACAAGCGCGCTCGCACCGGCAAGCGGAACGGCGCGAAGTTCGGTGAGCCCGTCACCGACATCGTGACCAAGCGGGAGTACGACCGCTACCGCGGCCCCGGCAAGAAGTGGCAGGACCGCCGCGGCAACTACCTCATCACCCGCTACTACGTGCAGAAGTGGGTCAAGCCCGGCTCCGACACGAAGTTCTACAAGACCGTCTTCACGATCATCGAGGGTGCCGCCAAGGACGCGGGCCGGCTCGGTGACAACGTCGGCGGCCAGGGCTTCGCGTGGAACCAGCCGACCGGCAAGTACGTGCGGGTGTTCGGCTACCCGGCCGCTCCTCACCCCGACGGCCACAAGAACTACACCGGCATCACGCCGAAGTGGTGCTACGGCAAGACCACGAAGAAGCTGGTCGGTGACAAGGCCAAGAAGATCGAGGAGCACGTCGCACTCAAGTGCGCCATGACCGAGGGCGCCGACGGTGGCCCGTGGCTGTTCAACTACAAGAACAGCAAGCGTCTCGGCTACGTGAACGGTGTCACCAGCACCTTCAACGACCAGGACGGCAACAAGCGGGTCGACTACATCTCCTCGCCGTACTTCGACGGCGAGACCAACACGGTGTACAAGGCCGCCGCCAACGTGTGGTCCGGCAAGATCATCTGAGTTGGGACGCCCTGACGGTCGCTCGTTGAGAGATCGTCGACAGTAGGACCCGAGGGGGCCCGGCACGCCATGCCGGGCCCTTCGGCGTTCCTGGACCGGAAAGTGAAACCGCTTGGACGCATGGGAGTCGCGGACGGTGCCACGAACCCTGTGTGATGTGTGTCACACCTGCGAGAGGGGCTTCCGAGCCACAGCCCACTTACCTCGCAAGTCACACTAACAACATCCTTATGCTGATCTGCAAGAACTCCCCGCCGGCAGCCCTCCGGGCACTCCTGCGCTGAAGCCTTCTAAACATCACAGATCGATCACGCCCGACTTGTCGGGCGTTTTCCTTCCAAAGCGGCTTCCGCTTACCAAGATCGACACTGTATGTTCCTGGCTATCCCTTTACTGACGCATGGGACGCAAGAGGCGTTCCACGACAGCGCAAGGAGTTACCTTGAAGCGCATCCTCCTTCCGGCCGGTGGCGCCATTCTGGCCACTGGTCTCCTGGCGGCCGGCCTGGCCGGTACTGCTCAGGCCACCAACAAGAAGGTCGCCGACGACGCCCTGGCCGCCAGCCAGGCGAAGGCGTCGGAAGTCATCGACTTCTGGACCAAGTCCAACAACGCCGCTCTGAAGCAGGCCGTGGCCCACCACTGGGACAGCAAGAGCGTCTCGAAGGTGGTGTCGAAGGGCGGTTATGCGCCTGACGGCAAGCCGGGCTCCGTCCTGCCGATCGGCGAGGAGAAGAAGACCGAGTCCAAGACTCACAACGTCAACCTGCCGAAGACCATCGGCAAGGTTTTCTTCGTGACCAAGAAGGGCGAGCTGGCCTGGTGCTCCGGCACCTCCATCCAGGCTAACTACAAGAACCTGGTCGCCACCGCTGGTCACTGCGTCTACGACGTTGCCGGCAACGGCGACGTCATGGACAAGTGGGTCTTCGTCCCGGGCTACTACGAGGGCAAGGCGCCGTACGGCATCTACGTCGGCAAGCAGGCCTTCACGCACTACGACTTCGACGTCTACGAGGACTTCGACCGCGACTACGCCTTCGTTACCGTTTACAACGGCATCGGCGGCACCGCGAACAAGCCCGTCGCGCTGAACAGCTGGGCCGAGTACAAGGCCTACGAGGGCGAGAAGTTCATCAAGCCCGTCGAGGTCTCGAAGGACGAGTACACCAAGGGCCGTCTCGACCCGAAGAACGCCGACCGCTACTACGTCGACCGTGGCACGAGGGACCAGAAGGTTGGTCCTGACTACCCGGGCGCCGAGGTCGGCAAGAAGGAAGTCTCCAAGAAGGAGTACTACCGGGCGGGCGAGGGCCGGGGCGCCGGCAAGAAGTATGGCGAGCCTGAGGTTTCCCACGTCACCGAGCGCGAGGCCAAGCGTTACCGTGGCCCGGGCGAGGTGGCGAAGGACCGTCGCGGCAACTGGACCATCACGCGCTACTACGTGCAGGAGTGGTTCAAGCCCGGCACCGCCGGCAAGTACCTGCGGGCTGACTTCTACAAGGTCGTCCACGAGGTCAAGGACGTCGGTCGCCTCGGCGACGTCGTCGGTGGCCAGGGCTTCGCGTGGAACCAGCCGACCGGCAAGTACGTCCGTACCTTCGGCTACCCCTTCGCCAAGCACCCCGACGGCAGCAAGCCCTACACGGGCAAGACGCCGAAGTGGTGCTACGGCAAGACCGGCCCCGCCAAGACCAAGGCCGCGAAGTACAAGGTCGAGGAGCACACGTCGCTGAAGTGCGCCGTCACCGGCGGCTACAACGGTGGCCCGTGGCTCTTCAAGTACAGCAACGCCAAGCGTCTCGGCTACGTCAACGGTGTGACCAGCCTGCTGCACGACACCGACGGCAACGACCGCTGGGACCACATCTCCAGCCCGTACTTCGACGGTGAGACCGCTCAGGTCTACAACGCCGCGAAGAACGTCTGGTCGGGCCAGATCACCCCGATGCCCAAGTAAGTCGGGTTGATCCCCTCGGGATCGGGGGTCCAAACCCCGGTTCCTCCTGCTTGACCCGAAGGGCCTGGCACTCGCTGCCAGGCCCTTCGGCCATTTCTATGACATTTCTGACAAGTTCTCTTCAAAGAGGTAACTGGAGGGACAGAAGTGTCGATAGGGTCCTAACACCCCTGTAGTTACACGTGTGGAGCAATCCCGTGAAGCGCCTCCTCATCCCCCTCGCGGCTGCATGCCTGAGCGCCACCGCACTGGCTTTTCCGGCCCAAGCAGCCCCCCACTGGGTCAAAGACCCGCTGACTCCCCAGGCGAAGGACGCCTACGGCGCCGCCGCCTTCTGGCTCGACGCCAACGGCGCCGCGCTCAAGAAGGCCAGCCACTACCACTGGGACGCCAAGAAGGTCGACAAGATCGTCCGTAAGGGCGGCAGCAAGCCCGACGACGGCAAGCCGGGCGCCACCGCACCGACGAAGACCGGCTCCGGCGGCAAGACCAAGAACGTGAACCTGCCGCGGACCATCGGCAAGGTCTTCTTCATCGACAAGGCCGGCAACCACAAGTGGTGCTCCGGAACCTCGATCCAGTCGCGTCACCGCAACCTCGTCGTCACCGCCGGCCACTGCGTCTACGAGCAGGGCGACGACGTCTTCGCCAAGTGGGTCTTCGTCCCCGGCTACTACCAGGGCAAGGCACCCTACGGCATCTACGTCGGCGCCTACGCCTTCACCCACTACGACCTCGACACCTACGACGACTTCGACGGCGACTACGCCTTCGTGGCCGTCCACAACGGCTTCAAGCTGGCCGGTGAGAAGGAGGTCACCCAGAAGGAGTACAACGCCTGGGCGGGTGACAAGTGGATCAAGCCGCGCGAGCTCACGCGCGAGGAGTTCCGCAAGTGCCAGCTCAACCTCGGCCACTGCTGGTCGGAGGGCAAGGACACCAAGTCCCAGCTGGTCGGCCCGGACCACCCTGACGCCGTCCTGGAGAAGGACGAGGTCAGCCCCGACGCGTACAAGAAGGCCAGGACCGGCCGCGGGCAGGGCCACAAGTACGGCGAGCCGGTGACCGAGTCCGTCACCGCCAAGGAGTACAACGCCTACAAGGGCCCGGGCACCAAGGCCAAGGACAAGGCCGGCAACCTCACCATCACCCGCTACTACGTGCAGAAGTGGGTCAAGCCCGGCGACGCCCGCAAGTACTTCGAGGGCCGGTTCGTCATCGGCGTGGCCAAGGACACCGGCCGCCTCGGTGACGCCGTCGGCGGCCAGGGCTTCGCCTGGAACCAGCCGATGAACCAGCAGACGATGGTCTTCGGCTACCCGGCCGCCCCGCACCCGGACGGCGACAAGCCGTTCTCCGGCGTGACGCCCAAGTACTGCGCCGGCAAGACGGGCACCAAGACCATCCAGGCGAACATGTTCAAGGTGGAGACCCACCAGGTCCTCAAGTGCTCGATGACCCCGGGCGCCGACGGCGGCCCGTGGCTCATCAAGTGGAACAACGCCAAGCGCACCGGCTACGTCAACGGCGTGACCAGCGTGTTCTACGACAACGACGGCAACGACCGGGTCGACCACGTCAGCTCGGCCTACTTCGACGGCGAGACCGCCGACGTCTACAACAAGGCGAACTACGCCCAGACGAAGGCGATCGTCGGCCCGAACGGCGAACTCCTGCAGTAGCCAGACGGTAGAAGAGCCCGCCGGTCCGCCCGGCGGGCTCTTTTCCGTTCTCAGACCGCCGCGAGCTCCCGCGTGCGCTCCTTCAGCGCCCGCACCGGGACCTCGTTCTTGTACGGTTCGAGCCGCCTGTTCAGGTCGGCCACGTAGCTGCGGGAGCGGGCCGACTGCAGCTCGCTCGCCAGTGTCATCGCCCCGAGCGCGACCGAGCAGCCCTCCTCCAGCTCGCCGCTCTGCAGCAGCCCGGCGGCCAGCAGCGACAGGTTGAACATGCGCCCGCGGACGAAGCGGCCGTCCATGTCGAGCGACCTTCTGGCCAGCCGCACGGTCCGTTCGCCCTCTCCCAGGTCACGGAAGCAGTGGGCGAACTTGGCCGACAGGTAGGCCTCGTCGAAGTAGCCCAGCCAGCGCGGTTCGGCGGCCGGCTTGCGGCCGTCGAAGGCGCGCTCGGCCTCGTGCAGCGCGCCGCCGCAGGAGCGGGAGTCGCCCAGCCCGGCGTGCGCGTGGGCCTCCAGCACCTGGGCGGAGGCCAGCAGGGTGGCGACCCCGGCGCGCCGGGCCGAGAGCTGCGCGGCCCTGGCCAGGTCGAGCGCGTGGGCGTGCTGACCCATGTAGACGGCCTGGTGTGCCATGCCGGCCAGGATCTCGCCGCCCAGGGCGTGGTCGCCGGCGCCCCTGGCCAGGCGGAGCGCCTGGATGAGGTAGCGCTGGGCGAGGCCGTGCTGCTCCAGGTCGTAGGCCATCCAGCCGGCCAGCCTGGTGAGCTCGGCGGCGGCCGCGGCCAGCTGGCGGCCGGTCTTGTCACCGTACGAGCCGTTCTTGAGCAGCGGCGTCACCGCCGTGTCCAGATATTTCACGACAGACGAGCGGACGCGCCCGCTGCCGAACCGGTTGTCGAGCTCCCCAAAAGACCGGGTGACCTCATGGATCGCGGCGATGTCCGCCTTGCCCACCCGGCGGGCACCCGCCGCACTGGGCGCCCGCCCTTCGGCCGGGGCGGTGAGCCACCGCACCGCACCCACGGAGCCCGCCCCGATCGCGAACGTCGAATCGATCAGAAACCTTCGTCTCTCCACATCGGCCCGCCACAGCGCCGTCACGGTCGCGACCCCCTCCTGCCACGTGTGCGTGAACTCCTGCCCGAGATCAAGGGGTGTAACGGCGGCGGGCATGCCCAGGTCGTCAGTCGTGACGGGCCTGCCCAGCCGCATGGCGAAAATCTCGGTCAAGAGCCCGGGCACCGGGTCCCGCGGCCGCTGGCCACCGATCCATCGCAGGACGGAGCTGTGGTCGTACTTGAGGCCGGGGGTGCCACGCGCGGCTCCCAGATCGTTGAGGCGCCTGGCCAGACCCTTATGGGAAAAGCCCGCCTCGATGATGAGCTGCCGCAGCAGTCGGTTGGGCTCGCGTTCCATCGCTCTCCTCTAGGCAGGAGCCGGCGCCCGCATCCTTACAGAGGGCTCTTGTTATAGCACGCTGAGTAAAGGAAGTTTGGCGATTCCTTCACCCTGGCGTGAGCCCGGATGGCTCCTGCCCGGAGAGACGGCGGTCAGACGCGGGCGACCCCGTCGGCCTTGGCCTGCGCGGCGACGGCCGCGATGACGGCGGGGGCGACCCGCTTGTCGAAGGCGCTCGGGATCACGTAGTCGGCCCGGAGGTCGTCGCCCACCACGTCGGCGAGCGCGTTGGCGGCGGCCACCTTCATGTTCTCGGTGATCGCGGTGGCCCGCACGTCCAGGGCGCCGCGGAAGACGCCGGGGAAGGCCAGCACGTTGTTGATCTGGTTGGGGAAGTCGGACCGGCCGGTGGCCACGACCGCGGCGTGCCTGGCGGCGACCTCGGGGGCGACCTCGGGCGTCGGGTTGGACAGCGCGAACACGATGGCGTCGTCGGCCATGGAGGCGATGGCCTCCTCGCTGACGGTCGATCCGGACAGGCCGACGAAGACGTCCGCGCCCGCCAGCGCCTCCTCGGTGGATCCGCTCAGCTTGGCGCGGTTGGTGTCGGCGGCCAGGGACTCCTTGATCGGGTTGAGCCCCTCGCGACCGGCGTAGATCACGCCCTTGGAGTCGGCGACGGCGAGGTCGCCGATGCCCGCCTCCAGCAGCATGCGGCTGACCGCGACGCCGGACGCGCCGGCCCCGGCCACCACGGCCCTCAGGTCGCCCAGCGAGCGGCCGGTGAGGCGGGCGGCGTTGCGCAGCGCGGCCGTCACCACGATCGCGGTGCCGTGCTGGTCGTCGTGGAAGACGGGGATGTCGAGCCTCTCGCGCAGCCGCTCCTCGACCTCGAAGCAGCGTGGGGCGCTGATGTCCTCCAGGTTGATGCCGCCGAACGAGGGCGCGAGCCGCACCACGGTCTCCACCAGCTCGTCGACGTCGGTGCAGGCCAGGCAGATGGGCACCGCGTCGACGCCGCCGAACTCCTTGAACAGCAGCGCCTTGCCCTCCATCACGGGCATGGCGGCCGACGGCCCGATGTCGCCGAGGCCGAGCACGGCGGTGCCGTCGCTGACCACGGCGACGACGTTGGACACCCAGGTGTAGGTGTCGGCCAGCGCGGGCGTCTCGGCGATGGCGGTGCAGACGCGGGCCACGCCGGGCGTGTAGGCGAGCGCCAGGTCGTCGGCGTCGCGGACCGGAACGGTGGAGCGGACTTCCAGCTTGCCTCCGCGGTGGAGGGCGAACGCCGGATCGGACTCGTGAGCGGATGTGAAGGACACAGCGACCCCAGTAGTGGTTGAGACGGAAAAGACCATGGGCAGACTGTTGAGGATCCGGCCCGGTTTCGCCAGGATCCCCTCGTGGGTGCCTTGGAGGGGTTACGGGGGTCACCCGTCGCTCCATACTGACACATGCTGAGACGCGGTCCGGTATCACCCCCGACGCCGATACGTTGACGCATCGTTAAACATCCGATGGCAGATTGCGTCTAAATTCGCTCTAAACTGCACAAAACCCAACCTTTCGATGGATACCTCTTCGAGGAGGCCTCCCCATGGCCCTCTGGCCCTTGAAGCGCCGCGGCGTGGCCGCCAGTGCGCTCGCGTTGACCGCCGCTCTGACCCTGGCCGCGTGCGGCAGCGACTCGGGAGGTTCCGGCACGACCTCCGCCACCGCCTCGGCCGCTGACGACAGCGGCGCGAAGCTGGTGAAGCCGGGCAAGCTGACGACCTGCACCAACGTCCCCTACGAGCCGTTCCAGTTCAACGACGACAGCGGCAAGGTCGTGGGCTTCGACGTCGACATCGTCGACCTCGTCGCCGAGAAGCTGGGTGTCGAGCAGGAGATCGTCGACATCGACTTCGCCGTGATCAAGAGCGGCGCCGCCATGGCCACCAACAAGTGCGACCTGGCCGCCGCGGGCATGACCATCACGGAGGAGCGCCAGAAGAACATCACCTTCTCCGACCCGTACTTCGACGCCACCCAGGCCCTGCTGGCCAAGAAGGGCACCGGCGCCAAGTCCCTGGACGACGTCAAGTCGATGGGCCTCAAGCTGGGTGCCCAGGCCAGCACCACCGGCCTCGACTACGTCAAGTCGCAGGGCTTCGACCCGACCGAGTACGCCGACTCGCCCAAGGAGCTGCTCGCTCTCCAGGCCGGCCAGGCCGACGTGATCGTCCAGGACCTGCCCGTGGTGCTCACCTGGCTGAAGAAACCGGAGATCGCGGAGAAGTTCGAGATGATCGCCAGCCTCGACACCGGCGAGCAGTACGGGCTCGGCATGAAGAAGGACGCCGACCCGGTGCTGGTCAAGACCGTCAACGAGGTCCTGGCCGCGGCCAAGGAGGACGGCCGGTACGAAGAGATCTTCATGAAGTGGTTCGGCAAGAAGCCCGGCGAGCTGGGCTGATCCATGGCGGATCAGCCGAGGACGGCTGAGCCGGCCCCGCGCCGGCTCAGCCCCCGCAAACGGCAGCGCGTCTTCCGCGGCGTCCAGTACGTCATCCTGGTCGCCGCGGCGATCGCCCTGGCCCTGTACGCCGACTGGCCCAGCCTGGCCGACAACTTCGCGCGGCTGGACATCGCGGAGCAGATGCTGCCCGAGCTGTTCACGGTCGCGCTGCTGAACACGATCATCTACGCGGTCGGCGGGTTCGCGTTCTCCTTCGTGTTCGGCCTGATCGTGGCGCTGATGCGGCTGTCCACCGTGGGCCCCTACCGGTGGCTGGCGACGCTCTACATCGAGATCTTCCGGGGCGTACCCGCCCTGCTGGTCTTCCTGATGATCGTCTTCCTGCCGCTGGCGCTGCCCGGCTTCGTGGTGCCGTTCGGCACCTACGGCCAGGCCATCCTCGGCCTCGGCCTGGTCGGCACCGCCTACCAGGCCGAGATCTTCCGGGCGGGGTTGCAGGCGGTGCCTCGCGGCCAGACCGAGGCCGCCCGGTCGCTGGGCATGTCGGCGAGCCGGGCCCAGTTCACCGTGGTGGTCCCGCAGGCGATCCGGATCGTCATCCCGCCGACCACCAACCAGTTCGTGGCCCTGCTCAAGGACTCCTCGCTGGTGCTCTTCCTGGGTGTGTCGGGCCAGTACGTGGACCTGACCAAGTTCGGCAACGACATGGCGTCCACGCACGCCAACGCCACTCCCATCCTGGTGGCCGGCCTGACCTACCTGATCGTCACGGTGCCGCTGGGCTACCTGGCGGGACGGCTGGAGAAGCGCAAGGGGGCGGGCCGATGACGCACGCGATCGAGATCAAGGGCCTGCACAAGCACTTCGGCCAGAACAAGGTCCTGCGCGGCATCGACATGACCGTCGACACCGGCCAGGTCGTCTGCGTGATCGGGCCCTCGGGCTCCGGCAAGTCGACGCTGCTGCGCTGCGTCAACCTGCTGGAGGAGCCCACCCGGGGCAAGGTCTACGTCGACGGCGTCGAGGTGACCGACCCGGACGTCGACATCGACGCGGTACGGCGCCGCATCGGCATGGTCTTCCAGCAGTTCAACCTCTTCCCGCACATGACGGCGCTGCAGAACGTCATGATCGCCCAGCAGCGGGTGCTCAAGCGCGGCAAGCGGGAGGCCGAGAAGATCGCCAGGGAGAACCTGGAGAAGGTCGGCGTCGGCGAGAAGTGCGACTCCTTCCCCACCCAGCTCTCCGGCGGGCAGCAGCAGCGGGTGGCCATCGCCAGGGCGCTGGCCATGGACCCCGGCCTCATGCTGTTCGACGAGCCCACCTCCGCGCTCGACCCGGAGCTGGTGGGCGACGTGCTCGCGGTCATGCGCAAGCTGGCCGAGGAGGGCATGACCATGCTGGTGGTCACCCACGAGATGGGCTTCGCCCGCCAGGTGGCCGACCGGGTGGTGTTCATGGACGGCGGCGTCATCGTCGAGGACGGCCCGCCCTCCCAGGTGATCGGCGACCCGCGGCAGGAGCGGACCCGGACCTTCCTGGAGCGCGTCCTGCATCCCGAGGAGTGACGGCCGGGCGCCCGCACGGCGGGCGCCCGGTGATTTTCGTGTAATACTCCCGCATGGACTTGACCTCTTACGCCGAGTGGGCGGTCCGCCTCGTCAACGACCCCGACCCCCCGCCGGAGCTGCGGCAGCTCCGCGCCGAGCTGGCCGCCGTCTTCGACGCCGCGTCCAGCGAAGAGCGGCTGGTGGCCCTGCTCAACGAACTCCTCGCGCGCTATCCCGTACGACCTCAGCTCACCGACCACGACGGCCGGGGCTGGCACCTGCACCTGGCCGGCCACAGCGGCCCCGCGGCCGTGATGGGGCTCGCCTCGGTGGTGGCCGAGCTGGGCGCCGACCGGTTCGGCCGGTGCCGGGACCCGCGCTGCGCCCGCGCCTTCCTCGACACCTCCTCCAACCGTTCCCGCCGCTACTGCTCGGCCCGCTGCGCCAGCAGGGCCAACGTCGCGGCCTACCGCGCCCGCCGCCGCGGCGGCCAGTAACGCAGGACGACGCGGCCCACGAGCTCGGGGACCGGGCCGAAGTCCCAGCTGTCGCGCCGGCCGCTCGCGCGCTGGTTGTCGCTCTCCAGCCACCAGCCGTCCTCGCCGTGCCAGGCGGCGCGCTTGACGATCAGCCGCTCGCGGTCGCCGGGCAGCCGGGCGACCACGATGTCGCCCGGTCTCACCCGGGCGCGGCGGCACACCAGCAGCCAGTCGCCCGGCAGCAGAGCGGGGCGCATCGAGTCGCCTTCGACACGCACTCTCACGGGCTCGCCACCCCTTTCTCCACAGCAGTTCGGAGACGAGTAAGGTCGGTACGAGGACCAAGCTGATTCGGCATCAAGGAAGGGACTTTCCGATGCTCGCACGACTGCTACGACCCAAGCATGTCGCTTCCGCCCACTGCGACCTGCCCTGCGGTGTCTACGACCCCGCCCAGGCTCGCGTCGAGGCTGAGTCGGTCAAGGCGATCATGGAAAAGTACGCGGCGAACGAGGACCCGGTCTTCCGCGCCCGCGCCATCAAGATCAAGGAGGAGCGCGCGGAACTGGTCAAGCACCACCTCTGGGTGCTCTGGACCGACTACTTCAAGCCGCCTCACCTGGAGCAGTACCCTCAGCTGCACCAGCTCTTCTGGGACGCCACGAAGCTCGCGGGCGCGGCCGGCGCCAAGGGCACCGTGGACGTCGCCAAGGGCGAGGAGCTGCTCGGCAAGATCGACGAGATCTCCAAGATCTTCTGGGAGACCAAGGCCGCCTAAACCGGCCTAAAGGCTCTGTGCGGCGACCTGCCGCACAGAGCCTTTTCCGTTGATGGCGAGTCTGAATCCGCCAAGCACGTCCTTCTGGCGGTAAGTTGCAGTCAGCGTCGTATACGCGAGGAGGATCGTGACCGAGGACACCGAGACGTGCGCGATGGGCGAGGCGGGCATTCGTGACGTGGTGAGCATAAGACTCCCCGCGGACAGCGCCTACCTGTCCGTGCTGCGTACGGCCACGGCCGGGCTGGCCGCCCGGCTGGATTTCACGCTCGACGAGATCGAGGATCTGCGGATCGCGGTCGACGAGGCGTGCGCCATGCTGCTGGGCGAGGCGGTGCCGGGCACCGACCTGACCGCCGAGTTCGAGCTGACCGGGCAGGAGATGCAGGTCCGCGTCCAGGTGGCGACGGTCGGGAGTTCCGCGCCGAAGCGCGACGACTTCGCCTGGATGGTGCTGACGGCCCTCGCCGACGACGTCGACGCGGTGACCGACGTGGCGGACCGTATGGCGATCATCCTGCGCAAGCGCCGAGGCGCGGCGAGGCCGGCGTGACGGAAAGGACTGGAGCCATGGCCGCCAGCGACCACGCCGTGCCCGACCGGGTCCGTGCTCGCATGCTGTTCGCCGAGCTGTCCGAGCTGGGCCCCGACGAGCCGCGCCGGCAACGCATCAGGGACGAGCTGGTCGAGCTTCACCTTCCCCTGGTCGAATACCTGGCCCGCCGTTTCCGTAACCGCGGGGAGTGGCTCGACGACCTCACCCAGGTCGCGACCATCGGGCTGATCAAGTCCATCGACCGCTTCGACCTCAACCGGGGCGTCGAGTTCTCCACGTACGCGACGCCGACCATCGTCGGCGAGATCAAGCGTCACTTCCGCGACAAGGGCTGGGCGGTCCGGGTGCCGCGCCGGCTGCAGGAGCTGAAGCTCTCGCTCACCAAGGCCATCAGCGAGCTGTCCCAGCGTGAGGGGCGTGCCCCCACGGTGGCGGAGCTGGCCTCCTACCTGAAGATGACCGAGGAGGAGGTGCTGGAGGGCCTCGAGTCGGCCAACGCCTACTCGACGGTCTCCCTCGACGCGCCCGACTCGGGCGACGACGACGCCCCGGCGGTGTCCGACTCGCTCGGCATCGTGGACGAGTCGCTCGAAGGCGTCGAGTACCGCGAGTCGCTCAAGCCGCTGCTCGAACGGCTGCCGCCGCGCGAGAAGCGGATCCTGCTGCTGCGGTTCTTCGGCAACATGACGCAGTCGCAGATCGCCACCGAGCTCGGCATCTCGCAGATGCACGTGTCGCGGCTGCTCGCCCGTACCCTCGCGCAGCTGCGCGAGGGCCTGACGGCCGACGACTAGGCGTCGTCGCCGTAGAGCGCGTGGGTGGTGGGCGGCGCCAGCAGCGCGCCCAGCCCGGCGAGGGCGATCACGATCAGCGGGATCCCGAGCGCGGGCTGGTCCGACTGGATGAGCGTGACCGCGACCGGGAGCAGGAAGATCTGGGTCACCACGCCGGGCGCCCTCGCCCAGCGTTCGCCGGCCAGCAGCCCGCCCCACGCCACCCAGAGCAGCCCGGCGCCGACCAGCACACCGAACGCGGCCTCGGCCACCGCGGCGGTCAGGTCGTCCGCCTCGCCGAGCACCGCCTCCACGGCGACGAAGATCCCCAGCCCCAGCGCGATCAGCCCCTCCAGGGCGACGATCACTGCGGCCATCATCAGACTCCACGGACGCTTCCCCACACCCGAACCTTATCCGGCCCGCCTGCCCCGACGGTCCGCCCTAAATAGGACGTTCGCGACAAGTCAGGCATCGATCAGCGGCTACGCTGGCCTCATGCGCGCGATGCTCCTGGTCAACCCCAAGGCCACCACCACCAACGCCCGCACCCGCGACGTGCTGATCCGCGCGCTCGGCGCGGCCGTGGAGCTGTCCGTCGAGGAGACGGCCTACCGGGGCCACGCGGCCACGCTCGCCGCCACCGCCCGGGCCAAGGGCTTCGACGTGGTGGCCGTGCTGGGCGGCGACGGCACCATCAACGAGACCGTGAACGGCCTGCTGAACCCGGTCAACGGCGGCCAGGAGCACCCCGGCGGCGACCCGAGCCGGCACCGCCCCGCGCTCGTCGTCATCCCCGGCGGCAGCGCCAACGTGTTCGCCCGCTCCCTGGGCCTGCCGAACAACCCCGTGGAGGCCACCGGAGCGGTGCTGGAGGCGCTGCGGGAGGGCCGCAGGCGCACCGTGGGGCTGGGCCAGGCGCTGTGGGAGGACGAGAGCCGCTACTTCACGTTCTGCGCGGGCCTGGGGTTCGACGCCGAAGTCGTCAGGGCGGTGGAGGGCCTGCGCGGCACCGGCCGCAAGGCCACGCCCCGGCGGTACGTGCACACCGCGCTGAGCCACTACGTGGCCACCGACAAACGCCACCCGGCGCTCACGCTGACTGGCCCCGGCATCCCCGAGGTCAGAGGGCTGTTCATGGCGATCGTCTCCAACACCTCGCCCTGGACCTACGTCGGCGGCCGGCCGGTCACGCCCACGCCCTGGGCGGGCTTCGAGACCGGGCTCGACCTGCTCGGCCTGCGGCGGATGGGCGTGTTCACACTGCTGCCGGTGATCCGCCACATCCTGACGGAACGTGACGCCCTCCCGTCGGGCCGGCACCTCACACAGCTCCACGACGAGGCCGAGTTCACCCTCACCGCGAGCCGCCCGGTGGCGTTCCAACTCGACGGAGACTACTTGGGCGAACGTGAGGCCGTGACGTTCCGCTCGACACCGAACGCGTTACAAGTTCTGGTCTAGATAGTTACGGACAGTAACGGTGTGACGCATACGACAGCCATTACGGCCAAAAGTGTGACCTCGCCCTCTTGCGTGTACTCTCCGTGGCTGAAAAGCTCATAGTGACGTCGGAACGTAGGACCTTTAACCAGAACCCCCTGGTCCTCCGGCGGTCACCGCGGGCAAACCCCGGCTCCCGACAGGACGCCGGGGCCTTGTTCGCACGCCTTAGTGAAACTCTTCACAAAGTAGTAGCCGCACCGGAGCCGACCGCAGGCTCCATCTACTAAGGAGTGGACGCATGGACTGGCGCCACCGAGCTGCCTGCCGTGACGTGGACCCCGAGCTCTTCTTCCCCATCGGGAACACCGGACCGGCACTCATGCAGATCGAGGAAGCCAAGGAGGTCTGCCGTTCCTGCTCGGTCATGGAAGCATGCCTCAAGTGGGCCCTGGAGTCCGGGCAGGACGCCGGTGTCTGGGGTGGCCTCAGCGAGGACGAGCGTCGCGCGCTCAAGCGCCGCACCGCCCGCGCCCGTGCCCGAGCCGCCGCCGCCTGACCGTCCCCGACTCGGAAGGCAGGAAAGCGCCTGAAGACCACGACGAGCCGACCAGCCTGGCACGACGAGGTGTCAGCCAGGACCACGCCGCGTCCCTGATCGAAGGGGCGCGGCGTCCAGGCTTGTAGGGGGTCATCCGGCGGGAAGCGGGATGGAGAGCGCGGCCTCGGTGCCGCCGCCGTCACGCGGGCTGATCGCGAGCTTGCCCGACAGCTCCCCCTCCACGAGGGTGCGGACGATCTGCAACCCGAGACTGGTGGAGCTGTCGAGGTCGAACCCCTCGGGCAGGCCCCGGCCGTCGTCCCAGACGACCACGTCCAGCCGCCCTGGCTCCGACTCCACCACCACCTGCAGCCGCTTCGGCCGGCCGTGCTGGAGAGCGTTCTGCAGCAGCTCGGTCAGGGCCATCGCGAGCGGGGTGGCGATGAGCGAGGGCAGCACGCCGAAGGCTCCCAGCCGGCGCGGCGTCACGTCCGCCTCCGGCGCCGACACCTCCCCCGCCATCGCGATCACACGGTCGGCGATCTCGTCGAAGTCGACGAACTCCTCCGGCGCATGGGAAAGGGTCTCGTGCACGATCGCTATGGAGCCCACGCGCCGCACCGCCTCCTCCAGGGCCTCCCGGCCCTCGGGCACCTGCAGCCGCCGGGCCTGCAGCCTGAGCAGGGCGGCCACGGTCTGCAGATTGTTCTTGACGCGATGATGGATCTCGCGGATGGTGGCGTCCTTGGTCATCAGCTCGCGCTCGCGCCGGCGCAGCTCGGTCACGTCGCGGATGAGCACCAGCGCGCCGATGCGGCCGCCGCCGACGATCAGCGGGATCGCGCGGAGCTGCACGATCGTGCCGCCCGACTCGACCTCGGTCTCCTTGGCGGCCCGCCCGCTCGCCACGATCATCAGGTCTTCGTTGATCGGCTCGTCGGAGTAACAGAGCGTGGCGGTGACCCGGCCCAGCTCGGCGCCGACCAGGTCGGCGTGGAGGCCGAGCCGCCGGTAGGCCGAGAGCGCGTTGGGGGACGCGTACGTGACCCGGCCCGCCCGGTCGAGCCGGAGCAGGCCGTCGCCGACGCGCGGCGAGCGCACCAGGATGGGCTCGTCGCCGGAGAACGGGAAGCGGCCCTCCGCCACCATCTGCGCGAGGTCGGAGGCGCTCTGCAGGTAGGTCAGCTCCAGCCGGGACGGGGTGCGAGCCGACGACAGGTTGGTGGAGCGCTGGATGACCGCCAGGAAGCGCGCCTGGCCGCCGGGGACGGCCCGCCGCACCGGTATGGTCTCCTCGCGCACCGGGACGCCCGTCGACCAGTCGGGGTCGCCCTCGCGGCAGATGCGCCGCTCGTCCCAGGCGGTGTCGATCAGCGGGCGCTCACCCTTGGCCACGACGCTGCCGACGACGTCGTCGTGGTAGACGGTGGGGCCGGTGGTCGGGCGCATCTGCGCGATCGCGATCCAGCCCTCCTCGCCCAGCAGCGGCGCCCACAGGATGAGGTCGGCGAACGACAGGTCAGCCAGCAGCTGCCAGTCGGAGACCAGCGAGTGGAGCCAGTCGAGGTCCGCCTCGTCGAGCGCGGTGTGACGGGCGACGAGGTCGCTGAGAGTCGGCACGGTTGCATCATGCGCGGTTTCTCGCTCAACAGCCAAACCGGCGCTCTGGGGAGGACACGGGCGGATATGAACCCGGTTGCCACCCCGCCCCCGGCTGTGGATATCCTTCACCATCAGCCTGAGCTGCCTGTACGGGCGCGCGGCAGGGCAGGTGAGCGGGTCTGCGCGGAGCAGGGAGCCGGGACACCGGCACGTTGCCCTCGCACGCGGTTGACCGTGAGGGCAGATCTGGGTTCCCATGATCCAGCGGTGATCAGACACGCCCTCACCGCCGTGGCAGAAGTGAAGGTGAGAGCGTGACAGACGGCGTTTCGGACGACAGCCCTCGCGTACCGAAGTACTACGACGTGAAGCGGGCCCTGCTCGAGCTCACCAAGACGCTCCAGCCGGGCACCGCACTGCCGCCCGAGCGGACGCTCGCGGTGCGTTTCGAGACCTCCCGCACCACGGTCAGGCAGGCCCTGACCGAGCTGGTGGTGGAGGGACGGCTGCTGCGCATCCAGGGCAAGGGCACGTTCGTCGCGCAGCCCAAGGTGGCCCAGGTGCTCCAGCTCACCTCGTACATCGGAGACCTGCGCACGGCCGGGCTGGAGCCCGACACGAAGATCCTGGAGATGGGCTACATCACCGCCGACGAGGCGCTGGCGCGGCGGCTGGCGATCAACCCGGGCGGCCGGGTGCTCCGCATCCACCGCCTGCGGCTCGCCAACGGCGAGCCGGTCTCGATCGACACCACCCACCTGTCCGCGCGGCGCTTCCCGCGCCTGCGCCGCGAGCTGGAGGCCCATCCCTCGCTGTACGAGACGCTGCACAACGCCTACAGCGTGCGGCCGACCGACGCCGAGGAGATCATCGAGACGGTGCTGGCGACCCCGTACGACGCGAAGCTGCTCGGCGTGGACGTCGGCCTGCCCATGCTGCTGCTCACCCGCCACGCCTTCGACGCCGACGGCAACCCTGTGGAGTGGGCGCAGTCCCTCTACCGCGGCGACCGCTACAAGTTCGTCACCCGCCTCCGCCGCCCCTGACCTGCTCAGGACGGTGGCAGCACGGTCACCTGCCTGCGCCGTCCCTGACCTGGTCAGAGAGGTGGCGGCGCGGTCACCGTGAGTACGCTTGGGGAGATGAGCGTGCTCGTGGTGACCGGGACCGACACCGGAGCCGGCAAGACGGTGGTGGGCGCCGCCCTGGCCGCGCTGGCGCGGTCCCGCGGGGCGAGCGTGGCCGTGGTCAAGCCCGCCCAGTGCGGAGTGGCCCCGGGCGAGCGCGGCGACATGGACGAGGTCATCCGGCTGTCGGGGGTGCAGACCACGTTCGAGCTGGCCAGGTTCGAGCAGCCGCTGTCACCGGCCGCGGCCGCGCGGGCGGCCGGGGTGGCGCCGGTGTCGCTGCCGCGGGCCGCGCTGCGGATCCGGGAGCTGGCCGAGAGCACCCGCCTGGTGATCGTGGAGGGCTCGGGCGGGCTGCTGGTGCGCTACGACGAGGACGGCGCGACGATCGCCGACCTGGCGCGGCTGCTCGGCGCGCAGGTGCTCGTGGTGACCAAGGCCGGGTACGCGGCGGTCAACCACACGGCGCTGACCCTGGAGGCGCTCGCGCACCGGGGGCTGGACCTGGCCGGGGTGGTGATCGGCAGGTGGCCGGACGAGCCGGGCCTGACCGCGCGGAGCAACGTGGCCGATCTGGAGATGCTGGCGGCCCGGCCGCTCGCGGGCGCGATCCCGGAGGGCGCGGAGCGGCTCGACCCGGACGCCTTCGAGGCCGTGGCGCGGCGCGGGCTGGCGGTGACGCTGGGGGGCGCCTTCGATCCGGCGGCGTTCCGGGCCTCGTTCCGCGTCTAGACTTGCCGGGTCGGCAAAGACGTTTGCGGGAGTGGTCATGGCGGAACCGATCGAGGAGGTGCTGGCCCAGGTCGGCCCCCGGCTGAAGCGGCTGCGCGCCGAGCACGGCCTGACCCTGACCGGGCTGGCCGAGACGACCGGCATCTCCACCAGCACCCTGTCGCGCCTGGAGTCGGGCCAGCGGCGGCCCACCCTGGAGCTGCTGCTGCCCATCGCCCAGGCCTACCAGGTGCCGCTGCAGGAGCTGGTGGGCGCGCCCGAGGTGGGCGACCCGCGCATCCGGCCCACGCCCCGGCAGCTGAACGGCATGACCGTGCTGCCGCTGACCCGCCAGCCGGGCCCGCTGCAGGCCTACAAAATGATCATCCCGTCCCGGGGCGACACGCCCGACCCGCAGACCCACGAGGGCTACGAATGGCTCTACGTGCTGTCCGGGCGGCTGCGCCTGGTCCTGGCCGGGCGCGACCTGACGCTGAAGGCCGGGGAGGCGGCCGAGTTCGACACCCGGCTGCCGCACTGGTTCGGCTCCGCCGACGAGCAGCAGCCCGTCGAGATCCTCAGCCTCTTCGGCAGGCAGGGCGAGCGCATGCACATCCGCGCCCGGCCGCGCTCCCGCGAGCATTGACCACTGTTTACCTAAGTGACTCATTGGTAAGTTCCCGGGCATGGAGTCTGCGAAGCACGCCGGTGACGCCGCCGTCGCCGTGTCCAAGGCCTATGGCGTCGAGACCATGTTCACCCTCTCGGGGGCGCACGTCTTCCCCCTCTACGACGGCGCCCAGCACGAGGGCATGCGCATCCTCGACGTACGCCACGAACAGAGCGCGGTGTTCGCCGCGGAGGCCACCGCCCGCCTGACGAGGAAGCCCGGCCTGGCGGTGCTGACGGCGGGCCCCGGCATCACCAACGGCGTCAGCGGCGTCGCCACGGCCCACTTCAACGGCTCGCCGGTGGTCGTCATGGGCGGGCGGGCCCCCCACTCCCGCTGGGGCAGCGGCGCCCTCCAGGAGATGGACCACCCGCCGCTGCTGTCCCCGATCACCAAGCTGGCGTTCACCTCCTCCGGCCCCGACTCGGTCGGCCAGGACGTCGAGATGGCGTTCCGCACGGCCGTGGCGCCGCACCGGGGGCCGGTCTTCCTCGACTTCTACATGGACCACCTGTTCTCGCCGTCGCCCGTACACGAGCCGCGGACGCAGACGCCCTCCCCGCTGGAGCCCGACCCCGACGACCTGCGCGCCATCGCCCGCCTGCTCGCCGAGGCCGAGCGCCCGGTCCTGGTGTACGGGTCCGACGTGTGGATGGACCGGGCCGAGGAGGCCGCCCGCGACTTCGCCGAGGCGTGGCGGCTGCCGGTCATCCCCAACGGCCAGGGCCGCGGCATCCTCCCGGCCGGTCACGAACTGCTCGTCACCCGCGCCCGCGGGCAGGCGTTCGCCAAGGCCGACCTGGTCATCGTGATCGGCACCCCGCTCGACTTCCGGCTCGGCTACGGCTGGTTCGGCGGCAAGGACGGCGCGCCGCTGGCCCGGGTGGTGCACATCGCCGACGCGCCGTCCCACCTGACCACCCACATGCCGCCCGCCGCCTCCGCCGCCGGCGACCTGTCGGTGGTGCTGTGGAGCCTGGGCGACGCCTGCGGCGAGGCGGGCGTCAAGCCGTCCCGGTACGCCGGCTGGCTGTCCACGCTCTCCGAGGCCGCCTCGGCCGCCATCGCGGGCGACGCCGAGCTGCTGGCCTCCGACGCCGACCCGATCCACCCCATGCGCGTCTACGGCGAGCTGGCCAAGGTGCTCGCCGACGACGCGGTGGTCATCGGCGACGGCGGCGACTTCGTCTCCTACGCCGGCAAGTACGTCGAGCCCAAGCAGCCGGGCAACTGGCTCGACCCCGGCCCGTACGGCTGCCTCGGCACCGGGCTCGGCTACGCCATCGCCGCCCGCCTGGCCCGCCCGTCGTCGCAGGTGGTGCTGCTGCTCGGCGACGGCGCCGCCGGCTTCTCGCTGATGGACGTGGACACGCTGGTGCGCCACCGCCTGCCGGTCGTCATGATCTGCGGCAACAACGGCATCTGGGGGCTGGAGAAGCACCCGATGCAGCTGCTCTACGGCTACGACGTGGCCGCCGACCTCCAGCCGGAGTGCCGCTACGACCAGGTGGTGACGGCGCTGGGCGGCGGCGGCGAGCTGGTCACCCACCCGTCGGAGATCGGGCCGGCGCTGCGCCGCGCGTTCGACTCGGGCATCCCGTATCTGGTCAACATCGCCACCGACCCGGAGATCGCCTACCCGCGCAACACCACGGGGATCTGAGCGGCTACTGCTTGGGCCTGTTGGGGTCGGGCGTGATCGTGGCGCTCGGGGTGGGCTGGCCGCAGGACTCGATCTCGATCAGGACGACCTTGACCACCCGGCCCACCGTGAGCTCCACGCCGCCGTCCGGCCAGCTCTGCGCGACCTTCAGGCACTCTTCCTTCACCTTGCCGTGGGTCTGGTCGTCGGCGTCGACCTTGAACCCGACCTGATGCAGCATGGCCTTCGCCTGCGGGTAGGGCAGGTCGACCACGTAAGGCACCGGCTTCTTGGGAGACGGCGTCGGAGTGGGAGTCGGCGACTTGGACGGCGACGGGCTGGAGGTGGCCGTAGGGGTGGCCGTGGGAGTAGGAGACACCGTCGGCTTCGTCGCCTCGCGTGTCGTCGGCCTCTCCACCGGGCGGACCCGATTCTCGGACGTGGACTTCTCGGACGGCCGCTCGACAGGCGTCGACGGCTGGCTCTTGGTCGGCGGCGGCTCCTCAGTGGGCGCCTCCGTCGGGGTCGGATCCATCGCGAGGGTCTCGCTGGGCACCGGGGTCTCCCCGCTCATGTTGCTCAGCGCGACCGCGCCCGCGCCCGCGCCGACCACCAGCGCGGCGGCCAGGGCGGCCACCAGACCGCCTCTGCGGGGCGTCTTGGGGGCTCGGCGGCCCTGCCGCGGCCCGGCCTCCGTGGTGGCCTCCGCGGCCTGCACAGCGCCGGTCTGATAGCCGCCCGCCTGATAGGCGCCGGTCTGGTAGGCCGCCACGGGCGGGGCCATGGTCGCACCGGTCGTCGGCATGACCGGCTGGACCGGCTGGACGGCAGGCGGCGGCGGGGCGCCCGCGGCGATCATGCGCGCGGTCTCGCCCATCGTCCGGGCGTTCGGGAAGCGCCGCGCCGGGTCCTTGGACAGCGCCTGCTCCACCAGCGCGCGCACCGGCCCCGGAATGTCGGGGGGCAGCGGCGGAGGCGCCTCCCGGATGTGCTTGAGCGCGATCGTGACGGGGCTGTCGCCGTCGAACGGCCGCTGGCCCGCCAGGCACTCGTAGGCGACCACGCCGAGCGCGTAGATGTCGACGGCGGGCGTCACCGGGGCGCCCTCGGCCTGCTCGGGCGCGCAGTAGGCGGCGGTGCCGAGCACCATGCCGGCGTCGGTGAGCCGGTTGCCCACGTCGGACCTGGCGATGCCGAAGTCGGTGATGACGAGCGTGCCGTCGCGCTGCACGAGCAGGTTGCCCGGCTTGACGTCGCGGTGGACGATGCCCTGGTCGTGGACGGCCTGCAGAGCGAGCGCGGCCTGCGCGATGAGCTCCATGGCCGGCTGCGGGGCGATGCGGCCCAGCCGGGAGAGCAGCCGGTCGAGCGGCTCCCCGTCGACGAACTTCATCACCAGGTAGACGGTGTCGCCGCTGACGCCGTAGTCGTAGACGTCGACGACCCCGGGATGGTTGATCGTCGCCATCGCCCGGGCCTCGGCCTGGAAGCGGGCCAGGAAGCCGGGATCCTGCATGCGGCCGGGGAGCAGCACCTTGACGGCGACGGTCCGCGCGAGGACCGTGTCCTCGCCGCGCCAGACCTCGCCCATGCCGCCTGCGCCGATGCGGGTATCCAGACGATACCGCCCGGCCAGCGTCGTCCCTTGGGCCACCATGACTTCCCCCGCTACCCCTCTGCCTCGCGAACCTCGCCCACCCCAGGGTCCTCCAACAAAGCGAACTTGTGTCGCGGTGAGGTAACACAGAGGTCACGGAACTTCGAGAGTGTACGGCTCACTCATCTCACCTGCCACACAAAAGCCACAAGCCGTACAAACCCTATCCTGTGCGCCCAGGGTGGCGCTTGTCCCGGTTTTCCACCAGATCACCATGCCCGGACGTCACTACTAGGCTGGGACGCATGACGCTCGCTCCAGGTCTCCGCGCACAGTTGACGATCATGGTAGAGGTGGAGGACACCGCGCCGAAGATCGGCAGCGGCGACGTGCCGGTGCTGGCCACGCCGCGCCTGCTCGCGCTCGCCGAGCAGGCGACCGTACGGGCCGTCCTCGACCGGCTGGAGCCGGGACAGACCTCCGTCGGCACCCGGGTCGAGCTCGAACACCTGGCCGCCAGCCCGATCGGCACGCACGTCGAGATCGCCGTCGAGCTGACCGAGGTCGACGGCAGGCGGCTGGTCTTCGGTTTCACCGCCCGCGACCGGGACGCGGTCGTCGGCCGCGGCACGATCGAGCGGGTGGTGGTCGACCGCGACAGGTTCATGGCGCGCGTCACTCGATGACGGCGATCAGGTCGCCTTCCTGGATCACGTCGCCCTCGGCCACCTTCAGCGTGGTCACCACGCCGTCGTCCTCGGCGAGCACCGGGATCTCCATCTTCATCGACTCCAGGATGACCAGCGTGTCGCCGTCGGAGACGGTGTCGCCCTCCTGGACGACCACCTTCCACACGTTCGCCACCATCTCGGCACGGACCTCAGCCACCGCCACTCCCCTCTACGAAATGATCCAACAATGTCATGCGGGCTTGCCGCCGCGCATCCGCGCCACCAGGCCGGTGTCGTAGCCACCGCTGACGAACTCATCGTGCTCCAGCAGCTCCGCGCAGAACGCCAGGTTGCTCTTGGGGCCCTCGACCGTGAAGCCGGCCACCGCCTTGCGCGCCCGCTCCAGCGCTTCCGTACGGGTCGGGGCGTGCACGCACAGCTTGGCCATCAGCGGGTCGTAGAACGGGGTCACCACGTCGCCGGCGGCGTAGCCGGAGTCGACCCGCACCCCGTCGCCCGCGGGCTCCTCCCAGGCGGTGATCGCGCCGGGCCCGGGGAAGAAGCGCTTGGGGTCCTCGGCGTAGACGCGGAACTCGATCGCGTGACCCGAGGTCGCGGGCGCCACCTCGGGGCTCTCCCCCGCGGCGACCCGCAGCTGCAGCTCCACCAGGTCGAGCCCGGTGACCAGCTCGGTGACCGGGTGCTCCACCTGCAGCCGGGTGTTCATCTCCAGAAAGACGAAGTCCTGCGCGTCGGCGTCGACCAGGCACTCGACCGTGCCGGCGCCGAGATAGCCGACCGCCTCACCGGCGCGCACGGCCGCCGCGAGCATCCGCTCGCGCAGATCGGGGGTGAGGCCGGGGGACGGCGACTCCTCCACCACCTTCTGGTGGCGGCGCTGCACCGAGCAGTCGCGCTCGCCCAGCGCCACGACCTCGCCGCCGGGCAGGCCGAGGATCTGCACCTCGACGTGGCGGGCCCGCTCGATGTAGCGCTCCAGCAGGATGGCCGGGCCCGCCAGGGCGTCGCCCGAGAACCGCGCGGCCGCCCGGGACGCCTGCTCGAACGCCTTCGCCAGCTCCCGCTCGTCACGGGCGACGCTCATGCCGATCCCGCCGCCGCCTCCGGCGGTCTTGACCATCACCGGGTAGCCGATGCGCCCGGCGGCCTCCAGCGCCGCCTCGAGGTCGGTGACGGGCTCGCGGGTGCCCGCCGCGACCGGCACCCCGGCCGCCTCCATCAGGTTACGCGCGTTGATCTTGTCGCCCATCCGCTCGATCGCCTCGGGCGACGGCCCCACCCAGACGAGCCCGGCGTCGATCACGGCCCGCGCGAACGCGGCGTTCTCCGCCAGGAACCCGTAACCCGGGTGGATCGCCCGCGCCCCGGTCGCCCGGGCCGCCTCCAGCACCTTGGCCGGGTCGAGATAGCTCTGCGCGGGCGGCGCCGGGCCGATCAGGACCGCCTCGTCGGCCTCACGCACGAACGGCAGCCCCGCGTCCGCCTCCGAGTGGACCGCGACGGCCCGCAGCCCCAGCCTCTTGACCGTACGGACGATCCGGCGGGCGATCTCTCCCCGGTTGGCGACCAACACAGGCCCCAGCGACTCAATCAGCACGCAGCAACCCTACGGCTCAGGCCACCGCCGACCCTTTCCCCCGACACCACCGATCCGGACAACCGGATCTGTAGGTTTCCTACAATTGCGGGCGCCGGCGGGCCCGCGCGCCGCCCGTCCCGCTGCGTGACCCCTACAGCCGCAGCAGGGGGCGGTCCGCCACCCGGGCCAGCGCCTCCACCGCGTCGGCGTCGTAGGCGACGCCCGCGCCCAGCCGCAGCCGCTCCAGCGCGGCGCCCGCCCGGTCGCGGTCGGTCGACCCGCCCAGCAGGTCGTCGTAGGCGTTGGCGACCTTGATGATGCGGCTGGCCAGCGGCGGATCCTCGCTCACCGGGTCGCACTGCCGGCTCACCAGGTCGGCGACCCGGTCGAGCACGCCCGTCTGCCTGATCACCTCGGCGCCCAGCTCGGCGATGCGCCGGGCCTGGTCGGGCTCGGCCAGCACGGTGGCGCCGCCGGGGATGGGGTCGCGCAGCGAGAGCTGGCCGATGTCGTGCATCAGCGCGGCGTACTCCAGCTCCAGCAGCTCCGGCTCGGCCATGCCCAGCTCCCTGCCGACGGCGACGGCCAGGCGGCTCACCCGGCGCGAGTGGCCCGGCTCGACGTAGCCGCCGACCTCGGTGACCCTGGACAGGGCGCGCACGGTCTGCAGGTAGGTGGCGCGGATCCCCGCGTACTTGCGGAAGGCGACCTGGGTGACCAGCAGCGGGGCCGCGAAGACGAGCAGCGCCACCAGGTCCATGCTGTGCGTGGCGAGCGCCAGCAGCACCCCCGAGGAGGCCACCGCGGCGCTCAGCGGGAAGGCCACGTTGAGCTCGTCGCGGACCGCCACCCGGAACGCGGTGCGCACCTGCTCGGCTCTGAGCATGGCCGCTATCAGCACGTCGGCCAGCAGCATCACGCCGATCAGCGCCACCATCACGCCGAGCGCCGGCCACCAGGTGCCGTGTTCCTCGCGGGTGAGCTGGTAGAGCGGGTCGGCGAGCGGCCGGTAGGCGAAGGCCAGCAGCGCGCCGGTGAGCAGCCGGCGGGCCATCGCGTCGAGCCGGGGCGGCCGGCCGACCGCCAGGTGGGGCAGCGCGCCCGCGACCATGCCGGCCGCGATCACGGCGACCACCTGGAGCGCGGAGTGGCGCAGCTGCTGCTGGCTGATGTCGAGCAGGAGCGTGTAGCCGAGCGCGGCGGCGGCCCCGATGGGCGCCACCTCCCGGTTGCCCGGCATGGTGAGCCTGGCCAGCTCCCCGGCCGCGATCAGCGCGCCGAACCCGAGGGCGATCTCCGGCCGGTCGAGCCCGGCGGCCGAGACGTGCGCCAGGCCCGCGACGGCGACCGCGCCCGCCGCGGCGATCAGCAGCAGCTGGCCCGTGCGGAACCGCCGCAGCCCACGGGTCACTGCCCGCTCACCACTTCGATGGGAGCGGTGGGGTCGTCGTGGTCCTTGGCGGCGGTCTCGGCGGCGTCGGGCGGCGGCGGGTCGACGCGGCGCGGCGGCTGCCACGGCTCGCGCTCCAGCGCCCGCACGAACGCGGCCACCATGACCGGGTCGAACTGGGTGCCGGCCCCCTTGTGCAACTCCTCCACGGCCACGCTGACCGGCCGGGCGCCGCGGTAGGAGCGGTCGGAGGTCATCGAGTCGAACGCGTCGGCCACCGCGATGATCCGGGCGAACTCCGGGATCTCGTCGCCGGCCAGCCCCATCGGGTAGCCCTTGCCGTCCTGGCGCTCGTGGTGGTGCATGATCCCGGCGAACGCCTCGTCGAGGAAGTCGATGCCCTGCACGATCTCCAGCCCGCGCATCGGGTGGAGCTGGATCGCGGCAATCTCGTCCTCGGTGAGCGGCCCGTCCTTCTGCAGCACCTTGGTCGGCACGCCGAGCTTGCCCACGTCGTGGAGCATGCCCGCGTAGCGGATGGCCCGGGTCCGCTCCACCCCCATGCCGATCTCCTCGGCGATCATCCCGGACGCGAGCGAGACCCGGGTGCAGTGGCCCCGGGTGTAGTAGTCCTTGGTCTCCACCGCCTGGCACAGGGCCGCGATGGTCGCGTCGTACGAGCGCTGCTGCGCGTGGTACTGGCCGAACGCCCAGCGGGCCACGAAGAGCGGCACCAGCACCAGCACCGCCGAGATCGACTGGATGGTCGCCCACAGGCCCGCCACGAGAAGCCCGAAGGTGGCGTAGCCGAAGTACGACAGCAGGAACTGGGTCAGCCCGCGCAGCGGCAGGTCGACCGGCCTGCCGCGGTTGGCCAGCCGGACCATGGTGAGCGTGAGCAGGATGTTGAGGGGCACGAACACCGCGGTCGCGGCCACGTACGGCCCGATGAGGTCGTCGAACTCGTTGACCTCGGGCACGCCGATCGCGCCGCCCAGCCAGACGTAGACGAACCCGGCGGCGTAGCCGCAGATGGCGAACTGCGCGCCGTTGAAGACCCGTTTGACGAACGGCAGCCCGGGGCGGACGCTCAGCACGGCGGTCAGCCCCACCAGCGCCGCGCCCTCGGGCCCGATCAGCACGACGGCGGCCAGCGCGGCCGAGAAGCTGACCGAGACCGCGAAGTGCTCCACGGTGAGCAGCGTCGGCATCGACTCGCACACCAGGAACAGGAGCATGAGCACGAGCAGGACGTCGAGATTGCCCGCCACGGCGGGACCCCCCGGCTCGGCGGCGCCCCACCCGATGAGCCCGGCCACCGCGCCGATCAGGGCGACCAGGTAGACCCTCGCGGGCCACGGCAGTTCACGCATTGCGGCCCCCAACGCGCGTTCAGGTCCAGGAAACCCCGGGCGGCGCGGCGCCGCCCGCCAGGACCGCGACCACGGGAGTGATGAGCACGGCGGCCGTGAACAGCCTGGCGATCAGTCGTTTCAACATGCGCTCGCCTCCACGTCGATTGGTGGGACTCACGCTACAGAAGCCTGCGCCCGCAAACCGCCCGAGTCGTGAATCGCAAGCAAAGCGTAATCGAACAACTACCTGCGGCGATTTCTGGCCCACTCCACCGTCAGCTTGATGCCGGTGGACAAGTCGACGCGAGGCTCCCAGCCCAGGCCCTCGTAGGCGGGCACCGGGTCGACGGCCATCGCGGGCAGGTCGCCGGGGCGCGGCGGCGCGAAGCCCGGCTTGTCGGGCGCGCCGACCGCGTCGGCGATCAGCGAGTGGAGCCTGCGGTCGGTGGTCTGGATGCCGGTGCCGAGGTTGAACCGGCGGCCGTCGCCTTCGGACCCGCACGCCCGGACGAAGCCCTCGACGACGTCCTCGACGTAGACGTAGTCGCGGGTCTGCGTGCCGTCGCCGTAGACGATCGTCGGAGTGCCGGAGAGCAGCGCGTCGGTGAAGATCGACACCACGCCCGCCTCGCCCTCGGGCGACTGGCGCGGGCCGTAGACGTTGGACAGCACGAGCGAGGTGTACTCCATCCCGTACAGCCCGCGGAAGGCGTGCAGGTAGGTCTCGCCGCTGAGCTTGGAGGCGGCGTACGGGGAGCGCGGGTCGGTCGGGGCGTCGCCCGGCACGGGGATGGTCTGCGGCCTGCCGTAGACGGCGACGGACGAGGCGAAGACCACCTTGCGCGCGCCGCCCTCCCGGGCGGCGTTCAGCACGGCTGCGGTGCCGACGACGTTGGTGTGGGCGTCGAGCACCGGGTCGGCGACGCTCTTGCGCACGCTGATCTGCGCGGCGAGATGGCAGACGACCTCGGGGCGCAGCTCGGCGGCGAGGGCGGTCAGGGCGGGGTCGCGGATGTCGAGCTCGTGCAGCCGGAGCCGGCCCGTCCCGGTGGCCTCCTCCAGGTTGTCGCGGCTCCCCGACGACAGGTCGTCGACGACGGCGACCTCGTGCCCCTCTGCGAGCAGGCGGTCGACGAGATTGGACCCGATGAACCCGGCACCCCCGGTGACAAGCACGCGCATGGGGAGATCCTAGTCGGCCAGCTCGGCTCTCACTCGTGCGATGCGCGCCAGAACCTTGTCACGCAGATCGCCGGGGACCGGATCGCAGCCGCACTTCTTGGCGACGAGCTGCTTGATGGCCTGGTCGAGGTCGTACTCCTCCAGGCAAGGACCGCACTCGTCGAGATGCACGCGGATGGCGGCGACGTCGTCGGCGGTCAGCTCGCCGTCGAGGTACTCGTAGACCCTGTCGAGCACCTCGCGACAGTCGGTCTCATGCGGCTTGCCACAGCTCATTTCGATCCCTCCGTCGGGACCAGGCCCCGCTCACGAGCATAATCCTCCAGCAGACCGCGCAACTGCCTTCGCCCACGGTGGAGCCGCGACATCACGGTGCCGATCGGAGTGCCCATGATCTCGGCGATCTCCTTGTACGGGAAACCCTCGACGTCGGCGAGGTAGACGGCGATCCTGAAATCCTCGGGCAGCGCCGCAAGGGCGTCCTTGACGTCGCTGTCGGGAAGCCGATCGAGCGCCTCCACCTCGGCGGACTTCAGCCCGCTGGAGGTGTGCGACTCGGCCCGCGCGAGCTGCCAGTCCTCGATCTCCTCGGCGTGGGACTGCTTGGGCTCGCGCTGCTTCTTGCGGTAACTGTTGATGAAGGTGTTGGTGAGAATCCGGTAGAGCCACGCCTTGAGGTTGGTGCCCTGCTGGAACTGGTGGAAGGAGGCGAACGCCTTGGCGAAGGTCTCCTGCAGCAGGTCCTCGGCGTCGGCCGGGTTTCGAGTCATGCGGAGCGCGGCCGAATAGAGCTGTTCGAGGTAGGGCATGACGTCACGCTCGAACCGCTCACCCCGCTGCTCCAGAGTCTCCGCTCCTGTCGCGGGCACCGGACCCACCCCCCTATGATCACCGGTGACCTGCTCTGGCGGGACACCGTACTCAGGGGAGGATACCCGCTCGCCGGCGACCTCCTGGTCGGCGGGGACGACGCTGAGCAATGTGAGCATGCTCCTCGCAACACGCCCGTGTGCTCGTCTGTTCCCCCAAGATAGAAGGTGACGAACAACCCGGTGCGGGGAAAACCATACGCACCGGCTGGTAGCCATTTTCCGGAACCCAGGAGTCGCGCGTGCTGCCCATTCCGGCCGAGGAACTCAACGGCTCAGGAACGCTGGGGCCGTACTGGACCTTTTACCACGCCGTAGTCGCCGAACAGCTCAGCAGATGGCTCCCCGCCGATCCCTCCGTCGTCCTCGACCTGTCCGGCGGCCGCGGCCGGTGGTCCAGCCAGGCCGCCCGGGCGGGCCACCGGGTGATCGAGGTGCTCGACTTCCGCCGGACCTCCGAGGCCGTCCGGCTGCGGGAGGCGGGGCTGGTCCGCCACGTGCGCGCCGACGACCTGTCCTTCCTGCCGGACGAGAGCGTCGACGCGGTGGTCGCCGAGGAACGGGCGCTGTCGATCGAGCTGATGGCCGAGTCGGCGATGAGCGACGTGGCCCGCGTGCTCAAGCCCGGCGGGCGCGCCCTGGTGTGCGTCGACTCGCTGGTGCTGGGCATGGCGATCCTGGCCGAGCAGGGCCAGTGGCAGCACCTGCGGCAGACCGGCGAGGTCATGCTGGTGCCGTGGCCCGACGGCAGCATCACGCGCTGCTTCAGCAGCACGCAGCTGCGCGAGCTGCTGACGGGCGCCGGGCTGGAGGTCGAGTGGGTGCGCCCGCGCACGGTGCTGTCGCCCTCGACGGTCGACCACGTGCTCGGCTCCGACACCCGGACCCTGTCCTACCTCGTCCGCACCGAGCTGGAGGCGCATCCGGACGACGACGACACGGTCGGCATCCACCTGGTGGCCAGCGCCCGCAAGCGGTGAGCTAACGCCTGCGCTCGCGCTTGGACTGGCACTGCACGCAGCGGGACGCCTCGGGGCGGGCCTCGAGCCTGCCTTCCGGCACTTTCCCGCCGCAGTCGACGCACTGCCCGTAGGTGCCTTCGTCCAGCCTTTTAAGCGCGGCGAGCACGGCGCTGCGCTGCGTGGTGGCCAGGTTGAGCATCGCCCTGGCACTGTCGGAGTCGGTCAGGTCGGACCCCGCGTCGGCGGCCGAGTACTCCCCGACCGAGACCGGGCCGCCCTTCAGCACCCCGATCGACCGATCGAGTTCGGCGAGCATCTCTTCCAGTCGCTCACGAGCGGTCGCGACGTCCACGGATCCGCACCTCCGGGAAAGTGAGGGCAACCCGCGGCGGGAGCTCCCCGAATCCCGCGCGGTGCGATTTTGGGGCATTTGGCAAGCCGTGACACTGATGCCAGGCTTTCCTCACCGGATGCCCACTTCCCGCACTCCTTACACCTTTTCAGGAGCGGGCCCCCTCCCCTCCGCGACCAGCGGCTCGCTGAGGGTGGCGTGCCGCCTCAGAAGAGGGCGCCCTCCCCCTCCTCCGCCAGCGGTTCGATGAGGCCCGGGCCGTTGTTCCTGACGTTGTTGACGTCGGTGCTGACCGGATAGGCGGTCAGCCTGCCCGGCTGGGCCGGGACCAGCAGCCGCTGCGCCTGCCCGGTGTCGGTGACCTGCGGGTCGAGCCACTCTTCCCACCGGTCCCGCTCGATCATCATCGGCATCCGGTCGTGGATGTGGCCCAGCTCGTCCTCCGCGTCGGTGGTGATCACCGTGCAGGTGACCAGCCACTTCAGCGGGTCGTCGTCGGCCCGGCCCGGGTCCTTCCAGAACTCGTACAGGCCCGCCATCGCCAGCACCCCGCCGTCGGCCGGGTGGATGAAGTACGGCTGTTTCTTCTTCTTGTCGCCCTCGACCGGCATCCACTCGAAGTAGCCGTCGGCGGGCAGCAGGCAGCGCCGCTTGGCGAACGCGCGCCGGTAGGACGGCTTCTCCGCCAGCGTCTCGGCCCTCGCGTTGATCATCCGCGAACCGATGGACGGGTCCTTGGCCCAGGGCGGCACCAGCCCCCACTTGACCACCCGGAGCTGCCGCACCGCCCGCTGAGCCTCCGCGGGCACGCGGCTCAGGACGGCGTAGACGTTCTTGGTCGGCGCCACGTTGTAGTCGGCGCCGAGCTCCTTGTCAGGGTCGGCGTCCTGCTCCACCTGGAACTCCTCCAGGAGCTGGTGCTTGCTCCGCGCCGACGCGTATCTCCCGCACATGCCTCCACACTGCCACGTACGACATTCGCTCGCATGTACGAGTTCCCGGGTCAGCGCGCCGGGCCAGTAGGCTTTTACCATGTCTGACGTCCACTGGCCCGCTCCGCACGCCGACACGCCCGTCACGGCGACCGTCTCGCTGCCCGGCTCGAAGTCGGTCACCAACCGGGCGCTGGTGCTCGCCGCGCTCGCCGACGGTCCCGGCGTCGTACGGCGCGCGCTGCGCGGCCGCGACGCCGACCTGATGGCGGCCGCGCTGCGCGCCCTCGGCGCCACGCTCACCGAGTCCGCCGCCACGGCCTCCTCCGTCGACTACGCGGTCACGCCGGGGCCGATCCGCGGCGGCGCGCACATCGACGCCGGGCTGGCCGGCACGGTCATGCGCTTCGTGCCCCCGGTGGCCGCGCTCGCCGACGGCCCGGTGACGTTCGACGGCGACCCGCACGCCCGCAAGCGGCCGATGGGCCCGATCCTCGACGCGCTGCGCGCGCTCGGCGCGCGGGTCGACGGCGACGCGCTGCCCTTCACCATCCAGGGGCCGCTCACCGGCGGCGAGGTGACGGTCGACGCCTCGGCCTCGTCGCAGTTCGTGTCGGGGCTGCTGCTGGCCGCCGCCCGGTTCGAGAAGGGGGTCGCGGTCCGCCACGCCGGCCCGCCGGTGCCCTCGCAGCCGCACATCCGGATGACCGTCCACATGCTCCGCAGCGCGGGCGTCGAGGTTGACGACAGCCGGCCCGACCTGTGGGTCGTCGAGCCGGGCCCGATCGCCGCCCGCGAGTGGGTGGTGGAGCCCGACCTGTCGAACGCGGCCCCGTTCCTGGCCGCCGCCCTCGTCACCGGCGGCACCGTCACGGTCCCCGGCTGGCCGCTGGAGACCACCCAGGCGGGCGACGAGCTGCGCGGCCTGCTCGCCCGGATGGGCGCCGACGTGCGCCTGGAGTCCTCCTCCGGGGAGGTCGCCGACCTCGTGGTGAGCGGTACGGGCGAGATCACGGGGATCGACGCCGACCTGCGCGACGTGGGCGAGCTGACCCCGACCATCGCCGCGCTGGCCGCGCTGGCCGGTTCGCCGAGCCGCATCCGCGGGGTCGCCCACCTGCGCGGCCACGAGACCAACCGGCTCGCCGCCCTGGTCACCGAGATCAACCGGCTCGGCGGCGACGCCGAGGAGACCGCCGACGGGCTGGTCATCCGCCCGCGCCCGCTGCGCGGCGGCCTCTTCCACAGCTACGACGACCACCGCATGGCCACCGCGGGCGCGGTCATCGGCCTCGCGGTCCCCGGCGTGCAGGTGGAGAACATCGCGACGACGGGTAAGACGTTGCCGGAGTTCCCCGGCATGTGGGCCGCCATGCTGGGCGACCGGTGATCAGCGTGCGTGGATGCGCCGTCCGTCGCCGGGTAGGCGGGCCCTCCGGACAAGACAGCGAGGTCATGGGAGTGGATCGCTGAGAAGACGGGAGTACGACGAAGACGACGTACGGGTCAGGCCGGGCAGGGGCTCCAGGCCGCGGACCCGGATCCGCCCTGCCCACGAGGACGCGGTGCAGGGCTTCGTGGTGGCGGTCGACCGGGGCCGCTACACCGCGCTGGTGGAGGGCAGGCGCAAGAAGCAGCGCCGCCTGGTGGTCGCCATGAAGGCACGCGAGCTGGGCCGCAAGGGCATCGTGGTGGGCGACCGGGTGGCGCTCGTGGGCGACGTCTCCGGCCGGCCCGACACCCTCGCCAGGGTGGTGCGGGTGGAGCCGCGCACGTCCATGCTGCGGCGCTCGGCCGACGACACCGACGACACCGACGGCATCGAGCGTCCCGTGGTGGCCAACGCCGACCAGCTCGTCATCGTGACGGCGCTGGCAGATCCGCCGCCCCGGCCGCGGATGATCGACCGGATGCTGGTGGCGGCGTACGACGCGGGGATAGACGCGCTGCTCTGCCTGACCAAGTCCGACCTGGCGCCGCCCGACGAGCTGGTGGACCTGTACGCGCCGCTGGGGGTGCCGCACGTCGTCGTCCACCGGGGCGGCTCCCTGGACGAGCTGCACAGCCATCTCAAGGGGCGCGTCAGCGTGCTGGTCGGCCACTCAGGGGTGGGCAAGTCGACGCTGGTCAACGCGCTCGTCCCCGACGCGAACCGGGCCGTCGCCAACGTCAACGCGGTCACCGGACGGGGTCGCCACACCTCGACCTCGGCCGTCGCGCTGGAGCTGCCGGAGGGCGGGTGGATCATCGACACACCTGGGGTGCGCAGCTTCGGGCTGGCCCACGTCTCGGCGGAGACGGTGCTGGCGGGCTTCCCCGACCTGGTGGAGGGGTCGGTCGAGTGTCCCAAGGGCTGCACGCACCTGACGGACGGCTGCGCCCTGGACGCCTGGGTGGCCGCCGGTCACGCCGACCCGGCCCGCCTGGAGTCGCTCCGCCGCCTGCTGGCCAGCCGTGAAGGCGCCCTCGACGACGCCCCGTGAGCAGGCGTCCTGAGCCGGAGTCAACCCCCCAAGCCGGAGTGAACCCCTTAGGAACCGTCTACATGCCGTGTGGTGAAGGTCGGAGATGCCGGGGTTGAGGAACAGACCGGTCAGCGGGAGGGGCGCAGGGTCCAGGAGACCGTGAGGGCGGCCACGACTGTGCCTTCCTCGTTCCGTACCTCGACCTCGACATCGAACTCCGGCCGCTCCCCCGCGTCGAGCCGCCCCACCACGTCCTCGCGGGAGGCGAGCAGCCGCGCCGACGCCGTGATCTCGCCCTTGGCGAGCTTGAGATAGCGGACGGCGGCGGCGGTGGCCAGGGGGACGGCCCGGTCGAGCTGGTCGCCGAAGGCCGTGAGCATGGCCGCCCCGGACGCCGACTCGGCCAGGGTGAACAGGGCGCCCGCGTGCGGACCGCCCACATGGTTGTGCAGGTCGGCCCGGTCCGGCAGGCGGCAGACGGCGTGCCCGTCCGCGGCGGAGTCGAAGGTGATGCCGAGGGTGCGGGCGAAAGGCACCGTCTGAAGCAGCAGATCGCCGACGTCGAGAGACATACCAGCATGCTACTAGCGAGTAACCGGAAGCGGACTTACCAGAAATTCCCGTACGGGTGACTGCTGTTACGCACGGGGAGCACGGTAACGTGACACAACGTGCAGGGATACCACGATGACCTCCGTCTCGCCCACGTCATGGCGGACACCGCCGACGACCTGACGATGCGGCGGTTCAAGGCCGTCGACCTCAAGGTCGAGACCAAGCCGGACCTCACCCCGGTCAGCGACGCCGACCGGGCCGTCGAGGAGGCGATCCGCGGCACGCTGCGCCGTGCCAGGCCGCGCGACGCGGTGGTAGGTGAAGAGTTCGGCAACACCGGCTGGGGCGACAGGTCGTGGATCATCGACCCCATCGACGGCACCAAGAACTTCGTGCGCGGCGTCCCCGTCTGGGCGACGCTGATCGCGCTCATGGAGCACGGCAAGGTCGTGGTCGGCCTGGTGTCGGCTCCGGCCCTGGGCCGGCGCTGGTGGGCGGCGACCGGCGGCGGCGCCTGGACCGGCAAGAGCCTCACGAAGGCGAGCGCCATGCGCGTGTCGTCCGTCGCGAGCCTGGAGGACGCGTCCTTCTCCTACTCCAGCTTCGGCGGCTGGGAGGAGCGGGGCATGCTGGGCGGCTTCCTGGACCTGGGCCGCGCCTGCTGGCGTACTCGCGCGTACGGGGACTTCTGGTCGCACATGATGGTCGCCGAAGGGTCGGTGGACCTGTCCGCCGAGCCGGAGCTGTCGCCGTGGGACATGGCGGCGCTCACTGTCATCGTGGAGGAGGCCGGCGGGCGCTGGACCGACATCTCGGGCGCGCCCGGCCTGGAGGGCGGCAGCCTGGTGTGCACGAACGGCCTCCTGCACGACGAGGTCATCAGGCGGCTGAACTCCTAGAGCGCCAGCACCCGGGCCACGGCGTCCATCAGGCCGCCGTGGTACGCGCCGCCGAACAGCACCACGTGCACGAGCAGCGGGTGGAGCTGGTGCAGCGGGACCCGCTCGCGCCAGCCGTCCGCGAGCGGCCACTCCTCCTGGTACGCGCCCAGGATCCGATCCAGGTACGGGGCGCCGAACAGGGCGAGCATGGCCAGGTCGGTCTCCCGGTGGCCGCCGTGGGCCGCGGGGTCGATGAGCACGACCCGGCCGCCGGACCAGAGCAGGTTGCCGCTCCACAGGTCGCCGTGGATGCGCGCGGGCGGCTCCGGCTCCCCGGCGACCTCGGCGAAGCGCGCCACCGCCCGGTCGATGAGCGCCAGGTCGCGGGAGGGCAGCCGGGCCTGCCGGGCGAACGGCAGCACCCGCCGCTTCGCGTAGAACTCCGGCCAGTCTTCCGCGGGCGCGTTGTCCATCGGCAGCTCGGCGATGAAGCCCGGCCAGGGCGCGCCGAAGGCGTCGGCTCCGGCGCGGTGCATGCGGGCGAGAGCGCGGCCGAAACGCTCGGCCGCGGCGGCGGACGGCGGCTCCTCGTCCACCCACGACAGGACCAGCCGGTCCTCGCCCGCCTCGATCACCTCGGGCACGTCGATCACCTCGCCCAGCCACCGCAGCCCGGCCGCCTCCGAGGCGAACAGCGGCGAGACGGCGCCCGTCTTGGCGAACACCACGCGCCCGTCCTCTAGCACGCCCCGCTGCAGCCGCCATCCGTGTGACGTGCCGAGATCCTCAACCGATCTCATCGGCGATGTGCTTGGCGATGCCCTGGGAGGCGGCCTCGACCAGCGCGAGCACCTCCGTGAACCCCTCCTCGCCGCCGTAGTACGGGTCGGGCACCTCCGCGCCGGCGGGCGCCTGCGGGTCGAAGGAGCGGAACAGCCGCACCTCCACGCCGGAGGGCGCCATCCGGCTGAGGAACGCGCGGTTGTCGCGGTCCATGGCCAGCACGAGGTCATAGCGGTCGAACCAGTCGGCGGTGAACTGCCGGGCCACGTGACCGGACCCGTCGTAACCGCTGGTGGCCAGCGCCCGCATCGCCCGCTCGTCCATCGGCCCACCCGCGTGCCACCCGCCGGTGCCGGCGCTCTCCACGATCACCCGATCGCCCAGCCCATGATCGGCCAGCACCTTGCGGAGCACGACCTCGGCCATCGGGGAGCGGCAGATGTTGCCCATGCACACGACGCACACACGGTAGGTCAGAGAACTCATAGCTCCATCATGGCCCCGATCCGACGGCCCGCCACCGCCCGGGGCTTCCGGTTGGCCTGGGTTGCGATCCGTGCGGCGCGGGCTCTCGGCTGCCCGGGGCTCTGTGGAAGGCGTTCCAGGCTCGTCGCTAGGCGTGCTGAGGTCGTTCCGCCATCAGGCGCGCGATGGAGTCGTCGTCGCAGGTGGCCCAGAAGCCGCCGACGACGTCCTCCAGGTGGGCGAGGGAGTCGGCCGCGAACAGCACGTCCTGATATTTGGTGATGTCGTAGTGGGTGGTTCCCATCGCGGCCACGTCCAGCGGCCGGATGTCCATGCCGCGGAACTCCTCGATCTCCCCGTACGAGGAGAGAATCCCTGCACCGTAGGCCTTGAGCTCGCCGCCCTCGTGCATCACGCCGAACTCCAGCGTGAACCAGAACACCTTGGAGACGAACTCCAGCGCCTCCTCGCTCTCGACCCGCCGCGCCGCCTCACCCGCCAGCCGGTAGAGCGCCGCGTACCGGTCGCCGGCGAGCGCGTTGGCGTGCCCGATGACCTCGTGGACGACGTCCGGCTCCGGGGTGTAGAACGGCACGGAATGGTGGCGGATGTACTGGGTGGAGTGGAAGTATCCGTCCGCCAGCACGCCGTAGAACTCGCGGAGCGGCACCAGCCCCGCGGCGGGCAGGTAGCGGAAGCCGGTCAGCGGCTGCAGCAGCTCGCCGACCTCCTGCAGCTGCGGGATGCGGTCCGCGGGCAGGCCGAGCCGGGCGGTGGCGTCGAGGTACTCGGCGGTGGCGTACTTGCGGTGCTTGATGGCCAGCTCGCGGCTGACCAGCGCCCAGACCTCGTGCTCCTGCTCGGTGTACTCGGCCACCGGGATCGGCGTGCCGCGCTCGTAGCCGATGGCCAGGGCGGCGATCGCGTTGCGGCGGGCCCGGTACACGGAGTCAGCGAACCCGGGGTGGGACTCGGCAAGCTCGACCACTACCGACCCGTCGTCCTGGGTGGAGATCGGGGCGAAATACTGCGCTTCCTCGAACATGCCAAAGATGACAGCAAGGCTCCGGTTATCTGACAAGAGCGGCCAGTTTTGCTGCGCGATACGCTAGGTTTCGCCCGCTATTTCATGATTCTTCTGGTCGAATCGCACAGTCGGAAGAGGGACCGCCATGGACGACCTGGACGCCCGCCTACTCGTGACCATGCGCGCCCATCCCCGCATCGGGCTGACCGAACTGGCCCGCCGGCTCGGGGTCGCGCGCGGCACCGTCCAGGCCCGCCTCGACAAGCTGACGGCGAGCGGCGTGATCGAGGACTTCGGGCCGACCGTCGTCCCGGCCCGCGCCGGCTACCCGATCCTGGCGTTCGTCTGGCTGCAGATCGCCCAGGGGCGCCTCGCCGAAGCGGTGGCGACGTTGCGGGCCGTGCCGCAGATCCTGGAGGTACACGGCACCAGCGGCCAGCACGACCTGCTCTGCCGGGTGGTGGCCCGGACGACCGAACACCTGCAGGACATCATCGCCGACATTCTCACCTCACCGGCGGTACAGCGCACCGACACCACGATCGCCCTGTCCACCCAGATCCCATATCGGATCGAGCCCTTGCTTCTGGACCGCTGATCCGCTTCGGGAGCCTTTCTGAGGTAGGACACTCCTGAGCTGCAGAAAGGCCCTGAGGTAACAACCCCAGAACCCTCCAAAACAAACAAGCAAGGCCCCGAGACTACCGTCCCAGGGCCCTGCACATAAAACAAGAAAGGGCCCCGACGTAACCGTCAAGGCCCTTTCCCATATCAAAGATTGTCCGGCGGCGACCTACTCTCCCACACCCTCCCGAGTGCAGTACCATCGGCGCAGAGAAGCTTAACTTCCGGGTTCGGAATGTAACCGGGTGTTTCCTTCCCGCCATAACCACCGAAACACTACGAAACACACAAACACACACAGTGCTTGCTGTCTCAGAATCGCATAATGGACGCGAGCAAAAACCCACAACAGGCTGCTTTGTGGTCAAGTCCTCGGCCTATTAGTACCGGTCAGCTCCACACGTTACCGCGCTTCCACACCCGGCCTATCAACCCCATCATCTATGGG